>CAVYOQ010000040.1:0-75792 GCA_963770075.1 uncultured Alphaproteobacteria bacterium
GCGGGCATGGCATCGATCACCGTCTCGATACCCTTGCTCGGCGAAAGAAGACCGAACGTGAGAATGACTGTCTTTTTGGTGAAACCGAATTTCGCTTTGGCATGACGCGATTCGAGAAAGGGGAAGTCCGGTATTCCGTGCGCAATGATCTCGATCTTGCGCGCTGGGACGTCATGAACACGCCGAAGAATTTCGCTTCCCTTTTCTGACATCACAACAATCCTGGCGGAAATATCGATAATCCGGCGCATGACGTCGCGCTGGATGGCCATCGGTTCCGCCAGGATCGTGTGAAGTGTCGTGACAACCGGCATTTCGAGGTGCTGCAAGAGTTCGATAATATTACTCCCGGCCTCACCGCCGAAAATTCCGTATTCATGTTGAAGGCAGACAACGTCAAATTTCGCACGGTTCAGGAATTCCGCTGCCTGAACATAATCGCCGATCATTTCGTCGCGTATCTGGAATTGTACGGACTGAGGATAATCATAGGTTCGGTCCCCGTCCGTCATGGCAACAACGCAGGTTTCAAGATCCGGACGAGCTGACAGGACCGCTCGATGAAGATCATGGGTAAATGTAGCGATTCCGCAGCGGCGGGGCAGATAATTCCCGATGAAAGCCACGCGCTGAACTTTATTCAACCGAATTTTTCTACTCGACTGTCTTTTGCTGGCACCGCTTCCCGGTTGGTAGAAATTGGCGGCTTTGCGGTAGTCGCATTCGAGGCCGTTCCTTGATGGTGCGGCGGGAGATACGGTTCCACCATCGCCATTCACGACAACATCAGCCGATAATTTGTTCATTGTGCGCGCACTCCAGAAATTTCGGTTGCCACAGATGTCGCGGCCGCTCCGTCGCAATGCGGGCGAGGCCGAACAAGTCATGTGGCTTGTTTGCTTTGGCGGATTGACACTGCGGCTCCCTGATGAAGAGCCTCGTCTACCGCGAAGTCTGATATTGACCCGTGTGCAGGTCCATTGCTGTGCTGCTTTGCACACAACGCGCGAATGCCGATTGCTTCATGGTGACAACGGCGCCGAGCGGTCGCCACAACGGGAACGGTCGGCAAGGCGCTTTTCGTCAGGCTCGACGTCAATCCACGCCGGCCGGTGAGGCAGCGCGATCGGTAAACCAGTGCAACTGGCCGACCGGACGGACCAGGGCTGCGGGCAGCGTCGGGTCCCCCGCCTGCACGCGAGCGACAACGCTGCGTTTTGCCCTTCCCGTCACCACGAAAGCGACCTCGCGGCTGCTGTTGATTGCAGGATAGGTCAGGGTGATGCGGGTCTCGGTCCCAGCGCCTGTCACCGCCACCACCCATCGCCGCTGCTCGCGCAGTGCCGGCTGACCGGGGAACAACGAGGCGGTGTGTCCGTTGTCCCCGAGGCCGAGCAGCGTGACGTCGAACAGCGGGCGCTCAGGAGCCAGCGTGTCGGCGCCATAGAAACGTCTCAGCGTTGCATCGTATGCGGCCGCGGCCTCATCGGGCGACAGTCCCTGCGTCGGCACCGCATGGATGTTGGCATCGGGAACACGAACCCGCGACAGAAAGGCATTGCGCGCCATCGCGTAATTGCTGTCGGGATGGTCGTGCGGCACGAACCGCTCGTCACCCCAGAACCAGTGCGTGCGGGTCCAGGGAAAGCGCTGCGCAATGTCCGGCGTCGCCAGCAATTCATAAAGACGACGCGGCGTCGATCCGCCTGCCAGGCTCACCGCGAATGTGCCGTCGCTTGCCCGCGCGAGACCACAGAGCCATTCGGCGACGTTACGCGCCAACACTTCGGCGTTCTCGAACGTGCGACTTTCAGCCGAAGCGGCGTTCGTCATGATGCGACAGCCTTCATGTGCGGTGTGCCGTTTCGAATTCGCTCAATGGCGGCGGCATAGTCGCCCGAATGAAAGATCGCCGATCCCGCGACAATCGTGTTTGCACCGGCCTCGACGGCCAATCCGGAGTTTTCGCCGTTCTGCCCGCCATCGACCTCGATCCAGGGGTCAAGCCCCTTGGAATTGCAAAGCCGGCGCAGTTGCCGGATCTTGGGCAACGTCTCCGGCAGGAACTTCTGGCCGCCGGCGCCTGGATTGACGGTCATCACCAGGATCACGTCGCACAGGTGCAGCACCTCCTCGACGAAGGCGATTGGACTGGCGGGATCGAGCACGGCGCCGGCCTTCTTGCCGAGTTCGCGGATGCGCGAAAGTACACGGTGAAGGTGGATGGTGGAGGACGGCTCGCTCTGGACAAGCAGATGATCGGCGCCGGCTGCGGCAAATTTTTCTACATGACGTTCCGGCTCGACAATCATCAAATGCACGTTGAGCGGCTTGGCGGTCGAGCGGCGCACCGCTTCCACGATCGCCGGGCCGAAGGAGATGTTGGGCACAAACCGGCCGTCCATCACGTCGATATGAATCCAGTCGGCGCCGGCCGCATCGACCGCGCGGACCTCCTGGCCGAGGCAGCGCAGATCGGCGGCAAGAATGGAGGGCGCGACAACGATCGGCTTCATGACGCCCTCGACAGCGTCGAGGTGGCGTGCGGCAGAATGAACCGCTCTATCGCGTTGGCAAAGCCGTCATCGCCATTGCCTTCCGTCACAAAATCAGCGGCCTTGCGCACCGGCGCACTGGCATTTCCCATGGCGATGCTCAATCCGCTGGGCTTGAACATCGCAACATCATTGGCGCCGTCGCCGATGACGGCAATCTCCCCCACCGGAATGGCCAGCAACTTCGCGACTTCCAGCAAGGCAACGCCCTTGTTGGCGAGCGGATGGGTGATATCGAGGTAATAGGGTTGCGAAAGCGCGACGGTGGCCTGATCGGCGAGCGCGGCGGATACAGTGTGCTCGCACCGCGCGAGAAGGTCGAAATCCTTGCTGACACCAACGATCTTGGCGGCGGCATCGAGCGCTGCTCCGAAATCATCGACGATCGTCGGCTCGAACCCCACCGTGCGCCGCTCCAATCCGACATGCGGACCTTCACCGTCTTGCACGAACCAGTCCTGACCACTGAAAACCCAGACATGCGCCCCACCTGCCTTGAGCATCTTGACCGCGTTGCTAGCGATTTCAGGCACCAGGGTGTGCTCGGTGATGATTGCCAGATCCGGTTTGGCTATCACCCCGCCATTGAACCCGATCACCGGCGCCGTGAATCCGAGAGGACCGAGCAGCCCGCGCAAGCCGCGCGGTGGGCGGGAGCTGGTGATCGAAAAGACGATTCCGCTTGCGCGCAAGTCCGCCACGGCGGCTACGGTGCGCGGGGTCAATATCTTGTCGTCGGTGACCAGCGTGCCGTCGACATCCGAAATCACGGCCGAACATTTGAACGGCGCTGTTTGCGCGTCACTCATGACGATTGTCCGTCATCATCACGCTTGATCGGTCGCCAGCGCCGGCCATCGCGCGCCAGGAGCACATCGGCTTCGTCGGGTCCAGCACTACCTGCTGGATAGATCGGCAGATCGGTCGAACCGCTCTTGGCCCAGGCATCGAGCACCGGCTGCACGATGCGCCAGGTCTGCTCCACCATGTCGGCGCGCATGAACAACGTCGTATCGCCGGCCATGACGTCGTAGAGCAGCGTCTCATATCCCACGTTCGGCTCCTTGGGGAACCAGTCGCCGTAGCGGAAGTCCATCTTGACGGCAGCGAGGTCCATCACCGGCCCAGGTCGCTTGACCTCGAACTGCAGGGAGATTCCCTCATCAGGCGCAATGCGCAGCACCAGCCAGTTCGGCGGCAGCGTATCGACGGGCGTGCCATGGAATGCCGCATAGGGCGCCTGCTTGAAGCAGATGGCGATCTCGGTAACCCGCCGCGACAGGTGCTTGCCGGTGCGAAGATAAATCGGCACGCCGGCCCAGCGCCAGTTGTCGATCTCGAGCCGCATCGCGACATAGGTCTCGATGTTGGAATCCGGCGCCACATCGGGCTCCTTGCGATAGGCCTTCACCTTCTTGTCCAGCACCGTGCCGGCGTCGTATTGGCCACGCACAACCGCGCCCGGCTTGACCGCCGGGATCGCCGCCAGCACCTCGGCCTTCTTGGAGCGGATCGCGGCGGCATCGAAGTCGGTGGGCGGCTCGATGGCCACCATCGAGAGCAGGGTGAACAGATGGTTGGGGACCATGTCGCGCAGGGCGCCGGTCGCCTCGTAGAAATGGCCGCGTTTCTCCACGCCGACCGTTTCCGCCGCCGTGATTTGTACATGATCGATGCGATCGCGGTTCCAGATCGGCTCGAACAGTCCATTAGCAAAGCGAAACGCCATGATGCTCTGGACCGTATCCTTGCCGAGAAAGTGGTCGATGCGGAATATCTGGTCCTCGTGCAGCGTGCGCCGGATGTGGGTGTCCAGTTCGCGCGCCGAACTGAGGCTATGGCCGAACGGCTTCTCGATCACCACGCGGCGCCAGAACCGGCGTTTGCCGTCTTCATCCTCCTCCTGATCGGTGAGCTTGGCCTTGCCCAGTTGCTCCACCACGGAGCCGAACAGCCGATCCGCGACCGCCAGATAGAAGATGGCATTGCCCTTGGTGCCGTGGTCCTTTTCGGCTTCGTCCAGCGCGGCGCGAAGCCTGTCGTACAGCTCGGGCTTGTTCAGATCGCCGCGGACATAGACCAGCCTGTCCGCGAGGCGCTTCCATACCTTCTTGTCGATGTGGTCGACATCGAACGCGGTGGAAGCGTTGCCAACGAAGCTCTTCAGCGAGTCGTGAAGCTCGGTGCGCCAGGTTTCCGCACTTCCCTCCGCCCGCGCCACCCCGATCAGCACGAAGTTCTCCGGCAGCACCCCGGTGCGCGCGAGGTTGTAGAGTGCCGGCATCACCAGGCGCTTGGTCAGGTCCCCGGTGGCGCCGAAGATCACCATGGCGCAGGGGTCGGCCGGCTTGGCCTCATGCCGCGGCGGCGACGTTATCACCTGCACGGTGCGTGGCGCCTGCTTTGAAGAGGCATCAAGCATGGCGCTATTCCGCGGCCTGCTGTTTCGCCGAGGGTCCCTTCTCCTGGCCCTCGATGTGCCCGCCGAAGCCAAAGCGCATGGCCGACAGCATCTTTTCGCCAAAGGTGTGCACCTGGCGCGAGCGGAAGCGGGCGAACAGTGCCGACGTGATCACCTCCGCCGGTACCGCTTCTTCTATGGCTGCATCCACCGTCCAGCGCCCTTCGCCGGAGTCCTGCACGAAACCGGAGAAATCATTGAGCTGCGGATCTTTCGCCAGCGCGGCGGCACTGAGATCGAGCAGCCACGACGAGATGACGCTGCCACGCCGCCAGACTTCAGCGACATCCGGCAGGTTCAGGGTGAAGCGTTCGTCCTCGGGCAGCATTTTCGAATTCCTTGTTGCGCAAGATGTCGAAGCCCTCGGCGTAGGCCTGCATCAATCCGTACTCGATGCCGTTGTGCACCATCTTGACGAAGTGTCCGGCGCCCGACGGGCCGGCGTGTATGTAGCCGTGCTCAGCGTGGGAATCGCTCTTTTCGCGGCCCGGTGTGCGCGGGATTTCGCCGAGCCCCGGCGCCAGCGCCGAAAAAATCGGATCGAGGTGATCCACAGCCTTCTTCGGTCCGCCGATCATCATGCAATAGCCGCGCTCGATACCCCAGACGCCGCCGGACGTGCCGCAATCGACATAGCGTATGCCCTTGTCTTCCAGCTTCTTGGCGCGGCGGATGTCGTCCTTGTAGAAGGAATTGCCGCCGTCGATGATGATGTCGCCGCTGTCCAGCAAGCCGCCGAGCTGCTCGACCATGTCTTCAGTGACCTTGCCCGCGGGCAGCATCAGCCAGATGGCGCGCGGCTTGTCCTTCAGCCGCTTTACCAGGTCCGCAATCGACTCGGCCGCCGTCGCCCCGTCCTTGGCCAGATCCTCGCGCGTCTTGGCGGTTCGTGCGTAGACCACGCATTGGTGGCCCGCCTTCATCAGGCGGCGAGACATGTTGCCGCCCATCTTGCCCAATCCGATCATGCCGATCTGCATTTTGAGTTCTCCTTTTATCTGGTCAAGCCAGCGCTTGCCGAATGGCATTGGTGAGGGTCGTCAATCCCGCCGCGACATGGGTGCCGAGATGCACGCGCAGGAGCCTGCGATCACGCTCGGCCAGAACCTGAAAGTCGCCGCGCGCTTCGGCCGCTTCGACGATGCCGAAGGTATATTTCTGGTCCGGCACATCGAGATCGGTCTCGTGGTCGCAGGTGATCTGCAGGAACACGCCGGTGTTGGGGCCGCCCTTGTAGGCCTGCCCGGTCGAATGAAGGAACCGCGGCCCGAAGCCGAGACAGGTGGCAACGCGCTTGCGGTCGCGGATCATGACGCGGATAGCCTGCAACGCATCGCCATGCCGGGCGTTGCGCTCGACATAGGCAAGCAGCGCACAATAATCGCCGGCGTGAACACGCTCGAAATGTGCCGCGAGGATTTCAACCAGCGTCTTGGCCTTTCCGAAGGCCCTGGTGTTCTTGTCGTCGGCATAAAGCGTCAGGCCGTCCTGCTGCAGCAGCGCCGTTTCCGGCGGCAGTTTGCCGGTGTGCTCGTAGGCAGCGGTCAGTTCGCGCGTCTTGTCCTTGCTGGCCTCGACATCGGGCTGATTGAACGGATCGATGCCGAGGATCGAACCCGCGACCGCCGTGGCAAACTCCCAGCGGAAGAATTCCTGGCCGATGTGATAGCGATCCGTCACGGCGATCCGCACGACCGGGTGCCCGGCGCCTTCGATGCGCGTCGATCGCGGCGTCCTGATCGCCATCGGCCTCGCCCGATAGCCGGACGTAAACGAACAATCGATCCTCACCGTAGACTTCCGGCGGACCCAGCGGCTCGGTGTCGACGGGAATGAGACCCTTGCCCTGCTTGCCGGTCGATTCAGCCAGGAGCTGTTCAAGCCATGCCCCGAAATCCGCAATGCCCGGCGAGGCAATGATGGTGACCTTGTCGCGCCCCGACTTGCCCAGCACGCCCAGAACGGTGCCGAGAACGACACCCGGATTTTCGGCTGCCGGAACGTCGGCGGCGCAAGAGCGCACCATCGTTTGCGTCGTATCGAGCAGCCTGGCGATGTCGAGCCCCATCGTTGCCGCGGGGACCAGCCCGAAATCGGACAGCACCGAATAGCGCCCGCCAATGCTCGCAACGCCGAATGCGACATGGCGGAAGCCATCGCGCTCGGCGAGCTTCTGCAGCGGCGAACCGGGATCGGTGACGGCAATGAACCGCGATCCCGCCTTGTCGGCGCCGACGGCTCTGCTTCACGCACGCAAAGAAATATTGCTTGAGGATATTCGGCTCAAGCGTGCTGCCGGACTTGCTCGATACGATGAACAGCGTTCTGGCCGGATCGATCTTGCTCTCGATGGTTCGGATCTGCGCCGGGTCGGTCGAGTCGAGCACCAAAAGCTCGGGCCAGCCGGTCTTGTTGCTTGAACGTTTCGGCAAACACCTCCGGACCAAGGCTCGATCCGCCCATGCCGAGGAGAACCATGTGGGTAAAGCCCTGCTTGTGAATGTCCGCTGCCAAACTCTTGAGTTCGCCGATCCGCTTGTGCTGCGCGCCGGCGATGTTGAGCCAGCCGAGCCATTTGGCCTCGTCGGAACCGGTCCACAGGCTTGCATCACCGGCCCACAGCCGGCGCACATTGCCATCGTGCCGCCACGACTCGATCGAGGCGGCCACCGCCTTTTCAAGGTCGGGCGAAAGCTTGCAGGTCTGGCCGTCGAGTTGCTTGCCGAGATGTGCCGCGCGCTTTTGGGCGACCGCGCCGAGCAGCTTGTCGAAGGCATCGGCGAACTGCTGCACGCCTTCGTCCACCAGCGTTGCCGTCACCGCATCGATCGAGATGCCGGCCTGCTCCAGCGCCGCCATCACCTGCCTGGCCTGGTCGACATCCTCCTCAAGGCTCAAGCGGACTTTGCCGTGATCCCGGAACGCATCCATGGTCGCGGGCGGAATGGTGTTGACCGTATCGGGTGCAATCAGCTCCTCGACATAGAGCACATCGCTGTAGTCCTTGTTCTTGGTGCTGGTGCTCGCCCATAGCAGCCGCTGCACCCGCGCGCCCTTGGCGCGCAGCTTCTCCCAGCGCGCACCGGCGAAGCGCTTCTTGTAGCGTTGATAGCAAAGCTTGGAGTTGGCGATCGCAACCTTGCCGTGGATCGCGGTGAGCGCATGGCGCTTGTCGGCGTCATTCGTCTGGCCGAGCGTGTTGTTCGATGAGTTCGTCCACCATGACGTCGATACGGCTGACGAAGACGCTGGCGACACTCGCAATCCTGGACGCATCGCCGCCTTGCGCGATGAGATGCTCGAGCCCGGCGAGATAGGCTTCGACCACCTCTTCGTAGACCTGTTGCGAGAACAAGCAGCGTGATGTTGACATTGATGCCTTCGCCGATCAGCTGGCGGATCGCCGGCAGGCCGGCCTTGGTCGCCGGCACCTTGACCATCAGGTTGTCGCGGCCGACCGCATGCCACAGCCGGCGCGCCTCGGCGATGGTCGCCTCGGTATTCATCGCCAGATACGGCGAGACTTCGAAGCTGACATAGCCATCCTGGCGTTTCGTCGCTTCATAGACCGGGCGGAGCGCATCGGCTGCATGCTGGATGTCGGCGATCGCGAGCTTTTCGTAAAGCGCCATGACATTGCGGTCGCCGCCGGATTTCGGCTGCCTTCAACGCGGAATCGTAATCCGCGCTGCCGCCGATGGCCTTTTCAAAGATCGACGGATTGGAGGTCACGCCGGTCAGGCCGTCCTGCTCGATGAGGTTCTTGAGACCGCCTTCGGCGATGAACCGCCGGGCGACAAAATCGAGCCACACGGCTTGGCCTGTGTCATGCAACTTCCTGAGTGGGCTTGCCGACAGGCTTGTTCTTGAATTGCACGTTCATCTCGACTTCCCTTTTGACTTTGCGATCTGCTCCTTCGCCGCGGCCAGCACCTTGGCGGGCGTGAAGCCGAACCTGGTGAGCAGGTCCTTGAGCGGCGCCGAGGCGCCGAATGTGTGCATGCCGATCCTGGCTCCGGTCGGGCCGGCATAGCGATCCCAGCCGATCACCGAGCCCATCTCGACCGAAACGCGCGCCGTGACATCGGGTGGCAGAACGCTGTCGCGGTAGGATTGATCCTGCTGCTCGAACAATTCCCACGAAGGCATGCTGACGACGCGCGCCGGCACGCCCTCGCGCTTGAGCTGTTCAAAGGCCTCGATACAGAGCGCAACCTCGCTGCCGGTGGCGATGAGGATCACGCCAGGCTTGCCGTCCGGAGCGTCGGCGAGGACATAGGCGCCCTGGGCCAGACCGGCGGCGGGAGCGTATTGCGTGCGGTCGAGCGTTGGCAACGGCTGGCGGGTCAACGCCAGACAGGCCGGCTGGTGCTGCAGCCCGATGATGACGCGCCAGGCTTCGACGACCTCATTGGCATCGGCGGGGCGAAGCGTGATCAAGCCGGGGATGGAGCGCAACGCGACGAGCTGCTCGATCGGCTGGTGCGTCGGCCCGTCCTCGCCGACGCCGATCGAATCGTGGGTAAAGACGTAGATGACCGGGAGCTTCATCAGGGCGGCGAGACGGATCGGCGGCTTCATGTAGTCGGAAAAGATCAGGAAGCCCGAGCCATAGGGACGGATCTTGGACAATGCGAGCCCGTTGAGGATCGCGCCCATCGCGTGCTCGCGGATACCGAAGTGCAGGTTGCGGCCGCCCGGCGTGCCCGCTTCCAGATCGCCGGCACCCTCGAATGTCAGGCGGGTCTTGGTGGACGGCGCCAGATCGGCCGCCCCGCCGATCAGCCAGGGGAAATGCGCGGCAATGGCGTTCAGCACCTTGCCGGACGAATCGCGCGTGGCGAGGCCCTTTGCGTCGGCATCAAACATTCGGAAGCGCTGCGTCCCAGCCCTCGGGAAGCTTGCGCTTCTGCATAAGCTCGATCCGGGCGGCGAGATCGGGGTGCTTCTTGCGGTAGCCATCGAACAACGTGCTCCACTCCTTGCGGAGGCCCTTGCCGCGCCGGCCGATGCCGTCCGCGAAATGCTCGCGCACCCCCTCCGGCACCAGAAAACTGGCGTCCTCGGGCCAGCCATAGCTGCGCTTGGCGAGACGGATTTCCTCCTCGCCGAGCGGCTCGCCGTGCGCTGAGCTGGTGTCATGCTTGTGCGGGGCGCCGTAGCCGATATGACTGTCGACGATGATCAGCATCGGCACCTCGTCGGTGTGCCGGAAGGTCTCGATCGCCTGCGCCAGCCGCTCAGTGTCATTGGCATCGCCGACGCGCTGCACGTTCCAGCCATAGGCGAGGAAGCGCGCCGCGACATCGTCGCTGAACGCCAGGTCGGTGTGGCCCTCGATGGTCACCCGGTTGCTGTCATAGATCCAGCACAGATTGCCGAGCATCTGGTGTCCGGCGAGCGAGGCTGCCTCGCTGGTCACCCCCTCCATCATGTCGCCGTCGCCACACATGGCATAGACGTCGTAGTCGAACATCACGAAGTCCGGCCGGTTGAAATGCCGGGCCAGCCAGCGCCCGGCCATCGCCATGCCGACGCTGTTGCCGCAGCCCTGCCCCAGCGGTCCGGTCGTGGTCTCGACGCCGGATGTCAGATGATATTCGGGATGTCCGGGGCATTTGCTGTCGAGCTGACGGAATCTCTTGATGTCGTCGATGCTGACGGCCGGTTCGCCGAGCCGCTCGTAATCGGCACCGACGGCCTTCACGCCGCACAGATGCAGCATGGCATAGAGCAGCATCGAGGCATGGCCGTTGGAAAGAACGAAGCGATCGCGATTGCACCAGATCGGGTCGTCGGGATCGAAGCGCAAGAACGCCTGCCACAGCGTGTAGGCCACTGGCGCCAACGCCATCGGCGTGCCGGGGTGCCCGGAATTGGCCCGCTGGACAGCGTCCATCGCCAGGGTGCGAATTGTATTGATGCATTGCTCGTCGAGCTCGTTTGAAGCGCTTGTGTCTAGGCCTTTTCCCGAGTGGGCGGGGCGCGCCGAGGTGGTGGCTTGCGCCTTGGACCCGGTAGCGGTCTTCAGAGCGGCTGACGCTTGCGATTGATCTTGCATCATCTTTCGTCTCCGACATCCAACGCACAGGTTTGCGGATCGACTGAGCGCCTCTCAAGCCCGCGTGTCTCTCCAGGGTTCAGCATATCCAGGAGCTTTTTCTGGCGACGGCGTACGCTCTTAAGTTATGGCGCGACCGCAACTGGAAACGCGGCCGGACGAAACGAGTTGCGTCGAACCAAGGCGCGCCATCGTATTGAACGGCGCTCAACCGACCTGGCACTGTTCAGAATTGCTCACATTGCCCAGATGTAATCTGCCAACACGTGCTGCGCCGTCGCCGGCGCTCGCAAGGCGTGACGGCCAGGGCCATCAACCGATCGATGCCGGCACGTCGAGGCGCGCCACGCCAATCCGATTGTCCGCCATGCCGTAATAGACGTCGAAGCGATCGGGCGTGCCAAGATCGTCGCGACGATCGATGCCGGTTGGAAACACCACGTCGTCAACCGTTCCGTGGCGCTCCAGTGGTCCGGCAGGAACAAGCACCGGTTCTTGCGAGCGATAGATAATCCGGTTCGGATGCTCCTTTGACAGCACCATCGCGCCAGCCGAATAGCACATCTTGCGCCCGGTCTGGCCCGGTTCCGGAAGGTCGTGGACGCCGTGATAGATCAATAGCCAGCCATGGCGACAACTGATGGGTGGCGCGCCGCCACCGATCTTGAGGCGTTCCCACCCCGCTACGGGGCGGGCGAGCCGGTGATGGGCGACGAATTTCCCGAGATGATGCTCCTCTTCTTTCTTGCCACGTGGCAATACGAGATCCAGATGCTTTCTCGATGAATATCCACAGGGCGAGACGCGGGCTCACACACCTTTTCCTCCGGACGTGTTCCCGGGAACAGCGGCCGGTGCACGAGCGCGATGGCGGGCAGGCCGGCGGGGTCAGGAATCAGCGCGGGAAACACGCTTGCATCCTTGTCGTCGATATCTTCAAAGGCAATGCCCTCATAGGGATGGAATGTTGCAAGCCCGATGCGCCGCCAGTGCAGCAAATCCTCGGAGACGGCAATCGCAATTCGCGGGCCGCGGCGCGACAGCGCCGTATACGTCATCACATAGTGCTGCAGCGGCTCGACATATGATATGCGCGGGTCCTCGCACCCCCCACCGTTCGCGGTCAGTTCGTAGTCGGCCTGCGGCTCCAACGCCACGCCCATGCGTTCGATGCCCGTCGGATCACCGGCAGCGTCGAACAACACACGGGCGATCCCGATGCGAGAATAGTTGCCGCGAGCCACAAGACGCGGAAAGAGATAGAGTTGCCCGTCACGCGATCGAATGGCCGCCGGATTGAGGACGCCCTCCACCTCATTCGGCTCTCCCGCCTTGGGCTCCATGATCATGCCCAGGCGCGTCAGATTGAAGCCGGTCACCGGCCGCCTCCGCCGTCCAGGCAGGCAATCGTGGCTTCAATGACGCGTTTGGTTTCGTGGGGATCGCGGACCTCGATGGAGACCACGCCCGCCTGCTTTGCCGGATAATCATTTCCGCCCTGAAAAAGGGCATCACCGACAAAGATCATGTCCTCGATGGTGACGCCCAGTATCTCATGCAGCTTTTTTATGCCGTAGGCCTTGTCGATGCCCGGCCTGGTGACATCGATCGACGTCGAGCCGCCCAGTTGAACTGAAAATGCAGGAATCAGGGGCTTGAGAATGTCCTTGATTTTCATGCGCTTGGTGAAGTCGGGATCCCATTTCCTTTTCTCCGCGAGCGGCGCCTCCTGGCCGAGGGCGGAAAACGTGATCTGGCTGTCACGATCCTCGATCAGGTCTCCCCAATGCTTTTTGGCTCTGTATCCCGATTGATCGATCGCCTTGTTCAGCCCATCGATGATGGTCTTTTTCTCATCGGCGCTGAAATCCTCCGAATACAGTTTTTTCCACGATCGCTCGTAGCGATAGAATTTTGTCCCGCATGTCGGCAGCAGCGAAAGATCTTCAAGGCGCTTGTCGTCGGGCAGATTGGAAAGCAGCTGCTTTTCAAACTGTGGCCATGCGCCGCCCGAGATGACGGCGACTTTGACGATATCAAGCAAATGCGTCAGAAGCCTCGCCATCTCGGCATCGAGAGACAGTTTGCTTTCCGCCAGCGTGCCGTCGAGATCGAATACGACAAGTTTTTTCATGGCTGCACCGGCACGGCGATATCCAGCAGCGTGACCGGGCCGTCGGGTCGGAACCGACACTCGCCGACGGCTGCTGGAAGCAATATCACCTCGCCCTTTTCGACCGTGTACTCGGCACCATCGTGTTCAATCATTCCAATGCCGTCGATACACACCAAAACGCGCGGTTCATCCGCGACGCCGACAGCAAACGGCGCCGAACCCTGGAGACGCCACAAGCGGAAATGCGGACCATCAAACAGCTGTTCGCGCATGGCGGGCGGCATGGATGGCTGGGCGAAGGGGCGACCGGGAGAACAAGACCCTGCTTCAGATCAACGCAATCCAGCGCCTTTTCGACTTGCAGGGCGCGCGGCTGGCCGGTCTTTGGATCGATGTGATCCCAGTCATACAGCCGAAACGTGACGTCGCTGTTTTCCTGCACCTCGAACACCACGACGCCATCGCCGAGCGCATGAACGGTGCCGGCCTTGATGAAAATGCCCTGTCCCTGCTGGGGTGTGAAACTGGCCAGGTAGTTGTTCACCGTACCCTTCGAGAGGGCGCGCAGATCCGCCGCGGTGGTGCCCGGCTTCAGGCCGGCGTAGACGCGGCTTGCGGGTGCTGCTTCGAGAACCACCCACGCCTCGGTCTTGCCGCTGTCACCCTCGGGGATCAGGTCGGTCCTGTCGTCGGCGGGATGCACCTGCACGGAAAGCATCTTCTGGACGTCGAGAAATTTCAGCAGCAGTGGAAAGCGCGCGAACCGCTGCGCCAGCTTGCCGAGCATATGTTGCGGCGACTGCTGCATCAGTTGAGCGATGGTGCGGCCCTTGAGCGGTCCATCGGCGACGCGGCTGGGATGCTCGTCGCGATCGCTCAGCAACCAGGCTTCGCCGATCGGCCCGTCGCCGGGCAGCGGCAGCTTGAGCCAGTGCGCCAGATGCCGCCCGCCCCACAGCCGGTACTGATAGATCGGGTCGAAGCGGAGTGGATAGAGTGCTGCTTGGGTCATGGTGTTTCTCACAAAAAATTGGTCAGTTCGGATCGCCCCGCTAGGCCGCGGCGGACAGACCCAGCCCTCTCACCGCTTCGATCATCTTCACCAGGACCGCCTGGGCGTCGCCGTAGACCATCTCGCAGTTGTCGCCGTAGAACAGCGCGTTCTGGATGCCGGCATAGCCTTTGCCGTCGCCGCGCTTGACGACATAGACCTTCTTGGCCTTGTCGGCGTTGAGGATCGGCATGCCGAAGATCGGCGAGGATTTTTCGCTGCGCGCCGCCGGGTTCACCACGTCGTTGGCGCCGATGACCAGAGCAACGTCGGTGTTGGCGAATTCGTCGTTGATGTCTTCGAGCTGGAAGATCAGGTCATAGGGCACACCCGCTTCGGCCAGCAGCACATCCATCTGGCCGGGCATGCGTCCAGCCACCGGATGGATCGCGAACTTGACCGAAACGCCCGCGGCCTGCAGCAGCTTGACGAATTCGTAGAGCTTCTGCTGTCCCTGCGAGATGGCCAGGCCATAGCCCGGCACGATGATGACGGAACTGGCGTAGCGCATGAAGATGCCGGCATCGCTGGCCTCGGTCGGCTTGAGGCTGCCTTTGATGTCGGTCTGCTTGTGCTTGGCGGTCGCACCGAAGTTCGTGAACAGGATATTGCTGACCGAGCGGTTCATCGCCTTGGCCATGAGCAGCGTCAGCAGCATGCCGGCGGCGCCGACCACCATGCCGGCGATCATCAGCGCCGGGTTCTGCAGCACAAATCCTTCGAGCCCGACCGCCAGGCCGGTGAAGGCATTGTAGATCGAAATCACCACCGGCATGTCGGCCCCGCCGATCGGCAGCGTCATCAAGACGCCGAACACCAGCGCGCAAGCCAAAGAACAGGTAAATGAGCCCGGGCATGGCGATCAGCGGCGTTGCACTGGCCAGCGTGACGAAGACGATGTAGCCGCCGACGCCAAGAGTGGCGAGCATGACCGCCGCGTTGAAGGCCTGCTGGCCGGGTACCCGCAGCGGCTTCTTGATGACGCGGTCGAGCTTGGCCCAGGCGATCAGCGAGCCGGACAGCGAAACCGCGCCGATCAGCGCGCCGATCAGCGTCACCACAAGCTGGGTCGCTCCCTGGGCCTTGTCGCCGAACAGTTCCACCGCGGCGATGGCACCCGCGGCGCCGCCGCCCATGCCATTGTAGAGCGCCACCATCTGCGGCATCGATGTCATCGCCACCTTGCGGCCGCTCCACCAGGCGAGGCCTCCGCCGAGGCCGAGCGCCACGATGGCAAGCGCGATATTCACCATCAAATAGGGCTTGGCTGCCGCGCTCGACGCCGAAGGCATAGAGGAAGCTCGCCACGACGGCGGCCGCCATGCCGATGCCGGCGACGAAGATGCCCGATGGCGCCGTCACCGGCGACGACATGCGCTTGAGGCCGTACATGAACAAAAAGGCCGCCGCCAGGTCGGTCGCCCCGATCGCCAGTTGCGGGATGATTGCAAGCATGTCGCTTCCTCAACTCTTCTTCGGGTGGCTGGGCTTGGCGTGGCGGCGTTTTGCCTTGTGGGCTTTTATGTCCGCTCGGCTGGAACATCGCCAGCATGCGATCGGTGACCGCATAGCCGCCGGCGGCATTGCCGGCGCCGAGCAGCACGGCGAAGAACCCGATCGCCTGCTCCTGCACGGTGCTCGCGTTGAGCAGAGCGAAGATTCCGCCAACCACGACGATGCCGTGCACGAAGTTGGAACCCGACATCAGCGGCGTATGGAGGATCGCCGGCACGCCGCCGATGATCACCCAACCGGCAAAGCCGGCAAGCATGAAGATGTACACCGCAACAAAGCCGCTGAACGCTATGTGGAATTCCATCGCGATCTTACTCCTGATCCACCGGCTCTGGCTGCGGGCGGCTGGCGTCACGACCATTCTGGTCGCGCAACCGCCCAAGCGTATGCTCGATCAGGGCGACCAGTTTTTTCGCAGCGCCATCGAGCGCCTTGTCCAAAGCCGCCGCATGATGCGTGACCGCCAGTGGCTGATAACCTTCGAGGCGGGCTTCGATCATGCAGCGCTTGTCGTCCGGGCCGCTCTTGCGGCCGTTCTCGTCGCTGAGATGGGCTTCCACCAGTGTGATCCGGTCGCTGAAGCGTTCAAGCGCGTGCTCCAGCACACCCGTGAAGCGCGCGACCAATGCCTCGTGCCCCTGGATGTTATGGCCCATGTTGATTTGAACCTGCATTTTTTTCTCCATTGTTTGCGGTTGTGCGATCAAGCTCACGCCACTTTCGCGGCCGGCGTCGCAACCTTGTCGTTATTGTTGCCAGCCGGCTTGGCATCGTCCTTGGCCGCGCCATCCTTGAGTTCACCGGCATGGGTCAGCACCGTCTTGGCGAGAATTTCGTCGTCCCAGTCGAGCTTGATGACGTTGTCCTTCATCATCAGGGCGAGCAGGTGGTACTGGTTCTTTGCATAGAGTTCGCTGGCGTCCTCGCCGAGCAGCGAGGGCACATTCAGCGGCGCCACGATTGTCACCTGGCCGACCTGTGTGGTCTGGCCGGGCACAGTGTCCTCGCAATTGCCGCCGCCTTCGGCCGACAGATCGACGATCACGGCGCCGGCCTTCATGCCCGAGACCTGCTTCTTGCTGATCAGCTTCGGCGATGGCCGGCCGGGGATCGCGGCCGTCGTGATGATGAGGTCGGCCTCCTGGATATGCTGGGTCAGCACGGCAGCGACCTTGGTTTTTTCTTCCGCCGTGAGCGCGCGCGCATAGCCGCCCTTGCCGCGCGCATCGACGCCGGTTTCGACGAATTTCGCGCCCAACGAGAGAGCCTGCTCTTCAGTTTCGGGACGCACGTCATAGCCCTCGACCACGGCACCCAGCCGATGCGCGGTGGCAATCGCCTCAAGGCCCGCGACACCGAGGCCCATCACCAGCACCTTGGCCGGCCCGATGGCGCCGGCAGCGGTCGTTATCTTCGGCAGGATGCGGGCAAGATGGGTGGCGCCAAGCTGCACCGCGTAATACCCGGCCAGCGCCGACTGGCTCGACAGCGCGTCCATCGCCTGTGCCCGCGTGATGCGCGGGACGCGTTCCATGGCAAAGCAGGTGATTTTCCTGTCGAGCAGGCGCTGCACCAACGCCTGTTCCTTGTGGGCATAGATGAAGGAGATGAGAATGGCGCCTTCCTTCATCGCGTTGACCACATCCAGTGCGGGCGGCTGCACGGCGAGCACCACATCGGCATCGCTGACCATTGCGTGGCGATCGTCCATGAACGTGACGTCTTCGAATGCCGCGTCGGTCAGCTTGATGGCGTCTGCGGCACCCGTTTGCATGTGCAGCTTTGCGCCAAGCTTGACGAGCTTGGCGGCGACACCGGGCACCAGCGCCACGCGCCGTTCGTGCGGCTGTGTTTCCTTCAGAACGGCGACGTTGATGTACATGGGAACTCCAAACGATTGTTGAGATGTGGCTTCATGCTGCGGAAAGGCGCGGGGGTTGGCGTGGTCCGCGCCGCAGGTTCAACCACCGGCCTGGGAAGGTGCGACGACGATGTCGGTCTGTTGCGAGAATACGGGCGCGGATTCGGGACACAGCAGCCACATTGTACAAGCCGTAATAGGCAGCGCCCCATGCCGCGCCCACTGCGACCACGCCAGCGCAGCACAGCGTGAGCACGACGATAGTGAGTGGTTTAGCCATGATATGTCGCTCCAGTGGTGATGTAGCTGCTGTGGTATCGACGGGCGGGGTCAGGGATCACACGGGCGCTTCGGCGGACACGTAGCGAACCAGCTTCTTGTTCACGAATTCCTGGATGCCCATGTCGCCGAGTTCACGTCCGTAACCGGAGTTCTTGATGCCGCCGAACGGCAATTCGGCATCCGACCAGCTGATGTTGTTGATGAACATCATGCCGGTATCGACGCGGCTGGCCACACGCTTGCCGCGCGCCAGGTCCGTGGTGAAGACGGAACCGCCCAATCCGAAATCGGAATCGTTGGCAAGCGCGATGGCAGCGTCTTCGTCCTTGACGCGGAAGAACATCGCAACCGGGCCGAAGAATTCGTCGCGAAAGGCTGGATTTTCCGGCTTGACGTCGGTCAGGATCGTCGGCTGCATGAAGGCGCCGGGACGATCGATCCGCTTGCCGCCCATCAGCACCTTGGCGCCGTGAGCGACCGCCACATCGACCTGTTTCAGAAGATCGACCAGCGCCGATTCCGTGGACAAGGGACCCAGTGTCGTCTTCTCGTCCAGCGGATCGCCGGGCTTGAGAGCCTCGAGCGCGGCTGTGAACTTCGCCAGAAACTTGTCGGCGAGTCTTTCGACGACGATGAAGCGTTTGGCGGCACAGCAGGTCTGGCCGGTATTGTACATGCGTCCCCAGACAGCCCATTTGACGGTATGTTCGAGATCGGCGTCATCGAGGACGATGAACGCATCGCTGCCGCCGAGTTCCATCGAAGACGGCTTGAGGTTTTGTCCGGCCCGCGCCGCGATGCTCTTGCCCGCCGCAACGCTGCCGGTCAGGGCCACACCCTTGATCCGCGGGTCAGCGACGACGCGGTCGGACTGATCGTGCGAGATCAAAAGGTTGGTGTACAGGCCAGCAGGCGCGCCCGCTTCAATCAACAGTTTTTCGAAGGCGATCGCGCATTGCGGAACGCATGCCGGCATGTTTGACCACCAGAACGTTGCCGGCCATCAAATGCGGGCCGGCCACGCGCGCCAGCTGATAATAGGGAAAGTTCCAGGGCTCCACGCCGAAGATCACGCCGATCGGGCTACTCTCCATGTGGCCTTCACCGAGGCTCGGATGAAGCTTCACACGTCCGCAAGGAACCGCTCGGCGTTCTTGGCGTAGTAGGCGAGGATATTCGAGCTGAACTCCACTTCCCCCCTAGCCTCGTCGATCCGCTTGCCCATTTCCAGCGTCATGGTATGCGGCAAATGCTTCGGCCTGGTCGTGCAGGAGGGCGGCGGCCTTGGCGACGATGACCGCCCGCTCGGCATAGGTCGTGTGCTTCCAGGTCTCGAAGCAGGCCGCAGCCGTTGCGAGCTTTTCCTCGAGTTGTTTGTCGGTCAGCTCATCGAACGTCTTCAGCAGCTTGCCGGTGGCGGGGTTGAGGCTTTGATAGGTCATGGCTTGGTATCCCTGTTTGGTTGTTGCGGTTTGATGGTGCCGCCTTTGATTGTCGTCAGGCTTCGATGATCACCTTCAGCGCCTTGGTCTTCGCGGCATTGCCGAAGGTCTCGTAGGCATCGATGATCTGGTCGAGCTTGAAGTGGTGGGTGATCATCCGGGTCGGATCGATCTTTTTGGATTGCACGGTCTTCAGCAGCATGGGCGTGGTGACCGTATCGACCAGCCGCGTGGTGATCGCGATGTTCTGCGACCACAGCCGTTCGAGGTGAAGATCGACCTTGGCTCCATGCACCCCGATGTTGGCGATGGTGCCACCTGGCGCGATGATTTTCTCGCACAGTTCGAAAGTGACCGGAATGCCGACGGCCTCGATGGCGGTGTCGACGCCGCGCTTGCCGGTCATTTTCATGACCGCATCGGCCGCTTTGCCGTCGTTGCTGTTGATCGTCTGCGTTGCACCGAATTCGCGCGCCATTTCGAGGCGATTGTCGTCGAGGTCGATCATGATGATTTCCGCCGGCGAGTAGAGTTGCGCGGTGAGCAGCGCCGCAAGCCCGATGGGCCCGGCGCCGACGATCGCAACCGTCGAACCCGGCGCGACCTTGCCGTTGAGCACGCCGCATTCGAAGCCGGTCGGCAGGATGTCGCTCAGCATCACCAGCGCCTCTTCGTCGGCGCCTTTCGGAATCGGGTAGAGGCTGGTGTCGGCGTAAGGGATGCGGACGTACTCGGCCTGGGTGCCGTCGATCTCGTTGCCGAGGATCCAGCCGCCGGTCGTGCAATGCGAATACATGCCCCGCCGGCAGTACTCGCATTTGCCGCAGGCGGTGATGCACGAGATCAGAACATGGTCTCCCGATTTGAACGCCGTCACCCCGGCGCCGACTTTGTCGACAACGCCGACGCCCTCGTGACCGAGAATGCGGCCGGGCTTGCAGGTCGCAACGTCGCCCTTGAGGATGTGCAGGTCGGTGCCGCAAATCGTCGTCTTGGAGATTTTGACGATGGCATCGGTGGGCGCCGTGATTTCCGGCTTCGGACGTTTCTCCAGGGCTTTCTTGCCCGGCCCCGAATAAACAAGAGCCTTCATCGTCTGTGGTGCTGCAACCCGAACGCCAGTTTCCGGCTTCGTCGCGATATTCATGATCTGTATTTCCCAAAGTTAGCTGGTTTGCCAATAAGTCAGAGAAATCGCCGTCGCCGGGCAGCCGCGACTTCCAATCGAAAGAGTTCAGGGCCGTGGCCCCGCGCGTTGCCATTTCGGAGTTGTCGAAGGCGGCGGGCCGCGGATGAGCATTCGCCTCGTCGAGCGGTGAAGGGGCGAACGCTGATGCAGCAGGAACGCTACGCCGATGCGAAAGCGGGGACTGTGCAGATTTGCTCACATCGAAATATCGTGCCGATTGCTTCAACATTTCTGCGCGGCGGTAGCGGTCTCAAGGCGGCGTTTGTTGATTTGCGGGCGCCCGCGAATCACGAAGAACCATCGACCCCGATAAGCCGGACCGACACCACAGGCACCTACAGTCGGCAAGACAATCCGCAAGCTCGCGCCGAAGCCGTCACCGGCAAACCCAGGTGCGGCGGCGCCGCAATCCAGCAATTGCGCCAGATACGCCGACAAGGTGTTTGTGATGAAAATTGTCCAGGGGCTGATGGCCGCAATGCCCCTGATAACTGCCGTCCTCGCAAGGATCGCAGGACGACCGCCTGGTGCCAATGTGCGACACCAGGCTGAAAGCCGGGCGCGCGGCCATCACATTTCTTCCTTGATGCCTCGTCGGATCAGCCACCAGTCAACGGGATAGGTCGTGAGGAATCCGAACATCATTGCAATCTGCCATGCCGACAGAGACAGGGTGTCAGCCTTTATGGCGGCGACAATGCCCGCACCAAAACGAAGCCCCCTCATCGGAGCAATGGAGAAATACTGGAACACGATCGCGAAACCTGCAGCCTCTCATCTGTCCAGCGTCAGGCTTGGCGCAACAGCAGAATGATAGCGACCAGCGCCACCAACAGGGTCACCGACAGCGCAATGGCGATGCGTGTGGCTTTCATGGCCCGATCCTTCTCCCACCAGTTCGTCGGTTTGATGCCTTGCACCAGAAACGTCGTTATGCCGGCAAGGTTCACGCAAATCAGATTCACCAGGAATAGCGAGAAGGCGCCCAGGGCCAGGGCGAAATGCCCGCCGCCCAGCAGCAGACCCGACGTCACAAGCGGCGGCAACAGTGCCACTGCCACCATGACGCCAATCAGGGTCGCCGACACACCGGTCGTGAATGCCAGCGCACCCGCGCTACCCGACGCCAAGGCCACCGCGACGTCGCCCAGCTTCACCGTCGTGCGCGACATCATTTCGGAAAATGTCGGGTCCGCCTGCAGCAGCATGCCGATGATCACCGACAGCGCCAGCGCCGCTGCAACCCCCGCCAGCGCCGTCACGAGGCTGTGCCGAAGCAGCGTCAGGTCGCCCAGGGTTATGCTGAACGACAGCGCCACGTTCGGTCCGAGCAGAGGCGCAATCACCATGGCCCCGATGATGACGGCCAGGCTGTTTTCGTTCAGACCGAAAGCCGCCACCACGGTGGACAGCGCCACCATCGCCATATAGACCCGCGACAATTCCGCGCCATTCCTGATGTCCTCGTACAACTCCTGGCGACTGATCCGCTGCGGCGGCTCTTCCTCGGGCGGCGACGGCTCGGAATGAGCAGCGACCTCCGGTTCCGGTTCCGGCTCCGGCTCGGGCTCGGGCTCGGGGCGTGGCAATGTTACTTCGACCGGCAGAACCACCACCCGGCCGCCTTCCCGCTTGGCGTAACGTTTATCCAGCAGATCCAGCACCGTCTCGCTCTGTTGCGCGTCGAGCAAGATGCGCACCACAAGCTCTCCGTCCGCCGATCGAACCTGCCGGTGCTCGATCACCTTGCATTCTTCCAGAAGCACGCGGACGTCGTCACCGTCTTCTTCCTGCAGCACCATCTCGATCAAGCGCAGCGCCATCGAGCCTCATCCTTTTGATGTCCAGCCGGGGCCGGCCGTCAGCGTATCTGGATGCGTTTCAGCAATTCCCACACCGGCAACGCCGTAACGCCGCCGACAACCCCGCTCAGATAACCCGGAATTTCGGTGTTGAAGAGCCAGCGCCACAACAGGCCGGCGATGAAACTCGTTACAAGCATGGTCGCGACCGTAATCAGTAATCTCTGCCAGAGTGGCATGTCATCGCTCCCTGGGCTGCTTGAGGGCTTGCCCTTGATGAACCCTGCCTTCGTGTGTCGCGCCCGATCTTCACACAACCGTGCCGAACAATTTCCCGATACCTGCGGTGAGAGCCATCGCCAGCGCTCCCCAGAATGTCACCCGGACCGTGGCGCGCAAAATGTCTGCGCCGCCCGCTTTCGCCCCGATCGCACCGAGCAGAGCGAGAAATCCCAGTGAAGCAGCAGACACTATGGGGACAAGCGCAGCGGCGGGCGATACCACGACCATCAGCAAGGGCATGGCCGCACCGACCGAAAACGTGGCGGCGGAGGCCAGCGCGGCCTGCACAGGGCGCGCGGTGGTGATTTCCGATATGCCCAGTTCGTCGTGGGCGTGAGCGGCCAGGGCATCTTTCGCCATCAACTGTCGGGCAACCTGCCGCGCCAGATCCTGGTCGACACCCCGCTCGACATAGATCGCGGCCAGCTCGTCGAGCTCGAATGCGGGGTTGTCGCTCAATTCCGCGCGCTCGCGCGCAAGATCGGCCTGTTCGGTGTCGGACTGCGAGCTGACCGACACATACTCGCCGGCGGCCATCGACATGGCGCCGGCCACCAGGCCGGCCACACCAGCGATCAGGACTTCGCTTTGGCTCGCCGCTGCAGCAGCAACGCCCACGATCAGGCTTGCGGTTGAGATGATGCCGTCGTTGGCTCCCAGCACCGCTGCGCGCAACCAGCCGATACGGCTGACGAAGTGATTTTCCCGATGCACGCGAAGGCGGCTCATCTTGCTCAATTCCCATCAATTCAGCGGCGCCCGGGCACTACAAGGATCACAGCGACAATCACGATCGTGCCGATAATGACAATGCCGACGCCACCGTATGCAAAGCGTACGGTCATATGGAAACGACCGGCACTCTCCGGTCAATAGTGCTCGCGGTGTGCGGCGTCCAGCGGCGCAGGCCAAGACGCTTGCACTATGCACTAGCGACCGCCGCGCTGGCGCTACTAGTGACGCCCGCGCACACCGCGGGGGACGCGCCGCCGTTCGTCGGAGGGCGCCCGGCCCCCCGCCGACGTGCCCCTCCAGGTCAGGCGATCACTGGACGACCGGCTGCTGCTGATCTTGCTGCTGCTTCCTTTTCTTCTTGTCTGTCTGGTCAACGGCCTTGGGCTGCTGAGTGGTCGGCTGCTGTTGGGATGTGCCGACTTCCTTCTTGTGCCTGGCCTGCACCTCATCGAGTGGCTTGATCTGCTTGGGCTTGTGATCGCCGCCCTTTTGAACCTGCGGCGCGGACACCTGGATGGAATCGCCCTTCTGCCTGGTGCCCTTGCCCAGAGTCTTGTCCTCCTGGATCTTGTAGACTCGAACCTTCTTGTGCGTGCGCTTCTCGAGAAAGTTGAGGTCGATGACGTTGTTGACGATCGCGTTGTTGACGATCCTTACACCACCCACGGGCCGCGCACCCCGCATGTAGGTATCGGCACGGTGGCGGTCATGGATGACGACACCGAACAGATTCACCGACAGGAACGACCGGGACGGCACAACTTGCCAGTAGAAATCCGGCACCGCGCCGATCGTGACGTTCGCGCCGAATTCGTCGGGATAATCAACCGGCAGCGGCGCCCATGCGACATAGCTGTCGGAACGGCGCCACGACACCCACGCCAGTGCCCAGCGATAGCCGGGAACCCAGTACCAGCCGATGTTGTCGGCATGGCCCCAGCGGCCGTAGTGGTAGGTCGCCCAGCCGAACGGCTCGGCCGACACCCACATCCAGCCATAACGATGGGTGTAGGCCCAATGACCCTCGGTGTAGAGTTGCCACTGTGCGGGCCGGCGGGCCGGCACCCAAACGTTGCGGCCGTTCAGCGACACCCAGTCGCCATAGGGTGAAAGGCGATCATAGAAGGCGCCGATATTGATCGAGACGCCGGCGTTGGTTGCTGCCTGTGCCAGCGTGGAAAGCGGGATGGAAGCCGCAAAAGGCACGGCCAGCGCCAGGATGCCAGCGGCCGCCGAGCGTAACAGTAAGGCTGTGATCTTAATCGTCGTTTTCCGTTCCACAAGTTGTTCAAGGCGCATTCTTGCCAAAGTCGCGCAGGCTCGCCCGGTGGCACGCACCGAAGTGACCCTGCTTCTTGTCAAACCGTCAGGCAGGCTGTGGCGGCGCAGGAGTCCATGAGGACGCAACTCCTGACCGGCCCAATTGATTCTTATCGAAAATGCCTAAGCAGGCCGGGTCAATTGACCTGCTCAGAGCCGGCCCATCACCAGCAGCACCACAACGACGATCAGGATGATGCCGATGACGCCGACGCCGCCGTGGCCAAAGCCGTAGCCGTAGCCCCCGAAACGGCCGGAAAAGCCGCCAAGCAGGAAGATGACAAGAATGATGACGAGGATGAGTCCAAGCGACATGACTGGTCTCCTGTTGATGTCGAAACCGTACCTGTAATCGCAATCGGATCCGGGATTGCCTTGACCTGAATGGGACGGAGGCCAGTTAACAATGCCGTCCGGATGGTAGAGGCGTCCCGCGACTTGCGCATCAGCTCGCTCAACCGCCGGACCAGGCCAGATATGCTGCAATTGAGCCGCATGCGGACATGGTCGCGATCAGCCCGAAGAGCACCTCATATAGGAAGTGAACGTCCGCGTGAGGCTGCACGGCGCTCTTTGGCGGTCGCAGATGAGGTCCGCTTGGCGTAAACCTTGATGATACGGGGTATACAATCGATCTGGACATCTTGGTGCCCTCCATGAAAATCGGTTACGCTTCCCGCAACGGTTGTCCCTTGAGCCAGATCAAAACGCATCTGTCGAAATCCCATGCCGGCTCGACCGATGCCAGGTTGATGTTGCACGCCGGACCAGAGACGCGAGCCTGGGCTTGTGCAGAATTACTCACTTCAGGCGACCGGCCCGACTGTCCTGGCCCCATTCGGGGACAGGACACGGGATGAGGAGCGGCCCCCGCCGGGGGGTGGCGGGAGCCGCCAGAGGGTCTTTCCAGGAGGGGGGCAGCAAACCGGAAAGACCGGGGGTTACGGGACGCGGGAACGGTCGAATGCGCACGCCAATCAGGCGTTATGGTCGACGGCCCGGCGCCGTGAAGGAACGGACCGGTCAAGTCTATATTGAGTTGAGCACGTCTTTCAGACCGCCGACGGCGTTCTGGACCTTGCCTTCCATCTCGTCGGCCTTGCCCTCCGACTCCAGCCTGACATCGCCCAGCGCATGACCAACGGCCTGCTTGACGGCGCCCTTCAGTTGTTTGGCCGATCCGTCGACCCTGTCCCTGTCCATGTTTTCTTCTCCAATATTCCGATCAGAATAGCTGGCGACGTCACGGCAATCTGTTCAATTTTGCTCATGACCGGAGCGCGTTCGATGAAATCGCATTCCTCGAAACACGCTCCGGGTATTTGAAAAGCCTTATCAGGCGAGGAGTAGCGGTGGATTTATCCATCCAGTTGTCGATGCGCCACCGCATACGCTCTACTGGATCTGGATAAAGGGTACCGGGATCACCACGACCGGAGCGGAAATCGTCCACCACGGAGAGGCATACCAATAGCCGCCGTAGTGGTGGGTATAGCCGTGACGGCGGTGACTGTAGCGATTGCCGTCGCGATGGCGATCATATTGCCTGTGCTGGCCCCTCTGGTCTTGCTTCTTCTTGTAATCGACCTGCAGCGCCTTGGCGTTCGACTGCCCGGTGTCGCCGACGGTCGACTGTCCCGACACGGGCAGTACCAGGGCGCTTGCCGCGCCCATTGTGGCCAGTTGAGCGCTGCCCGCGACCACCGCGGCCAGCCCCATCATCTTCCATGTAAGCCTAGACATGTTCATCTCCTTGGTTAACTCGGTCCATTCCAAGCGCAGGAAAAACAGGGACAATGCGCTTGATCCAGCACACGTTTGATCGTCGTGCGCGAAATTCTTTTGCGGTCCGGCGATCGGTTCGACCGGGACGCTAGTGTGTCCAGATGGGCTCGCGCTCGGGATGCTCGTGAAGCACCGCCTGGTCATCGCGCCTGATCGGTGTGATCGGGTCGCGCAACGGCGCGTTGTTCAAGGCACCGCGGCCATGGTCGAGCATGACGAGCTGGTCATGCCAATCAATTTCCGTCGCCCAGGAAGGCGCGATGCTTACCCTGCGACCGGGTATCCGGTTGCAGGTGTCGACCACGATGTCGCGAATGGTCCAGGTCTCATCATCGACGATCAGGTCGTCGACATAGCCGATCTCTCCGTCCGTGGCTTCGATATGAGAGGCCCCGGATTTCGCGAGCGCTGCGCAGATGGAAACCGCCATACTCCAGCGTCGCGGCCGGGCGCTGAACAATCCGCTGCCGCTTGCCTGGCTCCGCGCGGAAGCATCAGCGCGTTGGCAACCAGAACTCTGCGGCCAAACAGCCAGCCCGTATCCACGACGAGATAGCGTATCGTCCAGCAATTATCGCTGAAGAAAATATCATTCGCCTTGCCGAGCAAGCCGCCGCCGGCACAAATTCCGTATCCATGCAGTTCGTTCATGTCTATCAACATCAGTTTGAATTTCACAATTAAACGGAATTGGAGATGAAGCCCAAAGTTCTATGGGACATCATTGTTCCGATGTGTATTACAGAATGCCCGACCATCTGGTCGCCGTCTGTGCAATTTTGCTCTTGGCGCAAATTTGGAGGAACCCGCCTCGACGCTCCTGCGGCGGTGCCCGAATTACTCTCAACGCGCGATCAGGTAGCGCTCAGCCTCCCATCGACAATGCGCAAACGAGGTCACTCTGACGCTCGAACCGGACCCGTGACTATTTGATCCAGTTCGATGACTTTTTGCATCGACCCCCCTTATGGTAATAATGCAAATGCCCAAAAACTCGCGATACGGGAGGCTTGGCAATGGATGAGCCATCCCGCACGCCGTTTGATCCCCAGGCCTTTCTTGTCAAGATCGGTGATGGCCACAGCACGGCCATGTACGGCAAGGGGGAAATCGTCTATTCGCAAGGCGATGTTGCCGATGCGGTGTTCTACATCCAGAAGGGCGAGGTGAAGGTCAGCGTCGTTTCCGAGCAGGGCAAGGAAGCGGTGATTGCCATCCTCAACAAGGAAGACTTCTTCGGCGAGGGCTGCATTGCGGGCCAGACATGGCGCATGGCGACGGTTTCGGCCATGACGGACTGCGCCATCGTGCGTCTGGACAAGGCGGCCATTGTCCGGGTGATCCATGCCGAACCGGCGTTTTCGGAACTGTTCATTGCCCATCTTCTGGCTCGCGCCATCCGCGTCGAGTTCGGACTTGGTCGACCAGCTGTTCAATTCCAGCGAAAAGCGCCTTGCCCGGCTGCTGTTGCTGCTGGCCAACTTCGGCAAGGAAACAAAGCCGGAGCCGATCATCGCCAAGATCAGCCAGGAGACACTGGCGGAAATGATCGGGACGACCCGGGCCCGCGTCAGCTTTTTCATGAACAAGTTCCGCAAGCTGGGCTTCATCGAGTACAATGGCCACATCGAGGTCCACAGTTCGTTGCTGAACGTCATTCTGCACGACCAGCCGCCGGGCGAGGGTTGAACTGGATCGTTTTGCGTTTCTTCGGGCAGGCAGCCACACTCGGCGGGTCGCTCGAGGTGAGCAATTCTGCACAACCCTGACTCTGATAGGGCTGTAGCCTGCAAAATGCACAATTAGATATCTGTCACCGGGCGCACCATGTTGTAGATATCTGTCACCGGGCGCACCATGTTGATCATGTCAAAAGATCAAGGAGAGATTGGGCGGCGCAATCGGTTGCTCGGTGCCTTGGAGAGCGCCAGCCGCGAGCGGATCAGTCCGCATCTTGAGCCAATTGAGCTCAAGCTTGGTGTCATCGTCTGCGAGGCGGGCGGGCTCCTCAAGCATGCCTATTTCCCGGAAGGCGCTGTCCTCTCGCTGTTGACTGTTCTGGAGAACGGCTCGGCGATTGAGACCGCCAACATAGGGCGTGAAGGAGCATTCGGCCTCTTCGCCGCCATGTACAGCCGCGTCTCCTTCAATCGATGTCTTGTTCAACTGCATGGCAGCACCGTTCGCTGCCCGATCGAGGTGCTGCAATCGGAATTCAAGAGCAGCGAACACGTACGCAATCTCTTCGTCAGCTATTCGGAGACGCTGCTGTCACAGGTTCAGCAGACTGTCGCGTGCAATGCCTTGCACACGACGGAAGCAAGAATATGCCGATGGCTCCTCATGATGCATGATCGGGCCGATGGCGAGGCCCTGCCATACACGCACGAGTTCCTGTCCCACATATTGGGCACCAATCGCAAATCGGTAACACTTGCAGCGCAGTCGCTGCAGGCGGCCGGCCTTATCAGTTATCGGCGGGGCAGGATTCGGGTTGTCGATCGCCCAGGCCTCGAAAAGGCATCGTGCGAGTGCTACGCCATCGTCAAGGAGCGGTTCGATGCCTTCCTGACGCCACCCGCAACGGCGGTTCAGAGCGACACAAAAGGGCGCCGTGACAATTGAGAAAGCCGGAGGCGCTGGCGAGGCATCAGCCGCACCTGGCGAGATCAAACGACCGCATGCTCTCCATGTCTTCGGAAACGAAGGACCACGAGTTCGTCCCTCGTGGCGGGCTAGTGCCGGAGCGCTGGGGACTGGCGTCGCGATGACCGCGTCTAGGCTGGGCAAGCCCGCTCAGGGAAATACTTGGGCTCGATATCGGCGCTCGGTCCCTCTTGCGCCCGGAGTTCCCATTCTCTGGCCATGCGGACGAAATGCGGCTGCAAGGCAGGGTCGCGAAGGTCGCACGCCAATTGCATGCAGTCCGATGCCAGGCGAAGGCACTCCAGCTCATACTTTCGCAAACCGTTCGGATCGAACACCGCGCGCCTCCTTGAAACACCGTTCCCCTTTCGTTACACCGCATCGCGTGCCCAGTCGGTGGCCTACACCACAAAGCCAACGAAAAATGATGCACGATAGACTTGGCGGCGATGAGCTCGGTCTTGGAGCAGGCCGGTAGCCCTCACGCGAAAGAATGCACTGTTCGCCGGCCACGAGGTCGGCGCCGAAAACTGGGCGCTCCTCGCCTCGATCGTCGCCAACTGCAAGCTCAACGGCATCAATCCCCTCACCTACATCGCCGCCACTCTCGAGGCCATCCTCAGCGGCCACCCCCCAGAGCTGCATCAAAGACCTGATGCACTGGCACTTTCCGGACCCCTCAAGTCTCACCGCATAGGGGATCGGTGAAGCGCTTAATCGTACCGCCACAGCCGCGGCCCGTTGGGCTTCACGAGAAGATAGAGTCCGCCAGAGTCGGCGACCTTGTAAGGCCTCTCAGCGGGCTTGGCGTTCTAGCAAGCGAAAGTGGAGAGGGGCCTCGGGGACGGTATCCTTTGACTGCATCAGAAATTATACCGTCTTATATGCCGCCAATTTTTTGCCCGTAATGGTCCCGAATGGCCGCGAATGGTGATGTTCATTGCAGGACTCGATCCCGCCATCCATTCCGCTGCCCTCTCGTGTTGCTGCAACGCTGGCGGAATGGACCCCTGGATCAAGTCCCGGGGTGACGATGATGGAGAGGTATTCGACTGACCACTGACAACTGATACCCCACATCTGACGCCCGCCATCCCCTTCCCCGCCCCGGCCCGCCGCGCTAGCGTGCGGCCACCAACCACCACCAGCGAAAGGGCAAGCCATGAGCAAAGAACTCTTCGACAAGGGCCTCAGCATCCGCAAGGAAGTGCTCGGCGCAGCCTATGTGGAAAAATCGCTCGCCAGCGCCGATGATTTCATGATGGTCTTCCAGGACCTCGTCACCAGCTATTGCTGGGGCAACCTGTGGGGCCGCGAGGGACTGTCCAGGCGCGATCGCAGCATGATCAACCTCGCCATGCTCTCCGCGCTGGGCAAGACCGACGAGTTGAAGCTGCATGTCAGGGGCGCACTCAACAACGGCCTTAGCGTCGAGGAGATCACCGAGGTGCTGTTGCAGGTCGCCGTCTATGCCGGCATCCCGGCCGGGCTGTCCGCCTTCAAGGCGGCTGACCAGGTGCTTAAGGAGGAAGGCCGGGTGTGACCGCAACCGCCGCTCCGGTCGATCCACTCGGCGCAGCGCGCCGCAACGGTCTGGCGCTCGTCACCCTTTCGGCGCTGATCTGGTCGACCGGCGGGCTGATTGTGCGCCTGCTTGGTGACCTCGATTCGTGGACGGTGGTGTTCTGGCGCTCGAGCTTTGCCGCGGCCTTCCTCATCTGCTTCATGCTGGTGCGCGACGGGCGGGGAACGGGCGCACTCTTTCGCCGCATGGGTCTGCCCGGGCTCATCGTGGCCCTGTGCTTTGCCACCGCGTCCATCGCCCTCATCGTTGCGCTCAACCTCACCTCGGTCGCCGATGCGCTCATCATCATGTCGAGCGCGCCGCTGGCGGCGGCATTGCTTGGCTGGGCCGTCCTCGGGGAGCGGCCGGGGCCTTATGCGTTCCTCGCCATCTTCGCCTGCATGGCCGGGGTGGCGATCATGGTGTCAGGGGCCCGGGGCCACGGCACCCTCGCCGGCGATCTGGTCGCCATGCTGATCGCTCTTGGCTATGGCACAGCCATCGTCACCATGCGGCGGCATCCCGGCATCCGCATGACGCCGGCGGTCTTCACCGGCACCGGCATTGCGGCCCTCGCCATGCTGCCGCTGGCCAGCCCCATGGCACCGACGCTGCCGCAGTTCACCCTCCTGCTCGTGTTCGGCGCGGCGCAACTGGGGTTGGGGCTTGCCATCTTCGTCACCGGTGCGCGCATGGCGCCGGCCGCCGACGTCGCCCTCGTCTCGACGCTGGAGCCGATCCTCGGCCCCTTGTGGGTGTGGCTGGTGATCGGCGAGGCGCCGGGCCTTGCCGCGCTCACCGGCGGCAGCATCGTCATTGCCGCGCTCATCGGCTACACGGTGGTCACCCGGAAAGGCTGAGAACAATGCACGACTATCTCACCGCCAAAGAGGTGGCCGATCTGCTGCGCATCAAGGAGCGCAAGCTCTATGACATGGTCGCCGAAGGCCGCCTGCCCGTCACCCGCGCCACCGGCAAGCTGCTTTTCCCCCGCGCCGCGCTCGCCGCCTGGCTGGAAGGCCACACCGATCCTGGCAGCGAGCTGAAACGCCCCCTCGAGCGGCCGCCGGTGGTGGCGGGCAGCCACGATCCGCTCTTCGAATGGGCCTTGCGCGAGGCGGGAACCGGACTTGCCACGTTCTTCAACGGCAGCGCCGACGGGCTTCAGCGCCTGGCCAGTGGCGAAGCGATGGCAGCGGGCCTGCACCTGGCGGGCGCGGCCGCTGCCTCGGGCAACCCGCAAGCGGTTGCCTTAGGCCTCCCGCTCGAGCCGGTGGTGCTGGTCGAGTGGGCGCGACGCAGCCAGGGCCTCATCGTGCCCGCCGGCAATCCGCGCCGTATCGTACGCCTTGCCGACATTGCCGGCCTCACCCTCATCGGGCGCCAGCCGGGCGCCGGCAGCCACGGACTGTTGGGCCAGCTCATCGGCAGCGTTCCCGGCCTTGCCAGCGAAATCCGTTTCGCGCCCAAGCCGGCGCTCAACGAGAGCGACGTCGCCCAGGCCGTGGCCTCGGGCGCGGCCGATACCGGGCTCGCCATCGAGGCGGTGGCGCGCCAGTACCGGCTCGACTTCGTGCCGCTCACCAGCGAGCGCTTCGATCTTGCGCTGATGCGGCATGACTATTTCGAGCCGGCCATGCAGAAGCTGTGGGCCTTCGCCCGCACCGCGCGCTTTCGCGACCACGCCGTGGAGCTGGGCGGCTATGACGTCAGCGCCAACGGAGATATCCATCTCAACGCGCCCTGACTGCCGCACTGGGGCAGCCTCAGGGCTTGCCGCCGCTGCTGACTCGCGCAACCATGGCATGGAAACCCTCACCGGAATTCTTGTGCGGATAAGGCGTTTGCGGCTCTGGCTTGGCGAGGAAGCGGCACAAGGGCTCCCAGCCATCGCCGACGTGATAGACAAGCAGCCGTTCGGGCGGAATGGCGGCCATCACCTCGGCGCTGTTGCGCTTGAAGACAGCGATGGCGTGTTCGCGGTCATTGGCACGTTCGCCGAAAACCCGCTGAAAGATCACCCTGTGACCGACGCTGTCAGGCGAACGCCGGGCCTCCAGCACCGGCAGGATGGTTTTGCAAAAGCTCTCATACATCCCATACATGAGGGTTGCTGCCCCCCTCGTCGAGATGGAACGATCTCGATGCTGGTTGAAGAAGAGGAGAGCAGCTGTGGGATATTATGTCGGATTGGATTTGAGCCTCAAGGCGACGCGGATTTGCGTGGTTGATGAGACCGGTTGCGCGGTTTGGGAGGGGGTCGCGGATACGCACCCTGAGATGATTGCCGATCGGCTGGCGCGGTTTTCGGGCGAGCTCGCGCTTGTCGGGCTCGAGACGGGATCGATTACCCCCTGGCTTTATCGGTCGCTGAAGGGACTTGGCTTGCCTGTCGTGTGCATGGACGCGCGGCGGGCGGCGGATGCGGTGAAGGCGCGCAGCGTGAAGACCGACAAGGCGGATGCCCGGGCGCTTGCCGAGATGCTCCAGACGGGCTGGTACGGGGAGGTTCACGTCAAGAGCGAAGACAGCCATCGCCATCGCGCGCTGCTTGGGGCGCGCGATCAACTGGTCACCAACAAGCGCATGCTGTGCGGACAGATTCGCGGCCTGCTGCGCCCGTTTGGCATCACGGTGAAGGCGCGAATGGGCTGCAAGCGGTTCGACGAGACGGCGAGGGCGTGCTGCGCCCATGACGACCTTCTTTATGCCTGCGTTTCGGCACTTCTTGAAGCACTCGGCGCGATCGAGAGCCAGGTCGCGGCTTTGGACACCAAGGTCCGGGAGATCGTGCGCACGAGCAAGCCATGCTGGCATCTGATGTCGGTGCCAGGCGTCGGTCCAGTGACGGCGCTGTCGTTCATGGCAACGATCGAGGACCCGCGCCGGTTCGGGCGCAGCCGCGATGTCGGTGCCTATCTCGGGCTGACACCGCGGCGCTATCAGTCCGGCGAGCGGGACATTTCGGGCGGGATTTCCCGCCAGGGCGACGCGATGACCCGGCATTATCTCTACGAGGCCGCCAATTGTCTGCTGACGACAGTGCGCGCATCCTCACCGCTCAAGAGCTGGGGATTGCGGTTGATGAAGCGGGCCGGCGCCAAGAAGGCCCGCACCGCGCTGGCCCGCAAGATGGCGGTACTGCTGTGCCGCATATGGAAAGAGGAGACCCACTTCGCCGCATGAGCCGGCAAGCGATGATCCAATCCCTGACCTGACGGAGCTCCTCCGCCAGGCCGCCGGACCGGCAGGTCGAGCGCGAGACAGTTGGTTGCAGGCCAAACCCCTGCGTTTAATACAGTGCGCCGGCCCGTTGGTTGTTCGAGCTCAATAGCCCCGGATGATGACGCCGAGCGACAAACCGGACGTCGAAGAGAACCATGGCAAGCTCGATGCGGGCAGAGGTGACAGATCGCCAGAAAACACTTGACGCAGCACCCTTATGTAGAGAACCAACTTTCGGGGTCGCGCAACGTCAACAGCACCTTGGCCTTCGGGAAATGGGCCGCAAGCTGGCGCCAGTAGAAGGCCGACGGCCAGTCGACGGCGGAGGTGTAATTGGCAAACGTCTCGTCCCAGTCGGGGGTGTTGCCGTCGGCGATCCCGCGCCAGTGCTGCATCTGCACGGGATCGGCCAGCAACTCCTTCATGTGATGGCAGGGCCCGAGGCCGATCTCCTCGAGCGCTGCCTTCATGGAGTCGGTGCCGGTACGTCCGAACCCCGCTCCGATTACCTCAAGCGCCATGGCTCGATTTCTCCTCCTGCCAGGATCGATGATCCTGGCAGGAAGGCAAAGGGGGCGATAGGGCGAAAATCCCGACCGGCTCAGTTGGCAGCCATCGCCTTGGCGTTGGGGAAGAAGAGCTGCTGGCCCTTCAGCTTGTAGGCGGCAATGACTTTCTGGCCTTCAGGCGACAGCAGGTAGTCCATGAAGACCTTGCCCAGCCTGGTCTTGACTGCCGGGCACTTGTCCTTGTTGACCAGCATGATGCCGTACTGGTTGAACAGGTCCTTGTCGCCCTCGACCGCGATCTTGAGGTCGCCGCGGTTCTTGAAGGCGATCCAGGTGGCGCGGTCGGTCAGCGTATAGGCTTCCATGCCGACGGCGGAGTTGAGGGTGGCGCCCATGCCCGAGCCGGTCTCGCGGTACCAGGTGCCGGAGGCGGTCTTGACGTCGATGCCGGCCGTCTTCCACAGGGCCAGCTCCTTCTTGTTGGTGCCCGAATCATCGCCGCGCGACAGGAACGTCGCCTTGGAGGCGGAGATCTTCTTGAGCGCTGCCACGGCGTCCTTCATGCCGGCAACGCCTGCGGGATCCTTGGCCGGGCCGACGATGACGAAGTCGTTGTACATGAGGTCGTAGCGCTTGACGCCGAAGCCTGAGGCCACGAACTTCAACTCGGCCTTCTTGGCGTGCACCAGGAGCACGTCGCCGTCGCAATTCATGGCGTTCTTGATAGCCTGGCCGGTGCCGACCGCTACCACGCGCACTTCGATGCCGGTCTTCTTCTGGAAGATCGGCAGCAGGTACTCGTAAAGGCCGGAGTTCTGGGTGGAGGTGGTGGACTGCACCACGATGAAGTCACCGGCCAGCGCCGAGGCCGAAAGACCGACTGTCGCCATGACGGCGATAATGAACAATCTCAGTACTTTGGGCATGGTTTCTCCCTTTCTGATTCAAACAAGGATTGCGCCCTCCAGATAGGCCCTGGCCTGAGGGGCGGCGGACTTTTCGAAGAACGGGGCCGCTTGCGAACGCTCCAGCACGCGGCCTTGATGGATGAAGACCACCTCCTCGGCCAGACGCCGCGCCTGGGCGGTGTCGTGGGTGACGAGCACGATGCGGGTGCCGGCGAGCGCGGCCGTCTTCAGCATGTCCTCAATCGCCTTGGTGGAGGCGGGATCGAGGCTGGAGGTGGGTTCGTCGAGGAACAGCACTTCCGGCTCCAGCGCCAGGGCGCGCGCCAGAGCCAGGCGCTGCTGCTCGCCGCCCGACAAGAGGCGGGCGGGCGAGCGGGCCAGCCCGTCGAGGCGGGCGCCGGCAAGCACGGTGTCGGCTTGCGCCTGGCGCCGGGATGCCGGTACGCCCGTCACCTTGAGGGCATAGACGATGTTGGCGCGGGCCGAGCGGCGCAGCAGCACAGGGCGCTGGAACACCACACCGAGGCGCGGGGCGCGCTCCCTGTCGGGGGGCCGTCCGGCCCATGTCACCCAACCCTCGTCGGGCTCGATAAGGCCGGCGAGCACGCGCAGCAGCAGCGACTTGCCGGCGCCGTTCGGGCCCAGCACCACGGAAAAGCCGGTGCCGCCGAACTCGATCTCGGCCACATCGAGCAGGCGGCGGCCGTCGCGCTCCAGCACGATGCCGGCCGCCGCCACCGGCAGCACCTGCGGATCAGGCATGGGCGCTCCTCACGGCGGTGCCGCGCAGGGCAAAGACCAGGGTGTTCACCGCAACGGCGATGGAGACGAGGATGACGCCAAGACCGAGCGCCAGGGCGAGATTGCCCTTGGATGTCTCCAGCGCGATGGCGGTGGTCATCACACGCGTGACGTGGTTGATGTTGCCGCCGACGATGATGACGGCGCCCACCTCGGCGATGGCGCGCCCGAAGCCGGCGAGAAGGGCCGTCAGCAGGCTGAAGCGGGCATCCCACAGAAGCGTTGCAACCTGCTGCCAGGGACCGACACCGAAGACGGCAAGCTGCTCGACATATTCGCCGTGCACATCCTCGACCGTCTGACGGGCAAGGGCGGCGATGATGGGGGTCACCAGCACCGTCTGGGCGATGATCATGGCGGTCGGGGTGTAGAGAAGCTGCAGGGGCCCGAGCACGCCGGCATGCGAAAGCAGCAGATAAATGAGGAGGCCGACCACCACCGGCGGCAGCCCCATGAAGGCGGCGATCAGCACATTGATGACGCGGCGGCCGGGAAAACGCGTCACCGCCAGGATGGCCCCCAGCGGCATACCGATGAGCGCGGCGAGAAGCACCGCCGTCAGGCTCACCCTGAGCGACAGCACCACGATGGCAAGAAGATCAGGGTCCAGCCGCGCAAGCAGTCGGAAAGCGTGAGCAAATTCACCTGCAAAATTCTGCATTTTTACGTTAAATGTTTGCTTTCCGACAATTTATGGACGAAACGCACTATATGTTCGACTTTCGCATGGGCACAAGGGGCATATCACCTCGCGGAAGGACGAATGAAGGCGATGGTCCAACAGCCATAGGGTGGCAAGGACTGAAGCCTTTATCCGCCGCGGTGGATGCGCCGTGGCGGGTGCGCTCGGCCTGGCCGGCGTCCCTGCCCCCTTGGTGTCATCGTCGGGCTCGACCCGGCGACCCAGAGCCACACGCTCGCGCCTTGCCGGATGCTCTGGGGCCTCGGGTTGATTCCCGGGTCAGGCCCGGGGACGTGGATGACACGAATTCAGGGGCGAGGAGGTGACCGCACGCAGGGAGCGCAAGGGCACAGCCCTTGTCCATGCGAGGCGGGCGCCCGGGTGGACGCGATTGGCTTCGCCCGCCGTGTCGATTTTGGGTAGAGCGTCAGCTCTTGCCGGTGTCGGCGACGAGGCCGGCGGCCTCGATGCCGGCGACGGCGCAGGCCTCGTCATTGTCGGAATTGTCGCCGGTGATGCCGACGGCGCCGACAATCTGGCCCTTGGCCGATCGCACCAGAACGCCACCCGGCACCGGCACGAGAGCGCCGCCCGCAAGCGCGTTCATAGCGTCGATGAATTGCGGCTGCTTGCTCGAACGCTCGGACAGGGCGCGCGAGCCGAGCCCCATGGCGATGGCGCCATAAGCCTTGCCGAAGGCGATCTTCCAGCGCATCAGGCTCGAACCGTCCTCGGAGTCGAGATGCACCAAGGCGCCGCGCTCATCGAGCACCGCGACGGTCATCGGCTTCAGGACCTTCTCGCGTGCTTCTTTCAGGGCCTGCATGACGATGCGGCGAACCTGGTTGCGTTTCATGGTGATCTCTCTTTTCCTTGATGAGCGTTATCGCGGGGGACGGGGACGCGGGAGCGGCACAAGGCGGCCCGCGATGGTGATGATCTTGCCCGGTTCGATGTTCGTGATCTCGGCCACATCCGCCACATTGGCTGGCGGCGTGGGTGCCTCGTTGCGCTGCGCGGTGGGCTCGGGCGACGGCTTGGTCGTCGGGATATGGAGATCGTTGACGAAGGTTTCGGGCTTTGGTGCCTCGGCTGTCGCCGGGGGCTGTTGCGCGGGCTCTTGCGGCTTGTCAGGCGCCTTGGCGGTTTGCTCGGCCTGCACATTTGGCCGTTCGGCAAGCGGGGTCGGAGACGGTGGCGTGAGCGGCGCGCCCGAGATGTCGCTGGATGACCGGTCGGCGGCGGGCGACTGTTGGGCCGGGGCTTGCGGGACCTGTGCCACATTGGCTGGCGTATCGTTGCTGGCAACGGGTGCATCAGGGCTCGATGTGTCGGCTTCGCGCTGGTCGCGCTCGACCTGGCGCCAGTGCTTCACGTTGGCCATGTGCTGTTTGAGGTTGGAGGCAAATACATGTCCGCCGGTGCCGTCGGCGACGAAATAGAGCTCGTCCGACTTTACCGGATTGAGCACCGCGGCCAGCGCATCGCGCCCCGGATTGGCGATCGGCGTCGGCGGCAGGCCATCAATCTGGTATGTGTTGTACGGCGTCTTCTCGGCGATGTCAGAGCGGGTCAGCGGCCGGTCGAGACGCGACTTGCCCTCAGTGATGCCATAGATGATGGTGGGGTCGGACTGCAGCCGCATGTGGCGCTTCAGGCGGTTGATGAACACCGCCGCCACGCGCGGGCGTTCCTCGGCGATGCCGGTTTCCTTTTCCACGATGGAGGCGAGCGTCACCGCCTCTTGTGGTGTCTTGAGCGGTAGTCCCTTGGCGCGCTTGGCCCATAAGTCCTTGAGCAGGCGGTCGCGGGCGGCCTGGATGCGGGTGATCATCTCATCGCGCTCGGTACCGCGCTGATAGAGATAGGTATCGGGCAGGAGCGAGCCTTCGGGTGCCGCCTTCGTGATCTCGCCGGAAAGCGCCGACTGGGCGCGGATGCGCTCCAGGATGCGGGCGCTGGTCCAGCCTTCGGGCAAGGTGAGCTTGTAGGTGACGGAATGGCCCGAGCGGATGAGTGCCAGCGCATCGCGCATGGAGATGTGGGGGGCGAAGGCATATTCGCCCGCCTTGATGATCGGCGCATGCGGGCGTGTCAGCCAGATCAGGGTGAGGAATTCGCGCGCATTTTCGACGATGCCCTCCTTCTCGAGCAGGGCGGCGACATCCTCGTTGCCGGTGCCGCGCTCGATGATGACGGCACGGGCCGCATTGAGCGGGCCCGGCGCCATAACCCGGCTATAGCCCCAAATGGCGAGGCCGGAGACGATCAGAACCAGCGCGAACAGCGTGCCGAACAGCGAGAACACGATGGCACGAGCCGGTGTTCTGCGGCGAACACGCGGTTCGGGCACGCGGATATCACCGTCGCTGTCCGGTGGCGGCGGGGGTACGGGCGGCTGGGCCTGGTCGTCGGCCAATACATCCTCCAGGTCGAAGCATCATCCAGCGAAGCGCTGGAAGATGAGCGAGGCGTTGGTGCCACCGAAACCAAAGGAATTGGACAATACCGTGTTGATCTCTTTCTTTTTTGGTGTCTTCGCCACCAGGTCGATCCCTGTCTCCACCGACGGGTTGTCGAGATTGAGAGTGGCAGGGGCGATGCCGTCGCGCATGGCAAGGATGCAGAAGACCGCTTCCACCGCCCCGGCGGCGCCGAGCAGATGGCCGATGGACGACTTGGTCGAGGACATGAAGACAGATGTCGGCTTGTTGCCCATGAGCCGCTCAACCGCCTTGAGCTCGATCTCATCGCCCATGGGGGTGGAGGTGCCGTGGGCGTTGACATAGTCGATATCGTGGGCGGAGATGCCGGCGCGCTTCAAGGCCGCCTGCATGCAGCGCAAGCCCCCGTCGCCGTCGGGGGCCGGCGCCGTCACATGATAGGCATCGCCCGACATGCCGTAGCCGATGAGTTCGCCATAGATTCTTGCGCCACGCGCCCTGGCATGCTCGAGCTCCTCCAGTACCACGATGCCGGACCCTTCGCCCATGACAAAGCCGTCACGGTCGCGGTCATAAGGACGCGAGGCGCGGGTCGGCTCGTCGTTGAAGCCGGTCGAGAGCGCCTTGCAGGCGAGGAATCCGGCGATGCCTATGCGGCAGATGGAGGCCTCGGCCCCGCCGCAGATCATGACATCGGCATCATCCAGCGCAATCATGCGCCCGGCATCGCCGATGGAATGGGCGCCGCTCGAACAGGCCGTCACCACCGCGTGGTTGGGGCCCTTGCAGCCATGCTCGATGGAGATGAGGCCGGAGGCGAGGTTTATGAGGCTGCCGGGAATGAAGAACGGGCCGACCCGGCGCGGGCCTTTTTCGTTGAGGGTGAGGGTGGTCGCCTCGATCAGCGGCAGGCCACCGATGCCGGAGCCGACGAGGACGCCGGTGCGGCACTGCTGTTCATAGGTCTCAGGCTTCCAGCCCGAATCGGCCACCGCCTGGGCGGCCGCCGCCAGGGCGTAGATGATGAAGGAATCATAGCGGCGCTGATCCTTGGAATCGACCCACTGATCGGCGTTGAAGGTGCCGTTTGTGCCGTCGCCGCGCTTCACCTCGCAGGCGATGCGGCAGTTCATGTCTGAAGGATCGAAGCGGGTGATCGGCCCGGCTCCCGACTCCCCGTCGATCAGCCGGCGCCATGTCTCCTCAACGCCCACAGCCAGCGGCGTGACGAGGCCCAATCCGGTAACCACAACCCTGCGCATGCTTTCCCAGCCCCCTTATCTGAGACGGATTGTATCACAAGCGGTCCACGCCGGGTTGAATGCGCCCGACGCCCAACAGCAAGACGCGGGGGCCGGGCCCAGCCCTGCCCCCGCGTGGGAATTCGTCGACCCTGGCCGCAAACGGCGGCAGCGACGATCAGGACGCGCTTTTCTCGATGAAATTGATGGCATCGCCGACGGTGGCAATGCTTTCGGCGGCATCGTCGGGGATCTCGATGCCGAACTCTTCCTCGAAGGCCATGACCAGCTCAACCGTGTCGAGACTGTCGGCGCCCAGGTCCTCGATGAAGCTTGCCTCGGGCACGACCTTGTCAGCGTCCACGTCGAGGTGCTCGACAACGATCTTCTTCACCCGCTCTGCTACATTGCTCATACTTCTTCCTCGCTCAATATGGCCGAAGACCCGAGTATCCCGAATCTCACGCTAATGCCGATTCTCGCCAGCTTGCCATACCATAACACGATGTACCGGCAAGCGCTGTGGGCGCCGCTCGAAGGCATCGCGCACCCCCTGTTACCTCGGGCTTCCTAGCACATAACCCGACCTCCACAAAGAGACAATCAACCCCCGTCCAGGGTGTGGAAACGACCGCAACCAAACGCCTTCAGATCATCGCCATACCGCCGTTCACATGCAAGGTCTGACCGGTGACATAGGCGGCTTCGTCGCTCGACAGATAAACCACCGCCGCGGCAATCTCGCCCGGCAGGCCGAGGCGGCCGGCGGGCACGGTCGTGAGGATCGCCTCGCGCTGCTTTTCGTTGAGGGCACCGGTCATGGCGGTCTCGATGAAGCCCGGCGCCACGCAGTTGACGGTGATGGCGCGCGAGGCGAGCTCCTGCGCCAGGGCTTTGGACATGCCGATCATGCCCGCCTTGGCGGCGGCGTAATTGGCCTGGCCGGCATTACCGGTCACCCCCACCACCGAGGTAATGCCGATAATCCGCCCGAAGCGACGCTTCATCATGCCGCGCATGGCGGCGCGGGCGAGACGGAAGCCGGCGGTGAGGTTGACGTCGAGGACGGCGGCCCAGTCCTCGTCCTTCATGCGCATGGCGAGGTTGTCGCGGGTGATGCCGGCGTTGTTGACAAGGATGTCGAGCCTGCCCATGGCCGCCTCGGCCGCGGGCACCAGCTTTTCCACCGCCGCCGCATCGGCGAGATTGCAGGCCACGACATGGGCGCGCTCACCGAGGTCGGCGGCGATGTCGGCCAGAACTGCCTCGCGGGTGCCCGACAAGGCAACGCTTGCCCCTTGCGCGTGAAGCGCGGCGGCGATGGCAGCGCCAAGGCCGCCGGTCGCACCGGTCACCAGCGCGCATTTGCCGGTCAGATCGAACATGGGTCTCACCCTCCCCTCGGCGCCTTCGCGCACTTCATCCCTTAAGCGCGGCGGCCAGTTCGGCCACCTCGGCGGGCGTGCCGGCGTTCAGGGCCCTTGCCTCGGGCGCCATGCGGCGGGCAAGGCCGGTCAGCACCTTGCCGGCACCGAGCTCGGCAAAGAGCGTGACGCCGTTTGCCGCCATGTAGCCGACGCACTCGCGCCATCTTACCGTGCCGGTCACCTGCTCGACCAGACGGCGGCGCACCTCCTTGGCCGTGGTGACGGGGCCGGCGACCACGTTTGCAATGAGCGGCACGGCCGGATCGCGCATCGCGACAGTCGACAGGGCCTCGGCCATGGCCTCGGCGGCCGGTTGCATAAGGGCGCAATGGAAGGGGGCGCTCACCGGCAACAGGATTGCGCGTTTCGCCCCCTTAGCTTTGGCGACGTCGAGGGCGCGCTCGACGGCGGCGCGGGCGCCGGAAATCACCACCTGCCCCGGCCCGTTGTCGTTGGCGGCCTGGCACACCTCGCCCTGGGCGGCCTCGGCGGCGACGGCGACGGCAGCGTCGAAGTCGAGCCCCAGCAGCGCGGCCATGGCGCCAGTGCCGACCGGGGTTGCGGTCTGCATGGCGAGGCCGCGGATGCGCAACAGGCGCGCGGCATCGGCAAGAGTGAAGGTCCCGGCGGCGGCCAGCGCCGAATATTCGCCCAGCGAATGGCCGGCAACGAAGCGGGCAGTCGTCGCCGTGGCGATGCCGTGCTCGTCCTCCAGCACTCTCAACACGGCCATGGAGACCGCCATGAGGGCCGGCTGGGCATTCTCGGTGAGAGTGAGGCTATCCGCGGGACCGTCCCACATGAGGCGCGACAGGGACTCGCCCAGTGCCTCGTCCACCTCCGCGAACACCGCGCGGGCGCTGGCGTGGGAATCGGCAAGCTCACGGCCCATGCCGACGGCCTGGCTGCCCTGACCGGGAAAGGTGAATGCGATGCTCACGCCCGAAACCCCCAAGCAGGTCGTGGTCACGAAATATTGACGGGCTCAAAGCATGGCCGCCTTCGGCTTGTCAAGGTGACGACACAATGGGCCGATATCACCTTTCGCCAAGACGGCGGTCGGTTCATCCAGGCCATTCCCGCTGGCAAGCCAGCGCCATGACCTTTGGCGAATAATGCGCTCAAGGGAGGTCTCACCCATGTTCACCCGTCGTATCGTGGTCGCAGGAGCCGTCACCGCAGTTGCCGGCGCCGGCTTCATCCGAACACCCTTCAACCGGCTCACCGCCATGGCTGAGGTGCGCCTGCCGCAGCCCGAGCCGTGGGCACTGAAACTGGTCCATGCGGCCGAGGGGCAGATCGGCCGGACGGTGCTGTACGATCCCTCCTATGTGCGTATCGGCTATCCCATGGGCGACATCGCGCGCTCGCACGGGGTGTGCACCGACGTGGTGATCCGCGCCTATCGCGACGCCTTCGGGCTCGATTTGCAAAAACTCGTGCACGAGGACATGGCGGCCAACTTCCCAGCCTATCCGCAAGACTGGGACCTGAAGGCGCCGGATGCCAATATCGACCACCGACGGGTGCCGAACCTGCAAACTTTCTTCACCCGCCGCGGAGTGCGGCTGGTGGCGGGCGAGCAGCCCGGCGACTTCCGCCCTGGTGATCTGGTGACCCAGATGCTGCCCGGCAACCTGCCTCATATCGCCATCGTCAGCCACCGACCCAATGGCGACCACAGCCGGCCGCTGATGGTGCACAATATCGGGCGCGGCACCGAGGAGGCAGACACCCTGTTCGCCTTCGCCATCACCGGCCAGTTCAGGTTCCAACCAGCGGCGTGAGGCTTGCGTCGGGCGGGGAAGTCGCTATGACAGAGGCGCTTGTCTGCGCCACTGGATCCCTCGCCCATGCTCACACCCGCCGAAGCCGAACGCGCCCGCGCAATCGTCTATGAAACGCTGAATCCCACGCCGCAGGTTGTGTGGCCGCTGATCGAGGCGGCGCTCGGCAGCGAAGTTTGGGTGAAGCATGAAAACCTCACACCGCTCGGCGCCTTCAAGGTGCGCGGCGGACTGGTGCATATGCGCCTGAGGAAGGAGCGCGGCGAGACGACGGGTGTCATCACCGCCTCCACCGGCAATCATGGCCAGTCGATCCCGTTTGCTGCCCGGCGCGAGGGGCTGACTGCCACCATCGTGGTGCCGGAGAACAATTCCGAGATCAAGAACGCCGCCATGCGGGCCCTGGGGGCGGAGCTGATTGAGACCGGGCGCGATTTCGACGAGGCGCGCGGCCATGCCGTGGAGATCGCGCGCGAACGCGGCCTCGACATGGTGCCCTCGTTCCACCGTGAGCTGGTGATGGGGGTGTCCACCTATGCCTTCGAGCTGTTTGCCGAAGCGGGCGAGCTCGATGCCGTCTATGTGCCCATCGGGCTCGGCTCCGGCATCTGCGGCGTCATCTCGGCGCGCGACATTCTGGGTCTCAAGACCGAGGTGATCGGTGTCGTCTCGACCGGCGCCAATGCCTATGCCCTGTCGCTGGCGGCGGGGCGGCCGGTCTCCACCAATCGCGTCAAGACTTTTGCCGAGGGGATGGCTGTCAGGGTGCCGAGCGAGGAAGCTCTCGAGGTGATCCGCAAAGGGGCGTCGCGCATCGTCGAGGTCTCGGACGATGAACTGGCCGAGGCCATGCGGCTGCTCTATCGCGGCAGCCGCACGGTGGCCGAAGGGGCGGGTGCCGGGGCGCTCGCCGCCTTCATGCAGGAGCGTGAAAAAATGGCCGGCAAGCGCGTCGGCGCCATCGTCTCCGGCGGCAATATCGATGCGGGGCGCTATGCGACCGTCCTGAGTGGCGCAACGCCTCAGGCGTGAACAGCAACGAGCGAGGGCGACAATGGCAGTCATCAACCGGCTGGCGGAATTCCATGACGAGATCACCGGCTGGCGCCGTGACTTGCACCAGCATCCCGAGCTCGAATTCGACGTTCAGCGCACCGCCGCCTTCGTCGCCGACAAGCTCAAGTCCTTCGGCATCGACGAAGTGGTAACCGGCATCGGGCGCACCGGCGTCGTCGGCGTCATCAAGGGGGCAAAGGGCGAGGGGCGCACCATCGGCCTCAGGGCCGACATGGACGCGCTGCCGATCAAGGAGGCAACGGCCGCCCCGCATGCCTCGAGCGTCGAGGGACGCATGCATGCCTGCGGGCATGACGGGCATACGGCCATGCTCCTGGGGGCGGCGAAATATCTGGCCGAGACGCGCAACTTTTCCGGCAACGCCATCGTCATCTTCCAGCCGGCCGAGGAACAGGGCGCCGGCGGGCGCGAGATGGTGGAAGACGGACTGATGCAGCGCTTCAGCATCGAGCAGGTGTTTGGCCTGCACAACCGGCCGGGCCTCGATGTCGGCAAGTTCATGACCCTGCCCGGCTCGGCCCAGGCCTCGGCGGACGAATTCCAGATCCACCTCAAGGGGCGCGGCGGACATGCGGCGCGGCCGCATCACTGCGACGACCTGATCGTGGCGGGAGCGGCCATCGTGCAGGGGCTGCAGACCATCGCCTCGCGCAATGTCGATCCCATCAAGGGCGTCGTCGTCTCCACCAGCCTGTTCCATGCCGGCGACACTTCCAACGTGCTGGCCGCCACGGCTTATCTCGCAGGGACGGTGAGGACCCTTGATCCGGCCGCGCGCGACATCGCCCAGAGACGCCTCACCGAGCTTGCCGAAACCATCGCCCGCGCCTATGGCGCCGAGGCCGAGGTGAAATATGTGCGCGACTATCCGGTGACGGTGAACGATCCCGCGAGCGCGCGTTTCGCCGCCTCCGTTGCCAGTGAGGTGGCGGGCGGGGCCAATGTCGACGGCGATGCCGATCCGACCATGGGATCGGAGGACTTTTCCTTCATGCTGGAGGTAAGGCCCGGCGCCATGATGTGGATCGGCAACGGCGATACGGCGGGGCTGCACAACCCGGCCTACGACTTCAACGACGAGATCATCCCGCTGGGGTGCTCCTATTGGGTGAAGCTGGCGGAGACGGCGCTGGCGTGAGCCTGGTCGTCACCCTTGCGCTGGTTCTCGGCCTTATCGCGGGGGGCATCGCCTATCGGCTGTTCAGGCGGCAGGCATGGGTCGCGCTTGTCGTGAGCCTCGTTGTTTGCGTAGGCACCGCCGCGTGGTGCCTGAGGCCGGTTTGCGTGGTCATTCCGCCTGACGCCGTGGCCCGCTTCGATCCGCCCGTCGAAACCCGGACGGAGACCGGGCTGATCGGACAGCGCTATTTCCAGAAGCGCGGCGGCGGCTGGTATCAGTGCAAGACGTGGATCGCACGGGCCTTCTTCTTTTAATGCCGGATCAGCATTCGCCTGACATTCCCCTTGCAAACGCTGCGGCAATCACTATAAACCGCCTCGCGTCGCCGGCACCCGGTCGGAGGCTGAAAGGAAGACCGTTTGGAAGGACCGAGAGGTTCGTCTTCCCTTGTCTCCGCTCTTTCGAGGAACCGACTTCTCGAGCCTTTCTCGTCGATGGGCTCGGGAGAGGCTCAGCGCCGGGAACCCAAGCGACGGTTACGGAACGCAAGAGAAAGGCTACAGAAACATGCCGCTCTATGAGCACACCTTCATGGTGCGTCAGGACCTGTCCAATGCACAGGTCGACGCCCTGACCGAGCAGTTCAAGTCGGTGATCGAGACCGGCGGCGGCTCGGTCGCCAAGACGGAATACTGGGGCGTCAAGCCCCTCACCTACCGCATCAAGAAGAACCGCAAGGCCCATTTCACCCTACTCAACCTCGATTCTCCCCCGGCGACGGTGGCCGAGATGGAGCGTCAGATGGCGCTCAACGAGGACGTCATCCGCTTCCTCACCATTCGGGTCGAAGAGCTCGAGGACGGCCCCTCGGCCATGATGCGGCGCGGACGCGACCGCGACGACCGCGGTGGGCGCGACGACCGCTTTTCACGCGATCGCGGTGACCGTGGAGACAGGGGTGACCGTGGAGACAGGGGCGATCGCGGTGACCGTGGAGACAGGGGCGATCGCGGTGACCGTGGCGGACGCAGCCGTGCGCCGCGCGAAGAAAGCAAAAGCGAAGGAGGCGAGTGATGGCCATGCAAGCAGGGCCGGGCCGCCGGCCGTTTTTCCGCCGCCGCAAGAGCTGCCCCTTCTCCGGAGACGGCGCACCCGTCATCGACTACAAGGATGTGCGGCTCTTACAGCGTTATGTGTCCGAGCGCGGCAAGATCGTGCCCAGCCGCATCACCGCCGTCTCGGCCAAGAAGCAGCGTGAACTGGCGCGCGCCATCAAGCGGGCGCGCTTCCTGGGGCTCCTGCCCTACGTGCTGAAGTAGCCAAAACCGCCGCATCCCTTTTCGGATGCGGCCCCCCCGGTTGGGGCGGACGCCGGCAAGGTTGATCCGCTCCTAACCCATCGTTCAAGCGATGAGGGACAGCCCATTGATGAAGAATCCTTATCTCGTCGCCGTCATTGCCGGACTGGCCGCCGCCGCTCTGCAGGCGACGCTGATTTCGCCGTCGCCCATCGGCATCTTGCTGTTCAGCCTTTCCTCGCTGCCGCTGTTCGTGACCGGCCTTTCCTTCGGACCACTGCCGGCGGTGCTGGCGGGGCTCGTGGGCATCGCGGTGCTCGCCATCCTGCTCGGCTGGCAGATGGGCTTCGTATTCGCCGTCTCGGCCGCCATCGCGCCTGTCGTCCTCACCTGGGTGGCGCTCAAGCACCGCCCGGCGGCCGGAATTGTGTCGATGGAGGGCGAGGCCACGGACGGCACTGTGCAGTGGTACCCGGAAGGCCGCCTGGTGCTGTGGGCGGCGGGCATCGGGGTGGCGGTGATGTTCGCCTCGTTCCTTGCCGGCGGCGGCGACCTCGCCGCGCTGCGGGAGGCGACCGCCGGCGTGGCCCGGCGCATCGGCGCCATGCTGGCGCGCAACAACGACGTCGCCAAGGGCGACATCGATGCCTTCGTGAAGGTCATGGTGGTGCTGGTGCCGCCGGCGGCGACCGTAATCTGGCACGTGGCGACGATGGTGTGCCTGTGGCTGGCCGCCCGCATCGTCACCATGTCCGACATCGGCCTGAGGCCATGGTCCCCGTTCTCGGCCCTGCGCTTTCCCATGGCGAGCCTGTGGATCCTCATCGCGGTTGCCGCCCTCGTGGTGATGGACGCCATGTGGGGGCCCTCCATGGCATCGGCCGGTCCCTGGGGCCTCATTGCCTTTACCGGGGCGCTGGCGCTGGGCGCCATGACCTCGGCCTTCCTGCTTCTGGGGCTGGCCGTAGCGCACGCCCTCACCGCTGGCCTCAACGGGCAGTTTTTCGTCCTCGGCGCGCTCTATCTGGGGCTGGTGCTGCTGCAAGGCGTGCTGTTTCTACCCCTGGTCATCCTTGCCGCCGCCGACATGATCTTCGACCTGCGCGGACGCGTAAAGAGCGCCGGCCCGCCCGGCGCCACGTGAGCCCCCGAGAATTTGCCTTTGAAACCGCTTTGCACCCACATCGAAAGGAGACGTTGAAAATGCAAGTGATCCTGTTGGAGCGCGTCGAAAAGCTCGGCGCCATGGGCCAGGTCGTCCGTGTCAAGGACGGCTATGCCCGCAATTGCCTGTTGCCGCAGGGCAAGGCGCTGCGCGCCACCGAGGCCAACCGCGAACGTTTCGAGCACGAACGCGAGGCGCGCACGGCGCACAATGCCGAGCAACGCAACGCGGCTGAAGGCCTGTCGGGCCAGCTCGACGGCGCCTCGTTCGTGCTCCTGCGCCAGGCGGGCGAAGCGGGCCAGCTCTACGGCTCGGTCTCGGCCCGCGACATCGCCGTCGAGGCGAGCGCACTCGGCGTGGCGATCAACCGCAACCAGGTGCGGCTCGAGCATCCCATCAAGTCGATCGGCATCTATCAGGTGCGCATCGCGCTGCACCCGGAAGTGACCGTCGGCGTGAGCGTCAACGTGGCGCGCTCGGCTGATGAAGCCGAGGCCCAGGCGCGCGGCGAAGTCCTCACCGGCACCGTCTCCGAACGCGAGGAGGCCCGCGCCGCGGCCGAAGCCCTGTTCGAGGAAGAGGCAGAGTTGGAAGATCTCGGCGAGGAGAGTGCCGACGAGGCCGAGGGTGCCGAAGAGGCGGCAAGCCAGGAGATCGGCGCCGACGACGGCGAGACTGCCTGACGCCCGGCTATCGCAGCAGCAGCAAGGACAAGCAAAGGGGCGGCACCACAGCCGCCCCTTTTTCTTACCCGCCTAACTGCCACGGCATTGTCACCATCTGCCGTTACGCCACAGTCTTGCCGAAACCGACCATCGATGCCAATATTTAGGTATGGCCTGACCAACGCGGGCCATCGGCCCAAAAGGGGCGGGTCGAGAGTTGGGGCGGTGACAAGGACCCCGAGCCCCGGGGGAGTGTACGCCGATGATTGCATTGCTGCGGCGGGCATTGAATCTGGTGGTCGAGACGGGCGATCTTGAAGTGATCTGCCCGGGCGGTGGTGTCTGGCGTTTCGGCGACGGCTCGGGCGAGACGGTCAAGTTCAGGATCACCGACCGGCTGACCTGTACCAAGCTTGCCATCAACCCGGATCTCTATATCGGTGAAGCCTATATGGACGGCACGCTGGTGCTGGAGAAAGGCACCATCTACGACCTACAGGTGCTTTTCCTGTCCAACCTGGAAGGGCGCAAGGCCCCTGCCCGGCTGAGCTGGCTGTGGACGGCGCGGCGCCTCATCCGGCGCATCGAGCAATATAATCCGGTGGGACGGGCGCAGGCCAACGTCAAGCACCACTACGACCTCTCGGGCGAGCTTTACGATCTCTTCCTCGACCGCGACCGCCAGTATTCCTGCGGCTACTTCGAGAACAAGGATATGTCGCTGGATGAGGCGCAACTCGCCAAGAAGCGCCATCTGGCCGCCAAGCTCAATGTCCGTCCGGGCATGAAGGTGCTCGAAATCGGCTCGGGCTGGGGCGGGCTCGGGCTCTATCTTGCCGAGACCTGCGGGGCTGAGGTGATGGGCATCACCCTGTCTGAGGAGCAGCACAAGCTCTCCAACCAGCGCGCCCTGCAACGCGGCGTCGCCGACCGGGTCAAGTTCGAGATGCTCGACTACCGCCAGATCGAGGGTGCGTTCGACCGCATCATCTCGGTCGGCATGTTCGAGCATGTGGGCGTGGGTTTTTATGGCCAGTTTTTCCACAAGGCGGCCAGCCTGCTCAAGCCCGACGGCGTCGCGGTGCTGCATTCCATCGGCCGCGCCGACGGCCCCAACGTCACCAGCTCATGGATCGCCCGCTACATTTTCCCCGGCGGTTATATTCCGGCCCTGTCCGAGGTACTGCCTTCGATAGAGGAGTCCGGCCTCTACATCACCGATGTCGAAATCCTGCGGCTGCACTACGCGATGACGCTGAGGGAATGGGCCGACCGCTTCCAAGATCACCGCGAGGCGGCCGCCAAGCTCTATGACGAACGCTTCTGCCGCATGTGGGAATTCTATCTCGCCGGTTCGGAGGCAGCCTTCCGCCATCAAGGGCTCAACAACTTCCAGATCCAGTTCGCTCGCAGCCAGCACGCGCTGCCGCTCACACGCGACTATATGCGCGAGGAGGAAGAGCGTTTGCGGGCGATCGATTTGAAACGGCCGAGATTCAAATCGATCCCGGCGGAGTAAGCGATTGCTACCGTTGACGAATTGCCCGGCACGCCGTCGGACCGACATCGTGGGCTGGGCTGAGTCACAAAACGTGGCGGAAATCCAGCACTTTTGCGAAGTTTCTTGCCTAGTGCGGCCATTGGCGTGTGAATAGCGCGGACAGCGTGGACATCGCCAATTGGCACTCGCATCGAGCCTCTTTGTCCGCTAGGCCTTGAAGCATGGAACCAGCCCTGAAACATGCCCGCCCGGCCCTGGTGACCGGTGAGAGCGACGACGAGACGGATTATCGTTCGGCGCCCCACAACCTCGAGGCCGAACAGGCGCTGCTCGGCGCCATCCTCGTCAACAACGATGCCGCCGACAAGGTGAGCAGCTTCCTCGAGCCGGCGCATTTCTCCGAGGCGGTGCATGCGCGCATCTACGAGGCGGCCTCGAGCTTCATCCGCGCCGGCAAGCTGGCGAGCCCGGTTACGCTGAAAACCTATTTCGAGCGCGACGAGACGCTGAGCGAGATCGGCGGGGCCGCCTATCTGGCGCGCCTGGCGGCAGCGGCCACCACCATCATCAATGCCGAGGAATATGCCCGCACCATCTACGAGCTGGCAACGCGGCGGCGGCTGATCGACGTCGGCACCGATATCGTCAACGATAGCTACGACACGCCGGTCGAATTGCAGGCGCGCGACCTCATCGAACGGGCCGAACAGGCGCTGTATGAAATGGCCGAACAGGGCAAATACGGTCAAGGGTTCCAGCCGTTCGGAACGGCGCTCACCGAAGCCGTCGACATGGCCGCGGCCGCCTATAAACGCGACGGCGGTCTCTCCGGCATCTCGTGCGGGCTGAAGGACCTCGACGAGCGCCTGGGCGGCCTGCAGCCTTCCGACCTTCTCGTCCTCGCCGGACGCCCGGCCATGGGCAAGACATCGCTGGCCACCAACATCGCCTATGCGGTGGCCGAGGCCTATGAGGCCGAGCACCGCCCCGATGGCACCACCAAGGTGCTGAACGGCGGGGTGGTCGCCTTCTTCTCGCTGGAAATGTCGGCCGAGCAACTCGCCACCCGCATCATCTCCGAGCAGGCGGAAATCTCGTCGGAAAAGATCAGGCGCGGCAAGATTTCCGAGGACGAGTTCCACCGCATCGTCGAGGTATCGCAGGCCCTGCAGTCGCTGCCGCTTTACATCGACGCCACCGGCGGGCTGACCATCGCCCAGGTGGCCGCCCGCGCCCGCCGCCTCAAGCGCCAGCGGGGGCTGGGGCTGGTGGTCATCGACTATCTGCAGCTTCTTGCCGGATCGTCGCGCCGGGCGGCCGAGGGCCGGGTGCAGGAGGTTTCGGAAATAACCACTGGCCTCAAGGCTTTGGCCAAGGAACTTAATGTTCCGATTCTGGCATTGTCGCAGCTCTCGCGCCAGGTCGAGTCGCGCGAGGACAAGCGCCCGCAACTGGCGGACCTGCGCGAATCCGGCTCCATCGAGCAGGACGCCGACGTCGTGATGTTTATTTATCGCGCAGAGTACTATCTCGGACGTGAAAAGCCGCGTGAAAACACGCCAGATTTCTGCACGTGGCAGGACCAGATGAACGAGGTCCTTGGTAAAGCTGAGGTGATCATCGGCAAGCAGCGCCACGGACCAACCGGCACGGTCGAATTGCAGTTCAATCCCAACCTCACCAAGTTCGGCAACCTGGCGAAGGAAGACCATCTGCCGGACTTTCACGACTGATGGGTGAGGACGGCCAGCCGGACGTCCGGTCGGCGCCGGCGGTGCTGACCGTCGATCTGGAAGCGCTCACGGCCAACTGGCGGCAGTTGCGCGATGAGGCATCGACCGCCGAATGCGCCGCTTGCGTCAAGGGCGATGCCTATGGCCTCGGGCTCGAACGCTGCGCGGCGGCGCTTGCCGAAGCCGGTTGCCGCACCTTCTTCGTCGCCACGCCCGATGAAGGCCGCAGGCTGCGCACCTGCCAGAACCAAGCCCACATCTACGTGCTTGACGGGCTGATGCCAGGCCTTGCCGGCTTCTATGTGGCTCACGACCTGCGCCCGGCGCTGTCGAGCCTGGAGGAGATCGCCGAGTGGGCGACGGCCGCAGCGGGTTGCAAGGCGGCGCTTCACATCGATACCGGCATGAACCGGCTGGGTCTCGCGCCGCGTGACGTGGAGGTGTTGGCGGCCGATCCGGGGCGGCTGACCGGGGTCGATGTCAGCCTCGTCATGAGCCACCTGGCGCAGGCCGATGAGCCGGATCATCCCGGCAATGAGGCCCAGCGGGCAATGTTCGAGCGCTTGCGCACCCTGCTGCAGCCGGCGCCGGCAAGTTTTGCCAATTCAGCGGGCGTGTTTCTCGGGGACCCCTTCCATTTCGACCTGGTGCGGCCGGGAGTGGCCATCTATGGCGGCAATCCCTTTTCGCGGCATGCCAACCCCGTGCGGCCGGTTATCCGTCTCGCGGCCACAGTGCTGCAGGTGCGCGAGGTCGAAGCGGGCGGCAAGGTGGGCTATGGCGGCGCGTGGACGGCCGAAGGCGACAGCCGCATAGCGATCATCGCCGCGGGCTATTGCGACGGCCTCTTGCGCTCGCTCGCCGAGCGGCCAGGCAAGCGCTCGGCCAACGTGTGGCTGGCTGGCGCGCTGGCGCCCGTCGTGGGGCGGATTTCCATGGACCTGATCAGCGTCGATGTCAGCCACCTGGCGGCCGGCGAGGTGCGGCGCGGTATGGCAGCCGAGATCATCGGCGAGCACATATCGGTGGACGAGGTGGCCGAAGCCGCCGGCACCATCGCCTATGAAATCTTCACTGGGCTTGGTTCGCGCTTCGCGCGCGTGTATATCGGTTGATGGAAAGTTCGTGCCTGCCCCGCCAACCAGCCAAGAGAGCTGATCCTCCCCGTGAACCCAGTCGCCAATATCGGAGCCTTGGTGCTTGCCGTCTTCGCCGAGACCGGACGCATCGGGCTATTTACAAAGAACGCGATCGTCACCGGCCTCACGCCGCCGGTGTTCGGGCGCCAGATCATCGGCCAGATCCTGAAGATCGGCTACAACTCGCTGCCAGTGGTGGGACTCACCGCCTTCTTCACCGGCGCGGTGCTGGCCTTGCAGATCTATATCGGCGGATCGCGCTTCAACGCCGAGAACCTCGTTTCCTCCATCGTCGCGCTGGGCATCACGCGCGAGCTGGGCCCAGTGATCGCCGGCCTGATGGTGGCGGGGCGCGTTTCGGCCGCCATCGCCGCCGAACTCGGCACCATGCGGGTCACCGAGCAGATCGATGCCCTGGTGACGCTGTCGACCAATCCTTTTCGCTATCTGGTGGCGCCGCGCCTCATCGCCTCGGTGGTGTGCCTGCCGATACTGGTCGGCATCGCCGATACCATCGGCATCATGGGCGGCTATGTCGTCGGCACCCGTTCGCTCGGCTTCAATGCCGGGGCCTATCTCAAGAACACCGTCGACTTTCTCGAATTCTCCGACATCTCCTCGGGCCTTATCAAGTCGGCCGTGTTCGGCTTCATCATCGCGCTCATGGGCTGCTACCACGGCTTCAACTCCAAGGGCGGCGCACAAGGCGTGGGCCGGGCCACCACCAACGCGGTGGTTTCCGCCTCCATCTTCATCCTGTGCGCCAACTACCTCCTGACGTCGCTTCTGTTCTCGGATTAAGCCAGTGAGCCAGCCCCATATCGAACTTACCGACGTGCGCAAGGCCTTTGGCCCCAAGCACGTCCTCAACGGTGTCAACGTCTCGGTCGACAAGGGCCACTCGCTGGTGGTGATCGGCGGCTCGGGCACCGGCAAGTCGGTGATGCTCAAGTGCATTCTCGGCATCCTCAAGCCCGATTCCGGCTCCATTCGCATCGCCGGCGAGGAGGTGGCAGGGCTCACGGGTGGCGCGCGCGACCGCTTCCTTTCCCGCTTTGGCATGCTGTTCCAGGGCGCTGCCCTCTTCGACAGCCTGACGGTGTGGCAGAACGTCGGATTTCGCCTCATCCAGGGCAAGCGCATGGAGAGGAAGCAAGCGCGCGAGATCGCCATCGAGAAGCTGGGCCAAGTGGGGCTCGGCCCGGAAGTGGCCGAGCTCTTTCCGGCCGAGCTGTCGGGCGGCATGCAAAAGCGCGTCGGGCTGGCGCGCGCCATCGCCGCCGACCCGGAGATCATCTTCTTCGACGAACCGACCACCGGGCTCGATCCGATCATGGCCGACGTAATCAACAATCTCATCGTCGATTGCGTGAAGCGCCTGGGCGCCACCACCATCTCGATCACCCACGACATGGCCTCGGCGCGCAAGATCGCCGACGAGATCGCCATGATCTACAAGGGTGAGATCATCTGGCAGGGCGATGCCAAGATGATCGACGAAAGCGGCAGCCCTTACGTGGAGCAGTTCATCCACGGCAGTGCCGAAGGGCCGATCCAGATGGAAGTGCTGAAGGCCTAGAACGTGGCCGATGCTGTGATGAGCTGAAACAGCGGCTCATTGCAGCGATGGTGACAGATGAGCCTAGATCAGCCTGCAATTGGGTGGCCTCACCCAATTGCAGAAAAGCTGATCGATTCTAATAGACTGAGCATGATTTTATCCGAAAAGCGGCATCCACTTTTCGGCATCATGCTCTACCGGCTCACGTGTCGGGCAGCGGCTCGGGTCGTGCGCTTTTCCATCCTGGCCTGATTGTACATAGCGCCGAGGATGGCGGCATACACGACCAGACGCATCATTGCCTCTAGAGTATAGGCGATGGTCCTCATGGTCGTTTCCTCCATCCAGATCGTCTGCGTGGGCGATCCGGTATTGAGGTCGATGGTACACGAACGAGTTTAAGGCCCTCTGAATAGTGTGTTCATCGGCCGTTAACTGTGCCAGAACTGACGCGAGATGACAGGTCAACTCGTTCAGCAAACGACGACACGTTTGACCACCTGCCCAAGCAAGTTTCGGACCAGCAGGAGCCGGGTGTCAGTTGGATACCCTTTTGATCCGCCACTCCGGGACTTGATCCCAGAGTTTATTCCGCGATCCTTTCCACCCGCATCGACACCGGCGGAATGGATCGCCGGATCAAGTCCGTCGATGACGGGTTGGGGCGGGATTTGCGGTACTAGAAGTCCTTATGAGCGCGGCTCGCGCATGACGAGCGTGCCTTGGTGAAAATCGAAGATACGGCCGCTCACCATCAGGCTTTCATCCACCAGCTCCATGAGGGCGGCGGCGAAATCTTCCGGCGTCGACAAGGTCTCGGGATCCTCGCCCGGCATGGCCTGGCGGCGCATACGGGTGCGGATGGGGCCGGGATTGACCAGGTTGACCGCGAGCCCCTGCTTGGACGTTTCTTCCGCCCAGGTCCTAGCGAGGACTTCGAGCGCGGCCTTGGAGACCGAATAAGGCCCCCAATAGGCGGGCGCGCTGGTCGCGGCACCGGACGTGACGAAAACGGCGCGCCCCGCGGGTGCTGCCCTGAGCAGCGGATCGAACGAGCGGATGAGGCGCCAGTTGGCGGTGACGTTCACTGCCATCACCTCGTCCCACACCTCGGGATCGACATGACCGATGGGCGTCAGCACCCCGAGGATGCCGGCATTGCCGATGAGGATGTCGAGATGGCCCCAGCGCTCATAGATGGCCCCGCCCAGGCGGTCGAGGGCCGGGAAGTCCTTGACATCGGCGGGAACCAGGGTGGCGCTGCCGCCCAGCACCTTGATCTCGTCGTCCAGTTCCTCGAGCCCGCCGACAGTGCGCGCCAGCGCCACCACGTGGGCGCCGGCCTTCGCCAGTTCCAGCGCCACCGCCCGGCCGATGCCGCGCGAGGCGCCGGTGACCACGGCGATCTTGTCCTTCAAAGGAGCAGTCATGTCATGCCGTCATCCGGCCTCGGCCAGCAGCGAGAGCTGGCGCGGAGCGTGCGGCCGTCCCTGATCGGTGAGCGACGTTGGATAGTCGCCGGTGAAGCAGTGATCGGTAAATTGCGGGCGGACGGAATCGCGACCCTCGAAGCCCACCGCCCGGTAAAGGCCATCGATGGAGAGGAAGGCGAGCGAATCGGCGCCCACATAATCGCGCATCTCCTCCAGCGAATGGGTGGCGGCGAGCAGCGCCTTCTCTTCCGGCGTGTCGATGCCGTAGAAGTCGGGATGGGTGATCGGTGGGCTGGAGATACGCATGTGCACCTCGCGCGCGCCTGCGTCGAACATCATCTGCACAATCTTCACCGACGTGGTGCCGCGCACGATCGAATCGTCCACCAGCACCACCCGTTTGCCGCGGATCACCGCGCGGTTGGCGTTGTGCTTGAGCTTGACGCCGAGCGCCCTGATCTGCTGCGTCGGCTCGATGAAGGTGCGGCCCACATAGTGGTTGCGGATGATGCCGAGCTCGAAGGGAATGCCGGAGGCGGAGGCATAGCCGAGGGCGGCCGGCACGCCCGAATCGGGCACCGGGATGACGACGTCGGCATCGGCAGGGGATTCCTTTGCCAGCTCCTCGCCGAAGCGCTTCCTGACGCCGTAAACCGAGCGGCCGCCGAGGATGCTGTCGGGGCGGGAGAAATAGACATATTCGAAGATGCACGGGCGCGGCGGCACGCGTGGGAAGGGATGCAGCGATTCGACCCCGCTCTCGGAGATGACCACCACCTCACCGTTTTCCACCTCGCGCACAAACTGGGCACCGATGATGTCGAGGGCGCAGGTCTCGGATGCGAGGATCCAGGCATCGTGCAGGCGCCCGAGGATGAGCGGGCGAATCCCTAGCGGATCGCGCGCGCCGATCATCTTCTTGTTGGTGAGGCAGACCAGCGAATAGGCGCCCTCCAGCGCATACAGGGCATCGATGAAGCGCTCGACGATGCGCGGCTTGCGCGACCGCGCCACCAGATGCAGGATCACCTCGGTATCAGAGGTCGACTGGCAGATGGCGCCCGATTGGATGAGGTCCTGGCGCAAGCTGAGACCGTTGGTCAGGTTGCCGTTGTGGCCCACCGCCAGGCCGCCCGAGGCAAGCTCGGCGAACAGCGGCTGGACATTGCGCAGGATGGTCTCGCCGGTGGTTGAATAGCGCACATGCCCCATGGCCAAGCGCCCGGAAAGGCGGCGGATGGTCGCCTGCTTGGAGAAATGGTCGCCGACCAGCCCGAGGCGGCGCTCTGAGTGGAAACGGGTGCCGTCGAAGGCGACGATGCCGGCGGCTTCCTGGCCGCGATGCTGCAGCGCGTGCAGGCCGAGGGCGCACAGCGCCGAGGCGTCGTCATGGCCAAAGACCCCGAAGACGCCGCACTCCTCGCGCAGGCGGTCACCGTCGAGATCGAAGTCGGGGAGAAGGTTGCCGTCGGTCATGTCAGTTCTGCTGGCTCGAGTTGTTCTGGCTGTCCGTCGGCGGCACCTGCTGGGGAACGCTTTGTTGAATGGCCCGGTTCTGCTGGGTGCTTTCGATGAGGTTGTCGAGGGTCTGCTTGTCACTCTTTTTGTAAGCCGATTCGCCCGCCTGGTCGCCTGATTGGGTCTGGTCGGCGGGAGAGGCGCCGACCGCCTGCTCCTGGAAGGTGCCGGCGAATTTCTCCGGCAGCATCGAGACGACAAGATCGCGTGTCTTCTCGATGGCCGGCAGCGTGCGGGCGTTGCGGATCCAGTCTTCGCGCTTATTGGGGGGAATGAGCCAAGCATAGAACATGTAGGCTACCACCACCAAGAGGAAGCCGCGCGCCAGGCCGTAAAGGAAGCCAAGGCTGCGGTCGAAGCCGCCGGCGGCCGAATTGAGCACGATGTCGGCGATCTTGACGGTGATCAGCGACACCACGATCAGCACCGCCAGAAACACCACCCCGCAGCTTACCGCGATCGCCAGCGCCTCGGGCTGGATGTACTGCATGGCGAACTTGTGCAGATCGACCGAATAGAACGCGCCGACCGCCGCCAGCGCCGCCAGGCCCCAGGCCACCAGCGACAGGACCTCGCGGGTAAAGCCGCGCATCAGCGCCAAAAGCGCCGAAACCAGCATCACGCCGCCGAGAAGCACATCGAAAAGCTGGAAAGGCATGGGATGAGCGGTCTCCTGCCAAAGGATGCGCAAGGGACCCCCCATGGGGATCGAACGGCTGCCGGCGCCGGCGCGCATCGAGGCTCTATATAGAAAGCTTTTGCGGTGCTGTCACAGGAAAAGCAAGAGGACGCAATGCCGCCGTCACGGCGCGAGCGATGCGATCCATGCCGCAAGGCCGGCCAGATCGTCGAGACGTCGGACCTCGATGCCGCCTGTGTCGGAGAGCTCGGCGCCAGTGGCGGTCACCACCGTCTTCATGCCGAGCTTTCTTGCCTCGCGCAGGCGCTGATCGGAAAGCGAGACCGGCCGCAAGGCTCCCGAAAGAGAAATCTCGCCGAAAAGCGCCAGATCGGCCGGCAGGGCACGGGCGGTGAGCGAGGAGACGAGAGCCGCGGCCACGGCCAGATCGGCGGCCGGCTCCTTGACCTTGAGGCCGCCGGCGATGTTGAGATAGACGTCATTGGCGCCGATGCGTACCCCGGCATGCGTCTCCAGCACCGCCAGCACCATGGCGAGCCGGTTCTGGTCCCAGCCGACCACGGCGCGGCGCGGGGTGCCCAGACTCGAGGGCGAGACCAGCGCCTGCACCTCCATGAGGAGGGGGCGCGTGCCCTCCACCCCGGCAAAGACGGCCGCGCCCGGCGTTGATTGGCCGGAGCCCATGAACAGGCGCGAGGGATTGGCGACTTCGGTGAGGCCGCGGTCGGACATCTCGAACACACCGATCTCGTCGGTGGGGCCAAAACGGTTCTTCACCGCGCGCAGGATGCGAAACTGGTGACCGGGATCGCCTTCGAAATAGAGCACCGTGTCGACCATGTGCTCAATCACCTTGGGGCCGGCGATCTGGCCCTCCTTGGTGACGTGGCCGACCAGCAGCACACAAGTCCCCTTCTGCTTGGCGAAGCGGATGAGCGCTTCGGCGCCGGCGCGCAATTGCGACACGGTGCCGGGGGCGGCCTCGATCACCGGTGTCCACAGGGTCTGGATGGAATCGATGACGGTGACGTCCGGCAGGCCCTCCTCGCCGAGGGTGGCAAGGATGTCGGGGACGCTGGTGAGGGTCGCGAGCATCACCGGTGCATCGGAAAGCCCCAGCCGTTCGGCGCGCAGGCGGACCTGGGCGATCGCCTCCTCGCCCGAGACATAGACCGTGCGGCGGCCAGAGCGGGCGAGCGCGGCGAGTGCCTGCAGCAGCAGCGTCGACTTGCCGATGCCGGGATCGCCGCCAATGAGGACGCCCGAGCCCGGCACCAGGCCGCCGCCAGTGGTGCGGTCGAATTCGCCGAGCCCCGTCTCAATGCGCGGCGGGGCGGGCTCATCGCCCCTGAGGCCGACGAGACGCCCCGCCCTGCCCTTCGGCGTCGGCTTGCCGCCGGCGCCGGAGACCGGCTGCGCCGGGCCCTCCTCGACGATGGTGTTCCATTCCCCGCAGGCCTCGCAGCGCCCCGACCAGCGCGGGGCGACGGCGCCGCAGGACTGGCAGACAAAGCGGGTTTGCGGCCTGGCCATGAAGAACTCGCCTGTTGCGTTCAGATCAGTGAGCAATAGCGGATCGCTGCCCAGGGGTCGACAGCCAAGCGTGCGAGCCGCGCAAGGCGCGCGCGGCGGCACGGGCCTCCATGGCGGGATCGAACATGAGGGCAAAGGATCGTCCGCCTTCCTTGACCTCGTAAAGCGCCATGTCGGCCCGGCGGATGAGATCGTCCTCGGCACTGCCGTGCAGGGGCGCGCAGGCGATGCCGATGGAGGCGCCCAGATGCGCCGTAACGCCCGTCTGCAAGAGGTAGGGCGCGGCGATGGCGGCGACGATGCGCGAGGCCAGCAAGAGCGCGTCGTCGGCGCCCATGCCGGGGACAAGAACCGCGAACTCGTCACCGCCCAGCCGGGTCAGCGTCGCCATCCCCGGTGCAAGACGCTCGAGCCGGCGCGCCACTTGCTCCAGCGCCTTGTCGCCCGCGACATGGCCGTGGTGGTCGTTGAGCGCCTTGAAGTGGTCGAGGTCGATGGCGAGAAGGGCGAATGAGGGCGCTTTGCCGGCCCCGGGCGAGCGCAACAGCTCGGCGATGCGGGTGTTGAACACCCGCCGGTTGGCGAGGCCGGTGAGGTGATCGGAATGGGCCAAGAACTCCGCCCGCGAGCGCTCATCGGCAATGCGCTGGATGCCGGTGCGGCTGAGCCACAAGGCGGAGAAGGAAAACAGCAGAAGCAGGCCGCCCGCCGCAGCAAAGCCAGGCCTTGCCAGCGCGAGCAGCCGGGCTCCCGGCTGCTCGGGGCGCCAAACAAAATATCCGCCCCTGCCGGCTACCTGCACGGCGAGGCCTTGCAGCGCAGCCGCCTCCGGTGGCGTCTCGAGCCGCGTCAGGCCGTCGAGGCCGAGTGCACGGCCGGCAGCCTCGAGGCGCGCCACATGATCAATCGCGCCCAGGCGCTCGCGGTTCATGGCCAGCACCTGCCGCTGCCGCTCGAGCGCCACGCTGTCGGTGTTGCGCGCGGCCTTGCGCACCGTCGCACTCGCCGTGATGCCCGCCGCCAGCACCAGCGCCAAGGCGGCCATGACAGCCAGAAACTGATGATAAGGGCCGGAGTGGCCCGTCGTCGTTGCCACCGCATTGTCTCCCCGCCGCCCTGCGCTAAGAGCTAGCACCGGCAGGGGGCGCAAGCATGGCAACGATCGCCACGATCCCCGGAAATCGCAGTTCAGGGTGAATGGACGGTTAGAGGATTTGCGACAATTTTAGCCAACCGCCGCGCCGGGTCAGACGTAGGGGTTCTTTCCGGCGCGCAAGTGCAGGCGGACGGGGACGCCGGGCAGGTCGAAATCCTGGCGCAGGCCGTTCACCAGATAGCGCTTGTAGGATTCGGGCAAGGCATCGACGCGCGAGCCGAAGACGGCGAAGGTGGGCGGACGGGCCGAAGCCTGGGTGATGTAGCGCAGGCGGATGCGGCGGCCCGATGGCGCCGGTGGCGGATGGCGCTCGAGCATCACTGCCAGCCAGCGGTTGAGGCGGCTAGCCGGCACGCGCCGGTTCCATGTCTCGTAGCAGCGAAAGACCGCCTGCATGAGGCGGTCGAGCCCCTCACCCGCCAGCCCCGATATGTAGACGACGGGCACGCCGGTAATCTGCGGCAAGTGGGTGGCGATGGTTTCCTCGATGTCACGGCGGGCGACGGCGCGATCTTCAACCGCATCCCACTTGTTGATGGCGATGACCACGGCACGACCTTCCCTAGCGGCATGGTCGGCCAGCTGCAAATCCTGCTTGTCCAGCGCCCGGCCAACATCAATGAGCAGCACCACCACCTCGGCAAAGCGCACCGCCCGCAGGGCATCGGAGACAGCGAGCTTTTCCAGCTTTTCGGAAATGCGCGCCTTGCGCCTGAGCCCGGCGGTGTCCCACAGCGTGACCGGCTTTCCCCCATAGGCCCACTGCAAGGCGATGGAGTCGCGGGTGATGCCGGGCTCGGGGCCGGTGAGCATGCGTTCCTCACCCACAAGCGCATTGACGAGGGTCGACTTGCCAGCATTGGGGCGTCCGAGAATGGCGAGACGCAAGGGGCGTTCTTCGTCTTCCTCGCTATCCTCGCCCTCGCCCGCCGCCGCAGCGGGGGCGATGGCCATTTCAAGCCGGTCGTGCAGCTCGCCCAGGCCCTCGCCATGCTCGGCCGACAGCGCCACCGGGTCGCCGAGACCAAGGCCAAACGCCTCGTAGACACCCGACTTGCCGGCACCGCCCTCGGCCTTGTTGGCGACGAGGATCACCGGCTTGCCGGCGCGCCTCACCAGTTCGGCAAAGTGGCGGTCGAGAGGGGTCACGCCGGCGCGCGCGTCGATCATGAACAGCACCGCATCGGCATCCGCCAAGGCGCGCTCACTCTGGGCGCTCATGCGCGCTTCGAGACTACCGCTGGCGGCCTCGTCGAGCCCGGCGGTATCGACGATATCGAAGCTCAAGGCCCCGAGGCTCGCCTCGCCCTCGCGCCGGTCGCGGGTGACGCCCGGCCGGTCGTCGACCAGCGCCAGGCGGCGGCCGGCCAGGCGGTTGAACAGCGTCGACTTGCCCACATTGGGCCTGCCGACAATAGCCACGCTCGCGGTCATGGGCCCGCCTTAACGCAACGCGATGAGTGTGGCGTCGTCGGTGAGGACGTAGATGGTACCGTTGGCGATGACAGGGGTGATATAGGTGCCGCCGCCGAGGTCCACGGTGCTCATCAACTTGCCGGTCTGGGGCGACACGTTGGCGAGGGTGCCTTCGGAATTGACCGCGATGAGGCGGCCGCCGCCCATGACCGGGCCAGACCACACGGCCGTGCCGGGCAATTCGGTGAGCCAGCGCACACCGCCGGAGGAGCGCTGGATGGCTACCAGGTTGCGCCGCCCGGAAATCAGGAACACATAGTCGCCCGCCACCCAGGGCATCTGGTTGCCGGAAATGTCGTCGCTCCAAACCTGCGAGCCGCTGGCGGCGAGCATGGCCACAAGGCGCCCCGACTGGCCCACCGCGTAGACCTGGCCGTCGGCCATCGCCGGACGGGCGGCGACATCGTTGAGATTGCCGGCGCTGGCGACGGGATCGGCCGAGGACAGCGAAGTCGACCACAAGAGCCGGCCGTCGGCGGTACCAAAGGCGGACAGATCGCCCGTCGTATGCGGCAGGACGACAACGCCACGATCGACCGCCGGGCTGGTGCTTTCGAGCACCGAGGCGCTTTCGCCGGTCGCCTGGTAATGCCACAGCGGCGAGCCGTCGGCGGTGCTCAGAGCGTCCACCTCGTTGGTGAGGGTGACGAAATACATGCGCCCGTCGGCAACTGTCGGGGCGCCATGGATGGGGCCGTCGAACTGCTTGCGCCAGAGGATCGTGCCCGAGCCGGCATCGAGCGCCAGCGCCTCGCCGAAGGCGGTGGTGGCGTAGACGCGCACGCCATCGGATGCCAGGCCGCCGCCATAGGCCCCGTCGCCGTCGCGTCCCTTCGGCACCAGCGAGGTCTTCCACAACGGTGCGCCGGTGGTGGCGGAAAAGGCCCTGACCTTGGCGCCCGTGTCGAGCACATAGACCCGTCCGCCGACCACGATGGGCGGAGCGGTGAGGCGCCCGTCGCTGTCGGAGCCGCGCCCGGCATCGATGGAGAAGACCTGCCTGAGGTCTATGTTGAGCGCCAAGTTCTGCATGACGTTGGAGGGGGTACCTCCCGGTTGCGCCCAGCTCTGGTTGGTGACCGCGGCCGGCACCACCACGGGCGCGGTCGCTAGCTGCGACTGGTGGGCGGTGTCCTTGCCGAGCGCGTCCTCGCGCACGCCGGCAAACTTCGCCCCCGAGTTACCGGTGAACTTGTTGATCAGATTCTCGGCCGAGGAGCATGCGGCAACGAGACTAACCAATGCCAAGCCGACAGCGAGCCTGACAAACGCGGAACGGCGGCAACGGGTGCGCTGATCGGTCATGGCCGGTTACTGCGCCCCTGACGATTTGGCGATGTGCGGTTGCAGCACCTGCAGGAAGATCTGGGCGCGCTGGCGGGCGGCAGGCGTCAGATCGGGCGAGGCCATGATCTCGTTCATGCGGCGGTCGGCATCGGCGTAGTCTCCGGCCCGGTAGGAGGCGAGCGCAACGATCTCGTTGACCACGTCGCGCCAGGGATTGCCCGCCGCATCGAGGCCGCTCAGGCGCTGGGTGAGTGCGTTGGCGCTGGCGGTGTCGGCCAGGAGATAGGCCGCCCTCACGCGCGCCACGTCGCGCAGGGACTGGTCGAGGGATGTATCGGCGGCCAGGGCATCATAGGCCTTTACCGCCTCGTCGCGCTTGCCTTCGGCGGCCATGGCATCGGCGACGCGGAAACGGGCAAGCGTCGCATAGCCGGTGTGGTTGCCCTTGGCGAGGGCCTCGAAGGCAACGAGCGCCTGTTCGGACTGCTTGTCGTCCTGCAAGGTGGCGGCCGCGAAATAGGAGCTGCCGGCCTTTTCCGCCTGGTTGCGCTCCCACCACTGCCAGCCCTTTATGCCGGCGACCGCCAGGACGATGCCTATGCTCAGGCCGACGAAGACGTTGCCGTAGCGCTGCCAGACCTTGGCGATCTGTTCGCGACGCATTTCCTCGTCGACTTCGCGAAATAGCGATTCATCGCTCACAAGCATTCTCCGCTGGTTGCCCCGGCCCGGGCCAGCCCGCCGTCGCCCATCTAAGCCGTTGCTGTACGCGGATAATTTATCGCGGTGTTCAAATCAAGGCAAAAAGCCGGATTCATCCCCCCAAACCGTGCTCGGCGAGATCATCGAGGATGGGACAATCGGGCAAGGCATCGCCGTGGCAAGCCTCGATGAGGCCGCCCAAGGTGGCCTCCAGGCTCTTCAGTTCGACGATCTTGCGGCGGATGGCGGCAAGGTGGCGGCTGGCGATCGACTTGACCTCGGCGCTGGCGCGGCCGTCATCGGCATAAAGCGACAGGAGCGCCCGGCAGTCCTCCACCGAAAAGCCCAGTGAGCGGGCGCGCTGGAGGAACCGCAGGCGGTGGATGTCGTCGCCGTCATAGGCGCGATAGCCGTTGGACTGGCGCATCGGGCTGACAAGGCCGATGTCCTCGTAATAGCGGATGGTCTTTGGCGGCAGGCCGGTCTCGGCGGCGGCATCGGATATATTCATGGCGCAAGCCTCATTGCCTCCTAGATAGAACAAGGTTGCATCGAGGTGAAGGTCGCAGGCGGGATCAATCCTTCACCTCGTAGGTGTGCTCCGGCGCCGGGAAGTTGCGGGCGCGCACCTCCTCTGCATAGGCACTGATCGCGGCCTCGATGCTCTTGCCCACATCGCCGAACTGTTTGACGAACTTGGGCACGCGCGGCGACAGGCCGAGCATGTCCTCCATCACCAGGATCTGGCCGTCGCATGCGGCGGATGCCCCGATGCCGATGGTGGGGATGGCGATGGCTTGGGTGATGCGCGCTGCCAGCGGTTCGGCCATGGCCTCCAGCACCACCGAAAAGGCGCCGGCTTCGGCCACCGCGCGGGCATCGGCTTCGATCGCCGCCCACTGGTTGCGCTCGCGCCCTTGCGTCTTGAAGCCGCCCAGCACGTTGATCGACTGGGGGGTGAGGCCGATATGGGCCATGACGGGAATGCCGCGCTCGGCGAGAAAGGAAATGGTCTCGGCCATGCGCGCCCCGCCTTCCAGCTTGATGGCGCCGCAGCCGGTCTCCTTGATGACGCGTGCGGCGTTGCGGAAGGCAACCGACGGGCTTTCCTCGTAGGAGCCGAACGGCATGTCGACCACCACCAATGCCCGCTTGCAGCCGCGCACCACGGCAAGGCCGTGCATGATCATGAGTTCGAGCGGCACCGGCAGCGTCGTCTCGTAGCCGTGCATGACCATGCCGAGGCTGTCGCCCACCAGGAGGAAGTCAACGAAGGGGTCGGCGATGGCGGCGGTATGGGCGTGATAGGCGGTGAGCGAGACGATGGGCTCAGCGCCCTTGCGGGCGGCGATGTCGGGCGCAGTGATGCGGCGCGAGGCCTTCTGCACGGACATGGGCGATGGCTCCTCGGCGCGGTTCAGTAATTGGGGAGCACGGACACGCCGATGATGTTGGCGTGAAGCTGGACCATCATGCCGTATAGGGCAAGCCCCGCCATCGCGGCCATGAAGTCGTGGCCGGGGCGAGCAGGGCCTTCGGGCCTGATCCCGCTTGCCCAGCCGAGGGCGAAATGGGCAATGCCATAAGCTGCAAGGCCGCCGAAGAGGATCAGAGTTCTCTCATCGCCGTTGGCGAAGAGATGCGCCACGCCCCAGACGAACACGGCGAGCGCCAGCGGAAAACGCACGATGAGACGCAGCCGGCCGCGGAACAGGAACACGCCGAGGAACTGGAAGGCCAGTGCCATCACCGGGATGGTCACCCAGCGCCCCCAGTCGGGCGGAGCGTAGACCGGCACCACGGGCGCGGCACGAAAGGCGAAGATGATGGCGACAAGGCCGAGCGTTGCCGCGATGCCATAGAGCGGCCCCCAGGCGCGCCCGGCCCGCGCCGCCAGACCGACCTTGAACGCAGGCACGGCGGGGACCAGGTGGACGGCGGCGAAGAAGGTAACGGCGAGGCCCAGCAAAAGCATCAATAGATACTCACGCCGATGACGTAGGGGTGCAGCCAGAAGAACACCGCGTACATCACGATGCCGGCAATGGGGGCGATGATGTCGTGCAGGGGTTTGGGGGTGAAGGAGGGTTTGCTGCCGCGAGCAAAGCCGATAAGCACATCGGCGAGCCCCAGCACCAGAAAACCGCCGAAGAACAGGACCTCACTGAGATTGCCGTTGGAGAAGAGATGTCCGGCCGCCCACAGCGCCACGCCCATGGACATTGGGTGCCTGAGCAAGAGCTTGAGCCGGCCCTTGTGGGCATAGATGCCCCAGCACAGGAAGGCCAAGAACACCAAGGCCATGGTAACATGGGGCGACCACGGCGCCGGATTGAACACGATGCGCGCCGCATCAGGCCCGGAGCGCGCCATGAGGAAGCCCCAGATCATCAGCCCAAGGCCGACCAGCGAGACCAGCGCGAACAGGCCCTTGAACGGCCCTGCCCCGATCTTTGCCTTCACTGGCTGATCGAGGCGGATGAGCGGCAGGACATGAGCGGTGTAGAAAAGCACCATGCCGAGAATGAGTGTGTTCATGGAAGGATATTTCCTGAGTCGTCTGAATCGCTTGTCCCCGGCTCTTGAGGAACTGGTTAAACGGGCGGTGCAGCTTTGGCAATCACGGCGGGCTCGCGCCGGCCGTCCCGCCAAGGCTGTGCAATCGGCCGACAGATAGGCCGGGTCGGTCGAAGCAGGCAAGTCAAAACCCGTTTACCGCCAGGACATGATCCGATCAGACAGAACCACTTGATCGGATCGTGCTATAGTCTCTCAACGTGTAACCGAAGAATTTGAGCAATTGCGGCTTCTTGACCAACACCTGCGAAATCACTGAAATGTCGGTGGAGCTGAATTTCGCGATCTGGCTCTCGTTCAAATTACGCACCTCCGCTACACTATAATCTTTTACTTTTACTTTATAATTCATATCTACAATATTTTTATATTCATCCAAATTCAACAATCGTAGAATGTCAATTGGGTTTTTACAAAATTGTTCATAAGTCAAAAATTTGCAATTTTCCTTCCTCACAATTCTTTTCAACATGCGGGCCCTGCGCTGCCATGCCTCTCCTGCCTTCTGCAATATATGCATTTTTTTGACATCGTCGAGATCGGCAAAACCATAGTAGCGATGCACGATCGACGAAATGTTGGCATAAGGATCTCGAATATTCACTATTATCCGCGTATCAACGAACAATTTTGAGAGCTGATTGTAACGAAGCATATTCGGTGGGCTTTTCTCAAATATATATTTGAGCTTTGGGTTCTTGGCGCGTTGGCGGTGAAACGCCTGCAGCCAGACAGTCCTGATACGCTTGTAATTGACCTTTGTCTTGCGCTTCCAACGCTCATCGACCATGACCTTTCGCACCAGCCATTGACCTTCGTAGCGGCGGTTGAACCCCTCGATGGCGTCGATTTGCGCAACGAAATCCGCAATTGCGGTGGACCCACTGTTCGGCGGGGTCAACAGCATGAGCAAGACGGGTTCGTCCGCCGCCTCAGGCAGGGCAGCGGGCGAGTGCGACACAACGGGTTTTTCTGCTTTGCTTTCTCGCATGCTCGTTCATCTCAATGCGGCCACGCCGCCGGGCACCGGCATACGGACCGAAGGCGCGCCCGGCCAAGAGTACCCTACTCCCACTCAATCGTCCCCGGCGGCTTCGAGGTGATGTCGTAGACCACGCGGTTGATGCCTTTTACCTCGTTGATGATGCGCGTGGCGGTGCGGGCGAGGAAGTCGTGGTCGAAGTGGAAATAATCCGCCGTCATGCCGTCGGTGGAGGTGACGGCGCGCAGGGCACAGACGAAGTCGTAGGTACGGCTGTCGCCCATGACTCCCACCGTCTGCACCGGCAGGAGCACGGCAAAGGCCTGCCAGATGGCATCGTAAAGCCCCGCCTTGGCGATCTCGTCGAGATAGATGACGTCGGCCTTGCGCAAGATGTCGAGTTTTTCGCGGCTGATGGCGCCGGGCACGCGGATGGCGAGGCCTGGACCGGGGAACGGGTGGCGGTTGACGAAATGCGACGGGAGACCCAGTTCGCGCCCCAGTTCGCGCACCTCGTCCTTGAACAGCTCGCGCAAGGGCTCGATAAGCTTCATGTTCATGCGCTCGGGCAGACCGCCGACATTGTGGTGAGACTTGATGGTGACGGACGGGCCGCCGGCAAAGGAGACGCTCTCGATCACGTCCGGGTAGAGCGTGCCCTGGGCGAGGAAGGCGGCGCCGCCGATCTTCTTGGCTTCTGCCTCGAACACCTCGATGAACAGGCGGCCGATGGTCTTACGCTTGGTCTCGGGATCGGAAACACCCTCGAGTGCGCCGAGGAACTGTTTGGATTCATCCACGTGAATGAGGGGAATGTTGTAGGAATCGCGGAACAGGCGCACCACCTCTTCGGCTTCGCCGGCGCGCATGAGGCCGTGGTCGACGAAGATGCAGGTGAGCTGGGTGCCGATGGCCTCGTGGATGAGCACCGCCGTCACCGCGCTGTCGACGCCGCCCGACAGGCCGCAGATGACGCTCTCGAAGCCGACTTCTCTCTTGACGTCGTGGATCGCCTGGTCGCGGAACGAAGCCATGGACCAGTCGCCGTGGCAGCCGCAGATCTCACGCACGAAATTGCGGTAAAGCCGCGCGCCGTCGGGGGTGTGGATGACCTCGGGGTGGAACTGCAGCCCGTAGACCTGCCGCTGCTCGTCGCAGATGGCAGCGAAAGGGGCACCCTCCGAGGTACCAATCACGTGAAAACCCTCGGGCAGCGCGACCACCCGGTCGCCGTGACTCATCCACACCTGATGGTTCTCGCCCTCGCCCCACACGCCGTCGAACAGGGGGCAATGGGACGTCACCTTGAGAAAGGCGCGGCCGAATTCGCGATGATCGGAGGCCTCGACCTTGCCACCCAGCTGGGCGCAGATCGCCTGCTCGCCATAGCAGATGCCGAGCACCGGCAGACCGAGCCCGAACACGCGTTGCGGGGCTCGCGGGCTTTCGCCTTCCAGCACGCTTGCCGGCCCGCCGGACAGGATGATGCCCTTGAGCCCTTCCCGCGTGAGTGCCTTTTCGGCCGACTGATAGGGAACGATCTCGGAGTAAACACCCGCCTCGCGCACCCGCCGGGCGATGAGCTGGGTGACCTGCGAGCCGAAGTCGATGATGAGGATGTGCTCTGTCATGGCGAGCAGGTAACGGAAACGCACCGAGTCCGCAAGGCGTGCAAGGGAAGCGGAGTGCTTTCAGGTCGCCGTCCGCTCCACAACGGCAATGAAGAAACCGTCAGTGCCATGGCTGGCTGGCGTGAGGAGGAGCGTTTCGGCGCTGCCGTCGGCCGAGGCCGGCGGATCGCCCGGCAGCGCCTCGCGCCACACGTCGCGATAGGACATGAGGCGGAAGTCGTCGTGAGCGGAGAGGAAGCCGGCGACCTGGTCGCCGTTTTCCTGCGGCAGCACCGAGCAGGTGACGTAGACGAGGCGGCCGCCAGGCTTGACCAGCGGGGCGGCGCTGCCAAGGACGGCGCGCTGGTCGGCCAGCCGGTCTTCCAGCGCCTTGGGGGTGAGGCGCCACTTGGCATCGGGCTTGCGGCGCCAGGCGCCAGAGCCGGTACAGGGTGCATCCACCAGCACCGCGTCCATGCGTCCGGCAAGTGCCTCAAGGCGTTCGCCCTCGTCAGCCGGGATCACCTGCACATTGCGCGCCCCTGCCCGCTTCAGGCGCTCGAAGATGGGTTTCAGGCGATGGCGGTCGGCGTCATGGGCATGGATCTGGCCCTTGTTCTGCATCATCGCCGCCAGCGCCAGGGTCTTGCCGCCGGCCCCGGCGCAGATGTCGGCGACCTGCAGGCCGGGCCGCGCCGCCGTCATCAGGGCGGCAATCTGCGAGGCGGCGTCCTGCACCTCGAACCAGCCACGGGCATGGGCGGGCTCGGCCTCCACATTGGGGCTGCGCCCGGCAGCGGAAGGCGGCGGGATGCGCACGGCACAAGGCGACAAAGGCCCCGCCTCGGCGCCGAATTTCTTGAGTGCAGCAAGCACTTTGTCGCGATCGGCCTTCAGCGTGTTGGCGCGCAGGTCGACGGGCGCGCGTCGGGCAAGGCCCACCCCCTCGGCCGCCGCCCGCTCGCCGAAGGCGCGGGCAAAGGCCGGTGCCAGCCATTGGGGATAATCGCCCTTCAGCCACTCCGGCGCGGCATCGTCAGGGTCCGCTGCGAGGCAAGCGCGTTCCTCATCGCTCAGCGCGCCCGGTCCGTGCGGGCCTTCGCACGCGGCCTCGATCTCATCGGCCCGCAAGCCCCAGCCCGCATGGGCGGCGGCCAGCACCAGCCCGCGCGGGGCATCGGCACCCATGCGATGAGCGAGCGAGGCCCTTTGGCGCAAGACATCGAAGACAAGGTTGCCGATCGCCGCCCGGTCGCCGGCGCCGGCGAAACGGTGGGCGCGGCCCCAATCGGCCAGCGCCTGCGAGGCAGGGCGATGGCGGGCTTCGATCTCGACCAGGACCTCGATGGCGGCGGCAAGCCGGCCTGCGATCTGCATGGACTCAGCCGGTCACGTAGAGGCGCACGAACAACCACACCCACAGGCCGAACAGGATGGCGACTCCGGTGGCAAAGGCAAGGAAGCGGTGCGGCACGTAGTTGGTGGTGGCGTGGATCCAGGCGTGCACGTAGCGCGTCAGCACGAAGGCCCATGCTAGCACCACGGCGCGCGAATCCTGCATGCCCGCAACGAGATAAAAGGCCATCACCGCATAAAACAGCACCGGCAACTGGAACTGGTTCTCATAGCTGTTGCCGAGCTTGCGCAAGGGTTCCGGCCAGGCCGAGTTGTCGAGCGCGATGTCCTTCATCTTGACCTCGCCGCGCAGGATGGCGGCGCGGCGGCGCGTGCCGGTCAGCGCCAACAGGGCAAAGACGAGCAGGACATGGACGAAAACCGGCAGGAGCCAGGTCTGGGGGGTCATGGGTCAGCCTTGCCTTCCATAATTAGGCGATTTGCGGGTGATCTGCACATCGTGCACATGGCTTTCGCGCAAGCCTGCGCCCGATATACGGATGAATTGGGCACGCTGGCGGAACTCAGGCAAAGTGGCCGAGCCGGTATAGCCCATGGCGGCGCGCAAACCTCCGGCGAGCTGGTGCAGGACGCCCGCCACCGGACCCTTGTAAGCCACCTGCCCCTCGATTCCTTCCGGCACCAGCTTCAAGGAGTCGCGCACCTCCTGTTGGAAATAGCGGTCGGCCGAGCCGCGCGCCATGGCGCCGACCGAGCCCATGCCGCGATAGGTCTTGTAGCTGCGCCCCTGGTAGAGATAGACCTCGCCCGGGCTTTCGTCGGTGCCGGCCAAAAGCGAGCCGATCATGGCGACACTGGCACCGGCGGCGAGCGCCTTGGCGAGGTCGCCGGAATACTTGATGCCGCCGTCGGCGATGACGGGAATGTCCTTTTCCGCAGCGGCCGCAGCGCAATCCATGATGGCGGTGAGCTGCGGCACGCCCACGCCTGCCACGATCCGGGTGGTGCAGATGGAGCCGGGGCCGATGCCCACCTTCACCGCATCCGCGCCCGCTTCGATGAGGGCAAGGGTTGCCTCGGCGGTGGCGACGTTGCCGGCGATCACCTGCACGGTATTGGACAGACGCTTGATGTGGCGCACTTGCTCCAGCACGCGCGAGGAATGGCCATGGGCGGTATCCACGATGACGGCATCGACGCCGGCTGCGATGAGGGCCTCGGCGCGGTGAAACCCGTCCGGGCCGGTGCCGGTGGCGGCCGCGGCCCTGAGGCGGCCTTGCGCATCCTTGGTGGCGTTGGGGTGAAGAGCCGCCTTTTCCATGTCGGTGACGGTAATGAGGCCGATGCAATGATAGTTCTCATCCACCACGATGAGCTTTTCGATGCGGTGGCGATGCAACAGGCGGCGCGCTTCGTCGCGGTCCACCCCCTCGCCCACGGTGACCAGGTTCTCCCTGGTCATCAGCTCGGCCACCTTCTGCTTGGGATCGGTGGCAAAGCGCACGTCGCGATTGGTGATGATGCCGACCAGGCGGCCGGATTTTTCCACCACGGGAATGCCTGAGATGCGGTGCTGGTCCTTGAGCGCCAGCACATCGCCGAGGGTGGCATCGGGCGTCGTCGTTATGGGGTTCACCACCATGCCCGATTCGAAGCGCTTGACCTTCTTGACCTCGTCGGCCTGCGCTTGCGGTGTGAGATTGCGGTGGATGACACCGAGACCGCCGGCCTGGGCCATGGCGATGGCGAGTTCTGCCTCGGTAACAGTGTCCATGGCGGCCGAGACGATGGGCATGGCGAGCGCGATATCGCGTGTCAGGCGGGTGCTGGTGTCGGCCTCGCCGGGCAGCACCGAGGAGGCGGCCGGCTTCAACAGCACATCGTCGAAAGTGAGATACTCTTCGAAGTCCGCAGTGGGCGATGCGGGCATGGGCCAACCTCCAGGGCGCGGGTTGCAAAGACACAGAATTTCGGGGCGCGGCCTGCCGGATCGTGACGCCACGGCGAATCCACCGGTCGGCCCGGGTTGGCGGCTGTCTTTAACACCGTCGCGACGGGACGCACAAGGGCGCTGAAGCGCCCGCGCTCAGCACCGCTGCCTTGCCTGACTTGACTTGACCTATATCACGACGCAAGAGCGGTTGCGCGACTAGCGTGCCCGCTGCAATCTGGTGTCGCGTCTCGTCGTTCAGGCCAGGGCGCGAAAGGCGAGAGGGAGCGCAAGACAAACCATGAAGACCATACTCGTGCCCACCGACGGATCGGCGATCGCCGATGCCGCCCTCGACGTCGCCATCGATCTGGCGGAAAAGCATGGGAGCAGCGTCAAGCTGCTGCACGTGCTGCTGCGCGACAAGGACGCTTTCGACTTGCTGCGTCTTCCCGACCTGGCGGAGGCCGGGCCGGAGATAGCGGACACCCTCGGCAAGCTCGCCGAAGCGCCTCGCGTGGAACGGCTGGCGAGCGACATCCTCGCCCATCCCGAGGCCCCCGACCGGCCGCTGCCCGAAGAGCTTTTGCGCAAGATCGCAGCCCATGTCCTGAAGCGGGCCGGCGGGCGTGCCGAGGCGCGCGGGATCACTGCCGAAGCCTTGGACGTGGCCGACGGCGCGGCGGCTCCGGCGATCGTTGCGGCGGCAAAGAAGGATGGGATCGACACCATCGTGATCGGCATGCGCGGCTTGCGGCAGATCGAGGCGGTGACGCTGGGCAGCGTGTCGCAGGAGGTGTGCCAGAAAGCGCCTTGCACCTGCATCGCGGTGCACCCGCCGCGCCGGCTGTGAGGCCCAGGCGGGAGGGCAAGACTTGACGGCAGGTGGGGCCAGCGTATATCACCGCGCCGCGAGAGCATGGCTCCCCGCGTTTGGGGGATCGTCTAACGGTAGGACAGCGGACTCTGACTCCGCCAGTCTAGGTTCGAATCCTAGTCCCCCAGCCAACTCGTTTTTGTCTCTAAAACATTAATATGTTCAAGGGGTTACGAAAAAACTACGACCAGCGTACCCCTCACGTTACCCCCCACGCTGTACCCGTCACGTCCCCCTGGCGGCCCTTCAATTCTCCCCCTTCTCGCTCGCTCGCGTTCTGCCGTGCCTCATGCCCGTTGCGGCGGCGTCGACAAATTGCATGCATAGATGACCAGCCGCCGGGTCGTGGTGGGCTTACCCAGTAGCAATCAGGCAGCAAGGCGGTTCAGCCCATTGTGCAACTAATACATCCCATACATGAGGGTTGCTGCCCCCCTCGTCGAGATGGAACGATCTCGATGCTGGTTGAAGAAGAGGAGAGCAGCTGTGGGATATTATGTCGGATTGGATTTGAGCCTCAAGGCGACGCGGATTTGCGTGGTTGATGAGACCGGTTGCGCGGTTTGGGAGGGGGTCGCGGATACGCACCCTGAGATGATTGCCGATCGGCTGGCGCGGTTTTCGGGCGAGCTCGCGCTTGTCGGGCTCGAGACGGGATCGATTACCCCCTGGCTTTATCGGTCGCTGAAGGGACTTGGCTTGCCTGTCGTGTGCATGGACGCGCGGCGGGCGGCGGATGCGGTGAAGGCGCGCAGCGTGAAGACCGACAAGGCGGATGCCCGGGCGCTTGCCGAGATGCTCCAGACGGGCTGGTACGGGGAGGTTCACGTCAAGAGCGAAGACAGCCATCGCCATCGCGCGCTGCTTGGGGCGCGCGATCAACTGGTCACCAACAAGCGCATGCTGTGCGGACAAATTCGCGGCCTGCTGCGCCCGTTTGGCATCACGGTGAAGGCGCGAATGGGCTGCAAGCGGTTCGACGAGACGGCGAGGGCGTGCTGCGCCCATGACGACCTTCTTTATGCCTGCGTTTCGGCACTTCTTGAAGCACTCGGCGCGATCGAGAGCCAGGTCGCGGCTTTGGACACCAAGGTCCGGGAGATCGTGCGCACGAGCAAGCCATGCTGGCATCTGATGTCGGTGCCAGGCGTCGGTCCAGTGACGGCGCTGTCGTTCATGGCAACGATCGAGGACCCGCGCCGGTTCGGGCGCAGCCGCGATGTCGGTGCCTATCTCGGGCTGACACCGCGGCGCTATCAGTCCGGCGAGCGGGACATTTCGGCGGGATTTCCGCCAGGGCGACGCGATGACCCGGCATTATCTCTACGAGGCCGCCAATTGTCTGCTGACGACAGTGCGCGCATCCTCACCGCTCAAGAGCTGGGGATTGCGGTTGATGAAGCGGGCCGGCGCCAAGAAGGCCCGCACCGCGCTGGCCCGCAAGATGGCGGTACTGCTGTGCCGCATATGGAAAGAGGAGACCCACTTCGCCGCATGAGCCGGCAAGCGATGATCCAATCCCTGACCTGACGGAGCTCCTCCGCCAGGCCGCCGGACCGGCAGGTCGAGCGCGAGACAGTTGGTTGCAGGCCAAACCCCTGCGTTTAATACAGTGCGCCGGCCCGTTGGTTGTTCGAGCTCAATAGCCCCGGATGATGACGCCGAGCGACAAACCGGACGTCGAAGAGAACCATGGCAAGCTCGATGCGGGCAGAGGTGACAGATCGCCAGAAAACACTTGACGCAGCACCCTTATGTAGAGAAC
>CAVYOQ010000041.1:0-56800 GCA_963770075.1 uncultured Alphaproteobacteria bacterium
GACCATGGTGGAGTTGCTGAGAAGGCGCTCGGAACGGCTGCGGGGCATCTCGCCGAGCTGATCGGGCGGCCGGCGGGCGAGCAGGCGATGAGCATCCGGACCGGCAAGCGCCCGCTGTTCGACCGTCTTCGCCGGTTTGTTGTGTTCACTATCGCAGCCGCCGGGCTGGCCGGTTCTTCGGCCAGCCAGGTGGGCTCGCCGGCGCGCGCCGCCCCGCTCGATGTCGACCTCGCCCTGGTGCTTGCGGTCGACTGCTCCTACAGCGTCGATGCGCATGAATTCCGCCTGCAGATGCAGGGCATCGCCAATGCCTTCCGCCAGAAGGCCGTCCAGAACGCCATCACCGGCAATACTGTGGGGCGCATCGCCGTGGCGCTGGTGGAATGGTCCGACGACGAGAACCAGGTGATGGTCATCCGCTGGCAGCTCATCGACAGCAAGGCCGCCGCGCTGGCTTTCGCCGACATCGTCGCCGCCACCCCAAGGAAACTCGCCGAAGGCGGCACCGCCATCGGGGCGGCGCTGCAGTTCTCCGAGGCAGCCCTCCTCACCGCGCCGGTGACGCCCGTGCGTCGGGTGATCGATCTCTCCTCCGACGGGCGCAACAATCGTGGCATTCGAGTCACCATCGCCCGCGACGAGGTGGTGGCCAAGGGGATCACCATCAACGCGCTTGCCATCCTCAACGAATGGCCGACGCTCAATTATTATTTCAATCAGCAGGTGGTCGGCGGCCCTTATCATTTCACCATCGTCGCCAACGATTATTCCGCTTATGCCGAAGCCATCTACCGCAAGCTGATCAAGGAAATCACCGGGCCCGGGATAAGCTGAGATTGAAGGTCGTCTCCGGCGAAGAGGTGCATCGTCTGTGCGACTGGCGCGGGCTGGCGGCGGCGCTGGTCGAAAGCCATCGCGGCCCTCGCCCGCTCACCGGGCGCTCGGGACTCGATATCGAGATGCGGGGAACGCGGCAGACCTATCTCGACCTGCCGGCCTGGCTGCCGGGCATCGCCATGGGCTCCAAGCTGGTAACGGTCATCCCCGACAACCCCGACCGCCGCCGCGGCCTCCCTGCCGTGCAGGCCGCCTACGTTCTGTTCGACGGCGACGATGGCCGCCCGCTTGCCCTCATCGATGGCACCGCGCTCACCTATCGCAAGACCGCCGCCGATTTAGGCCTCGGCGCCATGCTGCTGGCGCCCGAGGACGTCAAGGTGCTGGCGCTTATCGGGGCAGGGGGCCTTGCGCCCTATCTCGCCCGCGCCCATCTGGCCGCACGCCCGTCGCTGGCGAAGGTCCTTGTGTGGAACCGCACCGCCCGTCGCGCCGCCGAGGTGGCCGAGGGCTTGCGCGCCCATGGCATGGGCGCCGAAGCCGTCGCCGACATCGAGGCGGCTATACGGGCGGCCGATATCGTTACCTGCTGCACCGCTTCCGAAGTGCCATTGGTGCGGGGCGAATGGCTGAGGGCCGGAAGCCATCTCGATCTGGTCGGCGCCTTCACGCCCGACATGCGCGAATGCGACGACGAGGCCGTGCTGAGGGCGCGGCTTTTCGTCGATTCGCGTCAATTCGCCATCGACAAGCCCGGCGATCTTGCCTCGCCCATCTCCCGCGGCCTCATCAGCGCCGACGACGTCGAGGCCGACCTTTTCGATCTCTGCCGGCCGGGATATGACGTCAGACGCAGGGACGATGACGTAACCCTCTACAAGAACGGCGGCGGCGGACATCTCGACCTTATGACGGCGCTCTACATTTGGCGGCGGCTGGCCGCAGCATCGGCCTGAGGGAGGTTTCCATGTCGGCAGAGTTCCCCACCCTGTTTTCGCCCCTGAAGCTGGGCGGCGCCACGCTCAAGAACCGTATCGTCTTCGGCGCCCACACCCCCAATCTCAGCCACGAGGGCATCCCCGGCCCGCGCCATTTCGGCTATTACCGCGAGCGCGCCCGCGGCGGCGCGGCGATGATCGTGGTCGAGCCCATGCCGGCCCATCGCACCGGCGTCCTCACGCGCGGCAATTTCCTTGCCGAGACCGATGAACTCATCCCCCATTTCCGTGACATCACGGATGAGTGCCATTCGCACGGCACCGTCATGTGCCACCAGATCTACCATGTGGGCGGGCACGGCGATCAGGAGAATTCCTGGGAGCCCTACTGGTCGCCATCGGGCGTGCCGTCGATGCACGATCCCTGGGGCAGCCACGCGATGACCGAGGCTGAGATCGACGAGCTGATCGCCGCCTTCATCGAATGCGCCCGCCGCGACCGCGACGCCGGCTTCGACGGTGTCGACCTCTTTGCCGGCTACAATTGTGTCATCGACCAGTTCTGGTCGCCGCTCACCAACAAGCGCGGCGACAGGTGGGGCGGCGATCTGGAGAACCGCGTGCGCTTCGCCGCGCGGGTGTGCGAGGGCATCCGCGCGATGGCGGGGCCGGACTTCATCATTGGCATGACCGTCTCCGGCGCCGAGCCCTATCCGGGCGGGCTCACCATTGCCGACAAGCAGGAGATCATCTCCTGGCTCGACAGCCGTGGCCTCGTCGATTACTTCTCCTGCGGCACCGGCAGCTATCTCAACCAGTTCTCAAAAATCGTTCCCAGCTTCCATTTCGACATGTTCCTGGGACGCGACGATGCCGCTGCCTTCAAGGCGGCGGTCAAGCACGCAAAGGTGACGGCCGAAGCGCGGGTCAAGACACCGGCCAATGCCGAAAAGGTGCTCAGCGAAGGCAAGGCCGATCTCGTCTCCATCGTGCGAGGCCAGATCGCCGATCCACATCTCGCCATCAAGGCCAAGGAGGGCAGGGCCGCCGACATCCGCCCGTGCATTTCCTGCAACCAACTGTGCATCGGCCGGCGCATGCGCGACTACTGGCTCTCCTGCCTCGTCAATCCTTCGGCGGGCCGCGAGCACGAATGGGGCGGCGATACCACGCCCCGGGCCGCAAGCCCGCGCCAAGTTCTCGTCGTCGGTGGCGGGCCGGCCGGGCTCGAGTTGGCGCGGGTGGCGGCCGAGCGCGGTCATCATGTGCGTCTGGTTGAAAAGACCGGCGAGCTGGGTGGCCAGTTCCGCCTCGCGGCCGGCCAGCCCGAGCGCGGCGAGATCGGCTTCTTCCTCAACTGGTGCCAGCGCCAGTTGGAGAAGCTACAGGTGAAGGTGGAACTGAGGAGGGAGATGACGGCAGACGACATCCGCTCATCCGGCGTCGATACGGTGGTGCTGTGCACCGGCTCAGCTCCCTCGCGCTCCGGCTACCAGCGCGCCTATCCCCACCGTGACGGCCTGCCTGGCGCGAATCAGGACAACGTCTGCACCATCCACGACGTGCTCGACGGCCGCGTCGTCCCCGGCACCAACGTGCTGTTGCTCGACGACATCAACGGCTGGTGGCCGGCTTCCGGCACCGCGCTGCATCTCGCCCGGCAACGCCATAGGGTGACCGTCGTCACGGCGGCGGAAAAGGCTGCCGGCCAGCTCGACAATTCGCTCCTCGGCGACACCACCCGCGAGCGCTTCCACAAGATGGGGATCGAGGTGATCCTCGCCTCGGCGCTGGAGAGTTTCGAGGGCTCGACCGCGCGCATCATCAACCTCTATACCGGCGACATCGAAGAGCACGAGGTCGACACCCTGGTGCTCGCCACCACCAATGAGCGCGACGACCATCTTTCACGCGAGCTGGAGGGCTCAGGGCTGGAGGTGCACGCCATCGGCGACACAGTGCAGGCCCGCACCGCCGCCATGGCCGTCTACGAGGCGAGGAAGCTGGGGCTGAGCCTGTAGGCGCTCCCACTCTCGCTCGTGTCATCCTCGGGTCAAGCACAGGGATGACACCAGGGGGGAGGGAAGGGTCAATCGCCCGCCTGCGCCAGCAGGTCTTCCAGGTCGAGCCGCCGTGTGACCATCTGCAACTCGCCATCGGCACCCCGCGGCCACAGATGCTCGGGCCGGTCGCAATAAAGCTCGATGCCGTTGCCGTCGGGATCGGAGAGGTAGAGCGCCTCGCTCACCCCGTGGTCGGAGGCCCCTTCGAGCGGCACGCCCGCCGCGATCAGGCGCTTGAGGGCGTCGGCCAGCGCGGCCCGGCTCGGATAGAGGATGGCGACGTGATAGAGGCCGGTGGAGCCGGCAGGTGGCGGTGAGCCGCCCTCGCTCTCCCAGGTGTTGAGACCGATATGGTGATGATAGCCGCCGGCCGAAACGAAGGCCGCCTGCCGCCCGTAGCGCTGGGTCAGCTCGAAGCCGAGCACGCCGGCATAAAAGCCGAGCGCCCGGTCGAGGTCGGCCACCTTCAGGTGCACATGGCCGATACGCACGCCCTTGTCGATGGGGCGGGAAGCGGTGGCGGTCTCGGGCCGGGCGATCGGGATGTTCATGTCGGGTCTCCTCGTGACACCAATATAGGCTCTGCCTCAGGCCGTGGCCACGGCCTCGCGGCGCGTGCCGATCACGTTGTCAAGCGCATAGGCACCGGAGCCGAGCAGAGCCTGAACGGCAAGGGTGATGCCATAGAACACGGGGAACTCCCAGCCGCCGCCCTGGCTCGAGAACACCCAGCCATTGCCGGAGTGGACCCATGTGGCGCCGATCAGCACCGGCAGGACGCCAAGCGCGGCGATGCGCGTGAACACGCCGCCGATCAGCGCGAGACCGCCGAGGATCTCGGCCGTGATGGTGAGGTAGGCGAGCACGCCCGGCAGGCCAAGGGATTCGAAATAGCCGACGGTGCCGGGAATGGTGAAGATGAAGACCTTCATGAGGCCGTGTGAGAGGGTCATGACACCGAGGCTGGCGCGCAAGGCAAAGATGCCATAGGGGGTGAGGGTTTGGTCGGACATGGGGCTGGTCTCCTGATGTTGCCTTTAGGGATGCGGGAACGGCACCCTGATGCCAGCCAATCTAGGCAATCCAATTCCAATGATAATATGGCGGATATGGTTCATACTGTCTCCTACGAGGAGACAATCGCATGGACCGCTTTCAATCGCTTTCGGTATTCGTCGCGGTGGCCGACAAAGGGAGCTTTGCCGCCGCGGCTGAAGCCCTGGGCATGTCGCGCAACATGGCCTCGCGCCATGTCATGGCGCTGGAGGAGCATCTGAGCGCCCGCCTCATCAACCGCACCACGAGGCGGGTGAGTCTGACCAGCCTCGGGGCGGCCTATTATGAGCGGGCGCGCCAGATCCTCGCCGAGCTCACCGCCGCCGACCGCGAGGCCTCGCTGCAATCGCTCACCCCGCGTGGCCGCCTGCGGGTGAACGCTCCGGTGAGCTTCGGCACCCGCCATGTGGCGCCCGCCCTCAAGGTCTACATGGACCGCTTCGCCGAGGTCGAGGTGGAGCTCACCCTCAATGACCGCTATGTCGACCTGGTGGACGAAGGCTACGATCTTGCCATCCGCATCGGCCGGCTGGCGGACTCAGGGCTGATCGCCCGCCGGCTGGGCGATATCGGCCTCAGCGTTTGCGCCTCGCCGACCTATCTCGCCGCGCATGGCACCCCGCAGCACCCGCACGACCTCATCCACCACGACTGCCTCGGCTATGCCTATGCCGCACACCGCGATGTGTGGTATTTCACCGGGCCGGACGGCGACATCGAGGTCAAGGTGAAGTCGCGCCTCTGGTCGAACAGCGGCGATGCCCTGACCGCCGCGGCGATTGCCGGCTGCGGCATTGTCCCCCAGCCCGACTTTCTGGTGCGCGATGGCCTTATCCACGGTCGCCTCAAGCGCATCCTCGACGGCTTCACGCTGCCCGGCCTCGGCGTCTTTGCCATCTATCCCCATTCGCGCCAGCTCTCCTTGCGCGTACGCACCTTCATCGACCATTTGCTGGCAAGCTTCACCCCCGCCCCGTGGTCCCTCCCTTGATTTGTCGGCGCTTGAGGCGGAAAAGAGAGGTGGCGACTTTGCCTGAGCGGGCTCCCTATGTCTTTTCCCTATCCGTCCATCTTCCGGCCGTTGAAGCTGAACCATGTGATGCTGAAGAACCGCATCGTGTTCGGCGCCCACACCGCCAACATGTCGGACCGCGGCCTGCCGGGCTCGCGCCACCGCGCCTATTACCTCGAGCGCGCCATCGGCGGCGCGGCGATGATCGTGGTGGAGCCGGTGCCGGTGCACCCGACCGGCGTCCTGACGCGCGGCAACTTCCTGGAGGGCTCCGACCGCGTCATCCCCCATTTTCGCCGCATCACGGAAGGCTGCCATGCCCACGGCGCGGTAATGATCCAGCAGCTCTATCACGTCGGCCAGCATGGTGACGGCGCCAATTCGCATCTGCCCAACTGGTCGGCCTCCGGCCTGCCGTCGCTGCATGATTCCGACGGTGGCCATGCCATGTCCGAGCCCGAGATCGAGGAGGTGATCGCCGCCTTCGTGGCCGCCGCCGTCAGGGCGCACGAATGCGGTTTCGATGGCGTCGAGGTGTTTGCCGCCTATCATGCCCTCATCGACCAGTTCTGGACGCCGTGGTCCAACCGGCGCAGCGACAATTGGGGCGGCAGTTTCGACAACCGCATGCGTTTCTCGGCCGAGATTCTGTCGCGCATCCGCGCCCGCTGCGGCAATGACTTTTGCATCGGCCTTGCCGTCTCGCTCGATGCCAAGGCGCCGGCGGCGCTCAACATCGAGGAGCTGCAGGCGATCGCCCGCTGGCATGACGAGCGCGGCCTCATGGATTACATCACCTGCGGAACGGGAAGCTATTTCCGCGCCGAGCCGATCATCCCCACGCATGTGCACGAGGGGCTCGAAGGCGCCGGCGCCGCCGCCCGCCTGAAGGACGCGGTCCGCCATGCCCGCGTGCAGGCCGAAGCCCGCATTGATCATCCCGACAAGGCCGAAGCCATCGTTGCCTCCGGTAAGGCGGATATGTGCTCCATGGTGCGCGCCCAGATCGCCGATCCGCACCTGGTCGCCAAGACCAAGGCCTTGGAGACGGCGCGCATCCGCCCGTGCATCGCCTGCAACCAGCAATGCATCGCCCGGCGCTATCGCGACTACTGGATCTCCTGCCTGGTCAACCCGTCGGTGGGGCGTGAATGGGAGTGGGGTGGTGACCGCATCAGGCGCACCGCCCGCAAGCGCCATGTCATGGTGGTGGGTGCCGGCCCCGGCGGCCTCGAGGCTGCCCGCGTTGCCGCCGAGCGCGGCGCCCGCGTGACGCTGATTGAGAGAGGCCACGAGATCGGCGGCCAATGGCGGCTTGCCGCGCGCCAGCCGACCCGCGGGCGCATTGCAGATCACATCGCCTGGTATGCCTCAGAGCTCGCCCGCCTCGGCGTGACGCTGCGTCTTGGCGAGGAGGCGACGGCCGATCTCATCGCCGCCGAGGCGCCCGATCATGTGATCATCGCCGCCGGTATCCTGCCCGTGACTTCGGGCTTCCAGCGCGCCTTGCCCATGAACGACAACCTGCCCGGCGCGGATCGCCCCAACGTCATGAGCTATCACGCGGTGCTCGAGGGAGCGCGCCTGATCGGCGAGCGGGCGCTGGTTCTCGATGATCTGCATAGCTGGCGCGGGCTCGGCACGGCGCTCTATCTGGCCGAGCGCGGCCACCGGGTGACGGCCATGACATCGAAGCCGCTGCTTGGCTCGGAGCTGGCGGGAACCGGTGCCGACGGGCTGGCGCGCGCCCGCTTCGCGCAGGCCGGCGGCCGGGCCTTGACCGACACCGCGCTTCAGGTCTGGGGCGAGCCGGGCAATGACGGCTCGCAAGCCTCATTCCTCAGCTTACTGACGGGTGAGCCGTTCGTAGAGCGCTTCGACACCCTCGTGCTGGCGACGGTGGCATCGCCCGACACGCGGCTTGCCGATGCCCTCAGTCAGAGGCCGGATGCCCCGGCCTTCGTCGTCATCGGCGATTGCAACGCCCCGCGCAAGGCGCACATGGCCATCTACGAAGGCCGCAAGGCAGCGCTGCCGCTTTAGACCTGAATGACCGAGGCGAACTGCCAGGTGACGTTGGGCGGGTTCTCGCCAACGCGCAGCGTTGTGTCGTTGACGTAGCGATAGGGTGGCACCGGCAGGTTGTAGGGTGCGGGAACGCCTGAATAGACCCGGCCGGCGAGATCGTACTTGGAGCCGTGGCAGGGGCAGAAATACCCGCCCGGCCAGTCGGCCGCCGGCTGCGTCTTGCTGGGCTTGGGGACGAAATCGGGAATGCAGCCCAGATGGGTGCAGATGCCGACCAGCACGCCATATTCGGGCTTGACCGAGCGATGCCAGTTCTGGGCGTAGGGCGGCTGTTGGTTCGCTTCCGACTTCGGATCGGAGAGAACGTCGATGAGCTTGGGCTCCTGCAGTACCTTGAGCAGCTCCGGCGTCCTGCGGGTGACAAGGATCGGTCGGTCGCGCCACACCACCGTGATCTGCTGGCCCGGCGCCAGCTTGCTCAGATCGACATCGATGGGCCGGCCGGCGGCCAGTGTCCGGGCATCGGGGTTCATCTGGTCGATGAAGGGCCATACGGCCAAGGCCGCGCCGATGGCACCCACCGCGCCCGAGGCGATATAGAGAACGTCGCGGCGATTGGGTTCTTCCGGTTCGACCGGAGTATCGAGGGTCGTATCCGACATGATTGTGGCTCCTGTCGCTCGAATGCGGGACAGGCAGAGGCATGAGTATCTGCCGCGCCAACTGTCTTGCATTTGGCCGCCGGCCCCAACCCTGCATATGGTCGCGCCCCGGCAGAGCTGCCAGAGACCTTGACAAGTCTTAATGTTCGGGCGCGAGAGATCAGACAGGCACGGTCACGTCCGCGATCACGCTGCCGGCGCTTTCGGCCTGCCACAGGCCTTCGATGTCCGCGAGCAGCCGCGATGCGCGCGCTTCGCCGATGACGGGGCTGGCAAGGCCCATGAGCTTCGTCCGCACGGCATCCGCGGCTGCCACACCCCCAAAAGTATCGTAGAGGGCGCGGGTGGCGGCGTGGCGAGCGGCGGCGGGGATGGCGAAGGGCTGAAGGCCGTGGATGAAGCCCGCTGCCCTGGCGCTCGGGGCGGTCGCGGGCGAGGCGGACATCTCGTTCATCTTGTTGACCATTTGTGGCTTGACCGGACGCAACGACATCCCTACAGCGCTAGGCGCTTTGCAAGCGCCCTGAACGGGTTAGAGCGAGGCGGGGAGAGACGACATGCAAGGGGCAGACGAAATCCTGGCGCTATATGAGGCTATGCACGACGTGCTGGCGGCCGATCACTCCGGCCTTGCCGGCGTTGCCGAGGCCCGCCGCGCGATGACCGGGCGGGTGAGCGTGGACACCCGCGGCCTGGACGACCTGTCGCCGCAGCAGGTGCCCGCCTGCCAGCATATGCCGGCAGCCCTCGAGCTGGCGCAGCGCCAGGGCTTTGCCGCCATCGCCGATGCCATCGCCCGCGCCGATCCATACCTGCGCTGGGTCACCTACGACCGCTATCCGGTCGACGAGATCGGCGAACGCTTCGCCTCCGGCCACGCCTTTGCCGGCGTCGTGGGCATGGGCGAGGGCCGCATTCCGGCCGAGGACGTCTCGGCCGGCGTATTCCTCATCGCCCCGCGCACCCTCTACCGCGATCACCGGCACCCGGCGCCCGAGCTCTACTACCCGCTTAACGGGCCGTCCGGCTGGCGCTTCGATAAAGGCGCCTGGAGCGAGCGCGGTGCCGGTGAGCCGGTGTGGAACGACCCGCATGCAGTGCATGCCACGCGGGTCGGCGAAGCGCCCTTGCTGATGTTCTATGTGTGGACGAAGGACGTGACCCTGCCCGCCGTGGTGGTGCCGGCCGATGACTGGGCCGCGCTGGAGGTCGGGCTTTGAGTTCAAGCCACCACGAGATGGCCTGGGCGATCGGCGCCATCGCCACTTCGCTCGGCCGCCGCCATGCGGCCGTTCCGGGCGTGGCGGACGTGCTCTCCAGGCTCGATCAGCAGGACCTCTCGGTGCAGGCCTTCCGTCCTGTCGAGCCGGCCCGCCTTACCGGCTGCCGACATCTGCCCGAGGCGATCGGCGAAGCGGTTCTCAACGTGGCCGAGGTGGCTGCCGTCATCGCCGCCGTCGAGGACAGCCTTCACTGGCGCCAGAACCCCAACTACTCCGACCAGGCCATGGGCCAGCCCGGCTATATGCAGAACTACGCCTATGCCGAACTGATCGGACCGAGCGGGCCGTTCGCCGGCGATGACTTCCTCTTCGGTGTGTTCCTGCTGGGCCCCGGCCTTCACTATCTCGACCATCGCCATGCTGCGCCCGAACTTTACTGGGTGCTGACCGATGGGTCTGAATGGCGGCGCGACGGGGCCGGATTTGCCGGCTATCCCGCCGGTGAGATCATCTGGCACGAGCCATGGGTGAGGCACGCGACCAAGACGGGCGCCAGCCCCATGCTGGCCGTCTATGCCTGGACCCGCGATACGGACGTGTTCGCCCGTCTGGATGCCTGAATTTGCCCGCCTGCATTGATCTGCATCATCGCTGCTGCGGTCGTTTGGCCTTTATATGCTCACAAATAGAGAATCGCGCAGCGCTCGTTGGAGCGAGACGCAGAGCGGTGAATAGAACAACTCCCGGCGCCATCAACTGATACGGCATCACATGTCGGGACGGCGCGATGGAGCTGGGGGCCCGGCAGCCGGGGGGGCTGGCTGCCGGGCCTTACCGTTATCTTGTAATCACGATCTGGGTGTTGGCGCGCCCTGCCTCCAGCACCATGGCAAAGAAGGTGCGGGCATCGTCGGGGTGAAGCCTGACGCAGCCATGGCTCGCCGGCCTGCCAAGATGGGAGACGTGATTGGTCCCATGCACGGCATAGCCGCCATGGAAGAACACCGAGTTGGGCATGGGCGAGTTATCGTATTTGCGCGAATGCCACATGCGGTACATGCGGGTCGGCGCCCATGTCCCGGTGGGCGTCACATAGCCGGCGCGCGCGGTGGAGACCTTGAAGGTGTGGGTGAGCTCGCCATGGGCATAGACATACATGCGCTGCTCGGAGATATCGACGCGGGCGACGACCTCGTCGAGAGCGGCGTTCTGCGTGACTTCGCTGTCGAGCGTTTCGAGCGAGGCCTGCTGCATCAGCGCCGGGCGCTGGACGAAATTGACCGATGCGTAGTTGAGCGATCCGGCCTCGGCGGCGGCAGCCGACAAGGCAACGAAGCCGGTGGCGATGAGCGTGATGGCGGTGAAGGTGCGGTTCATGGTGGTTGCCTCCGAAAAGCGGTTTGTTTTGTGGAGGCAGCTTTAGCGAACCGTGCCTGAGCCCAGGCTGAAGGCGGCGTTCATCGCCTATTCATCGAAAGGGGGGCCGGCTTGCGGGTCAGCCGGCGCGGATCGCCTCGACCCGAAAGCCATGGGCCATCATGTCCTGGACGGCCGGATGCCGCTTCAACCGCTCGGCGAGATCGCAGGCGAGCGACCAGGGCTGCCAGAAGGCCTCGTCCTCCTCACCGAACGGGGTATCGGCGGGGATGCGCTCCGGCCGTCCGGCAAAGGCGGCGATCTTGCCGCTTTCGGTGATGAGGACCACCGCCGCGGCTGGCTCCGTGCGCCAGCGGCGTTCCATGTCGCGCTTGTGGCGTCGCATTTTCAGGTCGATCACGTTCATGACGTGAAGTGATCGCCGATTCGCGGTTAACAGAGGGCAAACGAGGAAATCGGGACGGGCCGGCCCTGCTCCCTCTCCCGCGGAGGTCAAAGGGGGAAGGTGTGCCTCAGACCTCTTCCCACGGAAAACTGTCGAGCCGCTCGGCGCCCGATTGCGTGATCACCACCTGGGTCTCCAGCTTGATGCAGAATTCACCGCCCTCCTCGCCGATGAGGCTTTCCACGCACACCATCTCGTTTTGGTGGAAGTGTCCCTCATAGGCCTTGGCGAAGTCGGGATGCAGCGGCACCGACGGCCACTCGTCCGCCATGCCCACACCGTGCAACGCGCAGGAATAACGGTTGGCGACATACTTATCAGGGATGCGCCAGGATTTTTCGTTGAACTCATGAAAGCTCAGGCCCGCCTTGAGCAGTGACAGGTTGTGGTTCACCTGCTCGAGCGCTGCCGAATAGAGCTCGCGCTGCTTGTTGGTCATGCGGGTGTGGCCGATGGTCCAGGTGCGCGACAGATCGGCGCAATAGCCGTAAGGGCCGATCATGTCGGTGTCGAAGGCGATGATGTCGCCCGTCTGGCCGACGAAGCCGGAGGCCTCCTGGAACCACGGATTGGAATGCTGGCCGATGGCGAGGAGCCGGGTTTCCAGCCATTCGCCGCCGGAGCGGATGTTCTCGTAGTGCAGCTCGGCCCAGATCTCCTGCTCTGTCTTGCCGGGCAGGGAGTGTTCGTACATGCGCGCCATGCCGGCCTCGCACACGCGCACCGTCCACTTCATCAGGTCCAGCTCGTCGGCGCTCTTGATGGAGCGGGCGATCTCGGTGATCTGCTGGCCCTCGACGATTTCCACCCCGCGCTTCTGCAAGGCGATGACGCCCATCGGCTCGCAGCGGTCGATGGCCAGGCGCATGTTGCCGCCGCCGCGGGTCTTGAGCTCGGCGACGATCTCGTCGGCCCATTGCTCAACCCGCTCAGGCAGAAGCTGGCCGGCGGACATATAGAACCAGCTTGTGCCCGGCCGCACCTCATCGATGGTCTCGAGCCCTGTGGCCAAGTGCTCGGCGCCCTTGTATTCGAAGTCGATGCCGTAGCCGTCGGCGAAGACGAGGGCATAGTGGAACATGTTGTGGGTGGCCCACAGCTGCATGTTCGACACATCGAAGGCATAGCGGATATTGATCGGGTCGTAGAGCAGGATGGCGGCGCAGTCGAGGCGGTTGACGCCATCCACCATGCGCTGCTTGCGGTAGCCGCGCGCCCTCACCAGGGTGGCGTGCGGGATGGGGCTCTTCAGCGGTTTGTCGGCGCCTTCGGCGTTGAGATACTCCTTCTTGCGCTCATCCGAGAACACTTTTTCCAGCATCGACATCGCCTCCGGTTGACGCAGCGGATGGTGTCACGAATTTTCCCCGGCGCCGAGTGGCGGAAGCGGCATGGCGCGATCAGTTTTCGTCAATCTTGCGGCCCCCCTCGGCCCACGCCATGGCGGCGAGCGCGGCGAGCGAGCAGGCGGCAAAGCCCGCCACCAGCGGGGTGACGGAGTTGTCGTAAAAATGTCCGATGATGCCGCCGCCCAGCATCGACATGAAGGTGGCAATCGAGCCGACCACCGCCGAGGCGGTCCCCGCGATATGCCCCATTGATTCCATGGCCAGCGCGTTGAAATTGCCGAACAGCATGCCGATGGCAAAGAACAGCACCGCGAAGACGCCAAGCAGCATGGTGAGCGGGGGCTTGCCGTGGCAGGCCACGGTATAGGCGAGAAAGAGGACCGACACCACGGCCGCCGCTATCATCGATAACCACGACAGCCGACGCATACCGAGCCCCATGACAAGCCGGGCATTGACCAGGGTGGCAACACCGAGGGCGGCGGCCAGCCCACCGAAATAGAGGGGAAACTCTTTGCCGCGCCCGTAGAGCTCGCCGAGCAGCTGCTGCGAGGTCTGCAAGTAGGCAACGAAGGCGACGAACACGAAGCCGGTGGCGAGCGCATAGCCCAGGGTGCGGCGATGGGTCACGACCTCCAGAACGTCGCCCCCGATACGCACGAGCGACAGCCGCGGCCGCCGTTCGCGCGCCAGCGTTTCCGGCTGGCGCAAGGCCAGCCAGGTGACCCCGAGGATGGCGAGCCCCATGAGCAGGGCAAAGATCGCCCGCCACGGCGCTACCAGCATGATCGCCTGGCCGAGCGAGGGGGCGATGACCGGCACCAGGACGAAGATCGACATGGCGAGCGACATGATGCGCGCCATGAGCCGGCCCTCATAGAGGTCGCGCACCAGCGCCACCGAGACGATGCGCGGGCCGGCGGCGCCGAAACCTTCCAGCACGCGCCCGGCCAGAAGCATCTCGAAGCTGGTGGCCGTCGCCGCCATCAGCGAGCCGGCAATGAAGAAGGCAAGGCCGATATAAATGGCCGGCTTGCGCCCGATCGAATCCGACAAGGGCCCGTAGATCATCTGCCCCACCGCCAGGCCCAGGAACAGGGCGGAAACCACCAGTTGCCGGTCGTTCTCTTGAACGACGCCGAGGTCGTCGGCGATCTCGCCCAGCGCCGGCAGCATGGCGTCGATCGACAGCGCCACCAGCGAGATGAGCAGCGCCAGCATCGCCACGAATTCCGCTGTCGATAGTCGTCTGGAGTCCGATGCCGCCATCCGTCCCGGCGCCACGGCACGATACTGGGACTTCATGGGAGGGACAGCTCCATTTGCCTCGTTGCAGGTGAGGTCAGCGACAAATCATGCCTTGGTCGGCTTGTCCATGCCCGCAGCGGTCCGGCGCTGGGGGGAATTGGCGGCGCGCGCGCCGTCGTTGGCCAATGAATTGCTGGCAATTTATTCAAATTCTTATTGTTTTGCTTATGCCTATCTTAGGCGCAGCGGGGTTAGGCTCAGGACTTATTGATTGATCCAGAAGATGACGGTTGCAGCGATGCAGATTGCCGACATGAATGTATGTGCACAACGGTCGTATCTGGTTGCGATGCGCCGCCAATCTTTGAGTTTTGCGAACATGTTTTCCACTTTGTGACGGTGCTTGTACATGCTTTTGGAGTAACTTGTTGGTGCTGTCCGATTTGATCGTGGTGGGATGCAAGCTTTGATCTTGCGGGCATTCAACGCGTTTCGGAACTCGTCGCTGTCATAGCCTTTGTCACCGATCAGGACTTTGGCATCCGGTATCGCTGGATAGATCAGCTTTGCCCCGATATGATCGGAGAGTTGGCCTTCACTCAGGCACAGAACTAGCGGTCTTCCCTTGTCGTCGCACAATGCATGAAGCTTGGAGTTCAAACCACCTTTGGTTCTGCCAATTCTGCGAGGAACACCCCTTTTTTTCGGAGACTGCATGCAGTCCGGTGCGCTTTCAGGTGAGTAGCGTCGATCAAGACGATGTCTGGTTCCTCTCTGCTACCCGCCAAGCCGCTGAAGATACTATCAAATATGCCCTTTCGTGACCAACGGACAAAACGATTGTACAGGGTCTTGTGGGGTCCATAGATTCCAGGCGCGTCTCGCCACCTCAGGCCGTTTCGGATAACGTGGATGATACCGCTAATTACGCGCCTATCATCGACACGGGGTCTTCCGTGAGATCGCGGGAAGTAGGGTTTGATGCGCTCAAGTTGAGCTTCGGTAAGCCAATAGTGATCAGACATAGGCAGGTCCTCCTACCCACTTGAATCATACCTTACACAAGATTTGAATCCTCAAAGTTGCGAATGACCGAGTTGTGGACGGAGCTGCCGTTCGAAAACTATTTGATGGTTCGTAGTGCATCCCATAGCACCAATTCAAATTGCCGTAATCTGCTAAATCGATCTTGCTTTGTCTGCTGCCGCCAGAAGCCCATCACTGATTGTCTTGGACAAGGTTGAACGCTCCATTGCAATTAGCCCGGCAGCAGTCGTCCCAGCATATTCAATCATCCAACGAACCTGATCGGCAGGGCTGGCGCTGTCGGCAGCTAACATTGTTCCGCCAGCAAGGAAAAGTTGACGAATGGCCCGATCAGCGACATCAGGCGCAATACCTTGGCTTGTGGCATGATCCACCATGCATTTAGCAAAATAGGCGACAAAACCGGGTACGGGGCCAGTCATTGCGGTGAAGTGGTCGAGCTGTTGCTCGTCGAAAACCTCATCCGTTGTCCCGCACGCCCCAAAGATTTTTCTCACGATATTTCTGTCGGCCGACGTAGTTTCAGCGCTTGCTATCCAAGGTGAATACGCCATGGACAAGGAAGCGGCCGGACTGCTCATGGCCCGCACGACACGAACAGCCGCTGTCTTGGATTTCACTTCATCAATCGTCACACCGGCCATAACTGAAATGACCAACCTGTTGGGTGCGCGGATGTCGATGTCAGGAAATCGAGCAGGCGGCACACACAAAATGATGACATCGCAGGCGTCCACCAACTCCTGATTGTCTTTCGTGAAGTGAATAATCGAACTTTGTTCAACCCCAGAGGCATTGCCACTTCTGTTCGAAACCCAGAAATTCGATTGTTCAAACGCCCCGCTACCAAGAAGGGCACTCGAAATCGCCGATCCGAGCATTCCTGAACCACCGATGATACCGATGGTGTTGCCAGCAGTTTCCATTGAAAATCTCCCTTTGCGCTCAAGTTACAACTTCTGAGAAATCACCGGTTCGTGTCAATTGTTCACAGAAGAGTGGTGGTCGCCAAGGGCTCGGAGTCGTCATTCGGCGTTTTTTAAATTAATGGGTCCTGACCCTAGAGCACGGCAAGGAAAAGCAGGAACAAACGTGGAAAGGCGCGATCATGTTTGGCCTCAAGAGCGTTTCACGCAAGTTCGAGGCATTCAGGCATCATGCCGGCGGCGGTGTTGCCATCATCTTCGCGATGTCGGCTGTAGTGATGATTCTGGTCGGCGGCGTCGCGCTCGACTACGAGCGGTTCGATCGCGTCCAGAGCAGCCTCCAGGAGGCCCTGGATTCGGCGCTGCTTGCGGCCGCGAATTCTGGCGACACCAGCAATTCCAACATCGATTCCATCATTGCGAATTTTCTCAGCGTCAACTGGTCGAGCAAGAACCCCAACATCAAAGTGAAGTATAACTACCAAGTGTCGGCCGACGGCGTCATCACCGGCAAGGCTCACGCCGTCATGAAGACCACACTCTTGGCGCTGGCGGGGCGCAGCCGCATGAACGTCGACGTGACCTCGCAGGTTGTCCGCGCCAACACCGCTCTGGAACTTGCGCTGGTGCTCGACACCACCGGCTCGATGAATTCCAACAACCGCATGGTGGAGCTGAAAAAGGCGGCGACCGATCTGGTCAAGGATTTGGTCAAGGTAGGTGGCAACAATGTGCGCATCGCCATTGTGCCCTATGCTAACTATGTCAACATCGGCACTGTCTACAAAGATCAGACTTGGCTCGACACGTCCGTCACCGCGACGTCGAGCAGTTCTAAGTGGTACGGTTGCGTCGGCTCGCGCGACTATCCGCGCGACATGAGCGATGCCGATGTCGGTACCCCCATCCCGGCAATCATGGACACAACCTGCACCAACGAGGTAGTGCGCCTGACCAGTCAGCAGGGGCCGCTGGTGTCCACCATCGAGTCCATGCATCCCAAGGGCACGACATTTATTCCCGGTGGCCTCATCTGGGGTTGGCGCGCGATCTCCGACCAGCTTCCCTTCGCCGACGGCACGCCAAAGGGCGGCAAATACAACGGCGAGCCAGTGAACAAGGTGGTGGTGCTCATGACCGATGGCGAGAACACCATTTCGCCCACCTATCCCAAGCACGGCGGCAAGGACACCGCCCTGTCGGACACTCTGACGAATACGTTGTGCACCAACATGAAGGATGAGGGCATCACCATCTACACGGTCGCCTTCGAGATTACCGGCAAGACCGCCAAGGGCGTGCTGCAGAACTGCGCCTCAAGCACATCGAAATTCTTCGATGCGCAAAGCGCCAGCGAACTGGCTGCGTCCTTCAATCGCATCGGCAAGGAACTGTCGCAGCTTCGCCTTTCCAGGTAGCGGCAAGGGCACTCGGCAGTGCCACCGCGCACCGGCGCCTCGCTTGCGCTATGATGCGTCATGCGCTGCCTGCTTTTCGCCCTGCTGCTGGCCGGTATCGTGCCGGCGGTAGCCACAGCCGCCGAACCAACGGCCGACCTCGACCTTGTCTTCGCGGTGGATGCCTCCGGCAGCGTTGACGACGGCGAGTTCCGCCTGCAGCTGCAGGGCATCGCCGCCGCCCTGAGAGACCACGCCGTGCTGGCGGCGATTGCCGCGGGGGCGCGCCGGCGCATCGCGGTCAATCTCCTCGTGTGGGCCGAACCCAAGGTGCCGAAGGACGAAAGCGGCTGGCTGATGATCGCCTCGCGCTCCGATGCCGAGCGCGCCGCCCGCCTCATTGCCTCGTTCCCGCGCCGCCAGACCGGCGGCACCGGTATTGGCGACGGCATCGCAGCGGCCCTGAGGAGCATTGCCGCCAGCGGCATCGCAGCACCGCGCCATGTGGTGGACGTCTCCGGCGACGGCACCGAGACGACGCCCCGGGACTATGTCGTCACCATCGACGAGGCGCGCTCCATGGCGCTCGCCCTGGGCGCCACCCTCAACGGCCTTGCCATCGAGAACGAGGAGCCGCACCTCGCCGGCTGGTACCGCGACCATGTCCAGGTGGGCGACGGCAGCTTCGTGATGGCAGTTGCGGACTATGCCGGCTTTGCCCGCGCCATGCGCAGGAAACTGCTGCGCGAGATAAGGCCCGAACCCAGGCTCTCGCGCCGCTGATGCTGCCTCAAGCCTTGGTCCTGCTGCCGCCACGCGTCTTGCCGGCGGCAGTTTTGGCGGTGGACTTGGCCGAGGATCGGGAAGACGCCGCGGCCGGTTTGTGCGCGCTGGCCTTGCTTGTCATCTTGGCCGGCTTGCTGGCGGCTTTCCTGGCCGGAGCCTTTTTCGCCTTGCCGCTGTCGGCAAGCGCGATCACCGGCTCCATGGCCCTGAGCGTTGCCTCGTCGAGATGGCACAGGATGCGATGGCCGGGCGCGAGCTCCTTCACCGGCGGCATCTCGGTTTCGCAGATGGGGCCGATCTTGCGCGGGCAGCGTGTTTGGAATGGGCAGCCCGACGGCGGGTTCATGGGCGAAGGCAGTTCGCCCGTGAGCACGATATGCTTCTTGATGACCGAGGTATCGGCGATCGGCACCGCCGACAACAGCGCCTCGGTATAGGGATGGTAGGGCGGCGAGAAAATCTCATCGGTCGTGCCCTGTTCCATCACGCGGCCGAGATACATCACCACCACCCGGTCGGCGAGATAGCGCACCACCGAGAGATCGTGCGAGATGAAGATCATGGTTGTGCGCTTCTCGCGCTGGAGTTCGGTAAGGATGCCGGTGACGGCTGCCTGCACCGACACATCGAGTGCCGAGACCGGTTCATCCGCCACCACCACCGAGGCATCGCCGCCGAAGGCGCGGGCAATGCCGACGCGCTGCTTCTGTCCGCCGGAGAGCTGGCGCGGGCGCCGGTGCGCGAAGTCGCGCGGCAGCTTGACCATGTCGAGCAGCTCAAACACCCGCTTCTGTATCTGTGCCCGGTCCTGGGCAACGCCGTATTTCTTCACCACGCGGGCGATCTGCGAACCCACCGAATGGCTCGGATTGAGCGTCTCGAACGGGTTCTGGAATACGATCTGCAGGCTGGAGATGAGCTGCGGCAAGCGCTTGCGTACCGGCAGGTGGCCGATTTCCTTGCCGTGCAGCAGAACCTCGCCGCCGGTCGATTCCTCCAGCCCCATGAGCACCTTGGCGAAGGTCGACTTGCCGCAGCCGGACTCGCCCACGATCGCCAGCGTCTCGGCCTCACGCGCGGTGAAATCGAGCTTCTCGTTGGCCTTCACATAGTGCACCCGTTTACCCGAGATCATGGCGGCGATCGAGTTGTCGCGGATTTCGTAGTATTTCTGCATGTTCTTGACTTCGAGCACCGGCGGCCCGAACTCGATCGGCTCCTGCTGGACGCCCTTGGGCTTGGCGGCCTCCCAGTCGATCTCCTGGTAGCGCGCGCAGCGCACCCGATGGCCGGGAACCCCGGTTACGTCCTGCATGGGGATCAGGTGGCCATGGCACTGGCCCTGGTTGAAATAGTCGCAGCGTGGTCCGAAATAGCATCCGTCCGGGCGCTCGTGCGGCAGCGGCAACTGGCCGCGGATGGGCACCAGCGGACGCGAATGGCGGTCTGCGCCGGGCAGCGGGATGGAGTTGAACAGGCCGCGCGTGTAGGGGTGGCGCATTTCGTCGAACACCTGCTTGACGGTGCCGAACTCGACGGCCTGGCCTGAATACATCACCACGATCTTGTCGCAGGTCTCGAGGATGAGGCCGAGATTGTGGGAGATGTAGATCATCGAGGTGCCGAAGCGTTTCGCGATGTCCTTGATGAGTTCGACCACGCCGGCCTCCACGGTGACGTCGAGCGCGGTGGTGGGTTCGTCCAGCAAGAGAAGCTGCGGGTTCGATAACAGCGCCATGGCGATCACCACGCGCTGCTGCTGGCCGCCGGAGAGCTGGTGCGGATACGAGCTCATGATGCGGTCGGGATCGGGCAGCCGAACGGCATCGAGGATCTCCACCGCCCGCTTGTAGGCTTCGTCCTCGGAGATGCCTTCGTGGTACACTGGCACCTCGATGAGCTGCTCCTTCACCAGCATGGCTGGATTGAGCGAGGCCATGGGCTCTTGGTAGACCATGGAGATGCGCGAGCCGCGGATGTCCTGCAGTTCGGCCGGCGACATGGTGCGCATGTCGCGCCCGAGAAACTTGATCTCGCCGCCCACGATGGCGCCGTTCTTGCCCATGTACTGCATGATGGCGAGCGCTACGGTGGACTTTCCGCAGCCGGATTCGCCCACGATACCCACCGCCTCGCCCGGCATGACCTTGAGGTTAAAGTCGATAACGGCGGGAATTTCGCCGGACCGGGTGTAGTAGGAGATGGAGACGTCGTTGCACTCAAGGACAGGGACATCGGCCTTTGCTTTCATGGTCTTGTCCTCTTGCCCTCAGTCCCTGAGTGAAATTTCGCGAATGCCGTCGGCCAGAAGGTTGAGGCCGAGCACCAGCGACGAGATGGCGAAGGCTGGCCACAGCATGGCGTTCATGCCGTTGGAGCCCCAGGCCCGCGCCTCGTTGATCATCTTGCCCCAATCGGGATCGGGCGGCGGCAGGCCGAGACCGAGAAAGCCGAGAAGGGCGATGGTGATGGTGACGTAGCCGAGTCTCAGGCAGGCATCGACGATGAGCGGCCCGCGCGCGTTGGGCAGAAGCTCCACCAGCATGATGTAGAGCGGGCTTTCGCCGCGCACCTCGGCCGCCGCGATATAGTCGCGTGTCTTCAGGTCGAGCACCAGCCCGCGCACGATGCGCGCCACCTGCGGCGCGGTGCCGAACATCACCGCCACGATGATCATGATGCCCGCCACCACCACCGGTCCGATGCCGAGGGCATGGTGTAGCCACTGGCCAGCGGGCGAGGTGGCGCCGAAACTGGTAAGGATGACGAGGTAGAGCACCAGGAGCGGGAACGACAGGAGCACGTTGCCGATGAACGAGATCACCTCGTCCCACCAGCCGCCGCGATAGCCGGCGATGACGCCGAGCAGCATGCCGACGCCATAGGCCACGATGGTTGCCGCGCAGGACCAGAACAGCACCAGCCGCGAGCCCCACAACAGGCGCGAGAGAATGTCGCGCCCGCGGTCATCGGTTCCAAGCAGATGGAAGACGCCGTGCCCGTCGGTCCACATCAACGGCTTCAGTATGGCGCCGCGGGTGATCTCCAGCGGGTCCGGCAACGGCAAGAGCGGCACGAAGACGGCGACACAGACCCAGAACAGCACCAGGAAGCCGCCGAACATGCCGATGTGCGATTCGCGCAGCAGCAGGATGGACTTGCCCATCTGCTTCAGGATCCCGGCGGGCTTGGGGGCGGGAGTCGCTTCGGCGGTTGTCTCGGTCATCGCCTCTTGCCTCAACTGAATCTGATGCGCGGATTGAGCACGGTGTAGCCCACATCGGAGATGAACTGCGACAGGACCGCCACGAACACCGCCACCATGGTGCAGGCTTCGACCGCGTAGATGTCGCCGAACATCGCCGACTGGTAGAGAAAAAGCCCAAAACCCTTGTAGGAGAAGAACACCTCGGTGACGATGACGCCCGACAGGAGATAGTTGAGCTGCAGCACCATCACCGTGAAGGGCGCGATCAGCGCGTTTCTCAGGGCATGGCGCATGACCACGCGCCTGAACGGCAGGCCCTTGAGGATGGCGGTGCGCACATATTGCGACGTCATCACCTCGGCCATGGAGGCGCGCGTCATGCGCGTGTAGTAGCCGAAATTGTAGACCACCAGCACCAGCACCGGCAGCACGATCTCGTTCCAGCGGAAGCCGTTGGTGAAGGGCGAAGTGCCCGGCAGGATGTCGAGCCAGAAGACGAAGATCGCCACGAAGATGGTGGCCGAGGCGAATTCGGGAACCGAGGTGGTGAGCACCGAGGCGATGGTGATCGTGCGGTCGCGGAACGAGCCTTCGGAGATGCCCGAAAGGATACCGAGCACCAGCGAAGCGGAAATGGTGATGATGAGCACCCAGAAAGCCAGGATGCCGGTGTTGTAGAGATGCTCCCACACCAGCTTGGAAACCGGCGCCGAGAACTGGATCGAGGTGCCGAAGTCGCCCTGGATGAAGTTCCACAGCCAACGGAAATAGCGGGTGAGGAAGGGGTCGTTGTAACCGTTCTGATCCAGCCACAATAGGCGCTGGTCGACGGTGGTGTACTGGCCCAGCACCCGCGTTGCCACGTTGAACTTGTCGCCCTCGAAGATGCTGAACAGGACGAAAGAGATCGTCAGCATGATCAGGATCATGGACGCAAGACGTTTGGCTGCTAATCGAAGCATCCCTGGTCAGGCTCCCCTCTCGACGCCGGCGTTCTCGCCTTTGGTAGCGTCATTGCCCTCTGGCAGCTTGATGCTGCTTCTGTCGCCACCTTAACCGGCCGGGCAGACGGGCAAAGGGTTCCAAACCGACACCCACCGGTCCCTGAGCGGCGCCCTTTGAACTTTCGAACAATTCGCCCGCGGTGACAACCCCCCGCCCAGCGGGTTCATGTCGCAAGGGAGATAAAGTGGCCAAAGCGGCGCTGCCGTCACCACCGTGAAGCGATGCAAGCGGTGAGTATTGGAGTTTATGCCTTCGGCGCCATCTGGCCAGTTGTCATGCCCGCACTTGTTGCGGGTATCCATATCCACCGTCGTCGCAAGAAGAGCGCTGTAAGTGTTCATGGATTGCCGGAACGTCTTCGGCAATGGCAATGAGGGCTGCGGCCGGGCGCCTTGGAGCGTGTTTGGGAAGGGTAGCCGACATTGGCGACGCGTGAACGGGGTGCATCATCAAGCGCCACAAATTGCCACAATCTGCGATCTGGATGAGCATGGGTGACAGAGCAGCGATGCTATGCATCGAAGATTACTATCATAAGTGATAGATTTATTACACCGTCAACAGAATATGACGAAAGTCCTATGATCGAGGCAATTTGCATTGGAATCAATACAGCGCACAACGGGCAGCTCAGTCGTTCTCGGCTTCCAGAGCGCGGGGTCTGACGGGGGGCGGGCACAGTTCTTCTTGCAGCGCCTCGGCGAATTCCTTCGCTCGACCGTGCCATTGCCAGGAGGTGACCGCCGACATCAAGAAGCGGTTGCGGTAGGCGGCAGTGATGAGGAGCAGCGGCACCGGCAGCACCGGCACCGTCAGGCACCAGATCTCCGAGGCGGCACGGCCGCCTACAAGCAGCGGCCGGCGGCCGAACGGCACCAGCGTCAGCAGCCCGTCCCACTGGGTCGCCATGCCTGCGGTCAGCCGCCGCGCCAGAATGGAGGGAAAGAACGACAGCACCGTCTGTCCAGCTACCATGAACCATTGCCGGCGCGTCAGGCGGCTGAGCAACGCAGCCACCGGCGACAGGCGGACTGCATCCTCGTTGCGACGCGAATCGACCTCGACAGCGGTGATGGCGTTGGCCTCGCTCGCTCGCCGCCGCCCAGTCATGCTCACCACCGCACAACGCCCATTGACGGGACGGTCGACAGTCACCCTCGCCACGGCGCGGGTGATGGCCTGGGTGAGCCGCCGAGTGGCACCGGCCCGGCTGGCCTCGCCCGGCCCGGAATCGACGCGAATGTCGGCCGACAGCAGAGCCACGTCCGGCCGGTTGATACGGGCATCGCGCGGCAGGCGCTCAAACTCGGCAAAGGTCAACCGGCGCATGCGTGCCGTCGCGGCGGCGAAGTCGACCGGTTCGCGCTCCTGGTTGCGGCCGGCCGAGAGGATGTTCACGAAGCGCACTCCGTCGGCGATGGTATGGTCGAAATGGACGATAATGCGGCAGGGCCCGCACGTGTCGCTGCCAGCCGGGTTTACAAGGATTACCCGCCAGGGCGGAATATCCTCGTCGATGGCGCCGGTGAGGGTGGCCACCAGCAACTTCTCGATGGCCGTGTGCTCGGCATCGACAGTGAGGACGTGGTGGGTCAGATCAATGTCGGCCACGTCGGCGCGGTGCCAAGGGCCGAATTCGCGGAACACCAAGCGAAAGCGCGGCCAGCCGTCGACCCAGGTCATCACCTGCGTCATGGCGGCGGCAGCGGTGATCGGCTCATCGAGGGTGAGCAGGGCGATGTTGCGGCTGGGTCCGAGGGCGATGAGAACGCGCTCGACCGGTGTGACCAGTCGCATCCGCTACCCGTACCTCCGGCAAAGCGGTAAATGTGGTGCCATACGTCCCACCCTGATCTGCGCCATCGTCCGGCTTTGCCGGTCGCGGCGCAATAAAGCCGTCCGTGTTCGATAACTTCCCGGTCGTCCTAAGTTTGGCGCATGTGGGCGCTGACTTGCAAGACTGGGCCTTTGCCTGGCGTGGACATCTAGGGACGTGCATGAGAAGCGCGTCGGTCACGGCCAGCGCGTTCCCGGTCGACCATGACGCGGCATGATGGAACCGAGACCACGCGCCCTTACACCGCCAGTGCCGCAGGTAGTAGTAGACTGTCTGCCAGGGTGGCAAGTCATGCGGCAAGAGCCGCCATGCCATCCCCGCCTGCAAAAAATACAAGATCGCGTCCGCCAGTTCGCGTGTCCTCGCCCTGCGCGGGCGTCTGCCCGGCATGGCACCGGGGAAGAGCGGAACGGTCAACTTCCATTGCCTATCGCTCAGGTCGGTGGCTTAGCCGCGCCGACTTCCGAAGCAAACCGACATGCGATGAATCACGCAAATACGCCGACGGGAGTCCCCTTCTCAAACACGCTCTCACACCCACGGGCAGTTGGAGTTGCGGTCGCCGAAGGTCTTGCCCTGGGCATAGCGCGACATGGCGAAGGGGGCGAGTTCCGCCACCGGCTCGCCCGTCGTCAGGTGCTGCGCCACCAGCTTGCCGACACCGATCATCTTGTAGCCGTGATTGCTGTCGGCGATCATGTAGGCATTGTCGGCGATCCAGTCGAAGATCGGCACGGCATCCGGCGTAAAGGCGCCGATGCCGCCATTGCGCCGATGCTTGAAGTTGGCCCGGCAACCCTTGAAGCGGTCCATCAGGAACGACAGCGTGGCGCAGTAATAATCGGCGAACCACGGCTCGGCCTGGTAGAGGTCGTTGGCATGGCCGTAAGGGTCGAGCACCGCCTTGGGCCCCATCTTGACGGGGATGGTGCCGCCTTGCACGCCAGGCGCCCCGATGCGTTCGGCGGCATAGCGCAGGTAGGTGTAGAAGTGCTGGTCCGGAAAATGCTTGCCGTCTTCGGTCACCACCTCGGTGTTCATCAGTTCCACATGCAGGACAGGCGGGTCCTTGTCGTCGGCGGTGCGGTAGCTGACACCGTCGGGCATCAACACCTCACCCTCCAGAAGGCGCCAGTAGGTCCACATGTCGGCGTCCTTGACCACGCCGCCGTCGGGGTAGCGCATGTCTAGCTTGTCCTCGAGCCCGAGCCACTCCCAATGCTTGGTGATCCAGGCGCCGGCGCAGATGACCACGCAGTCGGCCTTGATGTCGCCTTCCGACGTCTTCACCGTGGTGATGCGGCCGCCGGTCTTGTCGTAGCCCTCGACCGACACGCCAAAGAGCGAGCGCACACCCCACTCGTCGCATTTCTCTTTCAGGCCCCTGACCGCGGTGTGGGTGCCGGCATAGCCTGACGGCTTTTCATGCAGCACCACGTCGGCCTTGTCGGTGTTGAAATCGGGCCAGATGGCCTTGAGGAACTTCTTGGCGTCCTTGCCGACATAGACATCGGAGGCATAATCGGCGGCGTTCTGGCTGGCATGCATCTTCTCGTAATCGGACTGCTGGTTGGCCTCGCCAATGGAGATGTAGCCCACCTGCTGAAAACCGAAATTGACCGGGTCCGACTGCCACACATCGACCGAATGGCGAAGAATCTTGTGCAGGGGCGAGGTCATGTAGAGATTGCGCACGCAGCCGCAGGCGACACCGGTCGCCCCGGCACCGGGTCCGGTCTTGTCGATGAGCACCACGTCGGAGCCGCGGCCCTTGCCGGAGGTCTCCAGCGCCATGGCCAGATGCCAGGCGGTCGACATGCCGTGCATGCCGGCGCCCACGACCACATAGGCCGCATGGGAGGGAAGGTGCTGCGTGGTCATGAGTGCGAAATCTCCGTTGGTTTCTGTTGGGCCGCGCGACGGGCCGATAGGGTCTGGGGCAGGGGATGCGCCGGCGGTTCCTTGGGCCTGAGCCCCCAGCGCCGGGCGATCTCGCAATAGCCGTGTATCAGGTAGCCGCAATTGTCCGTCAACAGGCGCTCGCGATTGTGGCGATAATAGGCTGGCAATTCGTACCACGCGAGCGACGGGCGCTCATGATGGGCCATGTGCAGGTTGTTGTTGAGGAACATGAGGGCGACGACCGGGTTGGTCTCGACCACGATGGTGCGGCAGCCGGCGCTCTCATGCGCCCGGTGCTCGGCATAGGAGCGCATGAGGGTGAGGGCATCGCCCCAATAAGCGACGAAAAAGACGTATTGCCAGAACGGCATGCCGCACACCACGCTCACCCACCACCACACAAGGCCGATGCCCGCTGCATGCAGCACCCAGGCCTCGATCACTTGCGTGTCGCCCTTCAGCATGAGGCGGATCTCGTCGCGGACATAGACCACGCTCAACAGGGCCGGGCCGAGGATGAAGCGGCCGAGCATGGCGTTGTTGGCGGTGAACAGCACTTTCAGCCAGCCCGGCAACGCCGCCCAGGCCTGCGGGTCGAAATAGCGGCTCTCGGGGTCCAGCACCGGATCGGTGATGTCCTCGTTGCGGTGATGGGTGAGATGCAGCGTACGGTAGCGCCGGTAGGGAAACCACAGCGAGATGGGAAGGAACACCAGCGCCTCGTTGACGAGGCATGAGCGGGTGGGATGGCCGTGCGCCGCCTCGTGCTGCAATGAGCCATGCAGGGCAACCAGATAGGCCCCGATGGGCGCCACCAGCCAAAAAGTGAGGGTCTGCCAGTACCAGGTGATGAGGCCGAAGGCCAACCACACGGCGGCGATGAGACCCGCCGTTTGCCATTCGACCGCCGTTCGCCGCCTTGTGCCTCCCAGACTAGCCTCGACCACGCCTCCCGCTCCTGTCGCCATCAAAATTCAACCGGACACGGAGTTTCCGCCGCTCTTGCAAGTGGAGCAATTGCAGTTTCGCGCACAATGTGTTTATGATCGTCTGCAAACGAGCCAATTGTTGATAATTGTAAACAAAACCGGTGACTGAACCCCTCAAATCCTCCGAACGCCCCGAGGGCGGCAAGCGCGCCACGGTGGTGCAGTTCCGCGAGCGGCTGAGCGAGCTCATCGAGCGCACTGGTATGTCGCGCGCCCGCTTTGCCGCCGAGGCGGGGCTCGACCGCTCGACCCTTACCCAGTTGCTCGCCGCCGAGGCGGTGCGCCTGCCGAGGGCGGAAACCATTGCCCGCATCGCCGCCCGTCATGGCGTCTCGGCCGACTGGCTGCTCGGCCTGTCGGAAAAGGACCAGGTGGCGGTCGACATCGTCGCCCAGCCGGTGATCGAGCCCGATGCCGGCTCGCCTGCGGATGAGCGCCTGGCGCGCTGGCACGCCGAGGCGCGCGGCTTCAAGGTGCGCTACGTACCGGCAACACTCCCCGACCAGGTGAAGACCGAAGAGGTGATCGCCTGGGAGACCGGCAAGCTGGCGGCACCGGCGGCGCAAGCATGGTCCGACATGGCGCGCGCCCGCATCGCCCATGCTCATCGCCCCGACAGCGAGATCGAGGTGTGCTCCTCGCGCCAGGCGCTGGAGCAGTTCGCCCGCGGCGGCGGCATCTGGCACGGCCTCAGCGCCCGTGCCCGCCACGAGCAGCTGCGCCAGGTGGCGCACATGACCGACGAGCTCTATCCCGCCTACCGCTGGTTCCTGTTCGACGGGCGCGAGCGCTATGCGGTGCCCTATACCGTGTTCGGACGCCAACGCGCCGCGGTCTATCTGGGCGATATGTATTTTGTCTTCACCTCCACCGAGCACATCCGCGAGCTCACCGCCCACTTCGACAATCTCATCCGCGCTGCCCGCATCCAGCCGCCCGACGTCGCCGCCTTCGTCCGCCGCCTCGCTGAAGAGTACACATGATCGCCTCGCTGCCCATGTACGACTGGCCCGAGGTGCGCGGGGCGACGGATGCCTTGTGGCAGGCGATCGCCCGCCATCTTGCCGCCAACGGCTTTGCCGATGTGCCGGCCGCGCTCGAACGCGGGCGCGAGCGCGATGAGCAATGGCGCTCGCCCGATTTGCTCCTTTCCCAGACCTGCGGCTATCCGCTCACCCACGCCCTTGCCGGCCGGGTCGATCTCGTCGCCACGCCCTGCTACGGCGTGCGCGGCTGCATGGGCGTCGATTATTGCAGCCTCGTGGTCGTCGCCCGCGCCAGCAAGGCCTCGGGGCTCGCCGACCTGCGCGGTCGCACCGCCGCCTTTAACAGCGATGATTCCATGTCGGGCATGCTGGCGCTGAAAGCCGTGGCGGCGCCCCTGTCGCACAACGGCCGCTTCTTCGGGCGCGTGATCGAAAGCGGCAGCCACCTCGCCTCCATGCGCGCCGTCGCCGCCAGCGAGGCCGACGTGGCCGCCATCGATTGCGTCAGCTTTGCCCTGGCCGAGCGCCATCATCCTGCCCTTGTCAAGCGACTCAAGGTGATTGCCGAGACGCCGCGCGTGCCGGGCCTGCCGCTCGTCACCGCGCGCGGCCGCTCGGCTGGCGAACGCGCCCGCCTTGCCCGCGCCCTCGTAGCGGCCTTCGCCGACCCGGCGCTGGCGGCGGCTCGCGCAGACTTGTTCATCGCCGGGCTTGAGTTCACTTCCCTCTCCGCTTACCAAGCCATCCTCGACCTCGAAGCCGCCGCCGATGCCGCGGGTTACACCCGTCTCGACTGATCGGCGCGCCCACACCACATCGCCGGAGGAGTCTTTATGATCGATCTCTACACCTGGAGTACGCCCAACGGCCGCAAGGTCTCCATCGCGCTGGAAGAGATGGGCCTGCCTTACGAGGTGCATCCGATCAACATCGGCAAGGATGAGCAGTTCGCGCCGGACTTCCTGAAGTTCTCCCCCAACAACCGCATTCCGGCCATCGTCGACCGCGACAACGACCTTTCCCTGTTCGAGTCGGGGGCCATCCTGCTCTATCTGGCCGAGAAGACGGGCCGCTTCCATGCCGCCTCCGGCGAGACCCACTGGCGGGAGATCGAATGGCTGATGTGGCAGATGGGCGGCATCGGCCCCATGCTCGGCCAGGCGCATCACTTCCTCAAGTTCAATCCCGGCAAGGCGCCCTATGCCGAGGAGCGCTACGGCAAGGAGGCCCGGCGGCTTTACGGCGTGCTCGACAAGCGGCTGGCCGAGGTGGCGTTCGTTGCCGGCGACTACTCCATCGCCGACATGGCCATCTGGCCGTGGATCGCGCGCTTCGAATGGCAGCAGATCGACATGGCCTCCTTTCCCAATGTGAGGCGCTGGTACTGCGAAATCGCCGCCCGCCCGGCGGTGCAGAAAGGGTACAAGGTGCCCGACGCCAGCGTGGAGATCCCGATGCCGTGAGGGGCAGGGCGAGTGCTTCTTCTGTCTCCGTCATGCCGGCGGCGGCCGGCATCCAGAGCGACACGGCTCAGCCTCGCCTTGTGACCCCTGGACCCCGACCTTCGTCGGGGTGACGATGGTTGAGCTTCTTTGGCTCCGGCGGGTGGGACTAGTCCCTTTCCCGTGGCGGAGTTGGATGGGAAGAGCGGAGCGCCTTCATGGTGCAACGCTGTAGTGCAGCAACGGACACCGCAAAGGCGCTCCGCACCCGGTCTTTTTCCGCTCACTGCCGTCGCTCTCGCCAAGGCCGGTCTTATGGAGACTTTCCAAGCCGCAGAGAACTGCGGTTCCCGAACAGGGACTATTCGGTCGTACCGCGCAGCTGCCGCAGAATTCTGCGGGCTTACGGCCAGGGTACACAGACTATTCGCTACAGGGTACACAAGACTGGACTTCGCTCCCCGGCTAAGCATTACTGCCAAGGCTCGCCACGAAGGGAGACCGATCATGGCCAAGCGCCTGGGCCGAATCGACGTCGCCGCGATGACCGCGCTGCTCTACGAAGACAACACCGAGGGCATCACCGATGGCCTGCACTGGACGGGGCAGCCCGGCCTCTACGTCAAGCGGGCAGGCAATACGAGCTCATGGGTGCTGCGCTGGAACGTCGGTGGCAAGAAGAAGGTGATGGGTCTCGGCTCGCGCAGCAAGGTGACGCCACAGGAAGCCGTCGATCTCGCTGCCAAGTACCTAGCCATCGCCAAGCAGGGCCAAGACCCGAGAGCCCACCGAGACCAGGAGCGCGCGCGTGATGGCTTACGGCCGGTGCGGGCGCGGCCCGACGTCGTCACGTTCCGCGATGCTGCCCGCCGCTACATCAATGAGCGCGAGAGCACATGGAGGGACTCCCGCACGGCCATCCAGTGGAGTCAGGCGCTGCGTGATTACGCATATGACACGATTGGCGACCTGCCACTGGCCGACGTCACGGTCGACCATCTGGTCGAACTGCTGCGCCCCATCTGGCGCGACAAGCACCCCACCGCCAAGAAGCTGCAGCATCGCATCGGCCAGATTTTGGACTACGCCATCGTCATGGGCTGGTGGCAGGGCGTGAACGTCGCCCAGTCCAGGGCCATCGGCATCAAGCTGGGCCGGGTGAATCACGTGACGCAGCATCGGCGCTCCTTCAGCTACACGCGCGCACCCGAGCTATGGCAGGCGCTGTCACGGGTCGACAGCGAGCCATCGAGGGCACTCCGGTTCTTAATGCTCACCGCTGCCCGCCCCAGCGAGGTGACGGGCGCGCGGTGGGAAGAGATAGGTGTCGGAGACCGGGTGTGGACCATCGGCGCCGAGCGCATGAAGATGAACCGGGAGCACCGTGTGCCGCTGGCCGACGAGGCCATCGAGGTGCTGGGGCAGCCCGCCGAGGGATTGGTCTTCGAGGGCCAGCGCCGCGATGGAACGATCAGCCTGAGCGTCCTCGGTCACCTCATCGAGCGGATGGGCTTCAACGGCACCAGCCACGGGATGCGTAGCGTCTTCACGGACTGGGCGCGCGAGACGACGGACGCGCATCCCGAGACCGTTGAGCTATGCCTCGCCCACCGCGAACTGAATCAGACTCGCCGCGCCTACACCCGAGGCGATCTGCTGGAGACCCGGCGTACGCTGATGGAGCAGTGGGCGCGGTTCCTATCCGGTCGCTGAGGGCGATTCGCCCACGTTGGGCCACACGGGCTCGTACGCGCGAGTTGGCGCCGGTCTGGCGTCCCAGCCCCAGCCCGACCCATTGAACGTGACGTGACCCGGTTTGTGCGGCTCGCGTATCGCCAACGTCGCCGCGCGGACCCGCCAGGTGATTCTCAGCGCCACGACGATGGGAGTTACAGAGGCAGTAACCATCAAGTCGGTCGGTCTCTACACTTCCCGGCGGGAATAAGCGTGTTGGTCTCCATCGGCGCGGCACGGTGCGGCGCCCCTAGATCAAGGAGACCAACATGAGCACGAAGACCAAGACGACCACCAAAACCGCCAAGGCCGCGAAGACCGCAAAGGCCAAGACGCCCAAGGCGAAGCCCGCGGGCCAGCCGAAGCCGAAGCGGGCTGATCAACTGACTGCGATGCTGCGCCGGCCCGAAGGCGCGACCATCGCGCAGGTGCAGGAGGCGTTCGGAATCCTGCCGCACTCGGCGCGGGCACAGATCAGCATGCTCGGGAAGAAGCTCGGCACCAAGATCGACGCCAGCCGGGCCGCGAAGGGCGCACCGCTCGTGTATCGGCTGCCCGCTGCATAGCTCCCGGACAGCCCACCACGAGCATGTAGGGCGCCCCATGGGGCGCCCTCGGCGCTTGTGACGGCCGCTGTGGCCGCGCAGGCCGCCTCAGCCCTTTCGCCACAAGAGGTAGAGCCCCTGGGGCGGGTTAGCGACGTTTCGCTCCAGGTCCGCGCACCAGTTCGAGATGTCGTGGTCAATCTCCTCGAACCTGTGCAGGGTGAGCTCGGCCTTGATGCCGGCGTTCACGATGTCGCTGAGCTTATGCGGGAAGGAGTAGGCGGGGCTGGCCTTGTAGGTCTCACGGCTGAAATAGTCGAGGCCGTGGGCATCAACATGGGGCTCCGTACGGAAATAGGAGTGAGTCAGGACCGAGGGGCCGCCGGCCGGATCCTCCTCGTACATCGAGATGATGGGATGGGTCTCCTCCATCACCCACCAGCCGCCGGGCTTCACCAGCGCCGCGACGGCACGGAAGAAGGCTGGCAGGTCGGGCATCCAGTAGATAACGCCAATGGTTGTCATGGCGATGTCGAAGCTCGCCGCCAGCTCGGGGGGCAGGTCGTAAACGTTAGACTCGAGGAACGAGACGTCGCCGGCTAACCCAGCGGCCACGGCGATCTCGCGGGCTTGGGCGAGGAACGCGTCGGCCTGGTCGATGCCGAGACAGCGGCTGGCACCCATGCCCTTCGCCGAAAGCAGATCGATGCCGTTGTTGCAGCAAACCTGCACGACGGATTTCCCAACGATCCCCACCTGGCGCAACATATCCTGCGCCACGTCCTCAAGGTGATTGTAGCCGCCCTTGCGGAACAGCTCGACCAAACGCGCCTGGTTTCGGTCGGCGTGGCGCGACGCGACCTCGTTCCAGGCGGCTCGGTTGGCTTCGGTAAAGGTGCGACGGTCGGTCATCGTGAGAGGCCCCCAACGGGTTGTCCGAGATGACCATTAGTGCATGACCGACCACGGGTCCATCGGGACGATGGCCTCGGCGCCTGTGCCGGCCCGCGCGCAGATCAGCATGCTCGGGAAGAAGCTCGGCACCAAGATTGACGCTAGCCGGACCGAGAAGGGTGCGCCGCTGACGTGTCGGCTGCCTGCCGCCTAGCGGAATGCGGTCTCGGCGAAGCTTCGCAGCTTGCGTGAATGCAGGCGTTCCCATTCCTGAGATTTGAGCTTCTCCAGCGCTCGCAATCCAATCTCAAGATGCTGGCCGACCCGCTGTCGGTAGAATTCACCAGCCATTCCGGCAAGCTTGATCTCACCATGGATAGGCTTGTCCGAGACGCAAAGTAGAGTGCCATAGGGCACCCGGAAGCGAAAGCCGTTGGCAGCGATTGCTGCCAATTCCATATCGAGCGCGATGGCACGCGACTGTGATAGTCGCCGGATGATGGCGGGATCGCCAATCTCCCAGTTGCGATTGTCCACGCTCGCCACCGTCCCGGTGCGCATCACGTGCTTGAGCTCGAAGCCCGAGAGACCTGTCACCTCGCCGACCGACTGTTCAAGAGCGACCTGCATCTCCGCCAGGGCCGGGATTGGTACCCATAGCGGCAATTCCTGATCCAGGACGTGGTCTTCCCTCACGTAGCCATGGGCGAGAACGTAGTCGCCAAGCTTCTGCGTGGTCCTGAGGCCCGCACAATGACCCAGCATCAGCCAGGCATGCGGCCGCAACACGGCAACATGGTCGGTCATGGTTCTGGCGTTGGACGGACCGGTGCCGATGTTGATGAGCGTAATCCCTCGCCGGCCGGGTTCGGCAAGATGATAGGCCGGCATCTGTGGCAGGCGTTTAAGGGCGGTTCCGGACGTGCCTCCGCCCAGGCGCTTGTTGTGCATGATGACATTGCCGGGCTCGATGAAGGCATCGCAATGAGGATGGCCTGCAATTGCATCGTCCATGGCAGCGAGATCGGGTGTGTCGAAAACGTCGCGCAGCGGCCGGTCAACCACCGGCTGCTCGCTGCCAGAATGCATCCAATCGATGTTGATGTCGCGGCGATAGGCAAAATGAACGGGGATTGGATCGCTCGACTGGCCGACCTCGACGGCCACTCCGTGGTTCTCGATCAACAGCCCGATCTGTTCCGTCAGGTAGGCCCGGAACAGATCGGGCCGGGTTACCGTGGTCTCGTGCACGCCCGGGCCGGCGACGAAGCCATACGCAAGCCGCGAATCGAGTCGTGTATGGCTTGAGGTAGTGACACGCACAAATGGATAAGTAGCGCGCACGCGGGTCGTGAACGCTTCGCCGTTGGCAAATGCCGTGAAGCGATCGCGCAGGAAGCCGGTGTTGCGCTCGTAGATTTCATCAAGACGGGCGACTGCCGCCGCAGCGTCGGTAATGGCTTCGGTCGCGATGGGCGGCGGGGCGAGGTTGCTCAGAGTGGTGGCCATGTCAGAAGCACGAGCCTTGGAGATGTTGGCCCTTTTGGCGCATGAGGCATCTCGGGTAAAGGGGCGGAGTGCCTTGCCCCAGTCGGAAAGAGTCCCCCCGGGTGTGACGATGCCGCGAGCGTTAGCATTTACGCCGGATACGGCATTTCCACCGGCAACAGTGGGGCATTGTTGAAAGGCCGCTTAGGCTAAGTTCAAAGGCACAATTTTCGACAGCAATACGCGCACGCGCGCGAGGCCCAGGATGCGCGACGAGGTTAAAGACGAACTCGCCACGGCGTCGGCGAAACTCCTCGTGAGCCGTCCGACGTTCCAGTCCGCATCCCGCCGCGAGAGCCCCGGTCCGCCGGGTCGCGGACGGCGAGGTCGGCGTGTGGGGCAAAGACAGACGATTGCGATCCGAACCCGGCTGCGACGAACAGAACCCTAGAGATCGAACACATCCTGATTGAAACTTCCGATCTGGATGTCTTTGAGGATCATCATGTTGCCGTCCGACGAGATGTGGACATCATCGCCCACATTAACCGCGGCGCCATAGGCAAAGGCCTCGGTCGCGAAACTGTCATGCGGGCCGGAGATATCGATCTAGTCGCCCTCCACGGGGTTGAAGTCGGTCACGATCATCGTGCCCGGCCCAAACACGAACGTGTCGGCACCGGCACCGCCCGTCATCATGTCCCTGCCGGCGCCACCGTCGAGGATGTCGTTGGCGCCACCGCCGAAGAGCTTGTCATTTGCCGCCCCACCGAAGATCTCGTCGCTGCCCTTACCACCCTCGAGACGGTCCCCTCCCTTGCCGCCAACCAATGTATCACCGCCGCTACCGCCCTTGATGACATCGTGTGCACCAAGGCCATAGATCTCGTCACCGGCCTTGGATCCGGAGACCACGTCCGTATGGTCCGAGCCGTAGACGATCTCGATGCTGCCGAGGAAGCTGCTTCCGAACCCGCCGCCCTCGTACCTGCCTTCATCGAGGTCGACCGTAACCATGCCCGTCGCCTGGCCGAGGTCGAGCGCATCGCGGCCCGTGCCGCCAAAGATTTGGTCACCGCCTGCGCTGGCGACGAAGAAGTCATTGCCCGTCGCTACCCTTGAGGACGTCGTCGTCATCGCCGCCATCGAGGCTGTCGTTGCCGCGCCCGCCGTTGAGCTTGTCTTCGCCACCGCCACCTTCGAGCAGGTCGTCGCCATGCCGCCGTCGAGCTTGTCGCCGAAACTGCGTTCATCGCCGCCGATGAGATGGTCGTTCCCGGCGTCGCCGCTGATTTGGTCGCGACCGTTCCCGCCGGTCAGCTCATCGCTGCCGTCTCCGCCCTGGATGTCGTCACGTCCTGAGCCGCCGAAGATCTTGTCGTCGCCAGGACCGCCAAACAGGTCGTCGGAACCATCGAAGCCGAAGATCCGGTCATCGCCCAATCCGCCGTCGATGGTGTCGTTGCCGGGGGCGTCGTCGTTCTTGGCATCGCCTGTGAGCTGGTCGTTCCCGCCGTCGCCATAGATCTCGTCGCCGCCCGAGCCACCGTTGATGAGGTCGTTCCCGCCGTCACCATGAATAATGTCGTGGTCCAGATCGCCGCGCAGGATATCGATGCCCGCACCGCCCGATATCTCGTCCTGGCCGTCCCCGCCCAGGATCAGGTCCCTACCGGCACCGCCATCGATCGTGTCATCGCCGGTACCGCCGTCGATCTCGTCGTTGCCCCCGCGGCCGCTAATGACGTCGTGGCCGCTGTATCCGAAGAACGAGGTCGCCTCGGCATCACCGCGGAGTATGTCGCTCGCGCTCGTACCCCGGATGACTTCGAAACCGCGCACGGTCTTCGTCTCGCCGAGGAGGATCGCCGTTTCGTCTGCGAGGTCGAGATCCACACCGCTTTGGTCGGCTGTCACAAAGACGTCCGCAAAAGACAGCACATCTTTGCCCTTGCCGTCACCGCCGTCCAGCGTGTCGGCGCCCAGCTCCGGGTTCACCCAGTCGGCTTGGGGCCCCCCGGTGAATTCGTCGGCGCCGTCCGACAAGAAGTATCGCTCGATATTGCGAAACGTGCTGACCTTGCCGTCGGCGCCCAGCCAGGTGCCGTCGGCGCTGTTCACGACCACCGAGTCGCGCACCTGGTCTCCGATCCTGACGAAAACGTCCGCCCTCAGACTATCCTGGCCGCCGCGGCCGTTGATCAGGTTCTCGCCCTCGCGGATTTCAAAGATCTCCGCGGCGTTGCTGCCCAGGAGACGGTCGTCACCAGCACTGCCGAGGATGTCCTCGAATCCCGTCACCTCGCCACCAGAGGTGGCGAGTAAATCGTGCGGGGAAGAATAGTCGCGCCACTCAACTGAATAGGTGCCTGCCTTGAGGTCGACAACGACATTGGACGCGATGACCAGATGATATACTTCGACGTCGTTCGCGTCGGTATCTGAGAACTGGATGGAGTGGTCGAACGCCAACTTGTCAAAGCTCCCTGCGCCGCCGTCGTAAACATCGGTTCCCGCGCTGGCCTCGACGTAATCGGTTGAATCGCCGCCCCTGAAAACGTCGTTGTCGTTTGCTCCCCTGTCGGCGAAGAGAGATAACCTGCCATCCGAAGACGAGTTGAACACTTCGTCACCATCGGCGGTCCCGATGAATGTGTCGTCGCCATCTCCGTTATAGAATCGCGTCACTGTCTTCCTCCAATGTTCGGCGAACCAAGTTTGTCCCAATCGCCGGTCCCGGATCGCCACTGCATCCTGACAACGTGCCATGTCCTCCCGCAAGGATATCACCCGGGAGGACCGGTGATCCGAAGCCCCGGAATTTGAGCCTATCTAGTTACTATCGCGCAGCCCTCCCGGGAAGGCAAGTTTGGGAAATCGAGTATTACCCGATGCTTGCTGTGGTCTGCTACCGCTTTGGTGGACACCGAGATTGGTTCATTGAGGCTACCCCACCTTCCAGCTCAAAGTTGATGGGGCTAAGGTAACCCAGTGTCGAGGGCCGTCGGGCCGGGTTGTAGAAGCATTCGATATAATCGAACACGTCGGCCTTCGCCTGGGTTCCCGTTCGGTTGATCTTCTTTGCGACCATTTCGGTATTCAGGGACGAGAAGAGGCTTCTCAAGTGCGTGGCCAACGCCTCGGCCTGACTATCATTGCGATATCCCAACCGGAATTTCCCATTTGGATCATCGCCGGTCATGATGTTGGCCTCGATGGAGGCGGTCAAGTGATGAACCCCCTGCCGGGCTTTGCCAAAGCTGCGCTTCGCGCGCAGCCGGTAAGCGAACGGTCCCGCAGAACAGCATCGATGACGACCGGTCCTGATGCGGCAGGCACCTCTCCCGCCGCCGGCGTATAGTCCCGATCATCTCGCGGTGCCTCTGGTCATGTGGAAGCAGCCTCGATAGGTGGCCCGCGCAGGCCGTTGATCAGGCCGAGCACGCCGGCGAACACCTCCCGTGGCAGCGCCGCCTCGGCAAACTGGAACACAGCATAGCGGGCGTGGCGCACCAGCCGGGCGCCGGTCTTGATCAGCCGCTCGCGCAGCGAGGTCAGCGACCATGTCTCGATAGCCTCGGGCGTCGCCAACGTGCGCAAGAAGTTGGCGAGGTTGTAGGCCAGGGCATGGAGCTGCAGCCGGACGGCATTGGCCGCAAACCGCATGCAGGAGAGCCGCGTCCACTTGAGCGCGTACTTGCCTTCCTTGATGTGCTGCTCGGCCGTGCCGCGGTCATTGTAGAACGCCAGCACCCGCTCGTTCGGCAGGCTGCGATTGGTGACGATGAAGCCGACCCGTCGGGAACAGCTCACCCGGATGGAACTCGACCTTGGCGACCACCCGGCGCGGCTTCGACCAGCTCTTGGCCCGGTAGTGGAAGCTGGTGTAGTGGCGCACGACATGGTTCGGCGGGCGGCCAGGCCGGCGCTTCGTCAGCCACCCGATCTGTTCGTGAAGCTTGGGATTGCCCTTGATGCGGATGGCGTAGTCCCAGCCCTCGGCCTCCAGCAGATCGAACAGCGCCGGGATGGCGAAGGCCGCATCGGCGCGGAACCGCCGGCGGGTGATCGATGGCCGAGCCTCGGCCGAGTATCGCGCCAGCACCGGCTTCAGGACCTCCTCCCAGCCATCGGCGCTGTGGACGTTGCCGGGGCGCAGCGCGCAGCGCTCCAGGTCGCCGAACTGGTTGAACACGAACAGCGGGTGCAGGCACTTCGACTGGAAGTGCCCGTTCCAGGCCGCGCCCTCCTGATCGCCGTGCACCGGGCTCTCGGAGCTGTCCATGTCGAGTGTGATGCTCTTCGGCGGCCGCCGGTCATGCACCGCATCGATCCAGCGCCCCGGCAGATCGGCGAGCGCCGCGAGGTTCGTCGGGCCGCGTCAGCATCTCCGTCTCGAACCGGCCCATCGCGCTTGCCGAGGCCGCGCCGTGCTTCACCGCCCGACCGCCGACCAGCTGGCGCATCACCGGATCGCGGCAAAGCCGGTCGGCGTCATTGACGTCCTCGTATCCGGCGAGGCGCGAGAAGACCGATTGGCGCAGAAACCCCGCGAGCCTGTGACGGCCATTCCTGCCCGGTGCGAGGATCGGCGAGCATCCCTGCCGCCATGTCGGTCAGACCGAGGGCGTCGTCAAGCTCACGATGCAGCAGCAAGCCGCCGTCGGAGCTGATCGACGAGCCCTGGAACGCGAGCTTGACGGAGCGGTCGAACTGGAGCCGCAGAGGGCCGGATTCCGCCTCACCCGTCGCGTTCGCTGCCAAATCATCGCTCCGTCTCGGCTAACCTGTTGTGACCGCGAGATTATCACGCTTCACGATGCCCGGAAACCGCGGTCCATATGGGAAATGCAGGTTTACATGTCATCCGCATCATGGTCTGGCTCATCCGGATCGGTTGGAAAGTCGACCCAACATGTGCGTTGATCGGTCCACGTCGAGGATTAGTCACGAACAACGGCGCCCCCGCAGACGCCGTTGGTGCGACCGCGCTGGGGCATGCTGCTGCCGTATAACTCTGCACGTACGCATTTCGCGTGGCGGATAGGAGATCTATCAAAACAGCGCCCGTCCGCAGAGACTTTCAACCAACCACCACGGTCACAGCTCGCAGTTGCGGGACGTCACCTCCATAGCGAACGACCAGCGATTGAATACGCGACTTGCGCTTGCTGAGAATGGGCGCAGCCGGGAAGCGTTGGTTGGACTGAACAATCCCTCGTCACCCGACGCGCCAAGACTTAGCTCCAACGGCCTATGCACGTGGTTGACCTGAGTCAATGTAAGCCTGGCTGCAATCGGGTGACATGACGTCAACAACACAGGAGAATAGCAAGATGCCGAAGGAACAAGAGGCAACGGCCGTCCGTGAAGCGGTTGGCGTGTTCGATAGCCCCGAAACGTTGCAGGAGGCCATTGATGACCTGATGAGTTACGGTTTTGACCGCGCTGAGTTGAGCTTGCTCGCGGGCGAGGAGACAATCGACGAAAAGCTGGGCAACAAGTATCAAAAGATTGCCGGGTTCGAGGACGATCCGATCGTTCCGCGCTGCTGCTACGTTTCAACCGAATCGATCGGCGATGCCGAAGGCGGACTGGTTGGCGGGCTGATGTATGTCGGAGCGACCGCTGCAGCCGGTGCGGTCGTCGCAAGCGGTGGAACGCTCGCCCTGGTTCTCGCCGCCGCTGCGCTGGCGGGCGGCGTCGGCGGTCTCCTCGGTTCCATGCTCGCCAAGTGGATTGGTGATGACCACGCGCACTATCTGCAGGAACAGCTCGACCGTGGAGGCCTGCTCCTGTGGGTGCGAACATTCAAGGCTGAGGACGAAAAGCGGGCCTCCGAGATCCTGTCGAAACATTCCGGTCGCGACGTTCACGTCCATACGTTGCCGGTGCCGGCATAGAGAGCACAGGCCATGGTGAACGCCGATAAACCGACAACGGTGGATGTGGAGCAGGCTCTCCTCGATCCGGGATCGATATTCGCCACGCCGGAAACGCTCCTCCTCTGCAACGCCCTGTCGACGGAGCAAAAGATCGAAATCCTTCGGCGCTGGGAATACGACGCTAGCGAGAACTGTGTCGCCCTGGAGGAGGGGATGCCCGACGGGGAGACTGATCTGCTACGTCGAATCCTGCTTGCCCTCGACCAGCTCGGCAATGGCACTGACGTGGAGCATGTCGGTCCGACCAAGCAACATGGCATTCCACGTTCGGGGGTCAAATCCGAATAGGCGAATTGCCGGACTGCTTTAGCAATCGATCAAATAGAAGCCGGAGATGGAGATGGCCAACGCGAAGGACTTTGCCAAGGAACTCAACGAACTGATCACACGCTATATCGCTGCTGGATCTGATCCGCAGGACATCGTCGATGAACTGGCGCGCGAAACGAACCTGGTGTTTGCACAGCACAACCTTGAGCTCTATTTCGCTGCGCGACCGCGCAAATAGCCGTCAAGGCACGGATGCTGACAATCAGGATTGGCACGCAGCAGCGGCGGAAATCGGCTGGCGCAGATGTTGGCAAGGGTGGCGTCCTAGCGCGCGAGTGTCGGCCGACTTGCAAACCTGATGACCATCCCGACACCGCCGTCGAGGTAATTCTTCCCGTATATCTCCTTGAATCGCCGCCGCGCGAGATCGCCGGTGCAGTGGGAGGGTACTACCTGCCGCACGCCGAGTTTGCGCAGAGCGAGGACGATGGCATCGATCTGCTTGCGTGATGCCGACAGCAAATGAAAGCCGCCCATGACGAGGGCGATATCCGCTTCCGCGCTCATCGCCTTGACCTTGCGCACGATATCCACGATGCCCGGATGGGCACAGCCCGTGACAATGATGAGACCCTTAGCTGTCTCGACGACCAGCGCCTGTTCCTGAATTTTGGTTCCCAGAGGCCCCGTTGTTCGAATGCCGGGCGCGACGTCGATGGCGGCCGAGACATCCTGATAGTTTGCCCCTGCAGCATTGACCGTCCGGCGCAGCCGATCAGGAAAGCCTGCTCCCAGGTATACATGCACTTTGGCATTGCGACGCAGAAAGCGGGCAAGCCCGCCAGCGTGGTCATTGTGCCTATGCGAGATGATTATCTTGTCGATTCCGGCCGGGTCGATGCGAAGCTTTGCCATGTTGGCGAGCAGCGTGGCACCATCACTGCCGGTATCAAACAGCACCGTGGCGGACGGGGTCGAAATGACGGCGGCAAATCCCCAGCGCGTCACAAGCCGAGCATCGACGGCATAGTTGTCAAACACGGTCGTGATGACGATCTCGCCCCTGTTGGCGATCGGCATAATGTCTGGTGCTGCTTCGGCCGCCGCGGCCGGCATGGTCATGAGCCCGACTGCAGCAAGAATACTGATCGGAGAAAGGGCCAACCGGCGCCGCGTATGATCTGGGAGGCCGTCAGCGTGTCGTTCTTGGAGCCGTGCTTTGCAGTGCCCCACTCGCTCACCGTTTCCAACGAAGCGGGCAAACATGGTGTCCACTCTTCAGCCGACCCTTCCGCTTGCGAACAGTTACCGCGCCATACCCCAATCAGCTCACGCCGAATGGGCACACAGCCTACAACACCGGCCTTAAATCCACCGTTGAGCGGACGGCCCGTTCACGATGCCATCGCGCTCTTCATCATCCAGAGCTGCTTTTCATGATAGGCGAGCCGGTCGCCGAGTAGGCCCGCGGTCGCTTCGTCGCCGGCATCTTGCGCAGTGGACAGCGCGGCGCGGATGGTCCGGGTAGTGATCGCGTTGTCGCTCACCAGTTGCTGCAGCATATCTGCGGCTGAGGGGATCAGATCGCTTTCCTGAATCTCCGAAAGATCCTTGAACTTGTCCATTGTGCCGGGTGCCGGATGACCGAGGGCGCGAATGCGTTCGGCGATTTCGTCGATCGAATCCCAGAGGTCGCGATACTGCTCCTCGAACATCTCGTGCAGCGCGCGGAATTGTGGTCCTTCCACATTCCAGTGGAAGATATGGGTCTTCAGGTAGAGGACGAACGTGTCGGCCAAGACTTTCGCCAGCGCCTCCGCGCACTCCCGTTTTGCCTGCTCGCTGAGTTCCACATTGCGTGTCATGGCTTCTTTCCTTTCCAGTCGGGCGAACTGATATCGGCCAAAGGGCATCACCACCTTGATCTCCATCAAGCAGCATGCCTTCAGAATGCCTTGGTCTGTCTGCCCTCGCCTGACTAAATGCCGAACGTGAATCGCGTTCCGACATTGGTCGTCACCAGCTTGTCAGGCATTCGCTGGTGCATGGCGTCAAGGAACGCCGCGCCAGAGCAGTGCACGGGACTCACGACGTCAGGTGCAAGTGCGTCGACCCTGAAGACAGGTAACTTGCTTGATGGTGATTTGATCCTCACGCGCGATGTCGTCTCGATGAGGACGTGAACTGCACGAGGGGGTCAGCATTTTGACTTAAATCAATGAAGTCGATTGCTCTGGCGTGTATGCAACGAATAGTAGGCAATGAACGCGACTTAAAAGCCGGAACACCGCGTGCGCATCGATGACGAACCGGGAGTCGTGGTTCTGCGCTTGTTAAGTCGAGCTGACATCGCCACTACCCCCAAACCCCAAGTGTCAGCTCTGTTTCGGACCCCCCTTTCCCCTCAAGGGGGGTCTGACTTTCTTGTAGGCTTCCTTGCCGCGAGGACTTAGGATCCGTTGCCGACTGCCTTGATTGTGCTTGATCCCGATCAAGGCGCCGGGCGTCAGGTCAATTAAGCATTGACCGTCCATACGACTGCGGGGTTTGTGCTGGAGGCCCGCATGGCGGACAATGAAACTGAGCGTGCTTCTGTGGGATCATCGCTTGCGCCGGTCCCCGTCGATGCGGATAACCCCCTGGATGTCCTCGAGCATGAGCATCTTCGCCAGAAATGGCTGTGCGAAGTGCTGGAGACCATAGCCGACGGCTTGCCGGGCAAGCTCGACGCCGCTCTTGCCCGGCAGGCCGTCGACATACTCAAGGCTGAGGCCCCCCTGCATCATGAGCAGGAAGAAACCTGCCTCTTTCCGCTGCTCACTCAGCGCGCTCAGCCTGACGACAACATCGAGGCCGTGATCCGCCAGCTCACGCGCGAGCACCTGGCGGACGACACCTATTCAAGCGATCTCGTTCATCTGTTGGAGGACATGGCCGAGGGCAATCGACCGATAAACCCGGAAATGGCCGGATACATGATCCGCGGATTCTTCGAGAGCTATCGCCGTCACATCGCGTTCGAGGACCTGGTGATCCTGCCGCTGGCACGATTGCGGCTCACGGACTGGGATTTGAAGAAGCTGCACTCATGCATGCGAAAGTGCCAGCGCCACATCGGCAATCACCAGTACTAAGACCCAAATCAATCGCCGGCCGCCTCGGACAGGCTCTGCATGTCCGGAATGGTGACATGTCGATGGTTCACGAGATTGATGGTTCCATCCTGCCTCAGGCGGCCGAGCTGGCGGCTGACCGTTTCGATAGTGAGGCCGAGGAAGTCGGCCATGTCGTTGCGGGTCATTGGCAGATCGATGACCGCCGATGAGCGCTGTGGTGTCGGCACTGACGAAGCGTCCTGCATATTCCTGGCGATCATGTGAAGGAGTGACGCGACCCGCTCGCGCGCGGTCTTGCGCCCGAGGGCGAGGAGCCACTCGCGTACCTCGTCCAGCTCGGCAAGCGTCTGGCTAAAGAGCCGATGCTCGAGTTCAGGATAACGCCTCAGCAGGTCCCCCAGCACCGCGCGAGAGAACGTGCATACCTCCACATCGCTTGCGGCCTCGACCGACAACTGGCTTTCATGCCCGAACGGGCGGCCAATGAAGTCGGGTGGAAATTGCAGACCGACAATCTGCTGGCGTCCATCCGCGAGAGTCTTCGATAGCTTGACCACGCCCTGCAGCAGGTTGGCATACGCGGCCACTTCCTCGCCATCGGCTTGAATGGTCCGTCCGGCTTTGATGCGCCGCCTGGAAGTGTGGGTGACAAGCTCACGCAGGTGGTGATCATCGAGCGCACCACAGATGCCATGATGGCGGGCGGTGCAGGATGCGCACAGATTGGGGGCAGGCTCAATCCCTGCGCTCTTGCAATGCGCCTCGGTGGCCTCCTTGACGGAAGTCAGCCTGAACTGTTTCGAATCGTACCTCATCAGCGTGGACCAATGAGCACTTGGCTGCCTTAGGTGAGTAAATATCGTCGCGACGTCTCAGGTGCGAGTCAAGAAGACGAATCTCTTGCATTGCAAACACTCGCGGACTCACGCGGCGCGTCGAGGTGTCGCCGCCTGACGGCATAGGTTCAGCAGCTCCTCGGGACCGCTACCGGCGCGTCTCAACACGATGTCCATCATTGGATCAGTCAGGAGGTCAGCAATGGTTTCGCGACCCTCTGCAGACGATGTTGCCGCCCTGAAAGGCCTTCCAGCAAACCAGGCCAACTGCCGCATCACGCGGTGATACCCAGCCACCGTGGACAGTGCGGCAAGGGGCGTTGAGCCTTCGAAAATGGCGCTGGGGGTTGCCAGCCACTTGTCGGCCAATTCCTTGTCACCAATAGCTGCAGCAGCAATGACTATCACCTCCGACGTCTGCACACTCATAACCATTTCCCTCATGCAATGATTCTCTTTGATAGCGACACAGAGTGACGGCAGCGTGACCGAGAGAGGGAACTTCGCCGGCCTCCGCGTTCTTTGCACCCGCGGCGCCGCACAGGCGCGCGCTGGGGCCCTGCCGGGGTGGGGCTAGTCGCCCGGTACTATCTCGGCCGCTGTGAGGTCAGTCCAGGCCCGCGCCGAGTGACGTGCGGAGATCTTAACCATTATCGTCGGAACAACATGGGCGAGGTCGATTTCGCTACGAGTTCGGCACGACCTAAGTGATTGATGCGTCATCGGAAACGAGGAGACCAAACCGATGACCGCAAAGCAACTCTACGAGGCCCACCTGGCCGAGATCGACGACCTGCTCGCCAAGCTGCAGGCCCGCCGCGACGCGATGGCCGAGACCCTGCGCACCGAGACAATCACTTGGCGCCACATGACGGCCGACAACACCGAGGCGGTCAAGCACCTGCGCGCAGCCGCACATTGGCTCGGCGACCGCAGTATCCATCCCGATGATCTGTGAAGACAGGAGGGCGAAGGCATGACCATCAAGCGAATCTTCCAGATCATCGCGTGCGCAACGATCTGGGTTGTGCTGCGGCAGGCAGGCGTCATGGAGCATCTCTTCAGCTTTGTCGTCATCGCCGTCACCTGCGCGGTGCTCTGGTATCGCGCTGGCCTCGACATCGGGTCGAAGCAGGCAATGATCGAGTTGAACCAACGCGACAAGCTCAGGCACCTGCCCGGTGACGAGGAGGCGGAGTGACGTACCGCCGCAACGACGCTGCCGGGCGTGTGGTGCAGGCAAACAGGCACTGAGCCCTCGACGATCTGACCGCCACGGTGGGGATGGGGGAACCGCCGAGGCCTTCGCGCCCGCAGCGGCGCACCGGGCGCGGTGGTCGGGCTGGTCGTTGGTGATCTTACGCGGCCCGCGCGGGTGAGCGGCGCGACATAACGGGTGAGCGTGGCGCCATGGGCGCAATCGACACGACATTCTTCGCAGTCGTGCTCAGCCGATCATGACTCCAGAATGACTGCTTGCGGCCGTGCTCCTGTCTCAGCCGGGCCTCATAGGCTTGGTGCGGCTCGAAGGTACCGAAGTCTGCGATTTCCTTCGACAGGCTGGAACATTCCAGCAGATTGACGGGCGGCATGCTTGTAGCGGGACGAGCGGCTCTTGCTGAGACAGAAATCGATCATCGCCCGCAGCACCAGTGTGGCGGCCAACGGGTGCTTGGCCGCCAGGGCATCGGCAGCCGGGGTCAGTATTTCGTACTGGTCGCCGTCGAGGTCGCCGGCATGCTCGATGACCAGCCGGGCGGCCCGGTCCAGAGCCGGCCACGATACCAGGAACCACAATGCTCCCAGCCGGCTGCGGTACCGCTCGGCATACGCAAGTGCCCGCTCCTCGGCCTCGACATCATCGAAGTCCGGCAGCTTCTTCAGGTAGGCTCGAAGATGCGATGAAGACAACGACCGTTCGAAGCAGTTCCAGCGGACCTTCTGTGCCTCGTCGGTTCGTCCCAGGGCTTCAAGGACATCGATCCGCGCATCCTCCCAAGCGAAGTCCGGCCAATCCCAGCTGTCGGATTTCCGGGGCTCGGCCGCGTCGATCATCGCCAGCGCTTCCCCGGCCCGGCCAGCAGCAAGCAACCTCTGCGCAATCTCGGCAGCGATCTTCGGGACCTTGCGGGTCTGTTCATCATACTGGCCGATGAATGCATCGACGTCACCCTGGACATCGGCAATGTCCTGCAGGGCCAGCTTGACGGTGCTGCGCCTGGAACGCTCCGCCAGCTCGTCTTCGTAGATCGGCCCCGAGGAAGACCAGCCGATCTTTACCCGGTCCTTGTCGGCCGGCCGCTTCACCGGCTGGTTCGACAGATCGATCATGCGCTGCTTCAGGTGCTCCAGCCCGCCCTGTCCCAGCGCGGGCGCAACGATGCTGACCAGGCCGTCGTACTGGCCGTAGTCGTTTGCGACCAGGGCCTCGTATACCCGGTCGGCGAGATCGACCGGATCCATCCGGGCCTCGAGGGCCAATTCGCCGATGTCCTCGCACGCATCACGGAATACACCGATGATGGTTCCGCTACTGTCATCCGAGCGTTCGAAGATCGACCTGGCCAGCGCCATGAAGCGCCAGAGGAGTTCGAGAGCTTCCCTCGGGTCCTCCTTTGCCACCTTCCCGACAATGGCTTGCCGCTGGGTGTCGAGGTCGCGGGCCATCGCTCGCACACCGCGCCAATCGATGAAGGATTGCGACCGGGCGATGGAGGCCAGTCGTTTGCGGATTTCCCGGGCGAGTTCAGCCGGACTTTCCGCCCCGGCCAGTTCCATCCGCAGGCGACGCTTCAACGCCGCATCGCCGGTGCTCAGTTCGATCAGCAATTCGGCCAGCCGCTCCGCGCCGAGGGCTTGCAGGTTCCTGGGATTCAGGGTCGATTTCGAGGCCACGCGCTTGTCTCGAACGGCGAGGATGATGGCTCAGGATACCGGGGCACCCTAAGGGCATCAACGGGTGACCTCATCTTCACGAGCGAGCGCAGGCGCGGCGTATCCAGCCCTCGGCACCGGATTGCCGCGCCGGGCATCCGGGCGCCAGCCACGGTCTGCGCGCGACCGCCTACGCGCGGTCGGACCGATTTGATGCGCGGGTCGGGCCTATGCAGCGCGGGCGGAGTATGTGGCGGGCTCCAAAGGCCGATAGCCCCACGTTGGGGCACACAGGCGCAACGTCGCGAGTTGCCCCGGGTCTGGCGCCGTGGCCCCAGCCCGACCCATTGGACGCGACGTGACCCGGTTTGTGCGGCTCGCTTACTGGCATCGTGGCCGCGCTGGGCGCGTAACTACCCGCCTGCCGGTCCTCCGCGCCGCGACGATGCAAGTTTCACAGGCCTCGTTCACCACAACCATCTGAAACGCGCCCGCGGGGTCGATTCCCCTACGAGATCGCGCGGTTCCAAGCATTGGTTGATGCCTCGACGGCGCTCGCGGTGAGCGCCCTGAACGAGGAGACGATCATGACCACCAAGACCAAGACAAGACCCCGAAGGCGAAGGCACGCCGAAGACCCGAGACATCAAGGAGCCGAAGATCACGAAGGCCGATCAGCTTCTAGAAGCCGCGATGAAGAAGAGCTGACCAGCTATCGAGATGCTGCGCCGGCCTGAAGGCGTGACGATCCAGCAACTGCAGGAAGCCTTCGGCATCCTGCCGCACAGCGCCCGCGCCATGATCAGCACCGCCGGCAAGAAGCTCGGCCAGAAGATCGAGGGCACCCGCGCCGCGAAGGGCGAGCCGCTCGTCTACCGGCTGCCCGCGGCCGACTAGCTCCAGTCAGCCACCACGATCTTGCAGGGCGCCTTCGGGCGCCCTCGGCGCCGTTGTCTCCAGCTTGTCGTGGCCGAGCAGCGCCTGGATCACCCGGATATCGACGCCGCGCTCCAAAAGGTGGGGTGGCAAAGCTGTGGCGCGGCGAATGCGGCGTCACCGGCTTGGTGATGGCAACGCTCCCAACCTATCGCGAAGCGATTTAGTGCTCTGGCCCTTCACTGCAATTCTGAGCCGCCCGGTTTCAGAACGTCGTCTTCTCAAGCCTCTGGCATGGTTGGATTTTCGAGTGGCATTGGTAGGCCGCTCAGGCCGTTCCTCGACGCGAGGTGCCGAATTCGGCACAATGGGGTCGCGCCGGACACATCCCGTCCGGCCGGAAACAGGAGGAACTTATGGCTGAACACAAAGGAGGATGTGACCACATCCACACTCATTCCAGCGCCGAGCCGATCGACAATCACATGTGCCACTGCAATGTCTGCAAGACCGTGACCGGCCAGCAGATGACTCATGTCGCCTTCTTCAACTGGGCCGATCTGAAGGTCGACCACCCGGAGCTTTTGAAGCGCCAGCCGTTCAACAAGGACAAACCGGAAGGGGCGCTCGAGCTCTGCACCTGCAGCGTCTGCGGGACGCCGATCCTGCTGGACGACAAGCAGAGGCGGATCCGCGTCGCGGTGCCGAACATAATGGGCTACGAGGTGTCCTTCCCGGACGCGACCTATCACGCGTTCTACGACGATACACGGGGCTATCCGAAGCCCGACGACGGGCGGCCGGTCCATGAAGGTTTCCGGCCGGAGTTCACGATGCCGCAGCCAGCCTGAACGCTGCTGCCCTGCAATCCTCAACGTGGCCCCTGCCTGTCGTTGAGCAAGTTAAATCGGAGGCGCTAAGTCTGCTCTTTGCGATTGCCCAGACAGAGTCGCTCGCTGCTCTGAGCGGAACGCTTTGGCCTACCGCCTGTGCCTGGCGGCATGGTCCAGTCATCCCGCCTCCGTCAGCTAGGCGCCAGCGAGGCTCTTGTGGGGGCCTCCGCGCAGGCGCCATGCGCCCGGTCCTGGGAGACGCACGGGGTGCCAGGACCGGCCCGCCCCTCCGCGCCGATTCCGCATATCATTCGAGTATTGTCGAATAGTCGAATAGGCCGTATCCCAGTGGCTTGGGGGCGGTGTCGACCCGCCGGTGCGGATAGCGGTGGGAATTCTCAGACAGCTTTCATCCGCGCTCCGCTGCTCCCCGCATGGATATAGCCCGGGGAGGACCCGTAAGCTATTGGAGAACACGCAGCTATTTGGGATGCACTGGTTGTTGAGACGAACTTGACGCAGGTGTCGGATTGGCGCGAGTTCAGCCTTGGTCGGCGGGACTCAGCCCTTCGTGATCAGCTCGCCCGGCATGGGCGCCTGGTGCATGACGACCGCGGGCGCGGCGAAAGTTCCGACCCAACCGCGCTGTTACTGATAGAACTCTCCATCTTTGTGTATCTCTGTGACACACAACCCTGAAAGTTCTCGTTCAGTAAGACACTTAGGTCGGAACATTACTCAGAAGGGATCGCCCTTGGGCTGGGCCTCATCCGCCGGCAGTCGGCGAGATCTTGGCGGGCACCGAGGCGGTGGTGCTGACGTGACCCCGGTCATCGGTTCATTTCCATTTCGAATTCAACAGCAACTCAAAGTCACTGCACTGACTGCACTAACTGCTCTAAATAGAGGTAAGTAGCTGTAATGCCCAACAATTCCCCCGCGTGGGCACTGCTCTGCCACTGCTCTGCCACTGCACCTCACTGCACTAGAATGGGGTCTCTGTGCTCTCGTCGTTGACGTGACTCCATCCCCCTGACATCGGCGACTTCGGGGACGTGAGCCGATCGTCCTCGGGCATCTGCCAGTTTGCCTTCATGTTCTGGAACGGTGGCCACCACGGGTGCTGCTCCAACCACTTCGCCCGCATCACGGGCAGCGGCGGGAACTCCCGATAGTTGCCGTCAGAAAGCCGCTGCACCGAAGCGATTCCGTGCTCATCAAGATATTTATAGAGCTGGGGGAGCGTCCAGTGCTGCAGGCCCGGCTGCTGTCTGGCGTGGGCAAACAGCATCCCCGTGCGCCCTCTGCTGGGCATCGACCGGTGCACCAGCCGTTTCTCGGCGCCACCGTCCCGGACGCTGAAAGGCAGCATGCCCTCTTCAAGCAGCGAGCCCAGCCACTGGTCCTCCGGCCGGGCCGACACCCCCTGCTGCGCCCTCAGCGCCTCGGTGTCCGGGATGTCGTCGCGCGGGTGCCAGCCGCCGAGATCCATCGCCAGCGCATCATGCAGCAGCGCCGCCAGCCCGCCGTTCTCCATCTCGGTGAAGAGCGCCTTGAAGTAGGGGCGGTCGCCGCGGTGCGCATCGGACACGCGGAATACGGCGTAGCGGCGCTCGTCGTCGCTGGCCGGAACCAGCCAGGTTTCATTGCCCGCGATCACGGTGGCTGTATGGTTCGGCACCTCGAAGGCATCGACACCCTTCATCTCGACGAACAGGGTGGGTTCGGTGATGAGGCGCTTGAGGTTGCCCTCCGCCTGCTTGTCGCCCGGCCAATATGCCTCATCGGCGAATACCATGCACGCCTGCATCATGTGAGCGTTGAAATTGCCGGCCAGGTGCTGTCGGGAACTGATGTGAATGGCGTGAGCGCCGAAGATATGGCAGAGCGCCCGCCCGACCGCGCCTTTGCCCGTGCCCTTGAGGCCGCTCATCACCAGCGCGACCTCGGGCGGCTTGGTCGGATGCTGCAACCGCCACGCGATCCATCGCATCACATAGGCGGCGTGGTCCGGGACACCGCAGCAGGTGACGTCTTCGATATGACGACGCAGCAGCGACCAGTCGCCCTGCTTCGGATCGACCGCGAGGCCACGCCAGAGGTTCAATTGCCCACCCGCTGCCGCCGCGCCTGGAGGAGATGACGGGTCCATGTCGACGCCCACGAAAGTCGTCCGATCCTTGCTCTTCATCCAGAGGTCGAAGACCGGCACGACCTTGCCGTCCTCGTCGCCGCCGACCCTGACGCGGCGGTTGGCGTAGAACGCCTTCATGTCGCTCACCGAGGCGAAGCGTGGCACCATCACTTTCTTGTGGACGCGGGATGGCTCCCAGCACAGCACCCGCACCTTGCCGTTCACCATGATCACGGCGTGGTTCTCGTTCATCCACGCCAACTCGTCAGCCAGCTTGCTCATAGCAGATCCCTCATCTCGTCCTCGGTCGCCTCAATCATGCCCATCGCCTCGTCGATCTCCGCCTGCGTCACGTCGAGGAGCCGTTGCCGCTCATCTTCATTCCATGCCGCAATCCGAGCCTGCGCCCGCGCCGCACACCGCTTGCGCCTGGCGCTCGACGTCGACCGACTCGTCCTTGCCGGCAAGCCATGCCGACCTCAGCAGCGCCCCGGCCACGCGCCCGACCGGCCATCCCAGCCGCAAAAGGTGCAACGCGAGATGGAACGCCCAGCCCGAGCCGCTGTCGTCGCCGTCCAGCTGCTCGCCCTCGACGCGGCCGTGCTCGATGATCTCGATGAGCCTCGGTGGCAGCGTGGCCAGGTCGGGCGTCTCGATGTCGAAGTCCAGATCAGCAGCGCGCGCTCGCGACCCAGCCAGCACCGGGAAGATTTCCAGGTCATAGGCCAACTTGTCGTCCCACGAGATGAGCTTCGCCAGCGCCGGCCCGAGGCCCATCGCCTGCTTCCGCTGATTGGGCCAATTGATGCAGCCAGGCAGCCGCATGATCCTGCTCACGTCGAACGTCGAGTTGCCGCCCAGCTCGCGCGCCAGCCAGGCGTTCCGATCCTCCACGCGCTCGATGTCGTCCGGGCCCACCGGCTGCCGGAGACGCCAGAACGCCTGCACGCCATGCCCACTCGATGTGACAACGGTGGGCGGACCAGGCGCAACATGCCGCAGCCTTGGCCATCGCCGTCCCCAGGGACAGCCCGTCCTTGTAGATGTCGAGATCGCAATGCAGCCACCGCGCCTCGGCGATATCGGCCTTCGCTGCCTTGGAGCGGATGGCTGCGGGGTCGCGGCGGTCCGGGTTGACCTGGAAATAGATGCCCCACCGCTTGGCGCTCCAGTGGGCCAGCGAGTTGCGCAGCCTGTCGGGGTCGACGAAGGCGAATGTCTGTATGCCCTTGCCGCGCGGGTTGATGGCGGTGAGCACCCACGGCCCGCCCGGCGTCCATCGCTGCAGGAAATCGATGGCCGCGTCGAAATCGGGCCGTGGGTCTATCATTTCGTCAGTCGCCGCCATTGACTTTTACCACACCTCATTGCGGCCTCGCCTGCCGAGGGACGGGCAAGGAGGCGATGATGTCGTACATGGTCGGGAAGATCGTTCCGGTCGCCCCACCGCTGCCCCTTGCGATCGGCGCGTGCCGATCAGCTTGACGCAACGATAGCGCGCAATGATTGATATTCGGCAATCAGCAACAGGAGAATTGTATCGATTGCGCCGGACCCAGGCCTCCCGTGGCGATAGGCCCGCTCAGCCCTCGCCCAGCCGCCGCGCCAACCAGTCGCTATATGCCATGCCCGTCCCCTCGATCTTCCATTCGCCTGACCTGCGTGCTCGTCATCGGGGAGCGGATCAGCACCTGGGCGGGCATAATGCGCGCCACGATACGTAGCCGGTCAGGCCACGTTCCCGGGCGCCACTTCTTCGACCAGCCCGCTCTCCAGCGGCGGATAACCCACGAACCGCAACCCGCGCTGGGTGACTCGGAGCCCATACCGTACCTCGCCGTCGACCCGCCACGCCTGCATCGTGTCCGTGACGAAGATCTCCTCGATCAGTCCCTCCGCCAGCAGGTCCCTCACCACCGCTGCGACCTCGTCGCTGCCCGCCCTCACCGACAACGGCAAGAGCACGCCGTTGCCATTGTTGATGGCGCGTCCGATCAGGACGAGAGCCAGGTCGAATCTCCGCCTTTTCAGTCCATGGCGGCTGTCGCTGAACGATGGCAGCATGGCTGGGCCTCCGCGGTGACGCTGCACGATCGCAGCGGTTTCACCACCGCGAGCCCGGCGCAGGGCCAGGCGGGGAGGTCACGCGAGGAGTTGGCTTCGGCGCCTTTTCCCGCGAACGTCGACAAGCCATGAAGGCTTGCCGCCGCAGTGAAGTCGAGGCGGACTGACATTGACGGCGTATCAGTGGTTAACGCGCGGGGCCGACCGCTCAGAAGTGGGCCTGCATCCGCCTCAGAAATTCAGCGATGCGTCGTGCATTGGTTCCGAGATCACTTCTGCCCACGCGCGATGCCGAGCGCACGTCGACCTGCGTGCCTCCGTCGCCCGCTTCACTGATCCGGACGACGATATCGTCGTAGAAGCCGAACCAGAAGGTTCGGGCAGTCGCCTCTATGCGCCCCGCGGCCGGATCGGCCGCCACGATCCGCCAGCCCATGTCGCGCGCCACCTGGTCGGCCGCCGTGAACACAGCCGCCCGATCTGCTGCCAGGCGGAGCGGTTTGATCGACGGGTACGCCTCGCGCTGAAACCGGGCAGTTGCCTCGCCCGGATAGCCAGCACCGTTTGGAGCCGCGTCGCGTACCGAGCGCAAGGCGACGAAAGCAGGCGGGTGGTAGAGGTCGGTGGAGATGTCATGGATCGGCGGCACGTGCGTCGACCGGTACCATAGGCCGAGCGGCACCGAGAGCACAGCGGCACCGAGCACGATTGATAGCAAGGTCGCCAAGGCCAGCCGGCGCTGCTTTGTCAGAAGGGCGCGACTATGGCGCATACGAGGCCCACTACGGTCGCGTATACGGCCCAGCGCAGCACCACGAAACCAGCGGTGAACGCCCACCATCCCCAGCGATGCCCGAAGCCGGCCAATGCTGCTGCTACGGCGCCGCCAAGGATGAGGATCACGCCGGCGGCGAGCGCAATGCGGGTGACGGCGCGATTTCGCGGATGTGGGTTCATGCCGCTGATCGTACCACCATCCGTCGTGACTGCACTTCCGTCCATGTCGCATTGCTCGTTGTCGGGACGGTGAGTATCTGGACGATGACGCGGTGCCACAGTCCGAGACAGGTCGCCCTCGTGCCCGACTACAGCCAGCCTAAGTGTCTACTTGGTAATGAGCGGCACATCCGGGTGAAGGTATGATAAGCGATTAGCTATGGGTATGAACGGCAATATCGGCGACCTGCTTTATGTCGCATCGACTTGGGTGATTCCGGTTCTCTTCGCCGTGACCCTGCACGAGGCCGCGCATGGCTACGCAGCCTGGTGGCTCGGCGACGACACCGCCTATCGCAACGGTCGGTTGACCCTCAACCCGTTGAGGCACGTCGATCCTTTCGGTACCGTCTTGCTGCCGGCGTTGCTTCTGATAATGCGTGCGCCCTTTCTGTTCGGTTGGGCCAAGCCGGTTCCTGTGGCGTTCCATCGCCTTGGCAATCCGAGGCGGGACATGGTGTTCGTGGCCGCGGCCGGCCCAGGCACCAACCTGATCCTGGCGACGGTCTCCGCCCTCCTGTTCCACGCGATCTTGTTCTTTCCAAAGGGTTTGGCGGTATGGTCCGCTCAGGTTCTTTACAACTCCATTCAGCTCAATCTCGTCCTGGCGGTGTTCAACATGCTGCCATTGCCGCCATTGGACGGGGGCCGCGTCGCCGTCGGCTTGCTGCCCGCGCCGCTCGCAAAGCCGCTCGCCGGACTGGAGCCCTACGGAATGGGAATTCTGATCGGCGTCATCTTCATCCTGCCCCTGGTTGCCGCCCAGCTAGGCGTGGGGTTTGACCCGTTCCGCTCCCTGATCGGGGCGCCAGTCCGCTGGCTTCTGCCTTATTTCATGAGACTCGCGGGCATCGCCTGACTTTGGCCAACTACCTGAAGCCGACCAGCGCCGCCGGCACGGCCAACTCGCTTAGGCGCATGGCGACGTCGGTGAGCTTGGGGATGCTTGGTTAGCAGTGCCGCCCGCAAGGGAGGGCTGGGGCGTTGCAGAGGTGATCTGATGGGGGCGTTGCAGAGGTGATCTGAGACGAGACTAGCCTTACAGGCGGCCCGTATCGCGCGAAGCTGGTAGGGTTGGGGGGTGTGGTGGCCGGCGACGGCCCGTTCGCGCCGTTGGGCCGGTGTGGCGCAATAAACGGCGTACGGCTAAATCGTCGCCCGCTCTTGCGGCGCGCTCGCGCAGTGCCGCTTGGCGGGAAACAGCTGCCGATGGGGTCGCGTCGGCGCTGTCGATGTCGCCGACCCTGAGGCGGACCACCTCGCCGGCACGCAGGCCGCAGCCATAGGCCAGCGACACAATAACCCGCACCTTGATGCTCGCGGCCACTTCCAGCAGGCGCTTGATCTCTTCCTGGCTCATCACCCGCGGGATCTTCTGCGGCTCCTTGAGGTGATAGATCTCGGCCGCCAGATCGTGCCGGCGCAGCGTCACCCGCAACAGAAACCTGACCCCGGTCATGATCCGGTTGCGGGTGCAGATGCTCGCCCTGGCCTCGATCACGAAGAGCTGGAACCGGCGGATGTCGTCGGCCGTCGCGGTGTCGGGCGAGCGCCCCAGGAACGCCGCCAACCGCGCGCAGCCGCTCAGGTGGCCGCGCTGGGTGTGCGGGTGCAGGTTGCGTGCCGTCATGTCCTCGATCATGCGCTGACGCAGCGGGGTCACCGCGGTGTCGTTCCGGATGTTCATGGCAAGCTCCTGTGTCGCTCGAGGCAAGATCACCTCGACCAACACGACAGCTCCCTGAGCCCCTGACGGCAATCACCACCCCGCTCAGCCCGTCTCATGGCATCGCTCGCAACCTATCGCGAAGCGATTTAGTGCGTTGACCCAGATCGGGCTATGTTAAGGTTCGCTCTCATGTTCTGGATGTCAATTGGAACGCGCACATTGTGGTGCAGGCATTGCTAGCGTGCACATGCCAAACGGCGCATGGGCACACTGTGAAAGCGAAACCCCGCGTGCTTAGCTCGCCGTAATGAAAATGGGCCGAGGAGCCTGGGCATGGATTACGGATCGGTGGGACTGGTGCTCGGAGCGGGCGGTGCGCGCGGCATTGCCCACGTCCACGTGCTCAGGGCCATCGACGATCTTGGCATCCGGCCGAGCGCCATTGCCGGCACCTCTCAATGGCGCAATCATGGGCGCCTGCTATGCCAATGGCATGAGCGGCGACGAGATCCGCAAATTTCTGATGGACCGATTCGGCCATCGCAAGGCAATCATGGCGAGTCGATGGGCGCTGCGGGCCCGCAGCTTTGGCGACCTTGCCGGTAACGGACGCCCGCGGCTCGGCGAACTCGATCTCGGCCGCATCCTGCAGCGGCTGCTAGGCTGACGCCGCCGGCCCTGATCGAAGACCGACCCATTGACACGAAGATTGTTGCGACGCGCTATTACAGTCATGACGATGCTGTCTTCGCCAGAGGTCCCC
>CAVYOQ010000042.1:0-8419 GCA_963770075.1 uncultured Alphaproteobacteria bacterium
GCTCAGAAGCGGGTCTGCAGCCGCCGGAGAAATTCACCGATGCGTCGCGCATTGGTGCCGAGATCACTTCTGCCAACGCGCGATGCCGAGCGCACGTCGACCTGAGTGCGACCATCATCCGCTACGGTGATGCGGATCACGATGTCATCATAGAATCCGAACCAGAAGGTTCGGGCCGTCGCCTCGATGCGCCCCTCGGCCGGATCGGCCGCCACGATCCGCCAGCCCATGTCGCGCGCCACCTGGTCGGCCGCCGCGAACACAGCCGCCCGATCTGCTGCCAGGCGGAGCGGCTTGATGTCCGGGTAGGCCTCGCGCTGGAGCCTGGCGGTGGCCTCGCCAGGATAGTCAGCACCGTTCGGAGCCGCCTCGCGTACCGAGCGCAAGGCGACGAAGGCAGGCGGATGGTCGAGGTCGGTGGAGATGTCGTGGATCGGCGGCACGTGCGTCGCCCGGAACCATAGGCCGAGCGGCACCGAGAGCACGGCGGCACCGAGCACGATTACCGGCAAGACCGCCAAGGCCAGCCGGCGCTGCTTGGCCAGAACGGCGCTGACCATGGCGACTATGGCGCATACGAGACCCGCTACGGTCGCGTAGACGGCCCAGCGCAGCACCACGAAACCAGCGGTGAACGCCCACCATCCCCAGCGATGCCCGAAGCCGGCCAATGCTGCTGCTACGGCGCCGCCAAGGATGAGGATCACGCCGGCGGCGAGCGCAATGCGGGTGACGGCGCTATTTCGCGGACGTGGGTTCATGCCGCTGATCGTACCACCATCCGTCGTGACTGCACTTCCGTCCATGTCGCATTGCTCGTTGTCGGGACGATGAGCATCTGGACGATGACGCGGTGCCATAGTCCGAAACAGGTCGCCCTCGGGCCCGACTACAGCCAGCCCAAGAGTCTACTTGGGAATGAGCGGCACATCCGGGTGAAGGTATGATAAGCGATTAGCTATGGGCATGAACGGCAATATCGGCGACTTGCTTTATGTCGCATCGACCTGGGTGATTCCGGTTCTCTTCGCCGTGACACTGCACGAGGCCGCGCATGGCTACGCAGCCTGGTGGCTCGGCGACGACACCGCCTATCGCAACGGCCGGTTGACCCTCAACCCGTTGAGGCACGTCGATCCTTTCGGTACCGTCTTGCTGCCGGCGTTGCTTCTGATAATGCGTGCGCCCTTTCTGTTCGGTTGGGCCAAGCCGGTTCCGGTGGCGTTCCATCGCCTTGGCAATCCGAGGCGGGACATGGTGTTGGTGGCCGCGGCCGGCCCAGGCACCAACCTGATCCTGGCGACGGTCTCCGCCCTCCTGTTTCACGCGATCTTGTTCTTTCCAAAGGGTTTGGCGGTATGGTCCGCTCAGGTTCTTTACAACTCCATTCAGCTCAATCTCGTCCTGGCGGTGTTCAACATGCTGCCATTGCCGCCATTGGACGGGGGCCGTGTCGCCGTCGGCTTGCTGCCCGCGCCGCTTGCAAAGCCGCTCGCCGGTCTGGAGCCCTACGGAATGGGAATTCTGATCGGCGTCATCTTCATCCTGCCCCTGGTTGCCGCCCAGCTAGGCGTGGGGTTTGACCCGTTCCGCTCCCTGATCGGGGCGCCAGTCCGCTGGCTTCTGCCTTATTTCATGAAAATCGCGGGCATCGCCTGACTTTGGCCAGCTGCCTGAACCGGCCGGTGCCGCCGGCACGGCCAATCGCTCAGGCCTGCATCTGGTGGCCCATCAATGCCGGGCTACCAGAGATTTACGTCCCCGCGCCGTTCCGAGCTTCACTCAACCACCGGATAAAACGGCTTGCCCCAACCATTGCCAGGGTTGTCCATCATCAGATCGACGAAGACGGGCATCAAGAAGCCGAGGATCGCCGCGCCGTCGTGCACCTGTGCCCGATTCACCGAACTGTTCCAGGTCGATCCACCGTGCACGATCTGATTGCGCAGGACATAGAGCCGGTCGAAGACGAAGCTCAGAACGCGGGGCGTATCGCTGTCCTGCAACGCTAGCTTAAAGGCGCGCGCAGACGCCTTGAAGCGGTCCTCCCAGTCCGCGAAGCCGTCGATCCCATTGTGGTGTTGCCAGAACGGGTTGAATACATAGCGGTTCTCCATCAGCAAGCGGACCGGGCCGGAGAACCGCTGCCAGATTGCCTTGTAAATGCGCTTGTCACCGTCCAATGCGACGAGCCTGTCGAAGTAGTCGAGAAAGGTTGCCCGCTCGCTTGGTGCCACAGCCTGGATTTCAATCTCGTCTGCGTAGGCTGCGTTGAAGGCAATCCAGAGGAATATGAACCGGGCGTCATCGTCATCGCCGCAGGCTTCTGCACGCCCGATCCAACTGATCGCCCGGTGGACGCGCAGGCTCATGGTCTCCGGGAACCCGTCGCGGATTGCACGCTGCTTGGCTTTCAGGGTGGCAAAGTCGAGGGCGTCCGTCATTGATCAATTCCCTTCTGAAATGCCGGTCACGGCAAGGCATCGAAATCCGACCGGCGATGGCCTTCAACCAGCGCACGCAGACCTGCGGGTTCAACCACCTCGACCTTGTCGCCCCATTGATAGAGATGCCACGCCATCTCAAGCCATCCGGCCGCATGGAACCGCACGATGAGGCTGCCATCCTCCTGCGGATCAAGCATCTGGGTTGGATGGAAGCGGAACTCGGCAGCACGCTCGGCGGCCTCAGGCGCGAACCGCCAGATGACCTCGCCATGCTGCGCCGGATCCTGATAGACGCCGAAAGCCTGTGCGGCGTAGTCCGCCAGCGAAAACCCCGGCTGGAGCGCGAAGCTCTCGTCAAGGCATGTCCGCAGTCCGGATTCGGTCCATGCGGAAGTTGAGCAAGGCGTCGCCCCGCGAAGGCTGACGGGCGACGAGGTAGCTGCGGTGGCCGAGAAGAAGACCGTGCGGCTCGATCACCCGATCAGGGGATTCCGCATCGCGGTAGCTGACCCGAAGCCGGAACGGACCACGCAGGGCCTCGATCACCGCATCAATGACCTCAGGGGCAAGATTGACCCTGGGGCCGGGGCGCGTGACCTGACCGAGCGCCGTCAAGACCGCCTCGGCATCGGCTTCGGTGCGTAGCGCATCCCTGGGTGCCAGCCGCGCGAGCATCCCGTCGCGCAGGTCTGACAGCGCCCGGGCATGGCGCAAACGCCCTTGCTCGCCGGCTGTGCGGGCCGCGATCTCCAGCGCCTCGACAGCCGTTTCCTGCCGCGGGTTCAGCCGGTCCAGCAATGGATCGGCAACACGCCACCGACGGCGCCGGTCGTCACCGTCCTCCATGGTAACATTGGTGAAAGTCGCTTCCAGCGCATCCGTCATGCGTTGCGCCGTCCGGTGTGAGACGCCAAACTCCTCGCAGATCTCATCAAGACTGATGCCGGCGCGTCTGGCAGCCGCCATCCGCGCGAGCCGTAGCAGATCTTGAGCCTTCCAGAAGGACATGGGCACCATGTCAGAGATTGACACCCACGCATGCTATTGATGATCCCGCAACCTGTCGAGGCGTATTGCTTGCGGGTTGTGGGAATTTCAATTGGAGCGTGAATGAGGGACATCAACGGCCAGATATTGCTCTCCGCCTCGGACCTGATGCGGTTCACCGGCTGCCGTCATGCGACGGCACTCGACCTCGCCCGTATGCGGGGGGAAGGTCCCGAACCGCGGGCGGACAGCGAGGATGCCGAGCTGTTGCAGAAGCAGGGCGATGCACATGAGGCAGCGCATCTGGCGGGGTTGAAGGCCGCGGGAAAGGCAGTGGTCGAAATATGCCCATGACGATCTCGCGGCCGATGCCGCAGCCACGCGGGAGGCATTGACCCACGGCGCCGAGGTCGTGTTCCAGGGGGCGTTCCTGTCTGACAACTGGGGTGGCTGGTCGGATTTCCTGGAGCGGGTCGAGCGGCCTTCGGCGCTGGGGGATTTCAGCTACGAGGTGACCGACACGAAGCTGAAGCGCCGCCCTCATCCCAAGCATGTGCTGCAACTGGTGCTCTATTCGGACCTGCTGGCAGAGATCCAGAGCGTGATGCCCGAACACGCGCATATCGAGTTGGGCGACGGTACGCGGGCAACACTGCGCCTGGCGGATTATGCCCATTACGCCCGGGCAGCGCGAGCGCGGCTGGAGGCTTTCGTGGCCGATCCCGAGCCCACTCGGCCCATGCCTTGTGCCGATTGTGCGCTCTGCCGTTGGGGCGACCACTGCGCCGATGTCTGGCTGGCCGAGGACAGCCTTTTCAACGTGGCGAACATCACAAAGGGTCAGGTCAAGCGGCTGGAGGCCGCGGGGATCACCACGTTGGCGGAACTGGCGACGCATGATGGGTCGGTGCGCGGAATGGCTTCGGGCACGCTCGACAAGCTGCGCTTGCAGGCTCGCCTGCAGCATGCCCGAAAGACTGGGGCGCCGACGTTCGAGCTGCGGCCCGCGCAGCCGGGCAAGGGCTTCGACCTGCTTCCGGAACCGCAGGCAGGCGATATCTTCTATGACATCGAGGGCGACCCGCATTTCGACGGCGGCCTCGAATATCTGCATGGCATCTGGTTCGATGGACAGTTCCGGTCCTTCTGGGCACATGACCACCACGCCGAGGCGCAGGCGCTATCGAACCTCCTCGACTTCTTCCGCGACAGGCTGGCCGCCTTCCCGCAAGCGCGCATCTACCATTATGCGGCGTACGAGATAACGGCACTGCGCCGTCTCACCACGAAATACGGCATCGGCGAAGCCTTCCTCGACCGGTTGCTGCGCGAGCGGCGGTTCGTGGACCTTTACGCCGTCGTGCGGGGCGGGATCGTTGCCTCCGAGCCCAACTATTCCATCAAGTCGCTGGAGGTCTTCTATGGCCTCAACCGCGAGGGCGAGGTGAAGACTGCGGGCGGCTCCGTCGTGGCCTACGAGAATTGGCGCGAGACGGGCGACCAGGCGATCCTTGACGAGATCGAAGCCTACAACCGCACCGACTGCATTTCGACGGAGATGCTGCGCGACTGGCTCGTCGGCATCCGTCCCGAGGGGGCATGGCCGTTGATCGGCGAGGCAGCTGCCGAGAAAGAGGTGGCAGAGGATGCAGAGACCCAGGCGTTCAGGGCGGGGCTTGCAGGCGCGGGACTCCCCGTCGACCAGCAGGAGCAGCTGTTCAACCTGGGGCTGTTTCACCGGCGCGAAGCCAAGCCCGCGCAGTGGGCCGTGTTCGACAGTGTGGGCAAGGAAGAAGAGGAACTGATCGACGATCTCGATGCGCTTGCCGGTCTCGAAGCGCTGGGTCCCGCGGCGCCGGTGAAGCGATCGGTTGTCCGTGCTTACCGTTTTCCTCTGCAAGAAACGAAGTTGCGAGCCGGCAAGAGGGCGACGGTGCCGGTTCTCGACGGTCCGCCCGCGAGCGTCAGCATCGATGCGCTGGACCGGACCCAACGCCGAATAGAAGTCAAGGTCGGCAACGCCAAAGCTCATCTGCTCAGCGATCAACTGACGCTGCATCCGGACTGGCCGCTGAAGACGGACGTCATCGCCGCCGCCCTTCGGGATGTCATCGCAGACCAGTGTGGCCCCCGCCGTTTCACCGCTCTACGGGATATGCTGTCACGCGCCGCGCCGCGCCTGAGGGGCGGGGCCAAACCGGACATCCTGGGTGGCGCCGATCCGGTCAAAGGCACCGTTTCTGCCGTTGCCGATATGGATGGCACAGTCCTGCCGATCCAGGGGCCACCCGGCACGGGCAAGACCTACGTCACCGCCCGCGCGATCCTGTCGCTTGTGCGCGAAGGTCACCGCGTCGCCGTTTCGTCGAACAGCCATGAGGCGATCCGCAACGTCCTCATGGGCTGCCTGCTCGCACTCGAGGACGCTGGTTCTGACATAACGCTTGAGAGTGCGAAGCTGGCGCACAGCCTCGACATGCGCCAACGCCTCATCGCGCATCCGCTTCGCCGTGGTCGGGGTGACCTTGAGGGTCGAGCCGAGGCCCATCGTCGTCACGCGCGGGCCGTTGTACCAGCGGACCTGCCACGTCGTGGAGTTGCCCCGAACCTGGATGAACAGATGCGGCCCGGCCCGGTAGAGCCCGTCCTGCCATCCCTCGGTGTTGGGCTCCGCACACAGTTCGGCCACCTCAACGTCGGTGAGCGTCTTGGTCCTAGCCATCGTTGCCTCCTGGCTGCTGGCGGGGCGCCACATAAGGCTCGGTGCAGGCTGGAAGTCCAGCCTACGACTGTGGTCTACGACTGTATGGCTAACGTCCCGTAAGTGCGGGAGAAGTGGGGACCGTGGGGCAAGAGGCCAAGAAGATATAAATATCGCAATATCAATAGGTTAGGCATGCGGGTAAAACGGTCCCCGAGCCAAGTACCAGTGCTGACGTGTCACTGCGAAAGGTCCGGGCGGGCTGCGCGTCGACCCTGGGCGGGAAACCTCCAGCGCGCCATATCAGCAAGCCGGGCCGGCCCGAGGTGTCTTCATAGAGACTTTTGCTTGAAGGCATTGCGTCTCCATAAGACCGGCCTTGGCGAGAGCGACGGCAGTAAGCGAAAAAAGACCGGGTGCGGAGCGCCTGCATGGTGTCCGTTGCTGCACTACAGCGCTGCACCATGCAGGCGCTCCGCTCTTCCCATCCACCTCCGCCACGGGAAAACCTCGCCGGAGCCATGAAGGCGTTTGCAATGACCGCCCCCGCCCCCCTCTACCTGACCCGAAATCCCTCTGGCCTAGCCATGGTCCTCTGGCCTAGCATGGGCGCGAACAACAAGGAGGCGAACCCCATGAGCATCACCGTCACCGTCATGTACCCCGACAAGCCGGGATCGAAATTCGACATGGACTACTACATGCATAAGCATGGCCCGCTGGTGCACAAGCTTTGGGGGCCGCACGGGCTCACCGGCGTGAAGGTGCTGAAGGGGCTGGCGACGCCCGATCCCTCGACCCCTCCGCCCTACCGCATCATGGCGCTTGTGGGGTTCGAGAGCCTTGAGCAATTCAAGGCCGCGGTGACTGCCCATGGTGCCGAGGTGATAGGCGACATCGCCAATTTCACCGACGCCCCGCCCGATATCCAGATCAATGACGATGTGGCGTGAGACTGCGCCATGAGCTTCGATTATGCCGGCCGTACCGTCTTCGTCTCCGGTGGCACCAGTGGCATCAACCTTGGGGTGGCGCTGGGCTTCGCGCGGTGAGGGGCTGCCGTCTTCGTTATCTCACGCAAGCCCGACAAGGTGGCCTCCGCTGTGGCCGAGTTGCAGGCAGCCGGTGCGCGGGCGGCCGGCGCCAGCGCTGATGTGCGTGACATCGAGGCGGTGAAGTCGGCGTTTGCCGCCTGCGCCGATGAGTTCGGCCCCATCGACGTACTGGTTCGGGCGCGGCGGGCAATTTTCCCGCCCGCGCCCTCGATATCTCCTCCAACGGCTTTCGCGCCGTCTTGGAGATCGACGTGCTCGGCACCCATCATGTGATGACGGCCGCCTTTCCGCACCTGAGAGCCTGATTTGAAAAGAGTTGAGTGATCCCAGTGGCTTGGGATTCCGTCGATCAGCGATGATTTGATGGAGGTTGCCATGGCCTGGACTGAGATCACCCGGCGGAGGTATCGGCGAGATGGGCTTCGCTATGCAAGCGACATGACGGATGGCGAATGGGCCTTGATAGAACCGCTCATGCCAAGGCGCAGGCGTGTTGGCCGGCCGCGAACGAGCGATCTGCGAGCAGTTGTGAACGCGATCTTGTACCTGGCTTCGGGCGGCGTTCAATGGCGGGCACTGCCCAAGGATTTTCCGCCGGTCTCGACGGTGCGGGGATACTTCTATGCGTGGGCCAAGGATGGCACCTGGCTCAAGATCAATCATGCGCTGGTGATAACTGCGCGCGAACGGGAGGGTCGCGAAGCCAGCCCCACAGCGGGTGTAATCGACAGCCAGTCGGTGAAAACCACCGAAAGTGGCGGCCCGCGCGGCTACGATGCCGGCAAGAAGATCAAGGGGCGCAAGCGCCACATCGTCACCGACACTGCAGGCCACCTGGTCGGATTGCAGGTCCATCCCGCCGACATCCAGGACCGCGACGGCGCCGTGGCCGTCCTCGCTTCGATCCGCAGGCTCTATCCATGGCTGCGCCACATTTTCGCCGACGGCGGCTATGCGGGGGACAAACTCAAGGCTGCGCTCGCCGACCTCGGCCGCTGGACGCTCGAGATTGTCAGGCGGTGCGATACCGCCAAAGGCTTCGAAGTTCTGCCGCGCCGTTGGGTGGTGGAGAGGACCTTCGCATGGCTCAACCGATGCCGCAGGCTCGCCAAAGACTTCGAAGCCACCATCGAAAGCGCCGTCGCCTGGACCTTCATCGCCCACATTCGGCTCCTCACCCGCCGTCTCGCAAGGCCTTGATATGTCACGTTCCATTTTGAATCAGACAT
>CAVYOQ010000043.1:0-101534 GCA_963770075.1 uncultured Alphaproteobacteria bacterium
CTCATCATCGCCGGCCTGGAGCACAGCGGCCAGACCAGGCGCCTGCTCACCAAGGCCGGCATCCCGGTGGTCGAGATCATGGATGTCGACGATGAGCCGGTCGATATGTGCGTGGGGCTGTCGCACGTGGAAGCCGGGCGCGTCACGGCGCGCCATTTCGTCGCCCGCGGCTATTCCCGCATCGGCTATATCGCCTGCGATCTCGCGCTCGATCTGCGCGCCGGCAAGCGGCTCAAGGGTTTCGAGGAGGTGCTGTCAGCCCATGGCCTCGCCTTCGCCGTTAGGCGCGAGCTGCGGCTGCCGACCTCGGTGCCGGCCGGCCAGGTGGCACTGGCGGAACTGATGGCCGATCATCCCGACCTCGATGCGGTCTATTTCTCCAATGACGATCTCGCCATCGGCGCCGTGCTGCATTGCCTGTCGGCGGGGATCGCGATGCCCGACAGAATAGCCATCGCCGGCTTCAACGGCCTGGTGATCGGCCAGCTGCTGCCGCGCCGGTTGACGACGGTGCGCTCGCCGCGCTTTTCCATGGGCCGGCAAGCGGCCCGTTGCGTGGTCGATCGGCTGGCGGGTAAGGATGCCCTCGAACGCATCGACACCGGGTTCGAGTTCCTTGCAGGCGAGACCGCCTGAAGAAGCGGCAAGGGGAGACAATTGCGCATGCAGGTGGGCTTGATCGGCCTTGGCCCCATGGGGCGCAACCTGGCGCTCAATCTCAGCGATGCCGGCCACGGCGTGACCGTCTGGGACCCATGGCCCGAGGCGGCCGCCTGGCGCGCTGACGGCCTCGATAGCGCCTCCGATCTCGAAGGACTGGTGGCGGCCCTTGCACCGCCGCGCCTCATCCTGCTCATGGTCAAGGCGGGCGAGCCGGTGCGAAAGCTTGCCGCCAGCCTCGCGCCGTTGCTCAAGCCCGGCGACGTCCTCATGGACGGTGGCAATTCCCACTACATGGAAACCGAAGCGCTTGCCGCGCGGCTGACCGCAAAACGTATCGGCTTTCTCGGCATCGGCATCTCCGGCGGAGCCGAGGGCGCACGCCGGGGCCCGGCCATGATGGCAGGCGGTGATGCGGCCGCCTGGGCAAAGGCCAAACCGCTCCTCGCCAGCATCGCCGCCCGGGCAGAGGGCGAGCCCTGCCTCGCCTGGTTCGGCGAAGGCGGTGCGGGGCATTTCGTCAAGATGGTGCACAACGGCATCGAATATGCCGTCATGCAGGCCATCGCCGAGGCCTGCACCCTTTTGGCGGCCGGTGGCGCAAGCGCCTCGCGGATTTCCGGCCTCGTCGGAGAATGGGGCAAGGGAGCGCATGCCGGCTACCTGATGGAGATCACCGCCGAGATCTACGCAACCATCGATGAGGAAACGGCCACGCCGCTCATCGACATCGTCTCGGACCGCGCCGGCCACAAGGGCACCGGCACCTGGTGCTGCGCGGCTGGGCTCGACTTCGCTGTGCCCCTGCCCTGCATCGCCGAGGCCGTCGCCATGCGCCAGCTCTCGGCCGCGGATGAGTTGCGCCAAGGCCACCCGCCGCCGAAGCCGGCAGGGCCGCTCGATGCGGCCGCCATCGAGGCCGCGCTCGGTGCTTCCATACTCATGGCGCTGGCGCAGGGCTGCCATCTCATCGACGCCGCGGCGAAAGAGAAGGGCTGGCCGGCAACGCCGCAGGCGGCTGCCCGCGTATGGCGCCAGGGCAGCATCTTGCGCATGGCGCTGCTGGACGACGTCGTCGCCCTTCGCGCCGATATGCCCTTGCTGACTGCTGCGTCCGTGCGCCAGCGCATCGAAGACTGGTTGCCGGGCTGGCGCCGGGCCGCCGCCTGGGGCCTTGAAAACGGGCTGGCCATCCCGGTGACGGCCGCCGGCCTGGCCTATTGGAACGGCCTCAACTGTGCACGCCTGCCAACCGCGCTTATCGGGGCGCAGCGCGACCGTTTCGGCGACCACGGGTTCGAGCGCACCGACAAACCCGGCCAGCACCACGGGCCGTGGCGGAGCGAGGCGTCATGAGCATCGTCGTCATGGGTGTGTGCGGTTCGGGCAAGACCACGCTGGGCGAGCGCCTGGCAAAACATCTCGGCTGGCCGTTCATCGAGGGCGACCGGCTTCACCCCGAAGCCAACGTGGCCAAGATGCGCTCGGGCGAACCCTTGAGCGATGCCGACCGCTGGCCCTGGCTCGATGCCATCGCAGCGGCGATCGCCGGGAAACACGCCCTCGGCAAGCAGGCTGTCGTTGCCTGCTCGGCGCTCAAGAGGAGCTATCGCGAGCGCCTGACGGCCGGGGCCGACCCTCTGCCTTTGCTCTTCGTTCATCTCGATGGCGCACCGTCGCTGCTTGCCGAGCGCATGGCGGCGCGGCGCGGCCACTACATGCCGCCCGGACTGCTGGCGAGCCAACTCGCCACCCTCGAGCCGCCCGGCCCCGACGAACAGGCGCTCAATCTCGATGCCGGACTTGCCCCGGACATTCTCGTTGCGCACATTTGCGCCACCCTCTTTTCTTCAACCCCAAGGGAATCTGTTCGATGAAGCCAGACGTTCTTCTCGCCACCCGACTGCCCGGCCCGATCGAAATTGCGCTCGATGCGGCCTACACCACCCACCGGCTGCATCAGGCCGAGGACAGATCGGCGTTCCTTGCCGCCCTCGCCCCCAAGATCCGCGTCATGGCCACCATGGGCAAGGCGGATGCGGCGCTGATGGATGCCCTGTCCAACCTGAAGCTCATCTCCAGCTTCGGCGTCGGCTATGACGGCGTCGATGTCGGGCACGCCAGCAAGCGCGGCGTCACCCTCACCAACACGCCCGACGTGCTCAACGACGATGTCTCCAACCTGGCGGTGCTGCTGGTGCTGGCGACCACCCGCAACTTCACCTTCAACGAGCGCTACCTGCGCGCCGGCCGCTGGCCCGAAAAGGGCGATCCGCCGCTTTCGCGCGCCATCCGCGACCGCACCATCGGCATCATCGGCCTCGGGCGCATCGGCAAGGTGCTTGCCACCAAGCTCACCGTGTTCGGCAGCCGCATCGTCTATCACGGACGCCACGAGCAGACGGGCCAACCCTATCAGTATTATGCGAACCTCGTCGATATGGCGCGCGATGCCGACGTCATCATCGCCATGTGCCCGGGCGGCGAGGCGACGCGCGGCATCGTCAATGCCGAGGTGCTTGAAGCGCTGGGGCCGCAAGGCATCATCATCAACGTGGCGCGCGGCTCTGTGGTCGACGAGGAGGCCCTGGTCGCCGCACTCAAGGCGGGCAAGGTCGGCGGCGCCGGTCTCGATGTGTTCGCGCACGAGCCCAACGTGCCGGACGCCCTCATCGCCATGGACAATGTGGTGCTGCAACCGCATCAGGGATCGGCGACGCAGGAGACACGCCAGGCCATGTGGGACCTGGTGGTCAACAACATCGCAGCTTTCTTTGCGGAAAAGCCGTTGTTGACTCCAGTCAACTGACCGTGAGGCGTCATACGAACAGTTCGGTTTTCTCGAATTTCGTCACGTCGATGAGGCCGACATCGGAGATGCGCAGTTCCGGGATCACCGCCAGTGCCAGCAGGGAATGCTGCATGTAGGCGTTGTTGAGGGTGCAGCCCATGGCCCGCATGGCCTCGGTGAGACGGGCGGCCTTATCCGCCACCACCTCGGCGCGCTCATCAGACATGAGGCCGGCGATGGGCATCTCGACCAGCGCCAGCACCTTGCCCTCCGACACCAACACCACGCCGCCGCCCACCTCGCCCAGCGTGTTGGCGGCAAGCGCCATGTCCGCTTTCGAGGTGCCGACCACGATCATGTGGTGGCAGTCATGGGCGACGCTTGAAGCCAGGGCGCAAGGCTTGTCATAGCCGAAGCCGGAGACGAAGCCGTTGACCACCCCGCCGGTGGCGCGGTGACGCTCCACCAGCGCGATCTGGCAGACATCGGCCGCGCGGTCCATGGCGACCAGCCCGTCGATGACGGCAAGGTCGGCTTGGAGCGCCCGCGTCGGGGCCTGGTTCTCAATGACGCCGATCACCCGCGCTCTCACCCGGTTGGCGGCGGCAGGTGCTGCGATGTCGAAGTCGGCTGGCGCAAGCACCTTGCCCAGCCTGACGGTGTTACGCGCGCTTTCGGGATAATCGTAGGGCGGGATGTCGGCCTCCAGCCGCCCGCCGGCGGCCAGCCGCCGCCCGCGCGCATAGACCTCGTCGATGGCGAGAGACGGCAGGTCGGAGACGATGAGGAAGTCGGCGCGGCGGCCGGGGGCGATGGAACCGAGCTCGCGTTCGAGGCCGAAATGCTGGGCGGTGTTGATTGTCGCCATCTGGATGGCGGTCACCGGCCTGAGGCCTTGGGCGATGGCATGGCGAACCACGCGGTCCATGTGGCCTTCATGCACCAGCGTGCCCGAATGGCTGTCGTCGGTGCACAGGATGAAGCCGCGCGGATCGAGGCCCATTTCCGTCACCGCGACGATCTGCGCCGCCACGTCGTACCAGGCCGAGCCCAGCCGCAGCATCGCCTTCATGCCCTGGCGCACGCGGGCGACGGCATCTTCCACCGTCGTGCCTTCGTGATCGTCGGCGGGGCCGCCAGCGGCATAGCCGTGAAAGGCGGGGCCGAGATCGGGCGAGGCGTAGTGACCGCCCACCGTCTTGCCCGCCTTCATGGTGGCGGCAATCTCGGCGACCATCAGCGGATCGTTGCCTGAAACGCCGGGAAAGTTCATCACCTCGCCAAGCCCGATAATGTTGGGCCAGGTCATGGCCTCGGCCACGTCCTCGGCATCGAGGGCGGCGCCGGCGTGTTCCAGGCCCGGCGCGGAGGGCACGCAGGAGGGCATCTGCACAAAAACGTTGACCGGCATCGCCATCGCCTCGTCGTGCATCAGGCGCACGCCAGGCAGGCCCAGCACATTGGCGATCTCGTGCGGGTCGATGAACATGGAGGTGGTGCCGTGCGGAATGACGGCGCGGCAGAACTCGGTGACCGTCACCATGCCCAATTCCACATGCATGTGGGCATCGCACAGACCCGGCACGAGGTGGCGCCCTGCGGCATCGACGACCTCGGTTCCCTCGCCGATGCAATGAGCCGCATCGGGGCCACAATAAGCAAAGCGGCCGGCGGCCACCGCGATGTCGCTTGACAGGATTATCTCGCCGGAATGGACGTTCACCCAGCGGGCATTCCTGACCACGAGGTCGGCGGGCTCACGGCCCGTCGCCACGTCCACCAGGCGGGTTGCGACCTGCGACCAGGTTTTCAGCATCATTGACCCCTCATCCGTTCAAGGCGCGAAGACCACGCCGTGCTCCTGCGCCCTCAGGCGCGGGTCGTGCGACTTGACCAGCACCGGGCGGCCTTCGAGCAGTTCGATGCAGCGCTGAAGTGTCTCGCGTTCGAGCCGCTGCATCGCGTCGGCGGTATAGAAGGTGAGATGCGGCAGCATGATGACATTGGGCCGGCCGTAAAGGCTGCTCAAGGACTGCCCCTTCTTCCGCAACGGCTCGCTGACATAGACATCGAGCCCGGCGCCGGCGATCACCCCCTCATCGAGCGCTGCAACGAGTGCCGCCTCGTCCACCAGCGCACCACGCGATACGTTGATGAGAAAAGCCGAAGGCTTCATTGCCGCAAGCTCGGCTGCGCCGATGAGATGGCGGGTGTCGTTGTTGAGCACGCAATGCAGCGAGACGACATCGCATTGCCCGAGCATGGCATGCAGATCGTCGCATTTCTCCACGCCCGCTGCCTTCATCTCAGCGGCGGGGACGTGGGGATCGTAGCCGAGCACGCGCGCGCGAAATCCCGCGCCTGCCATGCGCGCCATGGAGCGCCCGATGTGCCCCACACCCACCAGCCCCACGGCCTTGCCCGCGATGTCTCGGCCGAGCCAAGGGGCTTCAGGCCACAGCCAGCCCTCGGCCTGCATGGCATGGTCCATGGGAACGAGCTTTTTCGCCAGGGCCAGCATCAGGCAAAAGGCGCCTTCGGCGACGGTCTCTTCGGCGTATTCGGGAATGTTGACGACGGGTATGGCCCTGGCGCGCGCCGCGGCGATGTCGATGGCATCAATGCCGACGCCATACTTGACGATGCCCTTGAGCCGATTGGCGGCGGCGATGACGGTCGCGGTCACCGGCGTGTAGCACATGAGGAGGAGATCGGCTTGGCTCACCACCTGCGCCAGGTCGGCCTCGCGCACCCCTTCGGACAGCAGCACGAGATCGGCGCCGCGCTTGCGCAACTCAGCGTCGATCAGCGGGCATTCGAGTTCGCTGTCGGTGCGGACAATCTTCACCATGGCGGCCTCCAAGCCGGTTCCATGTGCGCCAGATCAGGCTTTGCCGTCAATGCGCGGCGTCGGCCGCCTCGCCCGCATCCTCTGGCGGATTCGGCTTTTCCCCGCGCAGCGCCACATAGATCGCCGGGATGACCAGCACCGTGAGCAGCGTCGATGAGGCAAGGCCGAACAGGAGCGAGATGGCAAGGCCCTGGAAGATGGGATCGGCAAGGATCACCGCAGCGCCGATCATGGCGGCGAGCGCGGTCAGCAGGATGGGCTTGAAACGGATGGAGCCCGCCTCCAGCAGCACCTCGACCAAGGGCCTGCCGGAATCCTTCGACTGGCGGATGAAGTCGGCGAGCAGGATGGAATTGCGCACGATGATGCCGGCAAGTGCAATGAAGCCGATCATCGATGTGGCCGTGAAGGGCGCCGCGAACAGCCAGTGACCGAGCAAGATGCCGATCAGGGTGAGCGGGATCGGGGTGAGGATGACCAGCGGTAGCTTGAAGGAGCCGAATTGGGCGACCACCAGGATGTAGATGCCCAGGAGCGCCACCATGAAGGCAGCCCCCATGTCGCGGAAGGTGACCCAGGTCACTTCCCATTCGCCGTCCCACAGGAGCACCGGTTTGGCTTCGTCCTCGGGTTGGCCGTGCAGCTTGATGATGGGTTTTGCGAGGGTTGACCAGTCCATCTTGTCGAGGGCGCGCGAGACCGCGATCATGCCGTAGACCGGGGCCTCGTAGGCGCCCGCCAGCTCGCCCGTCACCATCTCGGCTGAATGGCCGTTGTGGCGGAAGATGGGATAGGAGGCGGGCTCGCGCGAGACGTTTACCACGTCGCCCAACTCCACGATGCCGCGGGCGCCGGGCAAGGCGTTGGCCGGCACCGGGGTCGAGAGCGCGCGCACATCCACTACCTTCTCGCCCTTGGGCAGCGCCACGCGGATAGGGATGGGATGACGCCCGTCGCCACGGTGCGAAAAGCCCACGGTCTTTCCGGCGTAGAGGGCGGAGATGGTGTCGTAGACGTCGGCCTGGTCGACCTTGTGAAACTCGAGATTGTCCTGGTCGACGGAGATGCGCACGCGCTCCGGCCTGACGCCCCAGGAATTGTCGACATCGACGATATAGGGCACCTGCTCGAAAGCCTGTTGCACCCTGGCGGCGACGGCGCGGCGGGTCTTGGCGTCGGGTCCGTAGACCTCGGCCAACAGTGTCGCCAGCACCGGCGGGCCGGGCGGCGGCTCCACCACCTTGATCGCCGTGCCGGCCGGCATGTCGATGCCGGCGAGGCGCTTGCGCAGATCGAGGGCGATGTCGTGACTGGCGCGCGAGCGCTCACCCTTGGGCGTGAGGTTGACTACGACATCGCCCATCTGTGGTTGGTTGCGCAGGTAATAGTGACGCACCAAACCATTGAAATTGAAGGGCGAGGCGGTGCCGGCATAGGTCTGCATCGATACCGCCTCGGGCAGGCCGGCGGTGCGCCTGGCGACTTCCTGCAGCACCCGGTCGGTCGCCTCCACCGATGAGCCTTCGGGCAGGTCGACCACCACCTGAAGCTCGGTCTTGTTGTCGAAGGGCAGGAGCTTGACGGTCACGTCCTCGGTGTAGAGCAGGCCGAGCGAGGCGATGGTGGTGATGCCGACGGCGATGAGGAAGACCCAGGCGCGCAGGCGGCTGGCGAGGATAGGGCGGGCAACGAAGCGGTAGATGCGCCCCAGCCTGCCGCCGGCGCCCTCTCCCGCTTGCGGTTGATGGTGATGCGCGCGCCCGGCAATCTTCATCATCAGCCACGGCGTCAGCATGACGGCGACGAAGAAGGAAAAGATCATGGCGGCCGAGGCATTGGCCGGGATGGGGCTCATATAGGGGCCCATCATGCCCGAGACGAAGAGCATGGGCAGGAGCGCGGCAACCACCGTCAATGTGGCGACAATGGTGGGATTTCCGACCTCCGCCACGGCATCGATCGCCGCCGTCACCCGCGGCCGTCCGTCGTCCATGGCCCAATGTCGATGGATGTTCTCGATGATGACGATGGCGTCGTCGACGAGGATGCCGATGGAGAAGATGAGAGCAAAAAGACTCACCCGGTTGATGGTGTAGCCCATGATCCAGGAGGCAAAGAGCGTAAGCAGGATGGTTGTCGGAATGACGACCGCCACCACCGCGGCCTCCCTCAAACCGATGGCGAACGCCACCAGAACAACGATCGAAACAGTGGCGAGCGCCAGGTGGAACAACAGTTCATTGGCCTTTTCATTGGCCGATTCCCCGTAGTTCCGCGTGATCTTGACATCGATGTCCTTGGGGAAGATCTGACCCCTTACCTCGCCCAGCCGGCGCACGATCCGGTCGGCGAGGGCAACGGCGTTGGTGCCGGGGCGCTTGGCGATGGCGATGGAGACGGCGGGCACGCGGCGCAAGGTCCCGCCGGCGGTCTTGGAGACGTCGGAGACGATGTTCTCGTGCGGCGAGGTGCGCAAGGCGATGGTGGCGACATCGCGCACATAGACGGGCCGGCCGTCGCGGGCGGTGATGACGATGTTGCCGATCTGATCGGCGCTTTGCAGGCTCTGGCCGGCGATCAGCCCGACCTGATTGCCGCGCGAGCGCACATCGCCGGGGCGAAAAGTCTTGTCGGCGCCGGCGATCTTGGCGGAAAGTTGCTGCAGGGTGATGCCGAACAGCGCCAGCCGGTTCGGATCCGGCTCGACGGTATACTCCTCGGGCTGCTCGCCGACGATATAGGTGAGGCCGACATCCTCGAGCTTGGTCATCTCCACCAGGAGCTCGCGCGCCAGCCGCGTCAGGTCGTTCGAGGTCCAGCGGCCGGCCGCTTCCGGCTTGGGGGTGAGGGTGAGGACGACGATGGCCACATCGTTGATGCCGCGCCCGACGATCAGCGGCTCGGGGATGCCATAGGGAATGCGGTCGAAATTGGCGCGCACCTTTTCGTGCACGCGCAAGATGGCGGCATCGGAAGGCGTGCCAACCTTGAAGCGGGCAGTGACGACGGTGCCGTCGTCCTGGGTCTGGGAATAGACGTGCTCGACCCCGTCGATCGACTTGATAATGGTCTCCAGCGGCTCGGTCACCAGCTTGACGGCGTCTTCGGCCTTGAGGCCGTTGGCCTGCACATGGACATCGACCATGGGCACCGAGATCTGCGGCTCCTCCTCGCGCGGCAGCGACACCAGCGCCACCAACCCGAGCGCCAGGGCGGCGAGCAAGAAAAGCGGCGTCAGCGGCGAATTGATGAAACGGCCGGTGAGCCCACCGGCAATCCCCGGCTTCATGGCACCACGACCTCATCGCCGGACTGAAGGCCGGTAAGGATTTCCGTCATCGGACCGCTGGAGGTGGTGACGGTTTCGCCCGGAATGACGCTCACCTCGAACGTCTCCGTGCCCTTTTTGACAGTGACGAAATCGAGGCCGTGGCGGGTGATGACAGCCTTGGGCGGCACGGCGATGGTCTCGCGGGTGGCGATGGGCAGCGAGACCAGCGTGCGCTCGCCAACGAAAAAGCCGCCAAGGCTCGGCACCTCAACGTCGGCCATGACGCGGCCGTTTTCGATTTCGGGATAGACGGTAATGATGGTCCCTTTAAGGGTGGCGGCGGCGGTCTCTCCGCGAACCACGCCGCGCTTGGCCACCATCACCTCGCCGCCCTTGGCAATGCCGCCGGCATAGCGCTCGGGCAGCGCCAGGCGGAGGAAATAACCGCCTGTCGCCATCATCGCCACCGTCTCGCCCGGCAGGATGACCGAGCCGGCGGCGAGCGGCACGGTGAGCACCCGCCCGGTGCCGGGGGCAAGGACGGCACCTTCCCTGGCCTGCTGCACCACCACGGTGCGATCGGCCTTGACCGCGTTCAACTGGCTGGCGAGGACATCGGCATTGGTCTGCGCCTGATCGAGACTGCTCTTGGTGGAAGCGCCCTGCTGGAAGAGCGTTTGCGTGCGTTCGAGAGTGGTGCGGGCGTTGTCGAACTGGGTGACCGCCGACTTGATCTGGGCATCCAGCGCGTCGAGCTTCAGGGCAAGCTTGGGATCGACGACATTGGCAACGACATCGCCTTCTGCCACCTCATCGCCAACCTTCACGGAGATGTCGCGCACGGTGCCGCCAATGCGGGCACGCGCGGCAAGGGTGTCGCGGGTCTGCACCTCGCCATAGACCGACTTCATCACGGTCACGGTGACGGGGGCGACCTTGTAATCGGCCGCCACCGCGCCGCTGATGGCGAGCGCCGCTGCGATATGTAGCGACGCGAGCATGGCGAATGCCTTGAGCACGGGTGCTCCCCTCTCTTGCTTAAGACGGATGCGGCCAGTATGCGGCCGCTTCAGCTCAGTTGAAAGCCTTGCCGGGACGCAGGCCCAGAAGCTTGAAGATCATCGCCGCCGGGCAGAAGCCGGTGAAGGCGGCCTGGATCATGTTGAGGCCGACAAAGGCGGTCAGCAAGAACCAGTAGGGCGAGACATACCAGCCGAGCGCCAGCGACAGGAGGACCATGAAGCCGGCAAAGGCCATAACAGCGCGATCGATGCTCATTTCAGAATTCCTTTTGGTTGCGGCCGCGCGAGGATCACGCGGCCATGTCGGGGCAGTAGATCGATTTCAGCGCCAGCAGCAGCTCGTTAGCCTGATCATCGGCGATAAAATAATGAAGCGTCTGGTTCTCCCGCCTGAAGCTGACGAGGCCTTCGGCACGCATGCGCGCCAGGTGCTGCGACAGCGCCGACTGGCTCAAGTGCACCGCACCTGCCAGCTCCGTCACCGTCATCTCCCCCGCCGCCGCTAGTCGGCACAACACCAGGATACGCTTCTCGTTAGCGAGAAGCTTCAACATTCGGGTTACCGATCCCGCCTTGGCTTCGAGCATGGAAAGGGTCTTGTCGTCGTCAGCCATCATGGTTCGCTTCATATTTTAGGTGTCACTAAATTAGTATTTTCTAATATAAATGTCAAGTGGTGCCGCCGACTGGTTTTTCGGCGCCCGATTGCGCCCTACCGCGTCGATGGCTAACAAGGGCGATCTGCGCAACGAGGGTTTGGAACATATGCGAGAACATTCGATAGCGGCGGTGGGCGGCGACGGCATCGGGCCTGAGGTGGTGAACGTCGGGATCGAGGTGTTGCAGGCACTGGCGGCACGCGACGGCGGGTTCAGCCTCAGGGTCGAGCGCTTCCCATGGGGCAGCGATTACTACTTCGAGCACGGGCGCATGATGCCGGAGGATGCGCTGCAAATCCTGAAAGGCTTCGACACCATTTATTTCGGTTCGGCCGGCGATCCGCGCGTGCCCGACCATATCTCCCTGTGGGGCTTGCGGCTTGCCATCTGCCAGCCCTTCGACCAGTACGCCAATGTGCGCCCGGCGCGCCTCCTGCCCGGTATCGAGGGGCCCTTGCGCGGCGTGGGCCCGGCCGATCTCGACTGGGTAATCGTGCGCGAGAATACCGAAGGCGAATATGCCGGCGCCGGCGGACGGGTGCATCGCGGGCTTCCTGCGGAGGTGGGGCTCGATGTCTCCGTCTTCACCCGCTCAGGCGTAGAGCGCATCCAGCGTTTTGCCCTCGAGCTTGCCCGCTCGCGCGCCGCGAAGCACCTCACCCTCGTCACCAAGTCCAACGCCCAGCGCCACGGCATGGTGATGTGGGACGATGTGTTCGAGATAGTGAAGGGCGATTACCCCGAGGTCGAGACCGACAAGATGCTGGTCGATGCCATGACCACGCGCATGGTGCTGAAGCCGCAGTCGATCGACGTGGTGGTGGCCACAAATCTCCACGCCGATGTGCTCAGCGACCTTGCCGCCGCCCTCACCGGTAGCCTCGGCATCGCGCCCACCGCCAACCTCAATCCCGAACGGGCGTTTCCATCGATGTTCGAGCCCATTCACGGCTCGGCCTTCGATATCATGGGCAAGGGTATCGCCAATCCGGTGGGCGCCCTGTGGTCGGCCTCGATGATGCTGGAGCACCTGGGCGAGGCACGGGCCGCCGCCACGCTGATGGAGGCCATCGAGCGCTATGCGGCATCGGGCGAGACCCGCACCCCCGATCTCGGCGGCAGCGCCGCCACGGCTGAAGTACGTGATGCCATCATCGGGCTGATCGAGGGGCGCAACGCATGACGGCGGACTGGCGCGACATCACCATCCACTTTGCCCATCCCGCCTACCGGCTGGCCGAGTGCTTCGGCAAACGCGGCACCGGCATCGACCACTTTCATAGCTGGACGCGGGAGGATCTGCGCGCGCGCATCGGCGAGGCGGATGTGCTCGTGTGCTCCGGTTTCTGGGACGACACCCTGCTTGATGCGGCGAAAAAGCTGCGCTTCATCCAGGTGTGCTCGGCCGGCTACGATGCCTTCGGCCTCGATGCCCTCAAGGCGCGCGGCATTCGCCTTGCCAATGCCTCCGGCGTGAACGTCAACGCGGTGAGCGAGCATGCCATGGCGCTGGTGCTCGCCTTCATCCGCAAGCTGGGCGAAGCGCGCGACAACCAGAAAAAGGCTCTTTGGCGTGGAATGATTTCCGAGATTGCGCAACGCGAGGACGAGCTGGCGGGCAAGACCATGCTGATCTACGGCCTCGGTGCCATCGGAACGCGGCTGGCGAAGTTGGCGCGGGCCTTCGGCATGCGTGTCATCGGCATCAGGCGGGACGTGAGCAAGGGGGCAGGCGCGGTGGACGAGATGCATGGGCCCGAGGCTTTGCATGTGCTCTTGCCGCAGGCCGATGTTGTGGTGCTCACCTGTCCGCTGACGGAGAAGACGCGCGGGCTCATCGGGAAAGCAGAGCTTGCCGCCATGAAGCCGTCTGCCCTCCTCGTCAACGTGGCACGGGGGCCGTGCGTTGACGAGGCGGCGCTGATCGAAGCGCTGGGGGACGGCGCGATCGCCGGAGCCGGCATCGATGTGACGACGGTGGAGCCGCTCGATGCCTCTTCGCCCTTGTGGGGGTTCGACAACGTCATCCTCACGCCCCACACCGCCGGCGAGACGCAGCGCTATGAGGAAAACGTCATCGACATTCTGCAAGAGAACCTTGCGCGCCTGACGGCAGGGCGCAGCGACCTGCTGAAGGGGATTGTCTGAAGGCGTGGCTCCTCGCTACATCGCCCCCGGCATCAGGTCCGCGGTTCACGGGTCGCGGGGGCGAACGGCTCGGGGGTCGGCTCGCTGGCCTTGCCTTCGCGCACCCGAGCGATGGTGCCCTCGCGCTGGGCCCGGTTGAAGCTTTCCGGCATCTCGGCGGCGAGCTCGGCGATCCTCAGGCGGGTTGTCTCCGACGCCAGGCGGCCCACTGACCTCAAGCCTTCATGGCGCGCCCAGGCGGCATATTTCTTGTTCCTCTGGTGCGGCTGGTAGAGGTTCAACTCGTCCGGCCCGACTTCGTCCTCGAGCACCAGCGCACCGGCGCCGGCGGCGGCCTCCACCAACTCGGCTCCGGCCCTGGTGCGCACGATGAGGGCATTGATGCCGGGGTCGGTGTCCGTGTCCTCGCGCCGCGGCGAGCCGCCTGGCCAGGTATCGGCGGCGGCGATGTCGGCGGCCTCGCCGATGCCGTCCGGACAGATCTTGCAGCGGAAGGGCAGCGACCACAGGCTGGCGTCCTCGCTCCACAGATCGAGATAATGGAAGTCGCGTGCGCCGTCGGTCGTCTCGATGCGGGTGGGGCCGGGGCAGCCGTGGCCGCGATAGCGCACCCCGGTGACGGCGGCGGGATCGATGCCGTGGCGGGTGAGAAAGTCGGTCATGCCCCTGGGCGCCATGTAGCCGCCGCACACCGGGCTCATCCAGTATTTGACCAGATCGTCGACGCGGGGCTCGTGGCGGGCATGGTTCCTGAGCGCGGCCAGATCGCAAGGCTTGGCGATGACGGCGAAGGGCTCGCCCCGTTCCAGCACGTCAGCAACGTCGATGAGCGGCGCGGCCGGGCCATAGCGCGAGCCGGCCCCGACCATCACGTCGGCGCGGGAAAAGCTCAAGTGGCGCTCGCCGAAGGTGGGATGCGCCGCCGAGGGCTTTACATGCAGCACGAAGGCGACACGCCCGGAGGCGATGAGATAGTCGGCAAGGGCGGTGAGCACGCCGCCGGTCGCGCCTTCATGGCGCATGGCCGCATCGCCGGCCCAGGCCCGCACCATGCGCCGCCATGCCCCCCACACATGGTCGGTCTTCGTTTCCGCATCGATGAGCCGCCGCGGCAGGCCATCCACGCGGGTGCCGGGGCAGGTGTCGTAGATGCGGTCGACCGTCTCGTGGTCAAGATCGCCGATGACCACCGGGTTGAGGTAGCCCGATGCCGTCTTCACCACCTTCACCTTGTCCGCTCCCGCCACCGCCTGGCACAGGCCACAGCCGATGCACAGGCCTTCCTCGACGATGCGGTAGAGGCGCTCAGCAGGTGTGGCGGCGTTGCTCGTCATCTCTCCCCCCGCCTAAAGCAGCTTCCACAAGAGTGGCAGCAGCAGCGCCGTGGCGAGGGCGTTGAGGCCCATGGCGAGGCCGGAAAAGGCCCCGGCAACCTCGTTCACCTGCAGCGCCCGGGCCGTGCCGATACCATGGCTGGCGGTGCCCATCGCCACCCCCCGCGCCGCCCAATCCGAGATGTGCAGGAGATTGAGGATACCGGGGCCGATCATGGCGCCGAGAATCCCTGTGAGGATCACCAGAACGGCAGTGAGCGACGGCAGCCCGCCCAGCTGCTCGGAAATACCCATGGCGACCGGTGCCGTCACCGACTTGGGCGCAATCGAGATGACCACGTCGCGCGAGGCACCCAGTGCCCAGGCGATGGCCATGGCCGAGCCGGAGGCGGTGAGGGAGCCGGCGGCGATGCTGGCGAGAAGGGCTGCACCTGAGCGCCGCACCCGGTCGAATTGCCGGTAGAGGGGAATGGCCAGCGCCACGGTGGCCGGGCCCAAAAGGAAATGCACGAACTGGGCGCCGTCGAAATAGGTGTTGTAGGGCGTGCCCGTCACCGTCAGCACGGCGACGATCATGGTGACGGCAAGCAGCACCGGGTTGAGCAGCGGATTACGGCCGGCGCGTTCATAGACGTAAGCGCCCAGCTGGAAGACGGCGAGCGTCAGGGTGAGGTGCAAAAGCGGGCTGGCGCTCAGATAGACCCAGATGTCGCGCACCGAATGCATCAGCGCTCCTCGTCCTTTTCGGACACCTCATGGCGGGCGCCCAGCCGGTTGAGCCAGGCCATGACGAGTGCAGTGACGGCGATGGTAAGCGCCGTCGAGACGATGAGCGCCACCGAGATGGGGAGCCAGTCCTTGCCGATGAGGCGGGCATGCAGCATGACACCGACCCCGGCCGGAACGAACAGGAGCGACAAATTGGCAAGCAGCGCATCGCCCACCTTTTGAAGGCCGTCCGGGATGCCGCGCCTGATGAGGAGGCCGCAGAACAAGATCACCATGCCGCAAACCGGGCCGGGCACCGGCAGGCCGGCGGCCTTCACGATCAGTTCACCCGCAAGCTGGCAGGCGAGGATGACGGTCAACCACGACAGCACCGAGCGTTCCTCAGGTTTGAATCGCCGCCGGCAAGCTTCAGGCTCGCCGTCGCCGCGGTCAAGCGCCGATGCCTGATTCTCAAAAAGCGTGATCTTCCAGGATCATGTCAGCGGCCCGGCGGCCGACCATCATGGCGGGCGCGTTGGTGTTGCCGGCGATGATATTGGGAAAGACCGAGGCATCGGCGATGCGCAAACGCTCGATGCCGTGCACCTTGAGGCGGTGATCGACGACGGAAGAGCGCGCGCTCGATCCCATGCGACAGGTGCAGGAGGGATGATAGACGGTGCCGGCGCGCTGGCGGATGTCGTGGATGAGCGCGTCGTCGCCATGCACCTCGGGGCCGGGAAGAATCTCGGCCTCGATGACCTCCGCCAGCGACGGCCTGGAGGCGAGGCGGCGGAGGAACTTTACCGCGTCCAGCATCTCCGCCATGTCGTCGTCGTGGCTGAAGGCATTGGCGATGATGCGCGGCGGCGCTTCGGGGTCGGCCGAGGCGATCTCGATGAAGCCGCGCGCCTTGGGCCGGCAGGACGAAATCCCGAGCGAAAAGCCGGCAAAGTCGTCGGGGGTGAGCAGCGGGCGCTCGCCCTCGGCGGGCACAGTGGTGGTGATGGCCTGCATGTAGAGCTGCATGTTGGGCCGATCGCGGCCGGGATCGGTGCGGAAGAAGCCGCCACCCTGGTTGAGGCTGAGACTCAAGGGACCGCTGCCGGCCAGGAGATACTGCAAGCCCGCCAGGGCCTTGCCCCACCAGGGCCGGAGCACGCCGTTGAGGCTCTGGACGTTTGAGCGATAGGTGTGGTTGAGGCCGAGATGGTCCTGCAGATGGCGCCCGACATTGGCGTTGCTCGCCACCACCTCGATGCCCAGCGCCTGCAACAGCGCTGCGGGGCCGATGCCGGACAATTGCAGCAGTTGCGGCGTATTGACAGCGCCGGCGGAAACGATCACCTCGGCGCGCGCGCTTGCCACCTTGCTCACCCCGTTCTCGATGTATTCGACGCCTGTTGCCCGGCGGCCGTCCATGCGGATGCGGGTGATGTGCGCATCGGTGACGACCGCCAGGCTGGCGCGCCGCATGGCCGGGTGAAGGAATGCGCGGGCAGCGGAATTGCGCCGGCCGTTTATGGTGGTGATCTCGTAGACGCCGATGCCTTCCTGGGTGGCACCGTTGAAGTCCGGATTGAACGACAGGCCCGCCTCCTCGCCCGCCGCGATATAGGCCCGGCACAGGGGGTGCAGCCGGTCAGACACATCCGAGATGTGCAAAGGGCCGCCCGAGCCGCGGTAGGCATCGGCGCCGTCCTCGTTGTCCTCCATGGCCTTGTAGACCGGCAAGACGTCGGCCCAGCCCCAGCCGGGATTGCCGGCCGCAGCCCAATCGTCATAGTCGGCCGGATGGCCGCGCACATAGACCATGGCGTTGATGGAACTGGAGCCGCCCAAAAGCTTGCCGCGTGGCCAGTAATCGGCGCGCCCGCCGAGACCGGGGTCGGGCGCTGCCTCATAGGCCCAGTTGACGGACCTGTCGTAATAGAGCTTGCCGTAGCCGAGCGGCACCTGCACCCAGAAGCGGTTGTCCGAGCCGCCCGCCTCCAGCACCAGCACCTTGTGGCGCCCCGACGCCGACAGCCGCTCGGCCAGCGCGCAACCGGCCGAGCCGGCGCCCACGATAATGAAATCCGCTTCCATCCGCCTGCCCGCCGGTCCCCTCTCGCGCCCCGCGCCGGCTGGTTCCATGCGCCTGGCCGAGTTGCCTTGAGACCTACGCAAAACGTCACAACAAATCCAGCGGCGATTATCATCCCCCATGGCGTATTGCCGGCGATGCGGGCGCGGCTATAGTGCATGGACTTCTCAAGCGAGCCGGGAGGCCGGGCAAGCGACATGAACCCCTTGAAGGGATATTTCCGCGCCGGGCCGCGCGGGGCGGTGAACCCGGTGACGGGGCAGTATTTCGAGGCCGCCTCCGACGATGCGGGCGAGGCGCAGATCTGGTGCTACACCGACCGCTTCAGCTATGCGCCCGGCGATACGCTGGCGCTGCATGTCTCGTGCACGGCACCCGCCTTCAGCCTCAAGATCGTGCGCGACGGGCTCAATCCGCTGATGATGTTCGAGAAAGGCGGGCTGGAAGGGCACTTTCATCGCACCCCCGCCGACTGCTCGGTCAAGGGCTGCGGCTGGCCGGCGGCGCTGGAATTGGAATTGCCGGTGGTGTGGAGAACGGGCGTCTACATCATCACCGTCGCCATGACCGCCGACAACGGGCGCACGATCGAGCACGATCACCTGTTCGTGCTCAGGGCGCGCCCGGGCAAGCCGGCATCGCCGCGCCTGTTCATCCTCACCACCAGCACCTGGCTCGCCTATAACGACTGGGGCGGGTCCAACCATTACGAAGGCCTCACCGGCCCCGGCGGCGACCAGTATTCACCCGAGGTGAGCACGCAGAGGCCGTGGGCAAGGGGTTTCGTCAGACTGCCGGGCGCAGCTCCGCATGTGCCTTACGCCTCAGCCCCCGGCGGGCCGCCGCGCTATCCGCACATGGAATGGGCACTCGCCAACGGCTATTCGAAGAAATACGCCTCGGGCGGCTGGGCCTGCCGCGAAAGGGGCTTTGCCCTGTGGGCGGAAGAGGCCGGCATCAGCCTCGATTACGCCACCCAGCACGATCTGCATTTTTCAGCCGAACTGCTCGATGCCTATTCGTGCGTGGTGATCATCGGGCATGACGAATACTGGTCGTGGGAGATGCGTGACGCCATCGATGCCTATGTGGACAAGGGCGGCCACGTGGCGCGCTTTGCCGGCAACTTCTATTGGCAGATCCGGCTGGAGGACGGGGGCCGGCGCCAGGTGTGCTACAAATACCGCGCCCGCGGCGAGGACCCGGTGTGCGGCTCACCCGATGAACGCTTGATCACCACCTGCTGGGACGCGCCGGAGATCGGGCGGGCGGCGGCGCTCACCATGGGGCTTTCGGGTGCGGCCGGCATCTATGCCGGCTGGTCGCGCTGCGCCGCCCACGGCTCGGGCGGCTTCACCGTCTACCGGCCCGGGCACTGGTCGCTCGAAGACACCGGCGCCGGCTATGGCGATGTGCTGGGGGCCGAGGCAAAGGTCTTCGGTTATGAGGTGGATGGCCTTGACTATGTCATCCGCCACGGATTGCCGTCGCCGACGCGCGAGGATGGAGCGCCGGAGGGCATCGAGATCGTCGCCCTTTCCCCCGCCACCACGGTCGAATGGGGCTCGGAGGACTACGCGGACGAGGCTTTCATCGGCTATGACGATGCGCGCGTGGTGGCCGAGACGCTCTATGGAGAGGCAACGTCAGAAGCCATCGACAAGGTTTCGCGCGGGGCGGGCATGATCGTCGAGTATAGGCGTGGAAACGGCACCGTCTTCAATGCCGGCAGTTGCGAATGGGTGCGCGGCCTCGAGGCGAAGGATCCGCAGATCGTGCGCATCACCCGCAACGTGCTCGAACGGTTCGCATCCAAGGGGCAAGGCAGTAGGTCATCATGAGCGAGATTACCCAGGCCCGCGTGGTCGTCATCGGCGGCGGCGTGACCGGTTGCGCCGTCCTCTACCACCTTGCCAAGGCGGGCTGGACCGACTGCGTGCTGATCGAGAGGAAAGAGCTCACCTCCGGTTCGTCGTGGCACGCGGCGGGAAGCCTGTTTTCGCTGGCATCGCCGTCGGGCGCGGCTGTGTTGCAGAAATATACCCGCGACCTCTACCCGGTGATCGAGGCAGAAAGCGAGCAGCCGGTGGGCTATCACCGCTCAGGCGGCGTGGCGGTGGCCAAGTCGGACGATGAGCACACCAAGCTGAAAATGCTGCAGAGCCGCTGCCAGAGGAACGGCATTCCGTCCGAGTTCATCTCGCTGGAAGAAGCGAGAAAGCGCATTCCAGTGCTCAACACCGACGGGCTGGTCGCGGCCCTCTACGAGCCGGAAAAGGGCTATGTCGATCCTGCCAGCGCCACCAACGCCTTTGCCCGCGCGGCGCGCAAGCTCGGCGCCCGCATCTTGCGCCACACCCCGGTGACGGCGACGCGGCAACTGCCGACGGGCGACTGGGAGGTGGCAACGCCGAACGGGCCGATCGCTTGCGAATACGTGGTGAACGCCGCTGGCTTGTGGGCGCGCGAGGTGGCGGCGCAGGCCGGCATCACTCTGCCGCTGATGCCGGTCGAGCATCATTACCTGGTCACCGAGTCGATCCCCGAGGTCGCGGCGATGGGGCGCGATCTGCCGACCATCTCCGATGGCGAGGGCGGCTGGTATTCGAGACAGGAGGGCAAGGGCATCCTTCTCGGCGCCTACGAAAGCCATTGCGTCCACTGGGCCGAGAACGGCACGCCCTTCGACTTCGGCCATGAGCTGCTGCCCGACGATATCTCGCGCATGGAGGTAAACTTCGCCGATGCGGTGAACCGCATCCCGGCGTTGGGCCGGGCCGGAATCAAGCGGGTGATCAACGGGCCGATGATCTTTTCGCCCGACCTTTCCCCGCTGCTCGGGCCCTATCCGGGCAAGCGCGGCTATATCTGCGCGGCGGGCGTGATGACCGGCTTCAACCAGGGCGGCGGCGTGGGGCGGGTGATCGCCGAATGGATCATCGAGGGCGAGCCTTCGCTCGACATCTTTGCCTGGGACGTGGCCCGCTTCGGGGCGTGGGCCGGCAAGGCCTACACGAAGGCGCGCACCAAGTGGTTCTACGAGCACCGCACCAACCGCATCTATCCGCAACCAGCAGTTCGAGGCGGGACGGCCGGTGAGGACGTATCCCTCCTACGACCGGCTGAAGGCCGAAGGTGCGGTGTTCGGCGAGACATTCGGCTTCGAGACGCCCTTGTGGTTCGCGCGTCCGGGCGACGATGCGCGCGACCATTATCGCTATACGCGGCAGAACTGGTTCGAGGCCGTCGGCGAGGAGGCGCGCGCGGTGCGCGCCGGGCTGGGGCTGTTCGACATTTCCGGCTATTCGAAATTCTCCGTGACGGGCAAGGGTGCCGCCGACTGGCTCGATCATCTCATGGCCAACCAGCTGCCGGCCGTCGGGCGCACGGCGCTCAGCCCCATGCTGTCGCCCAAGGGCAGGCTCATCGGCGACTTCACCCTGTCACGGCTGGGCGAGGATGAATTCCTCGTTCTCGGCTCAGGGCCGGTGCAGCTCTTCCATATGCGCTGGTTCCTCGAGAACCTGCCCGAGGACGGTTCGGTGACGGTGAAAAACCTGTCGGCCGACTGGTGCGGTCTGCATCTGGCGGGACCCCGCGCGCGCGAGTGTCTCGGCCAACTGACGCCGGCGGATGTCGGCGGCAACGCCCTGCCCTTCCTGTCGGCGCGGCGTATGGAGGTGGCGGGTTGTCCCGAAGCCGTGGTGGTGCGCGTCTCCTTCACCGGCGAACTCGGCTACGAGATCTGGATGCCGATGGGCTACCAGCGCGTGATGCTGGAGCGCATGCTCGATGTTGGAAAGCCGATGGGCCTGCGGCTGGCGGGCGTGCGGGCGCTGATGTCGCTGCGGCTGGAAAAGAGCTTTGCGAGCTGGGGGCTGGAACTCGGGCCCGACTACACCCCGTGGGACACGAGCGTTGCGCGCTTCGTGCGCCTCGACAAGGGCGATTTCATCGGCCGGGTGGCGGCACGCAAGGCCAAGGAGGCAGGCGGCCACAACCAGTTCGTCACCTTCATCGTCGATGCCGACAACGCCGATGCGACCGGCGGTGAAGCGATCTATCGCGATGGCGTTTATGCCGGCTATGCCACCTCGGGTGGCTATGGCTACACGGTGGGCGAAAGCCTGGCGCTCGCCTATCTCAAGCCCGGCATGGCGGAACCTGGCGGCGCATACGAGATCGAGATCATCGGCGAGCGGCGTCCGGCGCGGCTGGCGGCAGGACCACGCGTCGACCCGGACGGCGCCCGCATGCGCTCATGAGGCCATCAATTTCGCCAGCCTTTGCATGAAGGCTTCGCACAGGGCGAGTTGCTCGACGTCGACATATTCATCCGGCTTGTGCGCCTGGTCGATGGAGCCGGGGCCGCAGACAACGGTGGGAAGCCCGCCTGCTGGAAACAGCCCGCCCTCGGTGGCATAAGAGACGGCGCCCGTGCCGTTGCTGCGCGACAGGGTGAGGGCAAGCGTCTCGGCGGGCGAGTCATCGGCGGGCGCGAGGCCGGGCACCTCGACGGTGCGCCGGGTGGCGATGCCGGTGTCGGCGCTGACGGCGTGCATGGCCGGCAGCAGCGCTTGCGTCTTGGCTTCGATGCGCGCCGGCACCTCATCCGTATCGGCAACGGGAATGAAGCGGGCCTCCCAGGCGAAGCCGCAGCGGCGCGGCACGATGTTCTTGGCGGTTCCCCCTTCGATGGTGCCCACATGCACCGTGGTGAAGGGTGGGTCGAAGCGGCCGGTCGCATCGCCGCGCTTGCGCATCTCGGCGGCAAGGCGGTTGATCTCGGCCACAAGCTCGCCCGCCACCATGACAGCATTGACGCCCAGGTGGGTGTTGCTGGAATGGGCCTCCAGCCCCGTCACCTCGGTGTGATAGGTGTGGATGGTCTTGTGCGCGTTCACCACCCGCATGGAGGTCGGCTCACCGATGATGACGGCAGCCGGACGCGGCAAGGCCCTGGCCATATGGCGGATGAGCGGCCTGACGCCCAGGCAGCCCACTTCCTCGTCGCAGGAAAAGGCAAGATGGATCGGCCGCTTCAGCCCGGCTTCGAGGAAGCGCGGCACCATGGCGAGCGCCACGGCGACAAAGCCCTTCATGTCGGCGCTGCCGCGGCCATAGAGGCGGTCGTCGCGCTCATCGAGGATAAAGGGATCGCTGGTCCAGTCCTGGCCGTCGACCGGCACCACGTCGGTGTGGCCCGAGAGCACCGTGCCACCTTCGATCTCAGGCCCGATGGTGGCGAGGAGATTGGTCTTGCGCTCCGGTTCGTGATCGATGCGCGTCGATGCAATGCCGTGACGGGCGAGATAGTCCTCGATGAAGGTGATGAGATCGAGGTTGGAATTGCGGCTGGTGGTATCGAACGATACAAGCTGGGCCAGCAGTTCCCGGGTCAGCGGCGAGCAATCGGTCATGGGATCAGGACGTGCTCAATGGACCGGCCCGCGCGCCTCGGGCAGGTCGAGGGAAAAGGCGGGGATGTCAACGTTGAACGGTTCGCCCTGGACCGTCTCCATCTGGTAGGCGCCGACCATGAAGCCGGACGAGGTGGCAAGCGGCGCGCCGGAGGTATATTCGAAGCGCTCACCCGGCCCCAGCGTCGGCTGCTCGCCGACCACGCCCGCGCCCCTCACCTCCTGCACCCGGCCGAGGGCGTCGGTGATCTTCCAGTAGCGGGTCTTCAGCGTCACCGTCTCCGAGCCGGTGTTCTCGATGATGATGGTGTAGGCCCAGACGAAATAGTCCTCGTCCGGCCGCGACTGGCCGTCGAGATAGCGCGGCTCGACCGAGACGCGGATGGCGCGCGTGATGCAGTCGTACACGTTTCACTCCCGAGCTTTACCGAGGACCTGGCCCGCAATCAGCTTATTGCAGTTCGGCGATAAAGGAAAACGGATCGCTGGTGGTGATTTTTCCACTACCTTCGCGCATGAGGCTTGCACCGCCCGCTCCGTCAGTGGATATCTCTGGCGAACGACCGCAAGCGGACAGGAACAGGGCTCGCGATGGCTGACAAGACGACCGGGACAGCGCGCGGCATCCTGCCGGCCCATATCATCCGCCGCTACGTGGATGAAGGCTTCATCCGCACCGATCTGCCCATGGATGCCGACCAGATCCAGCCGGCAAGCCTCGATCTGCGCCTCGGCCACCAGGCCTTCCGGGTGCGCGCGTCCTTCCTGCCGGGCCCGAGCAACACCGTTGCGGACCGCCTGGAGTCGCTGCTCCTGCACCGCTTCTCGCTGGAAGACGGCGCGGTGCTGGAGACGGGCTGCGTCTATATCGTGCCGCTGATCGAGCACATCCATCTGCCCGCCGGCGTCTCGGCGGCCGCCAACCCGAAAAGCTCGACCGGCCGGCTCGACATATTTACCCGCGTCATCGCCGATTATGCGAGCGAGTTCGACAAGCTACCGGATGCCTATGACGGGCCGCTCTATGTGGAAATCTCGCCACGCACCTTTCCCGTCCTGGTGCGCACCGGATCGCGTCTCACCCAGGTCCGTTTCCATGCGGGTGAGAGCCTTGCCGATGACGCGCTCATCCGCCGCCTCAACGAACGCGAGGCGCTGGTGACGGCGGGCGAGGTCAATATCGACCATGGCCTGGCGCTCAGCGTCGACCTCACCGGCGCGGGCAGCGATGAGCCGGTGGGCTTCCGGGCAAAGCGCCATTCCGGTCTAATCGACGTCGACCGCAAGGCAGTACTGGAGGTTGCCGACTACTGGGAACCGATCTGGCAGCGCGGCTCGCTTATCCTCGATCCCGACCAGTTCTATATCCTCGCCTCGCGCGAAGCGGTGAGGGTGCCGCCCGACCACGCCGCCGAGATGGTGCCGTTCAACCCGCTGGTGGGCGAATTCCGCGTGCACTACGCCGGCTTCTTCGATCCCGGCTTCGGGCATCTGTCGGGCGGTGGCGAAGGGGCGCGCGCGGTGCTGGAGGTGCGCTCACACGAGGTGCCGTTCATCCTCGAGGACGGGCAGATCATCGGCCGGCTGATCTACGAGCCGCTCACCGAGGCGCCGGAATTCGTCTACGGCCAGGGGATCGGCTCCAGCTACCAGCGCCAGGGGCTGAAACTGTCGAAACACTTCAGGCCGTTCGAGGCCTAGCGACTGCAACAAAAGTAACCCGGGTGGGGCGTAGCGAAACCCGGGGACGGCAGAGATTTTGCCCCGGGGGTTACCCCTTCCCCGCCGTCAACTCGCCGAGCAGCTTCCGCCGCCGAGCACGCAGAATTTGGCGCAGTGGGGGTGGTTGAGCTTCACGGCGCCCTTGTCAAAATTGCCGCCGTCGGCGTTCAGCATGTCGGCAAGGCTGGAGCCCATGCGGAAAGCCTCGTCATAGGACAGGAGCGTGCACGGCATGATGTCGGGCCTTTCCGCCCCCTTGCGCAGCACCGCCATGCGGCTCGATGCGCACATGACATCGGACGGCTTCTTGCCGAGGATGCCCCAGCAGGCGGTGGTGATCTCGGGAATGTCGACGTGAGCGTCCATCTCGGGAAAGAGCACAAGCTGCGAGGGATCACACGTGTCGACCGCCCATCCATGCGCAGCGATGAGGCGGGCATAGCCGGCGCGCATGGCCGCATCATCCTCGCCCCAGCAGGTGCGCCCGGCAATGGCGATGGCGAAGCCTTCAGCGTTCAGCCAGTCGAGGCCGGCAAGCGCCCGCTTCCAGCTTCCGGGGGTGCGTTCGGCATCGTGGCGCTCGCGCGTATAATGGTCGAGCGACACACGGCAGGTGAGCCTTTTTCCGAAGCGCTGATGCAGCCTGACAAGGCCCTGCTTCACTCTTGGACGCTGCATGGGCTGCATGGCATTGGTGAGGACGAGAACCGAAAACCCGCGCTCCAGCGCGGCGTCGGCCATCGCCAAAAGGTCCGGGTTCATGAACGGCTCGCCGCCGGTAAAGCCGATCTCGCGCACATCCAGGCCGAGGGCGGCGATCTCGTCATAAAGCACAAGCGCATCGGCGAGACGGAAATAGGCCAGCCGGTCGTTGCTGGGCGAGGATTCGATGTAGCAGTTGGCGCAGGTGATGTTGCACACGGTGCCGGTGTTGATCCACAAGGTATCGAGCCGCCGCAATGGCACGCGCGCACGCCGCTCACCCCTGGCGGTGAGGTCGGGGTGGCGGAATTTTTCGGGATCGAGCGGCTGGCAATCCCGGCGCAAGGACGTGATATGCTGATTCATGGCGCGAGAACTAATCGGTTTTGCTGCCCGATCCTAGGCAAAATCACCATTTCACGCGAATGTTAGGCGGCGTGAAGCGACAGCGATCAGGGAAATGAGGGCCATGCACGATTTCAGCGACAAGCGGATATTCATCACTGGCGCCACCCGCGGGATCGGTCGCGCGGCAGCGGACCTGTTTCACACCGCTGGCGCGACAGTGGCGATCAACGGACGCAAGGCCGCAGACGTCGCTGCGGTGATGGCAGCACTCGGGGGCGAACGGGTAATCGCCGCGCCCGGTGATCTGGCCGCACCCGGCGCGGCCGCTGCGATCACCGCCAGTGCGGCGAGCGATATGGGCGGCCTCGACGTCCTCGTCAACAATGCCGGCGTGTTCCGGCAGGGCAAGATGCAAAGCTTCGACGAGGCGGAATGGGATTTCACCTTCGCCATCAATCTCAAGGCGGTCTATTTCGCCATTCAGGCTGCCTTGCCGCATCTGCGCGCATCGAGCGGCTCAATCGTCAATGTCGCTTCCGAATCGGGTGTGATGGGCAACTACGATTCCGCCGTCTACTGCGCCACCAAGGCGGGCATGATCAACATGTCACGCGCCCTGGCGCTGGAACTGGCGCCGGATGTGCGCATCAACTGCGTGTGCCCGGGCGCGGTGGACACCGACATGATCGCCGAAGAGGCCGCGCGTTCAGGCGATGCGCAAGGCTACTTGCAAGAGCTGGACGCCTATTATCCGCTCGGTCGCATGGCTCGTCCGCGCGAGATTGCCGAGGCCATCGCCTATCTCGCCTCGCCGGCGGCCGCCTTCATCACCGGAGCCGCGCTTTCCATCGACGGCGGCTCGACGGTGGGTCGCTGAAGAGGGCCGCCATCTTGACAGGCGGACCTGAACCTGTTCGTGTCGGGCGTGGCGCGGGCGTAGTTCAGTGGTAGAACGCAAGCTTCCCAAGCTTGATGTCGTGGGTTCGATCCCCATCGCCCGCTCCAGGCCTTTCAGAGGCGCAATTTGCTCAACCCGTGGCGGGTCTTGTTCCAGTGGAACGGCCTACGGACGAACTGCCACAGGGCGAGCCATCCCGCCAGCGATATCAGCAGCCAGTAGACCGGCATGGTCAGCACCGAGGGCCACAGGCGGGCAAGTCCCCTCTTCCTCAATCCTTCGATAGCGGCGAGCATGGAGACGGCATAGCCGGTCATCAGCACCGCGAGGCTGAGCGTTGTCATGACGAAGGCAAGGGCGTGGCCGGGCGGCGGAAAGAAGGTTCCCGAGGCGAAGCGCCAGATCGTCCAGCCGAGGAAAAACGGATGCGCCAGGGCTGAGACCAGGATTCCGAGCATCAAGGTCTGAGCGACGACAAAGCCGGCCGGCCCCATCTCCTTCCACACGATGGCGGGATGGCGCATGTGTACCAGCCAGGTCTGCAGCCAGCCCTTCAGCCAGCGCGCACGCTGGTTGAGCCAGTTGCCGAGGGCGCAGTTGGCTTCTTCATAGGTCGAGGCCGCAAACGTGGCCGCCTCGTAGCCCATGCGGGCAAGGCGGATACCGAGATCGGCATCCTCGGTCACGTTGTAGGGATCCCAGCCGCCGATGCGCTCCAGCGCCGCACGGCGGAAGTGATTGGAGGTCCCGCCCAAGGGCAGCGGCAGGCCGAGGCTTGCGAGAACCGGCAGCATCAGGTCGAACAGCATGGCGAATTCGACGGCGAACTGACGGGTGAGCCAGTTCTCGCCCGGATTATAGAATGCAAGGTGCGCCTGCAGGCAGGCGACCTCGGGCGGCGCGGCGGCGAACAGCGAGGCCGCGTGCAGCAATTGTCGCGGCTCGGGGATGTCTTCGGCATCGAAGATGGTGACGAGATCGCCGCGCGCGAAGGCAAGGCCGTAATTGAGCGCCTTGGGCTTGGTGCGCGGGCCATGGCACGGCACCGTCAGGACCTCGAATGGGGCGGGAAGCGCCAGGCGGGCCACGGCGCGGCGCATATAGGTGTCGCTTTCTTCGAGCAGCAGCTTGATGTCGAGTTTTTCGCGCGGATAGCGGATCGCCTCGAGACCGGCGATCAGTCGCCTCAGGACATTGGTCTCGCGGTAGAGCGGCACCAGGACGGTGTAGACGGGCAGTTCCGCCCGCGTGAGGGATTTCGGGCGCCAGGCGGGCCGACCGACCGGCGGGAAGACGGTGAGCAGGCGCAAGGCGATGACGGCGAGAAAAAACAGCGCTGCGAAGAAGGCGAGGGTCAAGCCGGCCATGGCAGGCGCCAGATAACATGCAACGCCAAGCGCTGCCCCGGCCAGCCCCATGACACCGGCTTGCGCTGGCGTCAGTCGGTGAAAGGCGGAAAATCGCGGCATCGTCTGTGCGAGGTCCCACGATGCCTCATCGACCAGCGCACGGCCGAAGACCGTCTCCAGCGCGGCGGTGAGCGCGTGCGGCGGCACATGGCCGATGACCGGGCGTCCCAGCGCCCGGGCCCGGCGCTCGCCGGCCTCGTCGGCCGCCACGTAGAGCGCGCCGCCGGGCTCCCAGGCAATCGCCAGATAGCGGAACCTGAGGACTTCCGTCAGGTCTTCAGGCGTGATGCGGCGAAGCGCGGCGCACAGGTCGCGGCGACCAAAGCGGATGGCTTGCCGCTGGTCGTGACGGCCGCGATCGGCCGTTCTCGCCGATGCCATGATCGAAGACATGGTCGAGGACCGATGCGCCTCCCCTCTTCCGGGCTCAACGGCGGCAACCCCAGCCGCCCCTGGAACTTGCGTCCGATTAAGACGCCGCAGCGACTACAAACGCAGACAGCCTTTTAGACCGCCTCACACGTTGACAGCGCTGCGAGATCTTTCAGCCCACCCCTTTGCTACGCTCCACAACAGCACAAGCCGGGAACAAGTTAAAGTTGAATATACCAGTTGGGATGTTTTCTGGTGGCGCGGGGTGCCGTATGGCGGGAAAGGCAGTTTAAAGCAATGACGTTTCTACCAATACGTGCATATTTATAGTTATATCACTTTACGTGCAAGCGCATCGCGTGACTGGCAAGGTGATTCCATTCGCCGAAAAGATGGGTTAGGACATCCTGCGGGGGGATGACGCAGATGCGAAGGGATGTGAGATGCGGCGCGCGTCGCCCGTCATCAGTCTGACTGGCGTGATGCTGACGGCGGTCGCCTTGTGCCTGGTGCCCACAGCCCACGCGGCGGCCGGCGATGCGGCCTATGGCGTGCCGCTGTTCCGCCATGTCGTCCCGGGCGAGCGTGCCCCCGATGTGCGCGCCCTCGGGCCGGTCCGCTTCCTCACCGAAGGCGACTTTCCGCCCTTCAGCTATCTCGACGCCAAAGGAAGGCTAGCCGGGTTCACGGTGGAGCTGAGCGACGCGGTATGCCGGGAATTGAAGCTCGCCTGCGAGTTCGCCGTCAAGCCATGGAGCGAGATCGCGCCGGCCATGGCGCGCGGCGAAGGCGATGCCGTTATCGCCGGCATGCGGATCACCCCCGACAACGCCAAGACCTTCGATTTCACCCGCCCCGTCTATCGTCCCGTGGCGCGCTTTGCCGTGCGCAGCCAGTTCAACGTCAAGCCGCCTTATGTGCGCGCGCTGGCCGGCAAGCGCATCGGCGTCATGGCCGGCAGCGCCCACGAGGCCTGGCTCAAGCAAACCTTCACCCACTCCAACATCCGCCCCTTCAAGACCCAGGACGAAGCCATGCAGGCGCTGCGCACAGGAGCCATCGACGCCATGTTCGACGATGCCGTGCGGCTGATGTTCTGGCTGGCGGGATCGGAAGCGCATGACTGCTGCCGCCTGGCCGATGGCGCCTTCGTGGACGAGGCAAGTTTTAGCCCGCCGATGACCATCGCGGTCACCCATGGCAACCGGCGATTGCTGGCGGCCCTCGACTACGGCCTCGACCGGATGCAGGAAAACGGCACCTATGCCGCCATCTTCCGCCGCTATTTCCCCGTGAGCCCGTGGTGAGGACGCTACTCAACGGGCCTGAAAGGGGCCCCTACCTAGTGCTCGCCCATGGCGCCGGTGCGGCCATGGACTCCGATTTCATGCAGGCGATCGCGGCTAACCTCGCCGATCTCCGCATTTCCGTAGCGCGCTTCGAGTTCGCCTATATGGCGGCCCGGCGAGAGAGCGGAAAGAAGGCGCCGCCGCCGCCGGTCGCCCGGCTGGAAGCGGAATACCGCGCCTTTCTGGCGGAATTCCCGCATGGCGTTGCCGCCATCGGCGGCAAATCGATGGGCGGGCGGGTGGCGAGCCTCATCGTCGACAGCCTGAGGCAAGGCGAAAGCGGACCGGGCCTCGTCTGCCTCGGCTATCCCTTCCATCCGCCGGGCAAGCCGCAAAATCTCAGGACCGGGCATCTCGAAGACCTCAAGTCGCCGGCCCTCATCGTGCAGGGAGAGCGTGACGCCCTGGGCAATCGTGCCGAGGTCGAGGCCTTGCTTCTCGCGCCGCGCATCGGTTTCCACTGGCTCAGGGACGGCGATCATTCGTTCGTGCCGCGCAAGAGTTCGGGCACCAGCACCGAAGTCAACATCGGCGAGGCGGCAAAGGCAGTGGCAGCGTTCCTCAAGCGACTTCAGTCGACCGTCTGAAAGCGGGCCGAGGCGGCGCGCTCGATGGCGGCGGTAACCAGCTTGTCGAGGCCGAGGGCATCGCGCAGGCGCGCCAGGAGGCGAATCTCCAGGCCGCCCACCTCCAGGTCGGCCACGGCGATCTCCACCGCCAAGGCATAGGCAGTTTCGCGCAGACGTCCGTCGATGGCTTCGGCCACGAGGCCGAGAAGGGCCTCGAGCCCGTCGTCCTCCTGCAGGATGTCGCCGCACTCCTGCGCCACGTGGGTGAGCCTTTCGGGGTCGAAATGCTTGAACGCCGGAAGCACCTGCACCAACCGGCCCACCCGCATCATCTCGGCATCGCCCATGCGCCCATCCACCGCCGTCATGGTCACCATGACATAGATGAGGGCCTGTTCGGGGCTGATAGTCTTGGCCATGAAATGTCGTCTCCGCTTTTGCACTTGGGCGCTAGATAGGGGCGACGGGGTCACTTGCGCAAGGGTTTCGAGGAAATCGGCCACCGTGTCGATGGCCTCGACCAGGCCGAGCCGGGTGATGGCGACGCCGTCGGGAAAGGCGGTGGCGAAGCGCGAGGCAAGGCGGGGGTCGAGGATGACGAACACGCCGCGATCGCCGGCGCGGCGGATGAGGCGGCCAAAACCCTGCCTGAGGCGCAGGCGCACGATCATGTCCTGATAGGCGTTGCCGCCGAAGACGCCGCGCCGGGCGCGCTCCAGAATGGTCGGCGTCGGCCACGGCACCCGTTCCAGCACGATCAGCCTGAGCGAAGTGCCGGGCACGTCGACGCCGTCGCGCATGGCATCGGTGCCGAGCAGGCAGCCATGTTCATCGGCGCGGAAGATGTCGACGAGCGTGCCGGGGTCCATGGGATCGACATGCTGGGCATAAACGGCCAAGCCGGCGCGTGCCAGCGGGCGCACGATGCGCTCGTGCACCTGGCGCAGGCGGGCAATGGCGGTGAAGAGGCCGAGCGCGCCGCCGCCGGAAGCCAGGAACAGCTCGCGATAAGCGGCCGAGACCTGGTCGATGTCGTCGCGGGCCACGTCGTTGACGGCAAGAACCCGGGCGGCCGTCGGATAGTCGAAAGGCGATGTGTGGGTGGTGCGGCGCACGGCGTAAGGCAGGTGCACGACGCCGGTACGCATCTCGGCATTGCGCCAATCCTCCGGCGCCTCGGGCGGGCGGTCCTTGAGGGTGGCGGAGGTGACGATGATGCCGTCGGCGCGGGAAAGGACGGTCGCCGCCAATGGCTCGGTGGGGTCGAGCCAGTGGCTGTGCAAGCCGACATCGGCCTCGCGGCCGAACTGGTGCTCGATGCCGAACCATTCGACGAAGCGCGGGTCGGGCTCTTCCAGCAGCCGCCCCAGCATGTCGATGAAGCCGGAGATCATCAACTCGCTGCGCCTCAAGAGCGAGCGCGACAGGGCCTCGATGCGGGCGCGCTCGCTGGTCTCCAGATCGGCCGCCTCATCGTCGAGCTTTTTCGCCAGGCGGCGGGCAAGCGCGCTCATGGGGCGTTTCAGGTCGATGAACAGGGTGGCGAGGTTGCCGGCCGCCTCGGCCAGACCGGGGATGAAGGGGCGGCAATCGGTCTCGACCCCGTGCGGGCCCCTTGCTTCGGTGCGGGCATGGACCTGCTGGGCGACGAAGGCGAGGAAGGCTTCCGTCACGCCCTGGGACTGACCGCCGGCAATGCGGCTCATCCATCCCGGCCCCGGCAAGGACAGAGCCTTGTCGAGCACGGCCTGGAGATGGGTTTCGGCCTCCTCGTCGTCGGCGATGAGATCGCCCAGGCGGTCGGCAAGGCCGCGGCCACGGCGGCTGCGCGCCTCAGGACCCCTGATCCAGCGCCGCAGCTCGGCTGTCTCGAGGCCGGTCAGATGGCCGGAAAAGGCGCTGTCGGCGGCATCGAAGAGGTGATGGCCCTCATCGAAGACGATGCGGGTCTGGCCGGGGGTGGCCTCCTGGTCCCCGTCCACCTTGGCCGCCCCCAGCGCCTGGTCGACGGCGATCTGGTGCAGGACGAGGGCGTGGTTGGCGATGACGATGTCAGCCTTGCGCGCTGCCCTCACGGCGCGCTCGATGAAGCATTTGCGGTAATGGGCGCAGGCCGCATAGACGCACTCGCCGCGCCGGTCGGTGAGACCCAGAGCCATGGGGCTCGACGGCCTCTGATCGCCGTCGCCGGCCAGCGTCAGGAGCCAGGCGGGGAAGTCGCCGCCCACCATGTCGCCATCGCGGCTGAAGCGCGCCCAGCGGGTAACCAGCGCGGCAAGGAGGGCACCGCGAGGGCTGCCCGACAGACGCCCCACCGCCTCCTGCAGGTTGAGCAGGCAGAGATAGTTCTCACGGCCTTTTCGCACCACGATGCGGTGGCGGCGCTCGGCCGGGTCGGGGGCGAGGCGGCGGCTTTCCTGGTCGAGCTGGCGCTGCAGGTTCTTGGTGTAGGTGGAAATCCACACCGGCGCCGCGTTGCGCCGCGCCCACAGCCAGGCGGGCGCCAGATAGCCGAGGGTCTTGCCGAGACCGGTGCCGGCTTCGGCGAGAAGGATGTGGTTCTCAGCGCGGCTGTCACGGGGGGCGAAGGCGAGCGATGCCTCGGCGCAATAGGCCATCTGCTGCGGGCGCGCCTCGGCCCCGGAGCCAAGCAGGTCTTTCAGGAAGGCTTGTGCCTCTTCGGCCGCGACCGGCTCGTGGCTGCCGGGCGGGCGCGGAGCCTCATCGGGCCAGTCGTCCAGACGGTCCCACACGTTGAGACCAGTGACGAAGGGGGGCACGTCGAGGCCGGGCGTGCCGGCGCGGATGGCGGCGATGGCCGACGGTGCCCAGGGCCAGTTGGAGCGAAGAAGAAAAGCCGCTGCCTCCAGCGTCTCGCGCGGGGCGGTGAGATGCGGGCTCGCCAGGCCGTCGAGAAGGGTAGCGACCAGGCGGGGCATCAGGGCGACCTCGTCACCCTCGCTCTCCAGCCCCATAGCAGCGGCAAAGCCCTTGATCGTGGGGGTCGCCATGACGGCGGGGCGGGCGAAGGCGAAAAGCTCGGCCACGTCGAAATGGCGCTGGCCGTAGGCGGCCGGGTGGGCCCTGCCTTGATCGGCGGCGTGCACGAGGCGCTCGATCAGGTGCACGGCATGGCACACCGCATGCGGCGCGGCAGCCAGCCGCTGAAGCGCTTCTTCGGCCGTGCAGGGCTCCGCCGCGCCACCCGCTTCCGCAACGATGGCCCCGATGCCGTCGGCGATCAGCACCGGGGCCGGAAGGAGCGATATGGCGGCAGTCCTGTGCGGCAAGAATCAAGGTTCCGGTGATTGCGACTCAAGGGAGATGCGCAAAAGCCTAGGCCGCGGTCGCGTCTTTGCACAGGGCCTGGCCTTGAAAGCCGGTGGCCTCGCGCCCTATAGGGAGCCAGCAAGTCAGCGAATGCAACGGGAACCTCACCATGACGGTCAGCGACGAGATGCGGCGCGAAGCCCAGACAAGCCGCGCCTGGCCCTTCGAGGAAGCGCGCAAGATCGCCGCACGCATCGGCGAGCGCTCGCAACCGACAAAAGAAGTGCTGTTCGAAACCGGCTACGGGCCCTCGGGGCTGCCCCACATCGGCACATTCGGCGAGGTGGCGCGCACCTCCATGGTGCGCCACGCCCTGTCGCTGCTCACCGATGTTCCCAGCCGCATCCTGTGCTTTTCCGACGACATGGACGGGTTGCGCAAGGTGCCCGACAACATCCCCAACAAGGAGATGGTGGAGAAATACCTGGGCCAGCCGCTCACGCGCATCCCCGACCCGTTCGGCAAGTTCGAGAGTTTCGGGCATCACAACAACGCCATGCTGCGCTCGTTCCTCGACCGCTTCGGCTTCGAGTACGAGTTCGCCTCCTCGTCGGAGTACTACAGCTCCGGGCGCTTCGATGCAGCGCTGCTAAAGATGCTCGATCGCTTCGACAAGGTCATGGAGATCATGCTGCCGTCGCTCAGGCAGGAACGCGCCCAGACCTATTCGCCCTTCCTGCCCATCCATCCAGAGACGGGGCAAGTGATGCAGGTCGCGATCGAGGAGCGCAAGGTGGAGGCTGGCAGCATCGTTTGGCGCGATCCCGACAGCGGCAAGCGCTACGAGACGACGGTCACCGGCGGACACTGCAAGCTGCAATGGAAGCCCGACTGGGGTATGCGCTGGTATGCGCTTGGCGTCGACTACGAGATGTCGGGCAAGGATCTGATCGATTCGGTGAAACTGTCGGGCCGCATCTGCCGGGCGCTCGGGGGCGAGCCGCCGGAGGGCTTCAACTACGAGCTTTTCCTCGACGAGGATGGGCAGAAGATCTCCAAGTCGAAGGGCAACGGTCTCACCATCGACGAATGGCTCACCTATGCCAGCCCGGAAAGCCTCGAACTGTTCATGTTCCACAAGCCGCGCGAGGCCAAGCGGCTCTATTTCGATATCATTCCGCGAGCGGTAGACGACTACTTTGCCCACCTCAACGCCTATGATCGCCAGGATGCGCGGCAGCGCCTGTCGAACCCGGTGTGGCATATCCACAATGGCGAGCCGCCCAGGGTCGACCTGCCGGTGAGCTTTGCGCTGCTGCTCAACCTGGCCGCCGTCGCCAATGCCGAGACCAAGGACGTGCTGTGGGGTTTCATCCGCCGCTACCGGCCCGGTGTGTCGCCGGACAATCACCCCAAGCTCGACCAGCTTGCCGGCTATGCCATCCGCTATTTCCACGACTTCGTGAAGCCGCAGAAGCGCTATCGGCTGGCCGACGACGGCGAGCCGGCCGCACTCGAAGATTTATCTGCTGCGCTTGCGGCCTTGCCTGATGGAGCGACCCCTGAGGCGATCCAGGAAACGGTCTACGACATCGGGCGGCGTGATCCCTACAAGACCGTGCTCAAGGACGGATCGACCGGCGTGTCGCAGGGCTGGTTCAACGCGCTTTACCAGATCCTCTTGGGCGAAGAGAGAGGCCCGCGCTTCGGCTCCTTCGTGGCGCTCTACGGCATCGCCGAGACGCGCGCGCTCATCGCCAGGGCACTCGCCGGTGAGTTGGTCAAGACGCAGGAAGCCTCGGCCTGAGCTACTGGCTGACCCACACGATGCGGGCGATCCAGGCGACCTCTTCCAGCGGCAGGGAGATGGTCGGGTGTTCGGGGTTGAAGGAGGAAAGATCCACCGTCTTGGCGGTCTGCCGCTCCAGGACCTTGGCCAGCACCTCGCCTGCACGGGTGCGCGCCACCACGCGGTCATTGCGCCGCGGCTGCGAGTTGGGCGAGACGATCACGATGTCGCCGTTGCGGTAGACCGGCTCCATGGAGTTGCCGGTGATCTCCAGCGCATAGGCGTTCTCGTCCTGCACGCCGGGAAAGCCGATTTCGTCCCACGAGCCGCCGGCGGGAAAGCCGGCATCGTCGAAGAAACCGCCGGCGCCTGCCTGGGCAAGCCCGATGAGCGGAATGGTCTTCACCGGCATGGAATCGGCGCCCGCGCCCACCAGAACGGCGACGAACTCATCCAGCCGGGTGCTGGAGGCCTCGAGCACGCGAGCGAGACTCTCCGTCGTCGGCCAGCGCTTGCGGCCGTCGGGCGAAATGCGCTTGGACTTATTGAACGATGTGGCGTCGAGCCCGGCCTTCTTGGCGAGCGCGGATGTGGACATGTGACTGCGCTCGGCAATGGTGTCGATCGCCTGCCAGATTTGCCTGTGGGTGAACATGGTTGCCTCTTTGTCGATTCAGCTAGGAAAATTAAACATATGCACGCACTATAGGAAAACAATACCACAAATGGAATCGCCGTTCAATATATCGGGCCACGCCTGATTTGCAAGCGCCCGGCACGACCCGGGCGGGTGATCGGGCCATGCCCGGCATGAGAAAACGCGCGCAACAATGCGGCTATCCCGGCGCTCGTCAAATGCGCTATAGGCTCAGGCCATGGCCACTTCGCTTGTCATTTACAAGATCGCCACGGCCGAGGACTGGAGCCGGGCCACGACCGCCGGATGCTACGAGGGTTCGCCCGACGACCACCGCGACGGCTTCATCCACCTCTCGGCGGCGGCACAGTTGGCAGGCACGCTGGAGCGCCATTTCGCCACGAGGAAAAACCTCGTGCTGATTGCTTTCCGCAGCTCCGATTGTGCCGCGGCGCTGAAATGGGAAGCCTCGCGTGGGGGCGAGCTGTTTCCCCATCACTACGGGCCCCTCGATCCTTCGAGCGCCTTGTGGGTGAGGCCCATCGGCGATGGCGGCGAGGCGCGGCTGCCGTTGCTGGAGCCCGAACCATGAGCGCCCTGTTCGGCCTCTTGCGGCCGCTGCTGCACGGCCTCGATCCGGAAACCGCCCATCGCCTCACCATTGCCGGGCTGAAGATGGGATTGGCGGCCGGAACGGGGCCGCTGCGCGCCGCCGGGCTCCAACAGCGCCTGTTCGACCTCGACTTTCCCAACCCGGTGGGACTGGCCGCCGGCTTCGACAAGAATGCCGAGGTGCCTGACGCCATGCTGGCGCAAGGCTTCGGCTTCGTCGAGGTGGGCTCGGTGACGCCCTTGCCGCAAGCCGGCAATCCGCGTCCGCGCCTCTTCCGGCTGAGCGAGGACGAGGCGGTGATCAACCGCATGGGCTTCAACAACGAGGGGGCGGCGGCCGTGAGGGCGCGGCTTCAAGCTCGGGGCGGGCGCGGCGGGATCGTCGGCGTCAATATCGGGGCCAACAAGGACGCGGCCGACCGTATCAGCGACTATGCGGCGGGGATCAAAACCTTCAACGCTCAGGCGAGCTATCTGGTGGTCAATGTGTCCTCGCCCAACACGCCCGGCCTCAGGGACCTGCAAGCCGCAAGCGAGCTGCAACGGCTGCTGGAACGCGTCAATGATGCTCGCGACGAGGCATCGGCAAAAGAGGCCAGGCGAACCCCGCTTCTCCTGAAGATCGCACCCGATCTCGGTGATGACGAACTGGCCGCCATCGCCGCTACGGCGATCGAGGCGGGCGTGGACGGGCTCATTGTCTCCAACACCACCATCGCGCGGCCGCCGCTCAAGTCGCCTTTCGCCGGCGAAGGGGGCGGGCTGTCGGGGCGGCCGTTGTTCCTTCTTTCGACGCGGCAGTTGGCTTGCGTCTATGTGGAGACCGAAGGGCGGCTGCCGCTCATCGGAGTGGGGGGTATTTCCTCGCCCGAGGATGCCTGGCAGAAGGTCCTTGCCGGGGCGAGCCTGGTGCAGCTCTATTCCGCCCTCGTCTATCACGGACCGGGGCTGGTGGCGGAGATTGTGCGCGGGCTTGCGGCGCGGCTCAAGGCGAACGGCTTTGCCACGATCGGCGAGGCCGTGGGCTCGGGTGCTGAAGACTGGCGATCGAAGGGAGCCTAGTGGAATGACCGTGGTGATGTGGCACAACCCGCGCTGTTCGACCTCGCGCAAGACGTTGCAGTTGCTGCGCGAACATGGGGTTGAACCGGAGCTGATGGAGTATCTGAAGACACCGCCGGACGCTGCCGAACTGAAGCGCGTGCTCAAACTCATGGGCAAGCCCGCCAGCGCCCTCATCCGGCGCAAGGAAAAAACCGCCATCGAAGAGGCCGGGCTCAATCGAGCGTCGCCGACGGAGGCCGACTATATCGCCGCCATGCAACGCTTTCCGGTGCTCATCGAGCGCCCGCTGGTGATCAAGGGTAACAAGGCCACCCTCGGCCGCCCGCCCGAGGCGGTGCTCGCCATCCTGTGAGATCTCACACGGGAAAGGCGTCGCGCTCCAGTGCCGGCAGGCGGATGCCCAGCGTCACCCCGCGCATGATGAAGAATATGATCAGCGCCAGCCACAAACCGGCATTGCCCATGACCGCAAGCAGCCAGTAGCCGGCGACGAGAAACACCGCCAGACTCACCAGCATCATGTTGCGCATGTCGTGGGTGCGGGTCGCGCCGATGAAGATGCCGTCGAGCTGGAAGCACGCCGCACCCAGCAGCGGTGTTGCGGCAGCGAACATGAGATAGTGCCGCGCCATGGCGCGCACCGCCTCGTTCACCGTGAGGGCGGCGATGAACCAGGGACCGGCCAAAGCGATGGCGAGGCTGGTGACGGCGGCGGCCACCAGCGCCCACAACGAGGAGATGCGGATGCCTGCCCGGTAGCGCTCACGGTCGCCGGCGCCCACCGACTGGCCGGTGAGGGCTTCGGCGGCATGGGCAAAGCCATCGATGAGGAAGGCGCCGAGGGTGAAGAACTGCATGAGGATGGCATTGGCGGCCACCACCGTGTCGGACACGCGGGCACCTTGTGCCGTGAACCAGGAAAAGGCGAAGGTGAGGCACACGGTGCGCACCATGATGTCGGCATTGACGCCGAGCATGGCCTTCATGCGGGCGCGGTCGATGACCGAGCGCAGGGACGGACGGGCGCCGAGGCGGGCGAAATGGCGCCACAGCACCAGGCCGCCGGCGAGCGCGGCCGTCACCTCGGCGATGAGGGTGCCGAAGCCTATGCCCGCCGTCGCCATGCCGAAGCCGAGCACGAACAGGGCATCGAGCGCCATGTTGGTGATATTGAGCAGCAGTTGCAGGGCAAAGGCGGTGCGCATGGCGCCGATGCCGATGAACCAGCCGAGAAAGGCGTAGTTGGCCAGTGCAAAGGGCGCCGACCAGATGCGGATGTTGAAATAGATGCGCGCCTCGCGCTCGATTTCGGGCGAGGCCCCGATAAGGCGAAAGGCAATGCTGGCCAGGAGCGGGGCGACAATGAGGAGCCCCACGCCGATGGCGCCGGCGACCAGCAGCGCGCGCAAGGCGACGGCGGCCAGCTCGCCCATGTCGCCCCTGCCGTAGGCCTGTGCCGCCAGGCCGCCGGTGCCCATGCGCAGGAAGCCGAACCCCCAATAGGCGAAGGAAAAGATGAGGGTGCCCACCGCCACGGCGCCGATATAGTAGCTCTCGGGCAGGCGGCCGATCACGGCGGTATCCACGATGCCGATGAGCGGCTCGGAAATGTTCGCCAGCATGATCGGCACGGCGAGTGCCAGGACCGAGCGATGAGTGACGGGGACGAGCCGGGACATGGGAAGCAAGAAAGGCGGGTGATTGACGGGGCCGCATAGGCGGTGAAGATCGGGGCGATGTCAACCGTGCCCGCGATTCCCGCTTCCCGCGCCGCGGCGGCCGCTCTGCCTGAGCGTTTTGCCGCCTGGTTTGCGGCGCGCGGCTGGCGGCCGCGGACGCACCAGTTGCAGGTGCTGGCCGAGGCCCGCGCCGGCCGCTCGGTGCTGCTGATCGCTCCAACCGGGGGTGGCAAGACGCTGGCCGGGTTCCTGCCCGCCCTCATCGATCTGGCCGAGGGCGGGAGCGGGCGCAATCTCAAGGTGCTGTATGTTTCGCCGCTCAAGGCGCTTGCCGTCGACATCGCGCGCAATCTGGAAGCACCGATCGCCGAGATGGGGCTCGACATCCGCATCGAGACGCGCACCGGCGATACGCCGCAATCGCGTCGCAGCCGCCAGAAGCGCTATCCGCCCGACATCCTCATCACCACACCTGAGCAGATCGCGCTGATGATCTCACACCCAGATGCCGCCGATTATTTCTCGCATCTGCGCTATGTCATCCTCGACGAATTGCACGCGCTGGTGACCTCCAAGCGCGGGGTGCTTTTGTCACTGGGCCTGGCACGGCTGTCGCGCTTTGCTGCCGAGGCCCGGCGCATCGGCCTGTCGGCGACCGTCGCCGATCCCGAATCCCTGCGCGCCTGGCTGGTGCCGCAAGGCGAGGCGGAGGTGGAAAACCTCGCCGCCCTCGTCACCGGCGCGGCTGGAGCAACGCCGGACATCTGCATCCTCGCCTCGGCCGAGCGGGTGCCGTGGGCGGGGCATTCGGCGCGCTATGCCATGCCCGAGGTCTATCAGGCGATCAAGGCGGCAAAGCTGGCGCTTATTTTCGTCAACACGCGCTCGCAGGCCGAGATCGTGTTCCAGGAGCTGTGGACGCTGAACGAGGACCATCTGCCCATCGCGCTGCATCACGGCTCGCTCGATGTCAGCCAGCGGCGCAAGGTGGAGGCGGCCATGGCGGCGGGCACCTTGCGCGCCGTGGTGTGCACTTCGACCCTCGATCTCGGCGTCGACTGGGGCGATGTGGACCTCGTCGTCAATGTCGGCGCGCCCAAGGGATCGAGCCGTATCCTGCAGCGCATCGGGCGCGCTAACCACCGGCTGGACGATCCCTCACAGGCGCTGCTGGTGCCCTCCAACCGCTTTGAGGTGCTGGAATGCGAGGCGGCCCGCGCCGCTGCCAGAGAAGGCGCACAGGACAGCGAGCCGGCGCTGGGGGCCAAGCTCGACGTGCTCGCCCAGCACATCCTCGGGCGCACCTGCGCCGGACCGTTCGCGCCCGACAATCTCTTTGCCGAAGTACGCCTTGCCTGGCCTTATCGCGATCTCTCGCGCGCCGATTTCGACCAGGCCGTCGCCTTCGTCTCGACCGGCGGCTACGCGCTCAAGAGCTATGAGCGCTTCGCCCGCCTGCGGCCCATGCCGGACGGTTGCCTCAGGCTCGCCCATCCGCGCATCGCGCAGCAATACCGGCTCAATGCCGGCACCATCGTCGAGGCCGAGATGCTGAAAGTGCGGCTGGTGCGGTCGGGCGGAAAGGGCATGGGCGGCAAGGTCTTGGGCGAGGTGGAGGAATGGTTCATCGAGCAGTTGAAGCCGGGCGATACCTTTCTCTTCGCCGGCCAGGTGCTGCGCTTCGAAGGGCTGGACGAACTGACCGCGCTCGCCAGCCGCTCGAGCGCCACCGACCCCATGGTGCCGTCCTATGAAGGCGGCAAATTTCCGCTCTCCACCTATCTCGCAAGCCGCGTCAGGGTGATGCTGGCCGATCCGCAGAACCACCCTCACCTGCCGGCGCAGGTGCGCGACTGGCTCAGCGTGCAGCGCTGGAAGTCGCTGCTGCCGCGCGCGGACCAGATGCTGGTGGAGACGTTTCCGCGTGGCTCGCGCCATTATCTTGCCTGCTACCCTTTCGAAGGGCGCCTTGCGCATCAGACTCTCGGCATGCTGCTGACGCGGCGGCTGGAGCGCTGGGGCGCGAGGCCCATGGGCTTCGTTGCCAACGATTATGCGCTGGCCGTCTTCGCCACCCGCGACCTCGGTCTTGCCTTCGAGACCGGGCGGCTGTCGATCTCCCGCCTTTTCGATGAAGACATGATGGGCGATGATCTCGATGCTTGGCTGGCGGAATCGAGCCTGATGAAGCGCACCTTCCGAACCTGCGCCATCATCGCCGGGCTGATCGAGCGGCGCTGGCCGGGGCAGGAGAAATCGGGCCGCCAGATGACCGTTTCCTCCGATCTCATCTACGACGTATTGAGGACGCATGAGCCCGATCACCTGCTTCTCAAGGCGGCATGGGACGATGCCGCTGGCGGCCTCATCGATGCGCTCCGCCTGAGTCGCATGCTCACCCGCATCAAGGGCCATATCGTGCATCGCCACCTGGAGGCGGTGTCGCCGCTGGCGGTGCCGCTGATGCTTGAGATCGGGCGCGAACCGGTTTATGGCGAGGCCGATGACGCCCTCCTTGCCGAAGCCGCCGATAAGCTCATCGACGAAGCCATGCGCCTCGTCTGATGCGCCGCCGATCAGGCTTTCGGGAATCGACATCGTCCCCGACCTTTCGGGTGCTGCCTTTGTGCCCGACTACGAGGCGCTGCTGGTGGCGGATCTGCATTTCGAGAAGGGATCGAGCCTCGCCTCGCGCGGCGTGCACCTGCCGCCTTACGACACCGCCTCGACGCTTTCCATGCTGGCCGGCGCCATTGCCCGCCACAGGCCGAAGCGGGTCATCGCTCTGGGCGACAGCTTTCACGACGTGGCCGCCGGCGGCCGTCTCAGCGCCGATGACCGTGACGGCATTCGCCGTCTGGCCGAGGCCTGCGACTGGGTTTGGCTGAGCGGCAATCACGACCCTGTTCTACCCGACGACCTGCCGGGCATGGCGGCCGAGGTCCTCAGCCTCGGGCCGCTGTGCCTCAGGCACGAGCCGGGCGGACCTGAGCCATACGAGATCGCCGGGCATCTGCACCCGGTGGCGGCCGTCACCAGCCGCGGACGACGGCTGAGATGCCGCTGCTTCATCGCCGATGGAACACGGATGGTGATGCCGGCGTTCGGCGCGTTCACCGGCGGGCTCGACGTTCGTTCAGCACCGTTCGCAACGCTGTTCGGAACATCGGGCTTCAGAGTTTGGATGCTCGGCCGCAGCCGCGTTCACCTGTTTCCGGCGCGCGCCGTCACGGGCCGGCGAGGCTGACGCGCACCAGCAGGCCGAGCAGCGGAAAGGCAAACAGCGTCGCGGCGATGAGGCGCGCCCTCACCCACCAGCCCGGCACCCTGCCCGCATCGCCCGCCGCCACGTCCCACAGGGCCTGCATGAGGACGCTCGCCAGTGCCAGGGAAAAGCCGATGACCGGCGGAGCAAAGAAGATAGCGGCGGCAAAGAGCACGAAGCACGCGGCAACGAGCATCTCGCGTCCGCGGCGAAGAGCGCCGATGGGCCCGAGGGCAACGCCGGCGCGGATGCCGGCGGCAAAGGCGACCAGCAGCGCCGACCATGCCAGCGCCGCGCTCGCCAGCCAGCGCTGGTCGATGCCGCCCGTCCGCGCAAGCAGCGCAATGGCGGCGATCCACAAGGGCAAGGCCGCAGCAATCGCCAGGACGACGACCACGAGCGGCATGCGGCCATCGCCTGGATATTGCAGCAGGCGCGCGAACGGGTGTGATATTTCCCTGTCCATGGCCTACTGCGCCGCCTGGGTGCGGGTGAAGAGTTGCGACATGGCGGCCCTCAGCGCGGCCGGCTTGACCGGCTTGCGCATGTAGACGACACCCTGGCGTATAGCGAGGTCCTGCACCGCCGGGGTGCGGTCGGCGGTGATCAGGATGGCCGGGAGATCGCGCCCTGCCTTTTCCCTCAAGGCGGAGATGACCACCAACCCGTCATCCTGATGCAGGTGATAGTCGGCGATGACGACGTTGACCGCGCCGTTGACGCTGGCCATGGCGGCCAGCGCTTGGAGCCCGCCCGATGCCGCCAGCACTTCGCATCCCCAACCACTGAGCAGGGCCCGCATGCCGGCGATGATCTGCGGCTCGTTGTCGATAACCAGCACCACGGCGCCGCGCACCGCTCCGGCCCCCGTGCGCGGCGTGCGTGCCAGGCGAACCGGCTCGGCCGGCACCGCCCCGGCCAGCGGAACGGCGATGGAAATGCGCGTCCCGCTACCAGGCCTCGACGTCAGGTCGAGCGCGTGGTCAAGCACATGCGCCATGCGCTGCACGATCGACAGCCCAAGGCCGAGGCCGGGCGAATCGCGGCTGGTCTGCTCGAGGCGCTGGAACTCCATGAACACCCGCTCGCGCTGATCCTCAGGGATGCCGGGGCCGCTATCGTGTACCTCAATGTGCAGCAGGTTGCCGCGACGGCGGCAGCCGATCAGCACCCGGCCGCGACGGGTGTACTTGATGGCGTTGGAGAGAAAGTTCTGCAGCACCCGTCGCAGCATGCGCCGGTCGGAGCGCACACTGAGTTGCGACGGCACCACCTTGAGCGCGATACCCTTGGCGGCGGCGACGGGCGAGAATTCGTTGGCCAACACCTCGATCAGGCTGTCGATGCGGAACACCGACAGTTCCGGCTTCATGGCGCCGGCATCGAGGCGCGAGATGTCGAGGAGCGCCGAGAGGATGTCCTCAACCGCCTCCAACGAGGCATCGACATTGCGCACCAGGTCGCCATCCGGGCCTATGCCCTGGCGTTCGACCAGGCTGGAGGTGAACAGGCGCGCGGCGTTGAGCGGCTGCAGGATGTCATGGCTGGCCGAGGCAATGAAGCGCGTCTTGCCCAGATTGGCGGCCTCGGCGACAGCCTTGGCGGTCTGCAACTCACCATTGAGACGGGTGAGTTCGGCGGTGCGCTCCTCGACCCGTCGCTCCAGCGACTCGTTGACCCGTTGCAGGACGCCCGCTGCTTCCACTTTGTCCGTGATGTCGGCAAAGGTGATCACCAGACCGCCATCAGGCAGGCGGCTGGAGCGAACATCAAGGACCGAGTCATCTTCGACCAGGCGTTCCTCGAAGGGTTCGCAATCGCTCACCAGCTTGCGCACGCGCTCGGCCATGGCCTCATCGGCCGCTTCGGGGTCCGTGCCGGCGCCGGCGACCAGGGCCGAGGCCACCTCGCTCAGCGGCACCCCCACGCGGCCGAAATCATCGCCCAGATTGAGGAGGTGGCGGAACTGGCGGTTCCAGCAGATGAGGGCCAGATCCTTGTCAAACACCGCTATGCCCTGGCGCACATGATCGATGGCCGATTGCAGCAGATCGCGGTTGTGCTGGATGGCCTGCGAGGCATCGTCCAGCAGTTTCAGCGCGCCACGCCCACGGGCCGAATGGCGCTCGAGCAGCAACGACAGCACCAGTCGCGCCGACGCCGGACCGACGGCGCTGGCCAGCAGGTGCTCGGCAAAGCGCAGGAAGCGGATGTCGGCCTCGGCCTCGCGGTCGAGCGGCCCGCCGCGCTGGCTGGCATATTCCTCCAGCGCCCGCCGGGCACGCTCCAGGCCGAGATAGCGCGCCACGGTCGTCTCGATCTGGCCCACCGTGACGACCGTGCGCCACAGACGGAAATTGGGCAGTGCCTGCGGCAGTCCGGTGGGCGCGAAGGCGCTCGCCTGCAGGCGCTCGATGGGGGTGGGCTCGGCCGTCAGCGAAACACCTACATAAGCAAGCAGGTTGGCGCCGAGGCTCCAGATCACCCCATGGGTCAGGGGATCGAGCCCAAGACCGAAAAGCGCGTGCGGCTTGAGCAGGCCGATGCCCCAGGGCCCCCGGGTCACGAAGTCGGCGGCGATCCAGCCGGCATCGGCAAAATTCGGCAGCAGCATGGTGTAGACCCACATGGCGATGCCGGCGAGGAGGCCGGCGATGGCGCCGCGGGCGGTGCCGTGGCGCCAGACCAGGCCGCCGAAGAAGGCCGGTGCGAATTGCGCCATGGCCGCAAACGACAACAGCCCAGTCTGCGCCAGAGCCGCGCTTGAGCCGATCATGCGGTAATAGCTGTAGGCCAGCACCAACACCAGCGCGATGGCTCCGCGGCGCACGGCGATAAGCGTGGAGCCGAAATCGCCATAGAGATGCTCACCACGATCGGCGCGACGAATGAGCACCGGCACGACGATGTTGTTGCACACCATGATGGCTAGCGCGATGGTCTCGACGATGACCATGGCGGTCGCCGCCGACAGCCCCCCGATGAAGGCCACGAACGAAATGAAATGCGATCCGGCATGCACCGGCAGTGCCAGCACATAGGTGTCGGCATCGATGCCGCTGCCGCCGAGGATGAGCACACCCGCCATGGCAATGGGCACCACGAAGAGGTTGATGACCACCAGATAGAGCGGCAACAGCCACGCCGCCCGCTTGACGTCGGCGAGGTTGGAGTTCTCCACTACCGTCACGTGGAACTGGCGCGGCAAGAGGACGATGGCGAACATCGCCAGAAACGTCATGGTGATCCAGCGCTCGACGTCGATACCGCCGGTGAAGATGGCGAGGACATCGGGCCGCGCCGATACGCGGTCGAACAGGTTTCCAGGCCCGTCCATCATGGCGAAGGTGACGAAGCCGCCGACCAAGAGGAAAGCTGCGAGCTTGACCATCGATTCCACCGCAATCGCCAGGATCAGCCCGTCCTGGTGCTCGGTGGTGTCGATGTGACGGGTGCCGAATAAGGCCGCGAAGCCGGCCATGGCCACCGCCACGATGAGCGCCAGGTCGTGCGAGGCGGCCGCCTGCAGCATGGCCCAGTTGCCCGAGGTAAGCGGCAGCATGGTGGTGAGCGCGGTCGAGACCGCCTTGAGCTGCAAGGAGATGTAAGGCACCACGCCGATGACCGCGAAAAGCGCCACCAGCGCGCCGAGTCCCTGGCTCTTGCCGTAGCGCGAGGAGATGAAGTCGGCGATGGAGGTGATGTTCTGCTGCTTTGAAATGCGCACGATCGTCTGCAGCATGGGCCAGCCGATGGTGAGCATGAGGACAGGCCCGATATAGATGGGCAGGAAGTCGTAGCCGGTGCGCGAGGCAAGCCCCACTGAGCCGAAATAGGTCCACGAGGTGCAGTAGATGGCGAGCGACAAGGCATAGATCAGCGGCCGCGGCTGCCCCGCCGCGCGTCGGCGCGCCCGCCGGTCGCCATAGCTAGCGATGGCGAACAGCACCCCGACGTAACCCAAGGCGACGATGATGACGGTCAGCGGCGTCAACATGTGTCCCGGTCCTTTGCCTCAATCAAAACAATCTAGCAGACACAAGGTCCGGGCTGAACGTTTTTACATGCGAAGTTCAAGCGTGCGCCCTCACACCTGAAGACTTTCCCGGTGGGCAGAATCTGAGTATGCATTGTGGCAACGCACACAGGCGCGCCGTGGATCGCTTGCAGGAGAGTGCCGCATGCTCAAGGAATTCAAGGAATTTGCCATTAAGGGCAATGTCGTCGACCTCGCCGTCGGCCTGGTGATCGGCGCAGCCTTCACAACCATCGTGAAATCGGCGGTCGGCGACATCCTGATGCCGATCATCGGGGCGATTTTCGGGGGCCTCGACTTCTCCAACTATTTCGTCGGGCTGAGTTCCGGGGTGACTGCCGACACACTGGACAAGGCAAAGGAACAGGGCGCGGTGCTGGCCTACGGCAGCTTCCTGACCGCCGGTGTCTATTTCGTCCTGGTGGCCTGGTTCCTCTTCTTCGTGGTCAAGGGCATAAACATCTTGCGGCGCAAGCAGAAAGAGGAGCCGGCCGCGCCGCCGGCGCCGCCGCGCTCGGAAGTGCTGCTGGAAGAAATCCGCGATCTTCTCTCCAGCAAGAAGTGAGCGCATGAGGGGTGCATGACGCGCCCCTTCGGCCCTCAGCCGGCCGCCACACCAAGTCCGACGGGGCAGCTCACGCCGATGCCGCCGAGACCGCAATAGCCGTGCGGGTTCCTGGCCAGATACTGCTGATGATAGTCTTCGGCATGATAAAAGGCCGGGGCCTCTACGATTTCGGTGGTAATGGTGCCGCGGCGGGCCTTGCTCAACGCCGCCTGATAGGCGGCCTTGGTGGCTTCGGCGGCCTGACGCTGGGCGGCGGTGGCGCAGAAGATGGCCGAGCGGTACTGCGTGCCCACATCGTTGCCCTGACGCATGCCCTGGGTCGGGTCATGCGCTTCCCAGAACACCTTGAGCAGCGTTTCGTAGCTCACCTCGGCCGGGTCATACACCACCTTCACCGTCTCGGCATGGCCGGTGCGGCCGGTGCACACCTCCTCGTAAGTGGGGTTGGGTGTTGTGCCGCCCATATTGCCCACGGCCGTGACCCACACTCCCGGCACCCGCCAGAAAGCCCGCTCCGCCCCCCAATAGCAGCCGAGCGCGAAGTAGGCGATCTCGGAGCCTTGCGGGTAAGGCCCGGCAAGCGGCCGGCCGCAGACGACGTGGTTGCGGGCTGTGGGGATGGGGTAAGGCCGTCCGGGCAGCGCCGAGGCCCCATCCGGCATATCGAGGGACTTGCGTGAGAAGATAGACATATGCGGGGCACCTCCGAAGCTCTCATGTGCGGCGTGGCGGGGGCCGGGTCAAGGGGCTGGCGCAAACGTGATGGAGCCTTGAACGGTTGCTGCGCTTGAGTATAGTGCGCCGCGCCCGAAGGGTGCGGAGAGGTGGCCGAGTGGTTGAAGGCGCACGCTTGGAACGCGTGTATAGGGGAAACTCTATCGAGGGTTCGAATCCCTCTCTCTCCGCCAATTAAACTATTGATATAGATATATTTTTTTGAATTTTAACTGGAAACCAGAACTTTGCCCGCAATGTCCGCGGGTTACGCCGGCAGCCGTTCCCGAATCTGCACCCGGAGACCGCTTTGGTGCCGGTTCTAGGCGGCTTGCGGCGGCAAAGTCTCTTACGGAGTTTTTGGTGGTATCGTTGGGGGCGGCTCAAACGCTGGCGATCAGGTCGATCAGACCTCGATCGGGTGAATGAAGCCGTGGAGTTCCATTCGGCAACATCAAGGACACGCTCTTGCTGGGGCTGCTCGCTTCTGACAAGTAACGCAGTTTCGACCTTGATATTCGTTATCTCTTTCGTTCTTGACATGGCCTTTCAATACTTGATTGCAGCATTTCTCGTTCGACTGTGGCATTTCTGGCTGGTGTAATTCTGGCAGTCATCCCCACCTCCTCCTACGCCGGCCTGAAAATTGCCCCATGCGCTTCAAAATTAGACGAATTGACGCCTGAGCGGCGGGCCTAAATTTGCCAATGCCAACTTCTTGGCATCAACGACTATCTTTGTACTGATCCCGTCCTTCCGGGTCGGATTGAGTTTCGACCCCGGGATTTTCCCGCTCGGGTTCCAAGGGTTGATCGCTGACGGATTCTGGCTCGTCGGCCGAAAGTCGCTCGGGTGAAACCGCTTCCTGAGGTTCCCGCAACAGCGAGTCCGGTGAACCGTTCGGCGGATAATCCAGTGTGTCTGCAAGCTCATCCACCTGCGATTGTGACATTTGCGGGAATGGCAGCTTGCCCGATCTGCGCCATGCCTTAACCTGCTCGATGGTGGCCTTGCCGCGCTTTTCATCCAATCCTTCGTCACGACGGAAGTAAACTGTCCGCGATGGGAACGCGAAGCCTGTTCCAGTTTGCTCGACGATTTCACTAATGCGCAAAAAAATATCCTCTTGGACAGCGTAGTACTCATTCCACTCGCGGGTCAGCAGGTAAATTCGAATGTTGATGTCGAGTGACGAAGCGCCAAATCCGGCAAATCGAACCCGCACAGTCTCGCTGTCGACCTTGGGATGCGCGTACAGCATCTCGCGAATTTTTGCGATTACATATCTCAACTGATCCGATTTCGTCTCGTATCGCAGTCCAACCGTCGTATTGATCAGCATCTGGTCGCAGTGGGCCCAGTTGATGATCTCCATGTCAGCCAATTTGGCGTTTGGAACGGATATCAGCGTTCGATCCAACGCCCTGAGTTTAGTGGAACGCACGCCAATGTTCTCGACTGTTCCGACATAATTGCTAAATTTACAGTAATCACCTACCCTGACGGGGCGATCCGCATATAGGATTAGTCCGCCGATCAAGTTCTCCAGCGTGGGACGAATGGCCAAAGCTACCGCAAGGCCGCCAATGCCAAGTCCCGCAATCACACTGAAAACGGGAAGACCCAGATTGCTTGCGGCATAGGCCAAGATTACTATGCCGCCTACAATGCCGATGATGCGGGCGCAAAGGCGCAACAGACTGGCGTCAAGGCTCTGCTTCGGTATCTTGGGCGATCGGAGGATGAGTTCTACAACGATCAAAACGAAGAGCCAGAACAGCCACGCCGCTGCCAAAAACTTCGCCAGGGTGATCACTGAATTGAAGGCGGCCGCAAAAAATCCCGCCACGTTCACTTCGAACGTCACAAAGCTCCACAGGACCGCGATGGCAAAAATGGCCATGACCGGTGTCAGAAGACCACGGAGCAAAAGTAATAGCTCGCTCTCGGTCTTCAGCAACATGACAATGCGATGCCAAATTACCAGAAAGATGATGGCAAACGCACTCAGCAGAACGACACCGAAAACCTTCCAGATCGGGGTGTCGAGCCAGGGGTTTTTCAGCAGATTCGGAACGGCAAGTACTAGACCCGCTGGTATCATCGGGCCGGTAAGCTGGGGAAGCGTCTGGCTCCAACTCTTGATCCCCAGTTGGGATCTTAGCGGCATATCTCGAACATTCTGATAGAATCTCGGCGCAGTAGTCACCGTCTGGCCGCTGAACAGGAACTCTCCCTCCCTGGCCCCCCGACTCACGCCCACGATCTCTATCGGGGTATTGGGAATGTGCCACCTCGCGGGTTTGGTCGGGTTGTTATAGAAATCTTCTGCTGTGGGGAATTCATTCAAGGCCGGAAGCTTGATGCGGCCCAGGATATCCAGAAGAAAGGCGCCCGTCTCGATACCGCGCTCGCGCCGAGAAACTTCGGGCACCGCGGAAAGGTCGATCAGCGACAGGACTTCCTCACCGATCCGTGATACCCGGATACGATTGGCCCACGTCCTGTTCACACGGTAATCAAGCAAGGCCAGATCCAATTCATGGCCGAGCCTGAGGAAGGATTCGAATGTGTGGCGCGGGCTGTCAGTTCTGACAGGCTCTATTGTGCTGACCGAATTTTCGGCAGACCACGCGGGCGCCATGACATTAAGGCTCCCGATCACCACGAATAGCGCAAACCAAACTCTCGCAAGTGTACGACCGTAACGCTTAGTCATCATTTGACCCGCACGCATGAATGCAGCTTCGGCCGGCTCGCTAGAGCATGATCCGACCAGATAGAGCCATTTGGCCACCTTTTCAGATTTGCTGGCTAGACACGCCGCACGCTGCGGTCTTGATGACCACAAGTGCGACGTAGCGACGTCCAGCGAGCCTGAAAAGGTGGTCAAATGGCTCTATCTGGTCGGATCATGCTCTAGCTAACCACTCTTGAAAATAGTCTGAGGCCATTGCTCAGCCAGCGCCTACCATAGTGGACCGCGTTCCTCGACGCCATCGCTGCCTCCCGCCGCTGACACGCCCAACGGAACCATTCACTGGCGATTGGACGGAGCTTTTTAGAGACGTTCGTTTGATTGACAACGAAGTCAACCTGCGCCTCCTCGAACTTCGGGCGTTTCACGCCTGTCTCCGTTTCCCGGAGCGGCTTCAAGACTGGAACTTTCCAGCTTTCCACGCTCCAGAAAATAGGCAGCGGGTCATGATATTGGGCCCACCGAAATGATGGCTTTCGGTGACGGCAGCGCAAACGTCGCTCGGGCAATGGCAAATTATTTTCATGGAGTGTGGCACGCTTGCAATTGTGCTGCACGCGAGATTCCTGCACATTTGATCAGATTTTCCACAAGGGAATGGCGGCTGCAGATGAGTGCGCCGGCCTTATAAGTTTGGTCTGACGAGGGGTTACTATGCGCAAAGATTTTCTGCGGACCGCAGCTGCGGCGACATTCCTGGTGACGGTCGCCTTGCCGGGCATTGCAGATGCAGCCGATATGCCGCCACCGCCAGCGGCCGCACCGTCCATGACTGGCTCGCTGACTATTTATGGCTGGCTGCCATGGTACGATGGCAAGGCAGGTGTGAACGGTCTGGGGCCAGCCAAGTTTTCCGGGGATCCAATTGACCTGTTGGACAATCTCAAAATGACACTGATGGCCAGTGGTGACGTCCGCTGGAACAAAATCGGTCTCTTCGGTGATTTCATATATCTGAACCTCGGGATCAAGAACGCCACGCCGGGGCCCCTATACGGCAGTGCAAAAGTTGATCTGGAGTTGTTCATCGTAACGACGGCACTGACCTACCAGCTTTATGAAACGGACACCGGCTGGATCCAGGGTGTGGCAGGTGCACGGTTCTGGTCGCTCGACACCACCTTGAACCTCACAGCCGGCAAGTTGCCGGCCGCTTCTGCCAGCGATACCATCAACTGGGTTGATCCGGTTATTGGCTTGCGGGCTCGGCAGGCGCTGTCCGAGAAGATGTTTCTGACCGGCACGGCGCTGGTCGGCGGTTTTGGCGCCGGCTCCGACTTCATGTGGGACATCTTTGGTGGGATCGGCTACAAGTTTTCCCCGACTTTCTCGACGACAGCCGGTTTCCGTGCCATGGGCGTCAACTACTCCAACAGTGGCGATATCGTCAAACTGACCAACTACGGGCCACTGATCGCCTTCACGCTGGGCTTCTAGCATCAGGCGGCGTACCGGCAAATTGACGATATATGGGCGCGCGGCCAAGCGAGTAGTAATACTAAAGGATCTGAGGTTTGACCCATTTCACCCGGATGATTTTGCCCGCAAGCTAGGCGCGACTGGCGCCGACGTCGTCCGGCCTCAAGCCGGACGCAACGACGCCTGCGGCGGACAAAAGCACCCGGCCTTTGGTGGCATGAGACCGGTCATTGGGTGCGTTGCGGCGCTTGCCCGAGTGGTCGGGTTGATGCCATGAAATGAGTCAAACCTCAGGTCCTTTGGTATGATGACTTCACTCCACCACATTCGGGTCAAGCAAGTCGCAAACCGTCGGAGCCATGTAGATGGCTCACAAACCAATGAGTGCTATCGCGCGGGAAACAGGAATGTCATCCCGAATCGGGCACCGAAATCGTGAGGTCCAGTGGTGGGACTTTCGGCCCAGTAACGGGCGCCGGCGAAGAAGCTTATCGGCTGAGCCCCGACCCTCACCAGCTTGGAAACCACGAAATTCACCGGCACGGACCACTGCTTGGCGTTCCAGTCATAGGAACTTTCGGTATTCAGGCTGAAGGTCCAGGAGTCTGGCGTTGTGTAGGCAACGAATGGCTGCAAGAAGGTCCGGCTGACGTTGGGGCGACTGTTATCACCGGCAAACGACCAGATCTGATTGGCCAGCAGTCCTACAGTCCACCCGCTTCCCTGCCAGAGAGCGACGCCGGTTGGGCCGGCGCCCCATTTCCCGGCACCCAGCAAATTGTCGGTGGCGGTCGGCAGCAACAGGACCGGGCCCGCACCCCAGGTAATGCCATTGACGGTTTGGCTCGGCGAGAAGAAGATGCTCTGGGTCATGTCCCCAAGGCCGAACTGGCTCCCGGCACCTGAAAAAATATTGTTCTGATAGATGATCGGGACAATGGTGCGGGAAATCAGGTTCCAGTCGGGACCTAGCGAAAACGGCACCACGGGCTGGATGTTCGTGGTCACACGATCTCCGTTCTCCAGCGGGCCGATATTGCCGTCATAGTTGCCCTGAAAGGGCACACTGATCAGCGATGAAATTGGATTGGCCAGTTTCTTGGCGAGATCCTGGCTCTCGTCCGCCTGCACGAAAGGGGCGTGGGCGAGCATCAATGCGGCAGCAACAACGGCCAGCCTTGAACGTCTTTTCATCAGATTAATCCTCCTAGCCCGTAGGCTTCATGCTCATTGACGCCTCATCACAATCGGTGGATTCCACTTGCCGGTCAAGACGTCGGACTTCGGTGCATAGAGCCGCATGGTCAGGTTGAATCCCCCCTTTGGCGCGGGCAGCCAATTGGCCTCCTTGTCCTTGCCGGGGCTGTCGTTCTGGAAATAGAGATCTAGTGAGCCGTCGGCATTGTAGCTGAACGGCATCCAGCCACTCACGGCGAAGCGGTTCAGGGCATTCGGCACCTGAAAACCATCGGCGTCGTAGAGGGTGATGGACCAGAAGGCGTGGACCGGCGGCAACGATGCCTTGTCGAAATGGATGGTGTACTTACGGGCGCCATCGAGCGGCTTGCCGGTCTCATCGCCGAGATTGAGCGGGTAGATCGCATCTTCCGCCAGGTTGGCGCCAAGCCCTTCAACCGCAACAATGGCCCGTTTCAAGTAGTAGTTGCCGTAGACGCCCATCGTATCGGTGTTCATCAGCCAGCCATTGGTCACGCGCGCCAGCGTTGGCAATTTCCACTTCATCAGTTGCTGTGCCTCGGCTGGTACGCCCGCAAGCGCTTTGCGCACAATGGGATCGAGCGCGTCGAACCTGAGACTCTTGCCGGCAACGATGCCGATGCGCTGCATGCGCGCCATGATCGGCTGGTCGGTGATGTGGGGCGGGTTCACCTTCAGCAGTTCGGCGGCATAGGCAAAGTATTTTCCGGCGGGCATGGTATCCACCTGGGCCTTCGGCGGGGTCTTCATGTCCATCATCGGATCGATGGTGACGGTCACCGGTTCAGGCGCCTTGCCCCACCGCGACAACGGCGTCACCTTGTAGCCGGCCTGGATCTTGTGCACGGCATCGTAGTCGGCCGGGCCATCGGTCTTGGTGCGGCCGATGATCCACACATAAGGTGTGGGGGCATCAATCCGCATGAGGCCTTCGGGCACGCTGCCGCTCCAGCCCGGAGGGGTGATGAGGAAGTTGCCGCCCTCGGTCCCGGTGGTGCGCCAGCCGGGAGAGGCAAAGACATCCGACCACATGTCGAGCATCGGCAGGAGATAATAGCGCCCACCGGCATCCGGCACGGAGACGACCACCGGCTCTTTGGTCATGTCGAGTCAGGCGGTGGAATAGAGCGTGTCGAAGTTGGGCCTCACGACCGACTTGTCGTCGGCTGACGGGTACCGTTGCCGGTTGACGAACATGTTCATTGGTCCCCGGCCCTGTTCCTTGCCGGGCTCGAAGTTCGTCAACTGTCTGCGGGTGATGTCCATCGTCACCAGCGGATAGAAATACAGATAAGCATCGACACCGATGGCGCGCGCCTCTTCCTCAGAGATCGAGGATTGCTGGGCAAAGGCGGAAACCGTCATCGCGGCGATCGTCGCCACCAACGCCAGCTTGAGTAACGCGCGTTTGAACATGGCACTCCCTCTATTGTATCGATCACTTGATCAACTCAGGTTAATTGCCGACCACAATCGATACGAATTAAATCAAGTCACTCTTGCGTATTAAAATTGTTTTTATACTTCGTCGGTTCACTCGTCCCCCTGCCCTCATGATGCCGGACAATGTATTTGTCACGATCCTGAAAGCTCACCTCTATGACGCCATTGAGTTTTCCGCGCAGGTTTTCCAGATACCAATTTATGTGGTGATCCGTCACACTGATCTGACCGAAGAGCTTTGCAAACGAACCTTGAGAAAACTGAAGGGCCTGCTGCGAGGTGCCGTACACATAGTACGGTCCGGAAAGTAGATTAATAGCGGATCCTATATGAGCATACTCCTGCCCGCCTTGTGCGGGGCTGTCGGGCACTAGTGTAACTGTATCGTTCTGGTAGATCACCCTTAGTATCGGCAATTTACTGTAGGCCTCGGCCCCGGCCACATCGGTGAATTTGGGTTGGCCAAACGTATAAATGCCAGCAACCTTGATTTTATCATCCGTGAAATAGATCCCCAAAATGGCAGCAACCGCCCCACCCAGGGAATGGCCTGTCAGGTAGGTTGTATATCCCGGCTTCAGCCGCGGCTTGACACTTTGGTAGATGGCCAAGGCCGCGTCCCTGAAGCCTTGGTGCATCAGGATGCCGGCCTTTTGATCCTCGACCGCGCGCGTGTCCATATCGACATGCCAGTTGGTATCGTTCGCCGTTCCACGCACAGCAATCGCCTGCACCTTGCGCTTGTCATTTTGGAGAAGGATATATTGCACATCATCATGACCGGGCGTGGCGACCCATGCCGCGTCTCCTGGATATTTGCCAAGAATCTCCGATTTGCCGTCGTAGGCCTGATTGGCCAGTTGCGCTGCGCGGTAAAGAAGCTTGAAGTTGATTTCCGGCGCGTTCGCCGCGAGAGCCATCGGATGACCTGGTCCCGCCAGGGCCGACAAGGCCACAACCGCCAATAAACTGGCCAGCCGCATGAATTTAAACATGACCTGCCTCATTCCTCAATCCTCTAAATTGGCTCGAACGCGTTCAAATTACCAAAGATCAACGGCTTGGAACGCCGACACGCCGATGCCTGGTATCATGTGCAACATTGCAGATCTCCATCCAGCTTCGCGTAAGGAAAATGAAGCTTTGCAACTCCATGCACCCTTCGCGGGACCGGATGACATTTCACTCGCTGCCCACTGTCAGCGGAAGAATCCAGGACCTCGACGTCCCACACCAACACCGTGAAAGCCGACGCCGACACCGCCGCCAACCCCGATCCAGTCAGTAAACAGTGCAGTCTTCATCAGGCGACCAGTTGGTTCGATGCCCCGTGCCCCGCACGGAAATCGTGTAAATCTTCCTCTGATGATCTTTCTCGATGAAATAGAGAACAGCCGTGTTCCCAAGTGTTGCCACCGATGACACGCCCGGATAGCGATCATTGATTGACGTTACATCCTCGTACGTGCTGTCTGCCCTCCGGGCGAATTAATAGATCGTTTCAAAATCGGCCGCACCGGCACTGGTAACAGGATTGCCAAACTGGGCGGCCGCCCGAACTCCCGGAAAACCGGGCACTTTGCACTGCCGTGCGCCCGATCGATCCGGCCTTCGCGATCGCTTGTCTGGCCGGTCGCTACCGCTCATCCATTGCGAAGAAATTCACCCACCCGTCGTTGATGAGATGGGCGCGAGAGGCTTCATCGAGCGAGATCGTCTCGGTAGCGCCCGGCGGCAGTTCCAGGACCGATTCGGCATAGGCGGCGTCGGCATCGGCCGCGGCATTCTTCAGGTAGAATTTCTGCGTGCGGGTCAAGTCGTTGGTTACGGCAATCGACAAGGTCACGTCCTTTGCCGTTCCACTGCCGCCCTCCTTGAAGACGTATAAGTTGGACAGTTTGGCCTTGGCCGCTTCGAGCTTGGCGATGTTGAGAAAAATGCCGACCGAGAGGGCATGGTCGCGGCTGCCGTGTGGAAACACGGCGAAGCGCACGAGATCCCCGTTGAGCACCTCTTGCACCACAGTCTCGGGATTGCGCGCGCCGGCCGTCTTGACCAGGCTCGTCGTCACCCGAAACTGACCGGTCGATTGCTGTTGCGTATCCGACTGGCTGCACCCGAGCGGTTCGATCGGCACATCTGGGCTGCTCAAGGCATCGACGACCATCGCACCTTCATCCTGGCACCAGGACGTGGAGGCGAAGGTTGCAGTCAGTGTGGCAACGACCGCAACCGGCATAGAGGTCTTCGCCGTATTCTTGATGTCGAAAGCGCCCATTGGTGCCTTCGCGTCAAGCTGGCATCCGCTGAGCAACAGCGCACTTCCAATAAAAAGCGCAAGGTGACGCAAGCGTATTACTTTCATGACGTATCCCCCTGCTTGAACCGAACTTCACGCCGGCATTCACGTTCATTTTCCGCCACACGTGGAACCCCGGTCACCTCGCTTGGAAGGCAATTTGGATTTCAACGATGTGGGCCCGTTCAGTGGGCTTCCTTTACTCGTACCACGCGGTACCTGTCGCCGTGGCAGAAAGCAGCTTATGCGAACCGGCCAGCTCCAGCGGAGCTGGCCGGTCCCGTTGTCGTCCTGACTACTGGGCGTCGTTTGCTTTCATCTCCGCGTCCTTCAGCTTCTTGATGTCCGCGGGCGTCAGTTGTGGGCGATCGACCTTGATCGTCAGCTTGTCGAGCTTGGCCGTCAGCGGGAACGGCGGCATATAGTCCGCATCGTTGACCCCGGTGAGGGTGTCGGACCCGATATCGAAGCTCTCGTCCCACTGCAGGATCATGGGCAGGGTCTTGTCCATCACCTTGGTGTCAACGACCTTGCCGTCAACCATCAGCGTGCCCGTGCCGGACCGCCCCACGCCGCTGAAGTTGTTGTACGCCAGCGTGCCGTCACCCAGGCCGTCGTAATTGAAGTCGAACTCGACCGTGTGCCGACCTGGTGTCAGGGCTTCGGCGCCTTTCCACTTGATGCGCTTGAGATCCACCATGTTCCACAGGAACACCGGCTTGCCCTTGAGCAGGTAAAAGCCGTAGCCGCCGAAGCGCCCGCCCGAGGTGAGGATCATGCCCTCCCCGCCGTCTTGTGGCACCTCGATGTCGGCAGTGATCTTGTACGATCTGTTCAGTACCGACGGTAAATCGCCCTGTGGCAGACCGACCATCGGCCGGGTGTAGACGTACTCGCTGCGTCCGGCAGTGATGTTCGGGACGCGGCGCGACGAGGCGGCCCGCCACTGAGGCATCCAGCGGGAAGACATTGTATTTACTCGCTTCCGCAACGAACATCTTCCGCATCTCAGCGACCTTCTCCGGGTATTCAGCGGCAATGTCCTGAGACTGAGTGAAGTCCTTGTTCAGGTCATAGAGCTGGAATACCTGGTTGTTCAGCGGATCGGGGTTGGCCGGGCCGAATGCCTCCCACGGCGCGCGGTTCACTTTGGTGCTCAGCATCCAGCCATCGTGGTAAAGCGCCCACTGGCCCATCATCTCGAAGTACTGGGTATGGTGCCGGGACGCTACCTTGGCGTTCTTCGCGTCGAACGTGTAGGCAAAGCTGGTGCCCTCGATCGGCGCCTGCTTGATGCCGTCGACCGTCTCGGCGCGTGGATGCCGGTGACATCGAGGAGGGTGGGCAAGACGTCGATGACGTGGATGAACTGGTTGCGCAGGCCACCCTTGTCCTTGATGTGCGACGGCCATGACACCACCATGTTCTGGTTGGTGCCGCCCAGCCTGGAGGCGTTCTGCTTGAACCAGTCGAACGGCGTGTCGAAAGCCCACGACCATCCAGCCGACATGTGGGGGTAGGTCTTCTCGGTACCCCACGCGTCGTAGAACTTCATCTGCACGTCGATCGGCAGTTTGTTGAGGCCGTTGAAGAACGCAACCTCGTTGGGCGTGCCCAACGGTCCGCCTTCAGCGCTGGTGCCGTTGTCACCATTGACATAGATGATCAGCGTGTTGTCGAGCCGGCCCAGGTCCTGGAAGTGCTGGATCACCCGTCCGATCTCGTGATCATCATAGGCCGCATAGGCGGCGAAGACCTCGACCTGACGGATGAACAGCTTTTTCGCCTCGGCGCTGAGCTCGTCCCACGGCTGCAGGAGTTTCTTGGGCCACGGCGCCAGCTTCGAGTCCTCGGGGATTATGCCGAGCCGCTTCTGGTTCTCGAAGATGCGCTGGCGCAGCTTCTCGTAACCGTCGTCGAACAGGTGCATCGCGTGGATCTTGTCCACCCATTCCTTGGTCGGATGGTGCGGCGCATGCGTCGCCCCGGGGAAGTAGGTGATCAAAAGCGGCTTGCTCGGATCGGTCTGGTGCATCCGCGTCATCCAGTCGATCGCGTCATCCGCCATCCCGGTAACCAGGTTCCAGCCCGGCTTGCCCTTGAACGGATAGATCTGCGTCGTGTTGCGGAACAGGTTCGGCTGCCATTGATTGGCATCACCGCCGACGAAGCCGTAGAAATACTCGAAGCCCATGCCGGTCGGCCACTGGTCGAACGGGCCGACCTGGCTTGCCGCGAAGGCCGGCGTGTTGTGGTCCTTGCCGAACCATGACGTCGCGTAGCCGTTGTCGAGCAGGATCCGACCAATGGTCGCCTTGTCCTTGCCGATGATGCTGTTGTAGCCGGGATAGCCCGTCGACTGCTCGGAAATCACGCCGAAGCCGACCGAGTGGTGATTGCGCCCGGTGATGAGCGCTGCCCGGGTCGGCGAGCACAGCGCGGTCGAGAAAACCCGCGTATAGCGCAGGCCCTCATTCGCGATGCGGTCCATGGTCGGGGTCGGGATCACGCCGCCGAAGGTGCTGGGCACACCGAAGCCTGCGTCATCGGTCATGATGAGCAGGATATTGGGTGCCTTCTTCGGCGGCACGACGCGCGGCGCCCACCACGGCGTCGAGTTCAGAGCATCGTCCTTGATCACGCCGTCGAACTTCGGGTCTGGGGGCGGAAGTTCCTTTCCGTCAATGGTGGTGGTGGCACTGGGCGAACCCGGCGTGCCGGTGGTCTCCTGGGCCATTGCCGAAAGGTTGGCAACGGCCACAAGACTTATGATCGATATGAAAAGCCGCATAAATTTCATCATGGAATCCCCCGTTAGTTATCGCGCCTGATCAATAGCAGGGTGGATAAGGGTAATAGCCGCACCGCGGGGGGTAGTAACCGTAAGGATGGTAGCCGTACGGATGGTAGTAGGATGCCGCCGCAGCAGCGCCGACCGCGGCACCGCGATACCACGCCCCGCGCCAGGCGGTGCGGCGGGCGACGCCGGCGAATGAACGTGGCGTGAACGGCCGGCCGATGATGTCGATAAAGACGGCCGCTGCTCCGTCGGCACCGTCGAGGCTTCCTTCCAGCACTTCCACATCGAAGGTCAACTGCTTGCCCTCGAGCTTGGGTGACTTGAGCACCACGACCGCATCGTGCACGGCATCGCCTTCCTTGCTGAATCCCGAAACCGTGGCATTCGGCGGATCCTTGGCAAAGCTGTCAGCACCGGTTCCCCAGTCGTCGACGAAATGGGTGATCAGGTCATGCCCGGCCGCTCGCACAGGGCGATCGGCAAAAACAATGACATTGGAAGTAACGCCATTCAGCACCAGCTTGCCATCCTTCAACGTTGCGCCTTCCGAGTTCAAAACGATCAGCGAAGGCACAACCTCCGGCTTGCTGACTTGTCCGATGCTCTTTTGCAGCGGCACATGGTTTGCCGGCTTCATGGGTGCCGACTGGGCAAAAGCCAAGGCCGGCGCGCAAAGCAAGCCAACCAACCCTGTCAGCATCAATAAACTACGACGTATTTTCATGATTTGACCTTGTTCTGCTGGAACGCGCGCTGCGGGTAGATTCTCCGAATAAACTGCTCCTTCACCCGGCACCTGACCGTGATCGAGAATCGCAAGAGCCGACTTTGACGCGAGTGCCGACCTTACAGCCATCGTGGCCGAATGTTTTGACCTAGGTCAATACCAATTCGGTCGATTGGCTCTATCGAAATGCAAAGCTCAAAAAGGGACGGTACGCTTGGCTCATTAGAGACCGTTATGTGCGGAGCAATTGAAATGTTCGCGGCACGCACAAGTAAACGTACAGGCCGCCGTTCGTCATGTGTTGTGGCGGGGTCGCGGCAATCGCGCCATGCATTACAATATCAACTACCCGGTTCATCCGAAGGTGCAGACGTTCCGGCGCCGAGTGAGTTACAGGTTCTGAGTGCCAGCACTGCAAGCCCTGCATAAAGGCAAGGCACGGGATTTGTTCGAGGGCATGATCGGGGGACTGTCGCCGGTGTGAAGTGGCGAACTTTTCGCGTGTTTGTCTGGAAGAACCTACGGAAGCGGAACGATGCCTGCGGCTCAACATATATTTACCCGGCATGTGTTGACGCGCCTAGGAGAAAAATACCGCCAAGGCAGAGCCGATGTGCACTTCCTTTACTGGATCTTATTCGGATTGATTGCGCTGACCTCGGTTGCCGGTATATTCGCTGCATACTTGACCATCCTGACAGGTCAATAGCGTCCCTAAACGACCTTGGTTGGCTCACGGCCATGCCTGTGTAAGAAATGCGGGTTTGAGCACGATGCTCAAGCTCTTAGAACCTATCAGCTTTTCTGCAATTGGGTGATTCCACCCAAATGCAGGCCGATCTGAGGTCAGTCAGCCGGCAAGAGTTCGAACACCTGAAGCGTGTCATGCTTGCCCTTGACGAGCTGTTTGCCCTTGTCGCGCAGATTGAAGCCTGCCGGTAGCTCATTCGCGATGGCTGCGCTGACGAGCGTGACCGACTCGGCATCCGGATCAACCGTCTTGCCAAGGCCTTCCAGCCGCTGGGCCGTGTTCACTGCGTCGCCCACGATGGTGTAATTGATCCTCTCCGGTGCGCCGATATCGCCGACGACGACCGGACCAAGGTGGACGCCGATGCGCACGCGCACGGGTGCAAGATGCGATGCCTTGCGCTCGGCGTTGTCGGCCGCGACCGCGTGCTTGATGGCAAGGGCGGCACGACAGGCATGCATGGCAGGATTGTCGACTTGCACCGGCGCGCCCCAGAAGGCCATGACCGCATCGCCGATATATTTGTCGATGGTGCCACCTTCGCGACCGATGCAGTCGCCCACCAGTCTCAGATGGTGGTTGATGAAGCTGGCGACCTCATCGGGTGTCATGTTCTCGCAGGCCGAGGTGAAGCCGGCGATGTCGGTGAACATGATCGCCAGCATCCTTTGTTCCGAGCCAGCGCCAACGCGCCCCTCTTTGATGAGCCGGTTGACCAGGCCGCGCGGCACATAGCGGCCAAAAGCCCTGAGGCCGTCGAGCATGGAATTGAAGGCATCAGAAAGATCACCGATCTCGCGGATATAGCTCGGCGGAAGCAGTGGGACCTTGTCGAAATCGAGTTCCCCCACCGTTGCCGCGCCGGTCGCCGCCCGCCGTATTGGGCGGGCGATGGTGCGCGCCAACAGGCCGGCCCCGACAAGCGCCAGTGCGAGCATCGCAACTGCAATGATCATGCCCCAATAGAACAGCCGCAGCGGTGCATCGACCGCGCTTGCCAGATCGTAGGAGCCGACCGTAATCGGAAGCTCTGAATAATTGTCTATGGGGCGGGTGAACACGAGATAGCGTTTGTCGCCAAGTATGGCTTCGCGGGCATCGGCCCCCGGCGGCGGCTTTATGCCGAGAATGTCGAGGGGAGGCAGATGATACAGATCCTCGAGAACAGGATCGCCAAAGTCGCCGAGCCGGAGCATGGGCTGCTGTTCGGAGCGTCCGGCGGCTTCACTCATCAACAGCGGATGGGCCAGCACCCAATCACGACCGTAGAGCATGAATGAGAGTGATCGGGGCGGATCGCTGAGTTCTGCTGCCAGTCTCGAAAGAGCTTCCGTTGAGATTGTCACCGCAACGACGCCCACAAACCGCGGCCCGGCGAAGATGGGGACACGATAGTCCAGATAGGTCATCCGGCTGATGCGCGCAAAGACTGGTGCCCCCCAGTAGGGCGTGCGCCGCCGGGCAGCCTCTTTCAGTGCGCCTGCCAAGCGCTCATCCGAGGCTGGATCAATATAATCGAGCTTGTACTTCGACGACTGCATGCCACGCACGAGGCGCAGTGTCTTGCCGTCCGCCGCGATGACGACGAGGCCACCGATCTGAGGCGCTGCGGCAAGAGTGCCAATTGCAAAATGCTCAAATGACTTGTCGAACAGGCTGTAGTGCCCTGCCTTTATCGCATCAGCGATGAACGTCGCATCGCTAACAGCAGCTTGCAGATCATCCCTGACCGTACGTTCCTGGGCAGCAAGCCCGCGAGCGATCAGTCGTCCGGCAAAGTTGTCGATGACACTGCGGCCCGTTATCCACTGCAGCGCCAGCACCGATCCCACCGCGAGAAGCACCAGCAGCCCGATGCTTGCCAGCAAGGTCGGCATCAACGCCACGCCACGAACCGTCCTGCGCAAATGATCCGCGGCTTGCCTTGGCATATTTCTTACCGGTTGTGGACGGCGTTTGCCTCATGAGCCTACGAAGCCGGCGCTCCACAGCCTGTGTTCGGCACTTTCATCGAGAACATTGCAAGTCGAAGCGCGCCTGACAGATTCAATCTGTCAGGCGCGCTTGCAACCTGTCGTTCCCAAATTCTCTGGGCAAAGCCCTAGCAGTAATAGACACCGACGGCGCACCGCCTGACGGTCCTGCGTGCTACCCCTGCAAAGCTGAGCGGGGTCAGCGGCCGGCCGATCCTCGCCTCGGCCGTCGACACGAAGCCAGCCAAACCAGGTACAGACAGTTTCTCGCCGACCGCAAGGCAGGTCAGGCTGATCCCGGCAACCAAAAGGGCAAATCCAACGCGTTTGAACACGGTCATTCTGGGAGTCCTTTCACCAATTCACGGGGCAATTCGCCCATATTCGGCAGGGTGTCCATCTTCAACTCCTTGGCGCCGTCTGGCGCCTTGAAGCTGAAATCATTCGTGGCGACCTCGCCGCCCGTCTTCCAGTCCCGGACGTCGATCGTGTATTCCGGCCAGCCTTTCACCTTGGTCGTGGTGATCTGATAGCGGCAGGGATAAGGATGGTCCCCCTGATGGATCCAGAGTTGGAAGTCGGCCTCTTTCGTGCGGAAAGCGAGATGATCGCATTCATCGCCGCGAATGACGCCGCTGCCGAGGTCCTTGATGTCAGTGACTAGCGGCATGAGTTGATCGTAGGCGTTCGACATAAGCAGATCCGCAGCGGGCAACGGCATGTGATACTTGTCGCGCAACACGTCGACCAGATTGTCGATGGTGCCTGGCGCTTCGGCCTGGGCGTAAGCGTTTGCGTTCTTGCCGAGCAGCGAAACCGTCTTGCCGTCAAAGACCATTTCCACGTTTGCAAATCCGCCCGTGCGTGTTGCACGAAGCTTGTCAGGCCGGTTCAAGGTCACGCTGCCTGAGCTGGTGAACGCGACCTTCTGGTCCTGCTTGGTGACCATCTCGAACTCGCGTCGTAATCAAACGAGATCACGTTCTGAGCCGCCAGATAGTCCGACATAGCCTTGAATAGATCCTTGGCCTGGGCCTCGTCGGCCCTGGCGGACGGCAAGCTTGCCAAGCCTGCCGCTATAGAAAAGGCGACGACGGCTGTGCACGCCGTTGCCGCCTTCGGAAACCGTCCGGTCAAATACCTCATGCGAGCCTCCATTGCTGACATCTGCCCTATAGCCTATCGGTCCTAGGCAGACAATCGTTACGCTGCTGCGACGCCAATTCACTCGGCTGAGCGTGGACCTTGAAGCTCTCGTCCTTTTAAGCCCGGACAGCGCGGGGACATTGATCCATATCAAGCCTGCAAAAGGTGGACTGGAGCTTTCTGCTCGTCCACCAAAACAGGCGCGCGGCGAAGTGCTGCCCCTTGCGCCTCAGACCGAATATCACGCCACAGAAGCTTTGTTGCCTCTACGTCTCGCCCCGTTCCGGGCGGCAGGTACGGCTTTTCCGCCCGATTGTTGCTCCGTCCTCCGCTAACATGCTTGCTCTTCATGCCGAGATCGCCCAATGCGGCTTTGTTGGACACCAACTTGCCGGTGATGGCGGCATCCGGCACGAACCCCTGTTTCGTGAGCAATCTGCGCATAAGTTTCAGCGCGGCCATTCTGTTGCGGCGAGACTGAACCAGGATTTTCACAACTTCTCCTTCGCTGTCGACCGCCCGTCAAAGATACATGCGCTTCCCATTGATCGAGACAAGCACTTCGTCCAGATGCCAGCGGGCGCTAGGCGGGGGCGGGACCGACGGAGCTTCCTGACGTAGCCGATCGCAAACTTCAATGATTAGCGACGTACCGGTTGGCAGGAGACCTCGATACCGCGCCCAGAAAGTAGATCTTCGACATCCCGGAAGCCCAGCGGAAACCGGAAATACAATCTGACGACGTGCTGGATGATCTGCTTTGGGAAGCGATGGCGGCGATGTGAGATGGTGCGCAACGGTGGCTGATAGCACACCACGACCATCTCCGGGTTGCCGTAACAACACCGGCCGAGGACCAGTTCGCATGGGAAAGCCCTCGAATTCGCTCAAAAAAGAGACTTTGGGTTAAACTGAACCACTTTGCGGTATCGGGCATGCCGACGATTTGAGGCTAAGCTGACCTAAACGTCCACACGATCATTGCAGATGTGCGGGCGCAATGGCGGTATCAATGAGCCAAAATGGGAGGAATTCTGATATGCGCAAGTGGCTTGCATCAACAGTTGCCGTAGCGGCGATGATCGCTGCAGGACCTGCTCTTTCTGCGGAAAAGCTCAAGATCGGCGTCATGGCCACCCTGGAAGGCACCTATACTGTGCTCGGCGAGGATGGCGTTCGCGGTTTCAAAACGGCGCTCAAGCAGGCCAACAACATGGCCGGTGGACGCGAGATCGAGGTGATCATCGGTGCCACCGACGCCAGCCCCGACAGCGCACTGCGCGCTGCCCGCAAGCTGGTCGAGCAGGACAAGGTTGATATTGTCATCGGGCCACTTTCGGGGTCCGAAGGCATTGCCATGCGCGACTATTCCAAGACCCAGCCGCAGGTGACCTTCATCAACGGCATTTCCGGCGCTCAGGCGACCACCTACGTCAATCCGTCGCCGAACTTCTTCCGATTCAACATGGACGGCGCCCAGTGGTCGGCCGGTCTCGGCAAGTACATTTACCACCAGAAGGGCTACAAGAAGATCGCGACCATCGGCGAGGACTACTCCTTCGTCTATACGCAGGTGTTCGGACTGGTGACCGAATTCTGCGGCGAGGGCGGCGTCGTCACCGATCGCTTCTGGGTGCCGTTGGGCACCAAGGATTTCGGTTCGGTCATCGCTGCGTTGCCGGATGATGTCGATGCCATCTATCTGGGCCTCGGTGGTGGCGATGCCGTCAACTTCCTCAATCAATACCAGCAGGCCGGTGGCGATGCCAAGCTGATCGGCGGCACCATCATGATCGACGGCACCGTGCTCTCCTCCAAGGGCAAGGCCAAGGATGCCCTGATCGGCACCCCGGGCTCGGGCCCTCAAGCCGATACATGGGACAATCCCAAATGGCAGGCCTACGTGAAGGCCTATCAGGACACCTTCCCACCAGACGAGCGCTTCCCCAGCCCGTCGCTGCTTGCAACCGGCTACTACAACGCTTTCAACGCGGCAAAAGAATGCCTGGACAAGCTCAACGGCGACCTCAGCGACGGCCAAAAGGCGTTCCGCTCCTGTCTTTCCACGTTAGTGCTGCATGCCCCGAACGGTGATATCCACCTCGACAAGAACCGCCAGGCCATCGGCACCAACTTCGTCACCGAAGTGGTCGAGGACAACGGCCAGTTGACCAACAAGCTGGTCGAGATCGTTCCCGATGTGAACCAGACGCTCGGCATCGATCCGGCCGTGTTCAAGACCATTGGGCTACCCAGCCGCACAGTGCCGGCGTGCAAGAAGTATTGAGCGTACAGTAATCGACGCGACCCGGGTGCCGCCTCGCGCGGCCCCCGGACCCGTGTTGCCGGGACCGCGGAGCTCCGGAAAACGGAAGCATGTGCTCAAGGCAGCCGTGCGAGATGTGGTCAGGCAGGTCAATAATTGCTTCCTTTGGTATAGGCCATCATTTCCTCACTTCTTTCACTCCCGACCTGTTCCACCCTCTTCAAACTGGCACCGCAACGTGGATTCTCGGCGGCACCCGGATCACGCCAAGTTGCCGACACGTTACATTCCGCTTGCCCGAGCCCGCCTGCTCGGTCATGATCTACTTAAAAACCCGCCACACCAGCGGAAACAAATATAACTGCCATGCCTTTTGGGAGGAGGCGATGAGTAGAGCGCTGGCCGTGTTCCACGGCAAGTTCGGCCGCGCGACTCTGTATCAGCTGGATCGCGACATGGCCACTCACGCCCATCGTGAAGGCCATCTCGCCTTCTATGTCACCGGTCGCGCATCGGCAATGAAGCTCGACGGGGCGAGGCATCTGTTGAACCCCGAACGCGGTGCGGCGATCAATCCCTGGCGGCCGCACAGCTTCCATGCCGGCGACCTGGAGGACGGCTCGCTGTTTCTGATCCTCTATGTGCGGCCGGAATGGTTTCTGCAGATGGCTCGCTCGCCGCATTGCGGCATGCGCTTCGGCAGTTCAGTGATCGAAATGACGCCGACGGTGATGTGGCTCGCCAACCGGGTGACCGGCCTGCTGCTGGATGGCTTCGATCCGCTGGACAGCGGCACCTGCGAGCTGTTCGACGGCTATCTCTATGAATTGACGCAAGAGTCTTTCGACCAGTCTTGGCAATTGACGGGCGATGAGAGCCTGAACAGCCGGACCTCGGTCACGGTGCGCGATTTCCGCATCCGTAACTCGATCAAGCTGATGAAGTCGCGGCTCGGCGACGGCGAGGGCATCCTTTTCGATGTCATCGCGCGACAGGCCGGTCTGTCGCGTCCGCATTTTTTCAAGCTGTTCAAGGAGAATCTCGGGCTCACCCCGAATATCTACCTCAACACGCTGCGTATGGAGGCCGCCATCGACAGGCTCACCATGTCGAGCGAGGCCGTCACCTCCATCGGCCTCGATCTCGGCTTCTCATCGCAGGCGAGCTTCACGCGGTTCTTCGCTTCGAATGTGGGTATTCCGCCATCCGATTACCGCCGCGTGGCACATATGGCCGCAGCCTGATCGACCCGGCCGGACCGCTTCGCAGCCCGACCATCGCAGTCCTTAAGACTGTCAGGTATGCGTGTCGCGGGGTCTGCTCTTATTGTCTGGATCAATAACGGGGTGCGCCAAGCACGCATCCTCGGCCAGGGAGGACAGATAGGTACACCGTGTCCGATCTTTCGGCAGGCATAGACCCGGCAGGGCGGCGGCAATCGAGCTGGTGGACGGCGGTCAAGGCGTTCATGGGCCGACACCCGCTATGGTCGCTGTTCATCGCCCTCGTGGCGGCCATTTTCCTCTGGGCGATCCTGGCCCCCTGGCCGCCGGGTTTCGTGCACGCGTTCGGGCGCAAGAAGATCTTTCTCAACGCACTCCTCAACGGCATCACTCTGGGCTCGCTCTATTTCCTCGTCGCCAGCGGCTTTACGCTCATCTTCGGTCTGATGAAGAACGTTAACCTGGCCCATGGGTCGCTCTATCTCCTGGGCGGCTACATTGGCTATGAGGTGGGCGTGGGCACCGGCTGGTGGCTGTTGAGCTTCGTGGTCGCCTTCGTCGTGGTCGGCGCCTTCGGGGTGGCGCTGCAATGGCTGGTGTTCCGGCGCATGGAGGGCGAGGACCTGCGCCAGACCCTGGTGACGATCGGGATTTCCATCGTCGCCGCGGACATCATGCTGTGGATCTGGGGTGGCGACTTCTACCAGATCCTGGCGCCGGACTGGCTGTCCGGGCCGATCACCCTGCCGCTTGTCACGGCGGTCAAGAGCTCGGGCGCGGTCGTCTACACCAAATATCCGATGGTGCGGATAGTAATCTTGCTGGCCTCGATCGTGCTCGGCATCGCCATGTGGCTGGCACTCAATCGCACCCGCATCGGCATGCTGATCCGCGCCGGCGTGGACGACCGCGACATGCTGGCCGCATCGGGCGTGCGTATCCAGCGGGTGTTCGTGCTGGTGTTCGCCTTCGGGGCGGGCCTCGCCGGGGTCGCCGGCGTGGTGGGCGGCACCTTCCAGTCGCTGGCACCGGGCGAGGATACCCGCTTCCTGTTGGCTTCGCTGGTGGTGGTGATCGTCGGCGGCATGGGCTCCATTCCGGGCGCGGCGCTGGGTGCGCTGCTGATCGGCGTGGCTGAGCAGTTCGGCTCGGTCTACATGCCGACCTACGCCGTCGTGCTGACCTTCCTCATCATGGTTCTGGTGCTGGCCTTCCGCCCGCAGGGCCTGCTCGGAAGTGGACGCTAAGCCCATGGCCGTCACCGATTATACCCGCGAGCCCGAGGCCGGTGATCTGCCGCGCAAGTGGCCGCGTTATACCCCGGCCAGCATTCCCGCCCCGTACTGGGTCGTCGGGTTGGCGCTGCTGGTCATGCCGGCCTTCGTCAACAGCTTCATCCTGTTCCAGATCTTCGGCTGGGCCTTCATTCTCGGCATGATCGCCCTCAGCCTGATGTTCCTGGCCGGCTATGGCGGCATGGTCTCGCTGGTGCAGATGACAGTGGCCGGCTGCGCCGGCTACATGCTGGCGATCTTCGGCCATAGCGCCATCACCCAGATCTCATTGGGCTGGCCATGGTGGGTGGTCATCCCCCTCGCCCTGGCCATCGCCACGCTGTTCGGCACCATTTCAGGTGCCCTGGCGGTGCGTACCGAGGGCATCTACACAATCATGATCACCCTGGCGATCGCCTCGGCGTTCTTCTATTTCACGCGCCAGAATTATGTCATCTTCAATGGCTTCAGCGGCTTCAACGGCGTGTTGCCACCGAAGCTGTTCGGCATCGACTGGCGCCAGCCGATCGCCTTCTACTATCTGGCATTGTTCTGGGCAACGGTCGCCTACCTGCTGGTGCTCTATGTGGCGCGCGCGCCTTTCGGCCTCGCCCTGCAAGGGGTGCGTGACAATGCCCGGCGCATGGAGGCCCTGGGCTACAACGTCATCGCCCATCGTATCGCCGCCTACACATTCGCAAGCCTTATCGCCGCAGTCGGAGGCATCCTGCTGGTTTGGTCGAATGCCCAGATATCACCCGGCACCGCCGGCGTTGGCCCGGTCATCGATGTCCTGGTCATCGCCGTGGTCGGCGGCATCGGCCATCCCATAGGACCGTTCATCGGCGCCCTGATCTATGTACTCCTGCGCACCTTTGCCATGGACGTGCTGATTTCGGTGGGCCTGGCCGGCGAGCGCTTCCAGTTGCTGATCGGCATCGGCTTCCTGATCATCGTGTTGTGGTCGCCGGATGGCGTCCTCGGCCTGTGGAAGCGCTGGCGCGCCCACGTCGGTCGCCAAGATCAGCTCATGGGTGGCGCGGGCGAGCGGAGCAACCAGCCATGAGCCCGGTGGCCGCAGAACGCCTTGCCTCGGCCGGCACGGCCAACGCGCTGGAGCTGCGTGGGGTAAGCCGCTATTTCGGCGCCCTGGCGGCCTTGCAGGATATCACCATGGCGGTGAAGCCCGGTGAGCGGCGCGCCGTGCTGGGCTCCAATGGGGCCGGCAAGACGACACTGTTCAACTGCATCACCGGCGATTTCCTGCCCTCATCCGGCGTCATTCGCATGTTCGGCGAGGACGTGACGCAATTCCCGCCGCACGAGCGCATCCGCCGCGGCCTGCGCCGGACCTATCAGATCTCGCTGTTGTTCGCCGGCCTGTCGGTAATCGACAATGTCTATCTCGCCTGCCGCGGGGTTTCGCGCAACCGCTTCTCGCTGATCCGCCCCGGGCGCAACGACACCCTCATGAACTCGGCGCTCGAACTGGTGCAGGCGGTGCATCTGGAGGACGTCAAGGACACCCTGGTCGCCGCCCTGTCCTACGGCCAGCAGCGCCAGCTCGAGATTGCCCTGGCGCTGGCCGGGGCGCCACGCCTCATCTTGTTCGACGAACCGGCCGCCGGCCTGTCGCCGGCCGAGCGGCGCGATCTCGTCTCCATCCTCAACAACCTGCCCACCCACATGGGCTACATCATCATCGAACACGACATGGACGTGGCGCTCAGGGTGTCGGAAAGCGTGACCATGATGCACGACGGGCGCATCTTCAAGGAAGGCCGCCCCGACGAAATCGAAGCCGATCCACAGGTGCAGGAACTTTATCTCGGCGGAGGCTTCGGCCATGGCTGAGCGGCGCCAGCATGGCACGGCCCCATCCCTCGATATCTCGGGGCTCAATGTCTATTACGGCGCCTCGCACGCCTTGCAGGGCGTCGATTTGCGCCTGCAGGGCGGCGTCCTGTCAGTGGTCGGGCGCAATGGCATGGGCAAGACCACGCTGTGCAACGCGATCATGGGGCTGGTGCCGGTCACCTCCGGCAGCATCGTGTTCGCCGGCCAGTCCATCGCCAACCGCCCGCCGGCCGAAATCGCGCGCCTGGGCGTCGGCTATGTGCCGCAAGGGCGTCGATTGTGGCGCTCGCTGAACGTCGACGAACATCTGAGGCTGGTGGCCCATGGCCATGAGGGCGCCTGGTCAATCGACCGCGTCTACACGATCTTCCCGCGCCTCGCCGAGCGACGCTACAACAGTGGCAGCCAATTGTCCGGCGGCGAGCAGCAGATGCTGGCCATCGCTCGCGCCCTGTTGCTCAATCCGCGCTTGCTGATCATGGACGAGCCGACCGAGGGCCTGGCCCCGGTCATCGTCGCCCAGGTCGCCGACATGCTCATCCGGCTCGGTGAGGAAGGCGATATCGACGTCCTGGTGATCGAGCAAAACATCGGCGTTGCCACCGCCATCTCCAACGAGGTGGCGATCATGGTTAACGGCCGCGTCAACCGTATCATGGACTCTTCGCGCCTGGCGGGCGATCGCGAGCTGCAGCAGACCCTGCTGGGGGTGGGCCGCCACGGCGATGCGGTCGAGGAGGCGGTGCTGGCCGATGCCGGCCGCGGCGAGCAAGAAGCGGCCGCGCGCCGCAAGGGTCCGCGCCGCATCTATGTCTCCAACCCCAAGGTGCCGACCCGCTGGAGCCCGCCGGTGCCGGTGCGTCGCATCGAGGCCGCAGCACGCACCGAGACCACGACGCAGATACCTGCCGCCGCCGCCGAGCAGGTCGAGCTCAGGCCGTTATCGGCACTGGGTGAACAGGTGGTGCTGGTGGCCGGCACCCTCGACACCAAGGGCCGCGAACTGCGGTTTGTGCGCGATATCCTGAGGGCCGAAGGCGTGATGGTGCGCCTGGTCGATCTGTCGACCACGGGCAGGCAGTCGAGCGCCGAGGTGCCGCCGCATCTTATCGCCGCCCACCATCCGCGCGGCGCGGCCGGGGTCTTCACCGGCGACCGCGGCACCGCGGTGGCCGGCATGACGGTGGCCTTCGAGAGGTGGGCGCGGCGCCAGGCCGGTATAGCCGGCATCATCGGTGCCGGCGGCTCGGGCGCCACCGCCATGGTGACGCCGGCCATGCGCGCCCTGCCGGTCGGGGTGCCCAAGATCATGGTCTCCACCGTCGCCTCGGGCGATGTGCAGAAATATGTCGGGCCCTCCGACATCACGATGATGCATTCGGTGGCCGACGTTCAGGGCCTGAACTCGATCACCCGCCAGGTGCTGGGCAACGCCGCCCATGCCATGGCCGGCATGGTCAAGGCACGCCGCGCGGAGGCTCGCGCCAGATCGGCTCCCGTCGCGGGCGAACTGCCGGCCATCGGCCTCACCATGTTCGGTGTCACCACCGCTAGTGTAAACCAGATCACCACCGCCCTGGAGAAGGACTTCGATTGCCTGGTGTTCCACGCCACCGGGGTGGGCGGCCAGTCTATGGAGAAGCTGGTCGAGTCGGGGCTGCTCGTAGGCGTGATCGACATCACCACCACGGAAATTTGCGACAAGATGATGGGCGGGGTGTTCGCCGCCAGCGAGGACCGATTCGGCGCCATGATTCGTGCCCGCATGCCCTATGTGGGCTCGTGCGGCGCCCTGGACATGGTCAATTTCGGCCCGCCGAACACGGTACCGGAGCTATATCGCGGGCGGCGCTTCTACGAACACAACCCGCAGGTGACGCTGATGCGCACCACAGCGGAGGAAAACGCCCGCATGGGGCGCTGGATCGGGGACAAGCTGAACCAGATGGATGCCCCGGTGCGCTTCTTCCTGCCGGAGGGCGGGGTATCGGCGCTCGATGCGCCGGGCCAGCCGTTCCATGATCCCGGCGCCGATGCGGCCCTGTTCGAGGCCCTGGAACACACCGTGCGCCAGACATCGGCCCGGCAACTCATTCGCCTGCCCTACAACATCAACGATGCGGAATTCGCCGCCGAGGTGGTGCGCGCCTTCCGCGCCGTGCATGGCGCCGGCCGCCCGCCGAGCCAGGCAGCGAGAGTGTGAGCCATGGCCGGTTTTGAACGCTCGCAACTGCTGGAAAAGTTTCGCGCCATGGTAGCGCGCGGCGAACCGATCATCGGCGGCGGCGCCGGCACCGGCTTGTCGGCGCGCTGCGAGGAAGCCGGCGGCATCGACCTCATCGTCATCTACAATTCCGGACGCTACCGCATGGCCGGCCGCGGTTCGCTGGCAGGGTTGCTGGCTTACGGGGATGCCAACCAGATCGTCATGGAAATGGCCGCCGAAGTGCTGCCGGTGGTGAAGACGACGCCTGTGCTGGCCGGCGTCAACGGCACCGATCCCTTCCGCGACATGGATGTGTTCCTCGACGAGGTGCGCCGGGTGGGCTTTTCGGGGGTTCAGAACTTTCCCACCGTCGGCCTCATCGACGGCACCTTCCGGGCCAATCTGGAAGAGACCGGCATGTCCTACGGACTCGAGGTGGACATGATTGCCAAGGCGCACGCCAAGGATATGCTGACTACTCCTTACGTCTTCAACGCCGAGGATGCGATAGCCATGGCGCAAGCCGGCGCCGACATCATCGTGTGCCATCTCGGCCTGACGACCGGCGGCGCCATCGGCGCCGAAACGGCGCTGAGGCTGGAGGATTGCCCGGCCCGGGTGGACGCCTGGGCCGAGGCAGCGCTGAAGGTGCGCAAGGACATGATCGTACTGGTGCATGGCGGACCCGTCGCCATGCCGCAGGATGCACAATACGTGCTGGACAACACCGTCAACTGCCACGGCTTCTACGGCGCTTCGTCGATGGAGCGGCTGCCGGCGGAGACGGCGCTGACCGAGCAGACCCAGGCGTTCAAGCGCATCAGGGTTTACAAGGGGTGATGGGCCGCTCCCGGGCGGCGATTAGTGGAGGAAGGTCATGACCGGACAGCTGATAGGCCAGCTCATTCTCTGGCTCATTCTGGCGGTTATCGTCATCGCCATCATCTATTGGGTCATGAACTGGCTCTACCGCCGCTCCACCAAGGAGGTGGCGTTCGTGCGCACCGGCCTGCGCGGTGAGAAGGTTGTCATCGACGGTGGCGCCTTTGTGTGGCCGATCATCCACGACATCACGCCCGTCAACATGAACACGCTGCCGCTGGAGGTGATGCGCGAGAAGAACGACGCACTGATCACCAAGGACCGCATGCGCGTCGACGTGCAGGCCGAGTTCTACGTACGCGTCCGGCCGACGAAACCGGCGGTGTCGATTGCCGCCTCCACCTTGGGCCGGCGCACGCTGGAGCCCAACCGTTTGCACGAACTGCTCTCCGGCAAGTTCATCTCGGCGATGCGCTCCGTCGCCGCCGGCATGACCATGGAGGAGATGCACGAACAGCGCGACATCTACGTCCAGCGGGTGCGCGAGATGACGCAGGAAGGCCTCGATCTCAACGGTCTCGAGCTCGAATCGGTCGCCATCAAGGATATCGACCAGACCGAGCTGGAATATTTCAATCCGTCCAACCGCTTCGATGCAGAAGGCCTTACCCGCCTCATCGAGGATATCGAGGCCAGGCGGAAACTGCGCAACGACATCGAGCAGGACTCGATGATCCGCATCCGTAGCCGCAACCTGGAAGCCGAAAAACAGGCCCTCGACATCGAGCGCGAGAGCGAGGAAGCGCGTCTCACCCAGGAACGCGACGTGGAGTTCCGCCGTGCCCAGCAGCGCGCCGAACTGGCTCGCGAGCGCGCCGAGCGCGAAACCGAGGCTGAACAGGCCCAGATCACCGCGCGCGAACGCATCGAAAAGCAGCGCATCACCCAGGAACATCAGGTGTCCGAGGCGCGTATCCAGTCCGAGCGCGAGATCCGGCAGCGCGAAATCGAGCGCCAGCAGGCGGTGGACTCCGCCGAGATCTCTGCCCGCGAAAACGTCGAGCGGGCGCGCATTGCCCAAGAGCGGCTGATCAACGAAGCCCGCATCACCAACGAGCAGTTGACCGAGGCGCAGGAAATCGAGCGCCGGCGCAGCATCGAGCAAGCCGAGATCGCCGCCGTCGAATCCACCGAACGCGCCCGCATCGAGCAGGAACGCGCCGTGACCGAGGCGCGCATTGCCCAGGAAGAGACCACCCAGAAGAAACGCATCGAACTGGAAAAGAGCGTCACCGCGGCGCGCATCTCCAAGGAGGAGGACACCCAGAAGCGCGAGATCGAACGCAATCTTTCCACCGAGCAGGCCACCATCGCAGCGCGCGAGGCGACCGAGAAGCTGCGTATTGCGCAAGAAGCCGCGATCAGCACCGACCGCATTACCTCAGACAGGAAGGTGCGCCAGCTCGAGATCGAGCGCCAGAAGGTGCTCGAGGAAGCCGAGATCGCCGCCCAGCAGGCGACCGAGGCGGCTCGTATCGCGCGCGAGAAGATGCTTGCAGCCGAGCGGATTTCCTCGCAGCAGGAAACCCGGGCGCTGGAAATCGAGCAGCGCAAGGTCATCGAGGAGGCCGACATCGCTGCCCGTGAGGTCACCGAGGCGGCCCGCATCGGCCAGGAAGAGCGCGTGCGCGCGTTGCAGATCTCCCGCAACAGGGCCGTCGACGAGGCCGAGATTGCCGCCCGCGAGGCGGTCGAGGCTCATCGCATCGCCCACGATCTCAAGCTGGCGGTGGATCGCATCGAGAGCGAGGAGACCACCAAGGGCCGCGATATCCGCCGTGCCCAGGCCATCGAGGCCGCCGAGATCGCCGCCCGCGAAGCGACTGACCTTGCCCGCATCGCCCAGGAACGCAAGGTGACGGCCGAACGCATCGCCTATGAGCAGGATACCCGTCAGCGCGAAATCACCCGCAACCGGGCGGTGGATGAGGCCGAAATTGCGGCCCGCGAGGCGGTCGAGGCTCACCGTATCGCCCACGAACTCAAGCTGGCGGTGGATCGCATCGAGAGCGAGGAGACCACCAAGGGCCGCGATATCCGCCGCGCCCAGGCCATCCAGGCCGCCGAGATCGCCGCCCGCGAGGCCACCGAGATAGCCCGCATCGCTCAGGAGAAGAAAGTCGCTGCCGACCGTATTGCCTACGAGCAGGATGTGCGCGAGCGCGAGATCACCAGCCATCGCGCCGTCGACACCGCGCAGATTGCCGCTGCCGAGATCACCGAGACGGCGCGGCTGGCCCAGCAGGCCACCGTCGATGCCGAGCGCATCGAGCGCAACGAACAGACCACGCTCAGGGAAGTGTCGGCGCAGGAGGCGACCGAAACAGCCCGCATCGCCCAGAAGAAGAAGATCGACGCCGAGCGTATCATCGCCGAGACAGAAATCCGGGTGCGCGAGATCGAACGGGGCGAGGCGGTGCAGTCCACCGAGGTCTCTTCGCGGCGGGTTGTCGACCAGCTGCGCATCGTCAAGGACAAGGAAACCTCGCGCGACCAGATCGCCCGCGACGAGGAGATCCGCAACCTGGAGATCGCCCGCAACAAGGCACTGGACGAGGCGCAGATCGCCGCCAGCGAGGCCGTCGAGGCCGCGCGCATCGCCCAGGAGAAGACGATCACCGCCGAGCGTATCGCGGCGGCGCAGGACATTCGCAGCCGCGAGATCGCTCGCGACGAAACGGTGGAAGCACGCGAGATCGCCAAGCGCGACAAGATCGAGCGCGAGCGCATCGCCGTGGAACTGAGCGTCGACAGGGAACGCATCGAGTTCGTCCAAGGCCCGCGAGATGCTCGACATCGAGCGGAAGAAGACCATCGAAGAGGCCGACGAGCACCGCATTGTCGCCCTTGCCGACACCAAATCGGAGCGTGCCGCGGCCGACGCCAGGCTCAAGCAGGCCCAGATCGAGGCGCAACGCGACGTGGAGCGCACCGACGTTGCCCGCGAACAGGCGCTCGATGCCGCGCGGCTGGAGCGGAAGCGCTCGCTCGAGCAGCTCGAGGTCGCCCGCATGCAGGCCCTGCGCGAAGCCGAAATCGCTTCACGCGAGGACATCGAGCGCTCGCGCATCGCCGCCGAACGCGGCCTCGATCAGGCCCGCATCGGCCACGAGACCGAGCGGCGCAAGCTGGAAATCGGCCGCGAGCGCGAGGTCGAATCGGTCGAGATGGAAAAGGCGGTGGCGCTCTACAAGCAGTCGCTGGAACAGTCGGCCGCCAAGGCCGAGGCCGATGTTGCCCGGGCCCGCGCCGCCGAGGCCGAAGAGCGTGTCAAGACGGCCCGCGAGACCGAGGAGGCCAACCGGCGCAAGAGCATCGACGTTGTGATGGCCGAAAAGGCAGCCGCCGAAATGCGCATCGCGGCCGAGGCCGAAAAGGTGCGCGCCGCGGTGCAGGCCGAAGCCCAGCGCCTCCTCAACGAGGCCGAGAACGTGCTCACCGACGAGGCCCGCTACATGCAGTTCCGCAAAAAACTGCTGGAGCATGTGGAAGGTATTGTGGCGGCCTCGGTCAAGCCGCTGGAGAAGATTCAGGACATCCGCATCATGCAGCTCGACGGCATCACTGGCGGCAGCGGCGGCGGCGGTGGCGGCAGCCCGACCGACGAGGTCATCAACTCGGCCCTGCGCTATCGGGTGCAGGCTCCGCTGATCGACAACCTCCTGGCCGATATCGGCATCGAAGGCGGCACGCTCGCCAAGCAGGGCGGGCTGATGCGCGAGGCCTCCGACTTGCAGCGCATTGCCAAGGATGCCGGCGATGGCGGCAAGCCCAAGGCTGCCGAGGGCGGCGAGACAGGCAAGGGCGGCGGCACGGGTAGCGGCTCCGGCAGGGGGCGCGGTTCGCGCCGCACGAAGTAGGCGGGCAAGCCATGGCACGAGTTTATGTCTCCAGCGTCATCGAGGCGCCCGCATCGGGGGTGTGGGAGCGGGTGCGCGACTTCAATGCGCTGCCGCGCTGGCACCCGCGCATCGCCGACAGCCAGATCGAGAACGCGGAGCCGTCCGACAAGGTGGGCTGCATCCGCAGTTTCCGCCTGCAGAACGGTGACCATATCCGCGAGCAATTGCTGGCGCTCAGTGACTACGAGCTGTTCTGCACTTATGCCATCCTCGAAAGCCCGATGGCGCTGAAGAACTATGTCGCCACCTTGCGGTTGACCCCGGTCAGCGACGGCAACCGCTGCTTCATCGAGTGGTCGGCGGAGTTCGACTGCGATCCCGGCATCGAGGACGACCTGACCAATGGCATCGGTCGCGATGTCTTCCAGGCCGGTATCGACGCGCTCAAGCGCCACTTCGGCAATCGGCAGGGCGGGTAATGGTGAAGGTGGTCAAGAGCACGATCCTGGATCACCCCATCGACCGGGTGTGGGCGCTTTTGCGCGACTTCAACGGCCATGACCGCTGGCACCCGGCTGTCAGGGACAGCCACATCGAGCGCGGGCGCGGGTCCGACGTGGTGGGCTGCGTGCGTCGTTTCCATCTCGCAGACGGTTCCGAACTGCGCGAGCAGCTGCTCAGCCTGTCGGACGATGGCACCTCCTTCACCTACTGCCTGCTCGATACCCCGGTGCCGCTTTTCAACTACGTGGCCACTGTGCGGCTTTTGCCGGTGACCGACGGTGATCGCACCTTCTGGCAGTGGGAAAGCAGTTTCTCCACTCGGCCCGGCGAGGACGACGACATGCGCCGGCTGGTCGGCGAAGACATTTATCAAGCCGGCTTCGAAGCGATCCGCAACCGGCTGGAGCAGGCGGCGTAAGGCCGGAAAGGGATGACGATGGGCATTACGGTCAAGACCTTCGACGAGGCCGAAGCCGCCGCCGGGCAGCTCGCCGCCGACCGCAGCGCCCGGTTCATGGCGGGCGGCACCCTTGTCATGCGCGGTGTCAATGAGGCCATGCCGGCGCTGTCCACCATCGTCATGGTCCGCGATCGAGCCATGCAGCAGATGGAAACGCGCGGCGAACAGGTAAGCCTTGGCGCGGCTGTCACCATGAGCCAGATCCTGGCCAGCCGCGAGTTCGACTTCCTGCATCCGGCGGCGCGGGTGATCGGCGGTCCTGCCGTGCGTGGCATGGCTAGCGTCGGCGGCAATCTGTTCGCGCGCTCGCCCTTCGGCGATTTCGCCACCGCCCTGCTGGCGCTCGATGCCATGGTCAGCCTCGCCGGGTCCTCGGGCGGGCGGCCCGTACCGCTGGCTGATTTCCTGCGCGATCGCGAGCGCGAGCCGCGCCCCCTGGTGCTGGCCGTGAGCTTCAACCGCCCGCGCCAGGGTGACTTCCGCTTCCGCAAGGTCTCGCGCATCAAGCCCAAGGGTGCAGCGGTCATCACCATCGCGGCGCTCCTGCCGCAGCAAGGCGGTCGCGTCGCTGGCGCCCGCGTCGCCTTCGGCGCCATGGGGCCGACGCCGCTGCGCGCGCCAGCGGTCGAGCAGGCGCTGGAAGGAAAGAGCCTCGATGCCGCCGGCATCGCCCAGGCGATCGCCGCCGCCTCTACCGGGCTGGCGCCGGCGGACGATGCCATTGCCTCGGCCTGGTACCGCCGCGAGGTGGCTCCCGTGCATCTCCGTCGCCTGTTGCTGAACGAGTAGGAGAGACCTGCCCATGGCCAGAAAACCGGTGCAATTCAAGCTCAACGGGGCGGAAAAGGCCGTTTTCGTCGAGGACGGGCAGAACCTGCTCGACGTGCTGCGTCGCGGCGTTGGCGATTTGTCGCCGAAATACGGTTGCGGCCAGGGGACGTGCGGGGCGTGCACGGTGCTGGTTGACGGTGAACCTCGCCTGAGTTGCCTCACCCTGGCCGAGACCATGGAAGGCCGTTCGATTTCAACCACTTCGGGACTGGCCGATGGCAACCAACTGCATCCCTTGCAGGAAGCGTTCATGCAGCACTTCGCCGCCCAGTGCGGCTTTTGCACGCCTGGCATGCTGATGGCCGCAAAGGCCCTGCTCGATTCCAATCCCAATCCCAGCCGCGCCGACGTGGTGGATGCCATCTCCGGCAACATCTGCCGCTGCACCGGCTACGAACCCATCATCGAAGCCATCCTCGATGCCGCCCAGCGGGCCTCGGGACGGCGGATTGCCTAAGGAAAGCAAGTCAATGAGCGTCGAGTTTCGCAAGGACCTGTTCGCCAACGAGCGCGACGACAATCTCAACGAGATCGGCAAGCCAACCCAACGTCAGGACGCGCTCGGCCATGTGACCGGCCGCTCACCCTATTTCGACGACCATCTGTTCGAGGGACTGCTGCATGTCCGCTGCGTGAGGAGCCCCCATCACCACGCCCGCATCCGCTCGATCGACACATCGGCCGCCGAACACATGCCCGGAACGGTCAGGATCATTCGCGGAACAGACGTCGCGAACAACCTGAACACGCTTTTGAGTTTGCTGAATTTCGGCCGCGACGATGAACCGATGCTGTCGACAAAAAAGGTCGCCTACAAGGGTGAGCCGGTGGTCGCCGTAGTGGCCGAAAGCGAGCGCCAGGCGCGCGAGGCGGTGGCGGCGGTGAAGGTCGACTACGAGGTGCTGCCGCACGTCCTCGACGTGGAAGAAGCTCTCAAGCCCGATGCCCCGGTGGTCAACGAGACCTACCCCAACAACACCTTCGACTACCACGACAAGTACGACCACCAGAAGCTGCGTTTCGGCGATGTCGAGCAAGCCTTTTCGCGCGCCGACCGTATCATCGAGGGGCGCTACCAGATGTCGCCCATCGAGCAGGCGCCGGTGGAGACCAACGGCGCCATCGCCGCGCCTGAAACAAACGACCGCTTCGTTTGCTACACCTCGACCCAAGCGCTGTTCTTCTCGCTGGGCACGGCGGCCAAGCTCCTCAACGTCGCATCGAACCGGCTGCATTTCATCGGCGGCACCGTGGGCGGCGGCTTCGGCGGCAAGGTCGACAGCCAGGTCGAGCCCATGGCCATCATTGCCTGCATGTTGACGGGCCGCCCGTGCAAATTCACCTGGGACCGCGAAGAGGAAATGCAGGTGGGCGCGCCGCGTGGGGCCGAGCGCTGGTTCATCAAGGACGGGGTGATGAACGACGGGCGCGTCGTCGCACGCCAGTTCACCGGCTATTTCGATGCAGGCGCCTATACCCGCCTGTCGAGCTACGCCATCATCAAATGCGCCGGCCACCTGCCGGGTCCCTACACCATCCCCAATGTCGCCGCCGACATCTTCTGCGTGTTCACCAACCGCACGCCGGCCACCGCCATGCGCGGCTTCGGCGTGACCGGCGCCGATTTCGCCATCGAGAGCCACATGGATGTGGTGGCTAATGAACTCGGCATCGATCCGATCGAACTGCGCCTCATCAACGCCTATCGCGACGGCGACATGAAAGCCCATCGCCGCGAGGCCAAGAACTGTGCCCTGATCGAATGCTGCCAGGTGGCGGCGCAAAAGGCCGAATGGCGGATCGGCGAACAATTCATGCAGATGTCGTCGATGCTGGGCGGAGGCGGCGAGCGCGCCGCGATCCCGCCCACCGTCACCGACGAGAACGGCCGCATCGGCGAACGGCGCTCGCGCCGTGTGGCGAGCGGGCGCACCGGCATCAGACAACCGGCACCGCCACAGCCTTCGCCGGCGCCACCCCAGCCGACGCGCCCGGCCGCCGCGCCGCCACCACCGCCATCCACGATGCCACCTCACCCTGCCGCTACACCGCCGGCGTCGCAGCCCATTTACACCCACCCCGCCGCCGGACCCGTCTACACCCCGGCTGGCGGTCGACCTCAGCAACCACCGCCACAGCCACCGGCGCCCGTGTCCTCCCCGCCCGCCGGCAGCGAGAGCCCGGGCGGCCGCCCGATCGGGCGTCCCGGCTACAGTCGCTTTGCATCCAACTCCGGCTTCAGGAGGCGCTGACCATGACCGTTCACAAGGGACGCGGCTTTGCCTGCATCAACTATCCCATCGGCATGAATCTCGGCGGCGATCCAAGCCAGGCGCTGGTGCACTCCAACCCGGATGGCAAGTTCGCCGTCGCCCTGTCGTCCATCGACCTCGGCCAGGGCATGAAGTCGGTGACGCGGCAGATCGCGGCCGAAACCCTCGGTGTGCCGGTGGCCGATGTCTATGTCGATACCGCCGACAGCGACACCGGCCCCCACTGCATGGGCTCGTTCGCCTCGCGCGGTACCCACCGGGTCGGCAACGCGGTGATCCAGGCGGCAAAGGAGGCGCGCGCCGTCATGCTGGAGGCGGCGGCGGAGGAACTGGAGGTCAATGCCGCCGATCTGGAAACCGACGGCAAGGGCAACATCTTCGTGCGCGGCGCCCCTTCACGCTCGATCACCACCGGCGAAGCCTGCGGGGCGGCGCAGTTCAAGCAAGGCAAGACGGTGTCGGGCCGCGGCATTTTCCTCATTCCCTTGTCCGACGTCGATCCCGAAACCGGCGAAATGACGCCGGTGTCGTGCTTTGCCCATGCCGCGCTGGTGGTCGACGTCGAGGTCGATGACGAGACCGGCGAGGTCGCCGTCACCAAGATGAACTCGGCCTATGAGGTGGGCCGCGCCCTCAATCCCCGCCTGGTCGAACAGCAACTGACCGGCGGTGCCTGGATGGGCATGAGCCATGCCCTGTGGGAGACGACCGAGCCCTATTACCCTGATCGCGCCCACGGTCCCGTCGACTTCTTGCGCTACCTGATGCCCGGGCCGGGCGACATCGCTCCCCACGATATCGCCATTCTGGAACGCCCGGCGCCCGATGGCCCCTATGGCGGCAAGGGACCGGGCGAGATGTGTGCCAACCCGGTGCTGCCGGCCATCGCCAACGCGGTGTTCAACGCCGTCGGGGTGAGGGTCACAGACCTGCCGATCACCCCGGAAAAGGTGCTGCGCGGCCTTAAAGGCAATGGCGGCGCCCAGCCCCAGGCCCGCCGCTAGCAAGGAGAGGAACGCTTCCGTGCCCGTCCGTCCCGTCATCGCCGGTATTGGCTCGCCGCAGCAGCTGCACGAGGCGTTGCTGGCGGCGCAGTATCTTGCCGATGACGAGCTGGCGACGGCAGCCTACCTGGCGCTTGCCCTCGGCAAGCCCTTGCTGCTCGAGGGGGTGCCGGGGGTGGGCAAGACCGAGGCCGCCAAGGCGCTTTCCTCGACGCTGTCGCGCCGCCTAATCCGCCTGCAGTGCTATGAGGGCATCGATGCGGCGGCCGCCCTATACGAGTGGAACTATCCAAGGCAGATGCTCGCCATCCGCCAGGCCGGCGAGCAGTATGTCAACATCTACAAGGACGAGTTCCTCATTGCCCGCCCGCTGCTCGATGCGTTGCAAGCCGGCGCCAACGCGCTTTTGCTGATCGACGAGATCGACCGCTCCGACCATGAATTCGAGGCGCTGTTGCTGGAATTCCTGTCGGATTTCCAGATCTCCATCCCCGAGCGCGGCACCATCCGCGGCGCCCAGCGCCCGGTGGTGGTCCTCACCTCCAACCGCACCCGCGAACTGCATGAGGCGTTGCGCCGGCGCTGCGTCTACCACTGGATCGAATATCCCGATGCCGCCCGCGAGGCGCAGATCGTCATGATGCGCGCATCAAGCGTTGCGCGCGATACCGCCGACAAGGTAGTGGCCGCGGTGGGCCGGCTCAGGGCCGAGCCGCTGGCCAAGCCGCCCGGCGTGGCCGAAACGGTGGAGTGGGCCGAGGCCGCCACGCTGCTGCAAAGCCAGGGCGCGGCGTGGCCGCAGGCATTCAGGCGTTCCATCGGCGTGGCGCTGAAGGACCAGGACGATCTCAATTATCTCGGCCCCCGGCTCGATCAGGTGATTTCGGGGGTGGCGGCATGAGCCCGGTCGAGACCCTGCCACGCGCGGCCGAACCTTTCGTCACCTTCGCGACGCTGTTGAGGCAGAACGGCTTTGCCGTGGCGCCCGAGCAGACCATGAGCTTTATCGAGGCAGTTGGCCTTCTGGGCCCCGCAAACATGGCCGACATCCACCGCGCCGCCCACGCCATCCTCGCCCCCCCACCCGAGCGGCGCCGCGAGTTCGACGCCCTGTTCCGCATGCATTTCCTCGGCCAGTCGCTACCGGTATCGGCGCCGGGAGAAGGCGACGAGGAGGACATGCTGGTGGGCGAGGAAGGCCCCGGTGACGGCGAACCGCCCGAGCCCGAGGAGGAAAGCGAGGCCGGCGGCGAGGCGATCGGCGCAGAGATGCTGGGGGCGCGGCGCTTCACCGAGACGGGCGAGGCCGCCGCGCTGAGGCGCTTTCGCCGCCAGGCGCCCACGGCCATGCCGATGCGGCGCTCCTGGCGGCGCGCACGCTCCCATCGCGGCGGTGCCTTCGACATGCGCAAGGCCATGCGCCAAGCGGTCGCGCGCGACGGCGAGGTGATCGAACTGCCGCGCCTCAAGCGCAAGCCGCACCAGCGCCGCATGGTGCTGCTGATCGACATTTCCGGCTCGATGAAACAGCACACTGACCAGTATCTGCGTTTTGCCCATGCGCTTGCCCGGTCGGCCGAGCGTATCGAGGTCTTCACCCTGGGCACCCGCCTGACCCGCATTACACGGGCGCTCAAGCTGCGCAACCCAACTCAGGCGCTCGCGCTGGCCGCCGACATCGTCGCCGACTGGGACGGCGGCACCCGTCTGGGCGATGCGCTCACCGCCTTGCTTGCCATTCCGCGCTTTGCCGGCTTCGCCAGGGGAGCAGCGGTCATCGTGCTCTCCGACGGGCTGGAGCGCGGCGACCATGCCGCCATGACCGCCGCCGTTGCGCGGTTATCGCGCCTAGCCTGGCGGCTGGTGTGGCTGACGCCACTCGCCACGGCTGCCGACTTCCGGCCCGAGACGGCGGCCATGCAGGCGGTGCTGCCCTATCTCGATGCGCTGCGCGCAGGCTCGTCGGTCGCCGCCATCTGCGATGAGGTGCTGGCGCTGGCGCGGGAGGCGGCGTGATGCGCATTATCGATGCCCACCATCACATCTGGCGACAGACCGACCTGCCGTGGTTGCTGGGACCGATGCAGCCGCGCATCTTCGGGCCCTATGACGCCATCAAGCGCGACTACCTCATCGCGGAATATCTCGCCGACATTGCCGGTTCAGGCGTCGAAAAGTCGGTCTATGTGCAGGCCAACTGGGCGCCCGACTGGTTTGCCGACGAGGCGCACTGGGTGCAGGAGGTGGCCGACGAAAGCGGCTGGCCGCACGGCATCGTCGCCTTTGCCGATTTCACCGGTCCCGACGTGCGCGGCCAACTCGACAAGCTGAAGCCCGTGCCGCTGATGCGGGGGGTGCGCCAGCAGTTCCACTGGCACGAAAACCCCATGTATCGCTTCGCCGCCCGCCCCGACCTTCCGGCCGACCCGCAGGTGCAGCGCAACGTGGCGCGCCTTGCCGACTATGGCTGGTCGTTCGATTTGCAGGTCTTCGCTTCGCAGATGGGCGATGCGGCAAAGCTGGCGCGCGCCTGTCCCGATGTCACCTTCATCCTGCAGCATGCCGGCATGCCCGAGGACCTGAGCGACAAGGGCCGCGCCCTGTGGCGTGACGGCCTCAAGCGGCTGGCCGATGAGCCCAACGTGGTCACCAAGCTGTCGGCCTTCGGCACCTTCATCCACCGCAACGATGCCGCCCACATCAAGACCATCATGCGCGACGCGGTGAAGCTCTTCGGCGCCGAGCGTTGCCTGTTCGGTTCCAACTTCCCCATCGAGAAGCTGTGGACCGGCTACGGCGGGCTTGTCGATGCCTTCCGTGCCGCCGCCATGGGCCTGCCCAGGGCGGCGCAGGGTGCCATTTTCTACGACACCGCAGAGCGGGTCTATCGCCTTTAGGACAACCGGAACCGGCCGCTTTCGGCCCGCTAGCAAGGAGGAAAAGCAAGAATATGGCCCTGGAAATCAAGATCCTCGATTATGGCGACATTGAACTTGAAGCCAGCTTTCTCGTGCTCGGTCACGACTGCGGACGCATCAAGCGGGTGCCGGTCTACGGCTTCCTGATCACCGGCGGCAAGTACCCGGTGGTGGTCGACACCGGCTACCGCGACAACGCCATCATGGAATCGCTCGGCATGCGGGGCTTGCAGTTCCACGACAACATGATCGAGAACCAGCTCGCCAAGCACGGTCTGAAAGTCGGCGATGTGCGCTATGTGCTGCACACCCACCTGCACATCGACCATGCCGGCAAGGACGACCACTTCCCCATGAACTCCACCGTGGTGATCAACCGACGCGAGCTGGAATGTTCGGTTTCGGGGCTGATGCACCCGCAGTACCCCAAGCCTGACATCCAGCACCTGATCGAACGCCTGCACACCCAGGATGCCTTGCGCTTCCTCGACCTGGAGATCACCGGCGGCGAAGAGATCATGCCGGGCGTGTGGTGCGAGGCGGCCAATGCCCACACCGAAGGCTCGATGAACGTGATGGTGGAAACCGCCGAGGGCATCGCCTGCATCTGCGGCGACGTCATCTACAATTTCAACGACCAGATCGTGAACCAGTTCCGCCAGACCCAGTTCATGGAACCGCAGGTGACCGGCAATCATGCCGGCTCCAAGCGGGCCGAAAAGGGCGCCATCAAGAAGCTGCTGAACAACTACCGCTTCCTGCTGGCCGTGCATGACAAGCCGGCCAAGATCGAGGCGCAGCGCGTCGTCGGGCGGCTGGAGGGGCAGGTGCCCGGCCCCATCGTCGAGAGCGTACCGCAGAGCGACTGGTTCCCCATGTAGACCCAAGAAAAGCCGGAGACAGGCCATGGCCCACGAAGCGCTTGATGCCGCATTCCCGCAACTGATCAACGAGCACGAGCCCGTGCTGCAGCTGGGGTCCGGGTTCAACTTCACCGAAGGGCCGATCTGGCACCCGGTGGACCACTATCTCCTGTTCTCCGATATGCCCGACGACAAGCGTCGGCGCTGGGACCGCCACGGCGTACGCGAGGTCATGCACCCTTCCAACAAGGGCAACGGCATGACCTACGACGCCGAGCTCAACCTGCTGGTGTGCGAGCATTCCACCTCGTCGGTCGCCCGCTTCCGGCCCGACGGGCAGCGCGAGGTGCTGGCCAGCCACTTCGAGGGCAAGGAGCTCAACAGCCCCAACGACCTGTGCGTGAAGTCCGACGGCTCCATCTGGTTTTCCGATCCGACCTACGGGCGCATGCCGGGCTTCGGGGTGGAGCGCCCCGTCCAGCTCGGCTTTCAGGGTGTCTATCGCATCGCGCCGGGTGGCGCCGGGCGCGAGCCGCAACTGATGGTCGACCGCTATACCTTCACCCAGCCCAACGGCCTGTGCTTTTCACCCGACGAAAGCCTGCTCTACATCAACGATACCGTGCAGGCCAACATCCGCGTCTACGACGTCGCCGGCGACGGCAAGCTCGGCAACGGCCGGCTGTTCGCATCCGGAATCAAGGACAACCTCAAGCCGGGCGTGCCCGACGGCATGAAATGCGACATGCACGGCAATGTGTGGGTGACGGCACCCGGCGGCGTCTGGGTCTACGACCGCGCCGGGCGTCTCATCGGCAAGGTGGCAGTGCCAGAACTGGTCGCCAACCTGCATTGGGGCGGCGAGGACTGGCGCACCCTGTTCATGTGCGCCACCCATTCCCTCTATTCGGTGAAGACCGGGGTCGGCCCGCGCAACGAGCCGTTCATGCGGGCACGCCCGGCGCGGGGCCCAAGCCAGGGGTCATCGGCCGGGGCCGCTCCTCCGCCGGCCGCCTCGGCGCCGGCGAGCGGCGACGGACGATTGTGGCTGCAGCCCTTCCGCGCCGCTCTCGTCATCCAGGACATGCAGAACGACGTGGTGATGGACGGCGGGGCGTTTGCCTCCTCGGGCTCGCCCGCCCATTGCCGCGAGCAGAACTGCATCGCGAACATCGCCCGGCTTGCCGAAGCGTGCCGCAAGGCTGGCGTTCCGGTGATCCATGTGTGGTTCATCACCGAGGCCGGCGCCCACGGCATGACGATGAACGCTCCGCTCTTTGAGGGTGTGCGCGACACCAAGGCGATGGTGCGGGGAAGTTGGGGGGCGGCGCCGGTGCAGGGGCTCGAGCCGCAGTCGGGCGATCATGTGGTGATCAAGAACCGCATGAGCGGCTGGGAGGGCACAACCCTCGAGACGGTGCTCAAGGCGACCGGTCGCGACACCGTCATCGAGACCGGGGCGTGGACCAACATGTCGATCGAGCACACGGCAAGGACCGGCGCGGACAAGGGCTACCGCATGCTCATCCCCGAAGATGGCTGCTCGACCATGAACGCCGACTGGCACAATGCCTCGATCAATTACGCCATGCAGAATGTGGCCACGGTAGTGAAGGTCGATGACGTGATCGCGGCGCTTCGGGAATAGAGCATCAGTTCTGGAGCACGGCCAGCACCTCGGATGCGAGTGCTGCAATCTCGCGCGCGGCCGAACCTGAAGCCTGGCGTTCGAAGGCGCTGCCGCCGTCGCCCATCGATGCTGCCAGGATGACCCGGTTGGCAATGTGGCTGGCGGCTATGGCGGCACCCAGCGCCTGCAGGGCTTCGACCGTCTCGCCGGTAAGGCGGGCGCGGGCATTGGCCCGGTTGAGTACAAAAAGCGCCGGTTTCTTTTCCGCCTTCACCATATCCAGTGTGGGTTCCGTGGCCCACAGATCCACCGGCGACGGCGACACCGGGATCACCACCAGATGGGCGGCGTCGATGGCCGGCCGCCCGTCGATGCCCATTTTGGGAGGGGTGTCGACGATGACGACGTCATGGTCCTTGGCGAGGCCCTGGGCTTCGTAACGTGCGCCCCAAGCCGAGGCGGTGCGGAAGGCAAGATCGGGCGCCACCTGTCGCTCGCTGCGGGCCATGAACCAGCGTCCCAGCGAGCCTTGCGGATCGGTATCGAGCAGCGCCACCCGCTTGCCGTCGAGGCGAGAAAAGGCAACCGCCAGATGGGCGGCCAGCGTGGTCTTCCCGGAGCCGCCCTTTTGCTGGGCTATGGTGATGATGCTGCCGGGCATCGCGCCTCATTAGCCCCCTTGCCGCGTGATCTGGGTCGCAGGGTATCAGATCGCAGTGGGCATGACGATGTTGCACCTCAAAGGGATGCGGATATCTGCCTGTCGCATCCCGCCAACAGAACCGGGCCCGTGCCTTGTCATCTCACCTTGCGCTGACCGAAGGTCGGCTGCACCTCGGGGATTGGCGGCATCTGCCAGGTGCCGATCACCGGCATCGAGGTGTCGCGATTGATGATGACATCGAGCACCGTCGGGATGTTGGAGTGCAGCGCCTCGCGATAGGCATCGGCGAACTGGTCCGGGTGCTCGATACGAATGCCGCGCCCGCCCATGGCTTCGGCCATCTTGGCGAAATCGGGGTTCCAGAACTGGCCGGTGCGCTCGTTCACGAAGCTGGTGCCTAGTTCGCGGCCGTCGAGATAGACCCGCTGCAGGTCGCGGATGGTGCCGATGGCATAATTGTTCTGCAAGACCCAAACGGCCGGAATGTTGTATTCCACCGCTGTCGCCACAGCATGCGGCGCCATCATGAAGCCGCCGTCGCCGCACAGGGTCACACACGGGCTGTTGGGCCGCGCCAGCTTGGCCCCCAGCACCCCGCATACCCCGAAGCCCATGGCGGCAAAACCGCCCGCCGTGAGGTGGGTGCCGGCCACGCGCGGCTTCCAGTACTGCTCCGACCACACCTGACAATTGCCCACATCGTCGACCATGATGGTCTCAGGCGGCGAGACTTTCATCATGTCGGCCAACATGCGGCGCGGCTCGATGGGCACCTCGCTGGAGCGTTCGAAGGGTTCGCAAAAATTGCGCCAGTCGCTGCGCCAGCCCTCGATCTCCTGGTGCCAGGTGCTGCCGAACCGCAGCCGACTGCCCTTGGCACGGGCGATCCTCAAGACCTGCTCTAGAAAGGCCTTAGCATCGGCGACGATGCCCATCTCGACGGGATAGTTGCGGCCGATTTCATCCGAATCGATGTCGACCTGGATCAGTCGGGTGGGCGGAACGTTGTAGACATAGCCTGGAATCCACGAGCCGGTATGCAGGTCGTTGAAGCGGGCGCCGATGGCCAGGATCACGTCGGCGTTGCGCACCGCTTCGGTGGCCGGATACTCGCCCCAGACACCGGCCACGCCGAGATAGAGGCGATGGTCGGCGGACAAGCAGCCCTTACCCATGAAAGAGGAATAGACGGGTATATCGAGTTGCTCGGCCACCGCCTTCAGTTCCTCAAAGGCCCCGGCGACGCGGATGCCGCCGCCGGCCAGGATCAGCGGGCGCTCGGCGCCGGCCAAAAGGTCCAGGGCGCGGGCAACCGTCTCATCGGCCGCCGTGGTGCGCCAGTTGAGCGGCCTGCCATTGTTGCTCGGCTCCGGCACGGCAACGGGCGCCGTCTTGATGTAGAGGTCGTAGGGCATATCGAAATGCACCGGACCCGGCCGGCCGGTACGCATCAGCGAAAAGGCATCCGGCAACGCCTTGACCAGATCCTCCACCTTGCGGATGCGCCACGATTTCTTGACGATGGGGGTGAAGATGTCGGAGACGTCGCCGTGATAGCGATAGTCGTCCTGCAGTGCACCGCTGCCGAACTGGGTGGTGGGCACCTGCCCGGTGATCACGAAGAAGGCCGAACAGTCGTAGAAGGCGTTGGCCACCGAGATCATCAGGTTCATCGGCCCCGGCCCGGTCGAGGCATAGACGGCCAGCGGCTGGCCGGTCAGGCGAAAATAGACATCGGCCATGAAGCCGGCAGCCTGCTCGATGCGTGGCGAGATATGGCGGATGCGGTCGGTCTGCTTGTAGATACCGTCGAGCAGGCCGATGGCGCCGTGCCCGGCATAGCCGAGGATGAACGGCACTTTTTCCTTGACCAGATATTCGGCGATGATGTCGGCGCCGCGCACCTCGTTGCTCGCGAGGCTCGGCGCATAGGTTGGCTGCGGTACGGTCCCTGGCGGGGTCGGACCCTGCGACGAGGTATAGCCGGGCCCGGAATAGGAACTTTGGAAAGGCGAAGACGAGCGACCACGCTGGAACATTGTTGCTACCCCCGACGCTGTTGAGGTGTTTGTCCGAAGCGGTGACTTAAAGCAAAGACTACCATGTCGGGTGCGGGGGGTCATAACGCGCAGTCTCATTCGGGCGCGCAGATCGTGGCCTGGTCGCAATTTCGGATCGCCCACCGTTGTCGTGGTGCGCAAGATGCAGCAGGACTTGCCATGAGCTGCTTGCGCGTTGGCAGATGGGAAGGATATCTGTGGGCGGGACGGGCTCTTGCAGGTACTGCGCATTGAACGGCGGCGTGCCGAGGATTGCCTTCATCTCGTCCAGCACCACAAGTGACTCGCGCTGCGCCCACAGGGCCTCGGCTTCTTTCCAGTGGTGAGCCTGATGTGGCAGGTCGCCGAAGAGGCGCTGGCGATTGCACTCTACTGCGCCCTGCGTCGCCTTGCGGCGGCCCCCTGCGAGGTCAGGCGCGGTTTTTCTTCCAGGTCTCGAAGGCTTCCCGGTTGGCCGGATCGGTGGGTGGATAAAGGCCGATAATCGACTGGCCCGCCCGCACACGCTCGCCGACGAAGGTCTCGAATTCCGTCATGGCGACCGCTTCGGTGGCAACTGCATCGGCCAGTTTCGCCGGAACGATCACTATGCCCTCATCGTCCCCCACGACGACATCGCCGGGATAGACCGCGACCCCGCCGCAGCCGATGGGGACGTTCATTTCCGTTGCGTGGTGCAGGATGAGGTTGGTCGGTGCCGTGGGGCGGTTGTGATAGGCCGGGATGTCGAGCTTCGCGATGGCCGGGCTGTCGCGGAACCCGCCGTCGGTCACAACGCCGGCACCGCCCCGCACCATCAGTCGCGTCAGCAGAATATCGCCGGCAGAAGCCGCCCTCGGTTCGCGGCGGCTGTCCATGACGAGCACATGGCCCACCGGGCAGGCTTCGATCGCCACCCGTTGCGGATGGTCGGGATTCTCGAAGCCGGAAAGCTGGTCGAGGTCCTCCCGGGCCGGGATGTAGCGTAGAGTGAAGGCTGGACCGACCATGTTCCGGCCCTTGGGCGAAACCGGGCGCACATCCTGCAGAAAGACGTTGCGCAGCCCGCGCTTGAACAACGCCGTCGACAGCGTTGCGGTCGATACGCCCATCAGGGCTTTAAGGGTTGTGGGGTTCATGCTCATCCCGTCCTGCTCGGCCACAATCTCAATAAATCTCCGGCTCGGGAATGTCGGCACCTTCGCGCCTTTCAAGGAAGTCGAAATCGCAGCCGTTGTTGGCTTGCGAAATGTGTTCCGAGAACATTCGGCCATATCCGCGCCCGTAATAGGGTTCGGGCGGAACCCATTCGCGACGCCGCCGTTGCAGTTCCTGTTCGGGGACCAACATGTCAATGCCGCGCGAGGGGACGTCAACCCTCACGATGTCACCTGTCCTGAGCAGAGCGAGCGGTCCGCCGACATGGGATTCGGGCGCCACGTGCAGGATGCAGGCGCCATAGGAAGTCCCGCTCATCCTGGCGTCGGAAATGCGGACCATGTCGCGCACGCCCTGGCGCAGCAGCTTGACCGGGATGGGCAGCATGCCCCATTCGGGCATGCCCGGTCCGCCCTTCGGCCCGGCGTTGCGCAGTACCAGGACATCGTTCGAACTCGACATCGAGGTCCGGGTCGTCAATGGCCGACTTCATCTCGGGATAGCTGTCGAACACCAGTGCCCGGCCTTCGTTGCAGAGCAGATGCGGCGCGCAGGCCGATGGCTTGATCACGCAGCCGTCGGGCGCAAGATTGCCCTTGAGCACCGCCAGTGCCCCTTGCGGATAGACCGGATTGTCGAGCGGCCTTATGACGTCGTCGTCATAGACCTCGGCTTTTGCCAAAGCTTCTCCGAGCCTGGTGCCGGCGACCGTCATCTGCGAATGATCCAGCAGCGAGCCGATCTGCTTCATAAGGCCCCCGAGGCCACCGGCATAATAAAAATCTTCCATCAGATAGCGGTCGCCGCTGGGGCGGATATTGGCGACCACCGGCGTGTCTCGCCCCAGCTTGTCCATCGCCTCGAGCGTCAGGTCGATTCCCGCCCGGCGGGCGATGGCGATCAGGTGAATGACGGCATTGGTGGAGCAGCCGGCGGCCATGGCCACGACTGTCGCGTTGCGGATCGCACCCACAGTCAGGATCTTGTCAGGCGTGAGGCCCTCGCTCACCATGGCGACGATACGCCTGCCGCTTGCGCTCGCCATGCGTGCATGATTGGCATCAGCCGCAGGAATTGAGCTGGCGCCTGGGAGAGTCATGCCCATAGCCTCGGCGATTGCCGTCATGGTGCTGGCGGTGCCCATGGTCATGCAGTGGCCATAGGAGCGTGCGATGCCGGCTTCGACGCCGGCCCATTCCTCAGCACTGAGGTTGCCGGCCCTCTTCTCGTCCCACAGCTTCCAGGCATCGGAGCCCGAGCCCAGACGCTTTCCCTTGTAGTTGCCGCGCAGCATGGGACCGGCGGGCAAAAAGATCGCCGGCAGGCCAGCGCTGATCGCGCCCATGAGCAGCCCCGGGGTTGTCTTGTCGCAACCGCCCATGAGCACGGCACCGTCTATGGGATGGGAGCGGAGCAGCTCCTCCGTCTCCATCGCCAGCATGTTGCGATAGAGCATGGTTGTCGGCTTGACAAAGCTCTCCGACAGGGAAAGGGCGGGCAACTCCATCGGCAGACCGCCAGCCTGCAGGACACCACGTTTGACGTCCTTGGCACGTTCGCGAAAATGGAGATGGCAGGGCTGGGCCTCGGACCAGGTGTTGATGATCGCGATGATCGGCTTGCCTGACCAGTCCTCGCGGTCGAGGCCCATCTGCATCATCCGGGAGCGGTGCCCGAACGACCGCAAATCGTCGGCCTCGAACCATCTAGCGCTGCGAAGTCGCGGTTGCTTTGCCATGGTGCCGGACACCCTTGCTGCCATTCATTCGTGCCGGACCCGCGGTCCCGGTTCCGACCTTTTGTTCGTCTTATGCTCGCGGCCCTTCATATGCGCCACAAATTTGCCGGGCAGCCCCGCGTATGCGGGCGCCATCGCAGGCAAGGCCATTGGGCCAGTTGAGGCCGTCGAGATGGATGACCAGGTGCCTGTCCCCCGAAACCGAGTAAAGGGCGCCGGCTCCCCCGCCGGCCGATCTGTGCATAGTGCCAGCCCACAGTCGGTCACTAACGTCGACCGTTGCATCGTTGAAACGGGCAAGCGGCTCGTGAAGCTCGACAATACGCTCGAACCGGGCATTGCGTTCATAGAACGCGAAGATGCCACTTTCCATTCCGACGGCCGGATCGCCGGAACTGGTGATGACGACAAAACACGGCATTTCTGGCGTCTCCCAGGACGTCGTCCTGCCAGTTGCCGCGCCGGTCTTCGAAAGCCGCCGGCCGTCGATATCCACCCACCACAGGCTGCTGCTGTGCACGTCCCACACCGGACTCTCGCCAAGCCTGGCGGGCGTCCCCGGGACCAGCGCGAACGCGATTGTCTCCTCGTGACCAATTGCCGGCATGCTGCTTCTCCGCCGTTGCCCTCGCGCTGACGCTCACCCGTCCAATCTGGCACGCCAGAATTCAGTCGACACGAAAGTGAATCCCAATCTCACATCTGAATGCAGCTAAAATATTAAATCGCTGATTATTCCAACGATCCGCGGGAGGACGACGACATGAGACTTCATCGCAAATGGCTTGCCCTGGCCGCAGCTTTGGCCACAGCCGTCGGTTTTTCGCAGGCAGCCCTCGCCATAATGGCGCTGCGCAGCGGAACGGTTCTGGCTCCCGATGAGCCGATGGAAAAGGGCCTCGAGAAATTCAAGGTCAACGTCGAATCCGCAACGGGTGGCGAGGCCACGCGCGTCTCGATGCCGTATTTTGTCGCGAAGGCGCTGTTCTTCATCATCATCGCGCTGGTTCCGGCCTTGTCGCTGTGCTTGCCGGATGTATTGATGTAGCAGGCGCGAACCCGCTCGCTGAACAGGGAAACAGGCAACACTCCCCCCCGTGGACAAAAACCCGTTCTCATCGAGGATTGCAGGCACCATCGACGATCCGGCTCGCGCCAACGTGCATGTCCCGGCCTCAGCCTTGATCTATGCGGAAGTCCGCGCGCGCATCGTGTCGCTCGAGCTGCCGCCCGAGACCACCCTGTCGCGGGCCGAGCTGGCCGAGGCCTTCAATGTCAGCCAGTCGCCGGTGCGCGAGGCGATATTGCGGCTCGAGCAGGACGGCCGCCGTCTGTGACGAATGCGGAGATGACCGCTGCGCGCTCGTCGAGCATGACCGGATCGCAGCCGACATTGAAAGTAATCCACGAGCCCAACCTCACGGCCGGAAACAACTCGCCCGTTGATGGAATGGTTTTGGCTATGGGGGCGGGCGTGGCTGCGCCGGCGGGGACCATGGGCAGTATCGCCGAAGCGGTTATCGCCAGCGCGCCTTTGAGTAGCGAGCGACGATCTGCCACCGACCGGATTCTCTTCCTCAGCTTTCAGGCGCACCAGCCCTCGGCAACGCAATGGCGATGGCATCTCACTCAGTCCGAGTGTGCGGTCGCCCTGGCGAGTGGCAAGGCCGGTGCAGTTTCAACCCTTGACGCCGGTCTTTTTCTTGGTTGCCTCGGGAAAGATCCACATGGCCGCGACCATGAAAATGCCGGTGCCGACGACGACCCAGGTGAGATCGCCGCGGCCCGTCACCGACTCGTAATAGGCGAATACCCCCGCAACGATAAGGGCGATGACGGAAAGACCGAATTTAATGTTGGCCGGCATGGTCGCGTCACCCCCCTCAGGCTGCAGAGATCGGGACCGCGGCGGCTTCGTCCGGACGCTTGGGATGGCCCTTCAGGTTGTTCTTCAGATGGTCGGTGTTGTAGCCGTTGAAGATGTGACCCAGAAGGCCGCGATCAAGGTCTGACGTCCCGAACAGCCAGTCGGCGACCGGAAAGGTGAGATTCATGTTGCTCTCCATCATCAACCGGTAATTGTGATGGGCGGTATGGTGGCGGCGGATGGTGTTGACGAAGGGCATGTAGCGCACGAACCAGTTCTCGTCGACGTGGCAGCAGAAATGCATGAACTCGTAAATGAGGTACATGCCCGAGGTGGCGGCCATGAACAGCCAGCCGACATTCGGCGCAATCAGCAGCCCGAGGACCAGCGCGGCTGGGATCGACATCAGGATGAACACCACCAGCGCATAGGGCGGGAAGAAGGTCACGCGCCAGTCCTTGTGGTCGCGGAAGCGCATCTCGTCGTCGGTGAAGAACTGGTGGTGATTGAGCGTGTGGCGCTCGTAGATAGCCCTGAGGCCGCGGACGTTGATGGGCCGGTGCATGATGTACTTGTGCACCCACCACTCGAACATGTTGCAGAAAACGAAAGTGACCGGCACCGTCAGCCATTGCCACGGCCGAACATCATGAATGTGGTTGAGGTAGATGTAGAACGCAGCCGCTCCCATGGCGTAGATGACAACCACGTGCACATAGCCGTCGTACCATCCGGCGATGCGGGAGCGGTATTCCTTGCGGAACTCGATCTGTCTCTGGCTGATCATGCTTCTTCCTTGCTCGATAGTCTGCAGATGTCCGGCGCAGACGCCGGATAGCGATGGTCACTCCGCAGCCGCGGTCCACTTCTCCTGCCGCTGGAGAGCAAAGATGGACGTGTAGCCGCCCGACCAGTCGGGCGGCAACAGGCACGGGCGCGGGTCATGATGAGCCCAGCGCGCCCGGCGCCCGCGCACAATGGCCTGATCATATTGCGATTGCAGCGGATTATAGGTGTAAGGCAGAGCGTCCGCCGAGCTGTAGACATTGAGCAGCAGCGGGCGCGGAATGTCGGAATAATTCGCCTTGGAATAATGCAGCGTGCGGCAGTTGTGGATGGTGATGGAGCCGGCAGGTCCTTCCAGATAGGCCGCCTTCGACATGTCGACCGTCGCGGCGTCCTCAGGGTTCAGGCAGCCGGTCCATTCGTCCTTGTCGTTGTACTGGTTGTAGAGGGGGCCGTTGTGGCTGCCGGGCAGCACGGCCAGCGGACCCTGCTCGGGGCCGCAGTCATAGATGTAGGTGCCGGCGGTGCAGGGGCTGTAATTGGTGTGCGGCCAGAAGCTGATGTCCTGGTGCCACTTTACCTCCTCGCCGCCGCCCGACCATTTGAAATTGAGCTTGGAATGGTGGAACTTCACGTCCGGGCCGACGAGGTCGGCGATGATTTCGGGCAGAACCTTTGAGGCGTAGTCCCAGAAAACCGGATGGTGATCGTTGGGACTGGACAGGCGGCGCAGACGCGGGGCATCGGCGGTATGCCCCTTGTCGAGATCCCAGACCTTGTCGGACTTGTCCACGCCGCGGCTCTTGTCGACCATGGCGTCGGTCGTGGCCCTGAGCTTTTCCAGCCAGTCATCCGGCACGATCTTTTCGAGCAGCAGGTAGCCGTTGTCGAAATAGAACTCGCGCTGCTTTTGCGTCAGTACGCAAGGGGGATGGGAGAGAATGTCCTCGGGCGTCATGCTTGTCCTCCCGTCGGCAACACGGCGCACCGGCCAGCCAGCCGGGCGTGTACCGATCTCTAATATATTACTAATAGATCAGCGCCGTCCGCCCTGTCAATCCGTTGCCGCCAGGTTATGCACGGGCAGGCATCCGCGCTGGCGCTCGCCAATGGTTGCCGGCGGACGTCAGCGAAAGCCGAGGAGCTTGGACGGCAGCCACAGGACGAGTTCGGGCAGATAGGCCACGATGGCCAGACAGCCGAGTTGCAAGAGGATGAAGGGGACGACACCGCGAAACATGTCGCGCAGCGTGATTTCGGGCGGGCTGATGCCGCGCAGGTAGAAGATGGCCGGCGCCATCGGCGGGGTCAGGTAGCTGGTCTGGATGACGATCAGGAACAGCACGCAGAACCATACCGGATCGAAGCCCATGCTCTTCACGATAGGGATGAAGACGGGAATGAAGATGAGGAGCACCGAGATCCAGTCGAGGAAGAAGCCGGCGATAAAGCACACGCCGAGAAACAAAGCGAGCGTCAGGGCGGGGCCGAGATGGGCCGAGGCGATGAGCCGCTCGGTCAGGAACACGCCGCCCGAGGCGATGAAGACGCCGGCGAACATATTGCCGCCAAGGAGAATGGTGAGGATCATGCAGGTAACCTTGAGCGTCTTCACCATCGCCTGGTGAAGCACCGAAAGCGAGAACTGGCCATAGAGCACGGTCAGGACGACGGCGCCGAGCGCGCCGAGGCCGGCGGCCTCGGTTGGCGCGGCCAGGCCGAACATGATCGATCCCAGCACCGCCAGGATCATGGCGACGGGCGGAGCCAGCGCGATGGCGGTGATCCTCAGCTTTTCCACCAGCGAGGGGTCATCGGGGCCCGGCGGCAGGCTGGGCCCGATCTTGGGATTGAGGGTGCAGCGCCCGAGAATATAGGTGCCGTAGAGCGTGGCCATGATGAGGCCCGGGATCAGCATGCCGACGAACAGATCGCCGACCGAGACGTCGGCGACGGGCCCCAGCACCACCACCACCACCGAAGGCGGGATGATGGTTCCCAGCGAGCCGCCGGCGCAGATGGTGCCGGAGATCAGGCCCTTGTCGTAGGCGTATTTGAGCATGACGGGAATGGCGAGCATGCCGACCACCGTCTCGGTGGCGCCGATGACGCCCGAGGAGGCGGCGAAGACCACGCACATGATGATGGTGCCGATGGCGAGCCCGCCCGGCAGCCGCCGGGTCCACAGGTGCACCGCCTCGAACAACTGTTCGGCAATGCCGGAACGCTCCAGCATGGCACCCATGAAGATGAACAGCGGCACGGCCGCCAGCACGAAGTTGGAGGCGACGGCATCGACCTTCTGCACGAACTGGAAGATCACCGCAGGGCCGAAGGTCATGTAGCCGAAATAGAGCGCCACCCCCATCATGGAGAAGGCGACGGGAAAGCCCATGAACAGCGCCAGCAACAGCGCCGGGAACATAAGAAGCGCGATCTCGCCGTTCATCTAGCGGTCCCCGGCGCCGGCGGCGCTATCGGCTTTATGCGTCTCGCCGCGCAGGGCGTCGATCGACTTGACGATCTCGGCCAGCCCTTGCAGCAGCAACAACGCCACGCCGATAAAAAAGCACAGGCGGAAGGGCCAGATGATCGGGTTCCAGGCGGACTGGCCCGAACGCTGGCCGCTAATGAAGGCCTCGACCCAGTAGTCCCACAAGGCATAGGACAGCCAGCCCATCACCGGCAGGAACAGCACCAGGTAGCCGATGAGGTCGACGATGGCGCGAGTGCGCCTGGAGAAGCGCACGGACAACACGTCGATGCGGATGTGGTTGCGCTCGCGCAGCGTGAACGCCATGCCGATGAGGGCATGCGTTCCCATCGCCATGTAGCCGAGTTCGAAGGCCCAGATTGTGGGATTGTTGAGGACGTAGCGCGAGAACACCTCGTAGCAGGTGGCGATGATGAGCGGCAGCGCCAGCCAAGCGATGATGAGGCCGCTGGCACCGGACAAGCGCTCGATCTGGCGAACGAGAAAACGGATCACTGACCACATACCGGGCAGCCGCTGACCTTCAGCATCGATTAAGGGTGGAGGACGAGCCGGAGGAGGCCGCAACCTCCCCCGGCGCGCATAAGCGGGACTATTCGTATCTCACGTTGCGATAGCTGGCCGCGTTCTTCCACAGATCCTCGAAGGCCATCTGGTTCTTGAGGATCTTGTCGAACCAGGCATTGTTCGCGGCCTGCTTTTCGGCCCACGCGACGGCCAGCTCCTTGGCGCGCTTTTGCACCGCGGGATCGAGCTCGATGATCTCGTTGCCGTGGTCTTTGTAGAACTGCAGGGCCTTGGCATCTTCCTGGCCGATGCGCATCCAGCTCTCCAGCGTCACCAGCTTGGCGGCCAAGTCGACGAGCGTCTTCTCGCGGTCGCTGAGCGCGGCCCAGGCGTCCTTGTTGATGCACAGCTCGAACGGTGCGCAGGGCTGGTGGACACCGGGGATGATCACGTATTTGGCGATCTTGTAGAAGCCCGTCGAGATGTTCTCGTACAGCGTGCCCCATTCGGTGGCGTCGATGGCACCGCGCTCCAACGCGGCATAGACGTCGCCACCGGGCATGGTGACGGGCGCTGCGCCCAGTTGCTTGGAGATTTCGAGCCAGGCGCCGGCCGTGCGCAGCTTGAGGCCCTTGAGATCGTCGAGCGTGTGTACGGGCTTGCGCGAATGGAGGAAGGCTTCAGCGGTGCGGCAGAACAGCGGCATCGATACGAGGCCGAACTTGTCCATGTTGTAGTCCTGCCACATCTTGAGGCCGCCTGCCTCGTAGATCCAGTGCAGAATGCGTTCGGAATCCATGGACCCGGCAAAGCCGCCGAGCAGCACTACGGTGGGGTCCTTGCCCCAGTCGTAGCCGATCCAGGTGTGGCCGCACTCGGCGACACCCTTTTCGACCGCCTCGCGAACCTCCAGGCCCTTGCTCAGCGTTCCCGAGGGAAACGGCTGCACCTGCAGGCTGCCCTCGGTCAGGTAGTTGATCTTGTCGGCGAAGGCCTTGGCGCCGATCTCCATCAGCGGACCGCCGCCCCAGCTTGTGGCCAATTTCCAGGTCTTGGTGGCGGCCTTTGAGGCCGTGGCCGTACTCGTGACCGCCGCGGTGGCAACGGCGGCTCCCACCATAAACTTGCGTCTGCCCAACGATGTCATCGGCTTTCCTCCCTTGCCGTTTTACTTGACGTTTTGCGCGATGGCGGGTGCCGGATCTCGCGTCCGGTGGCACCCTCAGGCGGCCTTGAGCGTGCTCAGAGCCTCATCGATCTCCTTGCTCGTGAGTTGCCAGTCATTGTCGAGATTGGCGATCACCGAGGACATGAAGCCCTCGCTCAAGGCCAGTGCCTTGTGCCCGTCGCCAAGGTGATCGGCGAGGACGGCAAGCGCGAGCTGTTGCGGCGCTTCACCCTCGTAGGTCCACTCGAAGCCATAGGGCGTGAACTGGTGCACATCGTAGTGCTCGGACAAGCGGCCCACCGTCGACGGTGACGACCAAGCCGTCCATCGTTCGCTTGCCCTCATAGACCTTCATGGTTTCTCCCCCTTCAAGCGAAACCACTCGTCCAATTATGATATATCACTAGTATGTGAATGATGTATCTTGGTTAAGGTTGAACGCGCGCGCTGTGCGAAAAAGGGATCTTGCGCCGGTCAGCGCATCGCGTTCGCATCCACGGTGGCGCGGGTAAAGCTTTCCACATAGTCCATCAGCCGGTCGGTCGCGGTGGCGGCCTCGGCGGAGTTTCCCTCCGCGATGGCGAGTGCCTGA
>CAVYOQ010000044.1:0-30329 GCA_963770075.1 uncultured Alphaproteobacteria bacterium
CCAATGGACTAAACCACTCTCGCGGTAGTTTGATGGGTTGCATGTGAGGTGTGCGCTTTAGCGTGCCGGGTCTGTTCCGTGTTGAGATTGTGGGTTTCCCAGACCACGCCTCAACACAAGGAACAGACCCATGACGGACACATCCATCAGCCCGTTGCGCCGGCGCATGATCGAGGACATGACGGTCCGCGGCTTCACGGCGGCGACGCAGCGATCCTACCTTGCGGCGGTGAAGAGTTTCACGGTTTTTCTCGGCCGCTCGCCAGACACTGCGAGCGTGGAGGATCTGCGGCGCTACCAGGTGCACATGCGATCGATCAGGGCATCGGCAACCGGCATGAACGCGGCGGTATCGGCACTGCGGTTCTTCTTCGCGTGACGCTGGAGCGCGGTGATGCGCACCCGGGATGACCACGGTTCGCGAGCCGCAGAAGCTGCCGGTGGTCCTGAGCCCGGAGGAGGTGGCACGGCTTCTGGATGCCGCACCCGGGCTCAAGTATCGGGCGGCGCTCAGCGTTGCCTACGGTGCCGGCCTGCGCGCGTCCGAGGTTGTCTCGCTCAAGATCGCCGACATCGACAGCGAGCGCATGGTGATCCGGGTCGAGCAGGGCAAGGGCCGCAAGGACCGTTATGCCATGCTGTCAGAACCGCTGCTGCAACTGCTGCGTGCCTGGTGGCGGGCCGGGCGCGAGCGTGGCGTGATGCTGCCCGGCGGCTGGTTGTTCCCCGGCCAGAACCCGGTCAACCCGCTGAGCACCCGCCAGCTCAACCGGGCCTTCCATGGCGCCAGGGACGCGGCCGGCATCGACAAGCCGGTAAGCCTGCACACGCTCAGGCACTGCTTCGCCACCCATCTGCTCGAGCACAAGGTTGACATCCGCGTCATCCAGGTGCTGCTTGGCCACAGCAAGCTCGACACCACCGCGCGCTACAGCCACATCACCAGCACCACGCTCAGGGCGGTCCAGAGCCCGCTGGAGCATCTGAGGCCAGGACTGCCGCCGATCAGTTGATCGGGCGGCATCATGCCGCGCCAAGGTCTGGAGGTCGCGGATATCTTCCGCGCCCACGGGGCTGCCTGGCGGCACGCTCAAGCCGGCCATCTGAGCCTCGGCCAGTTGAAGGTCATGTCGGCCATCGAGCGCTGCCGCACCGCTGCCCTCGGCGGCCATGTCGCAGCTTGCGACACGTGCGACCACATCCACATCGCCTACAACTCCTGCCGCAACCGCCATTGCCCCAAGTGCCAGGGCGCGGCCGCCAGGGACTGGCTGGCCGCCCGTGAGGCCGAGTTGTTGCCGCTAGCCTACTTTCACGTGGTCTTCACCCTGCCGGCCCCCGTCGCCGACATTGCCTTCCACAACAAGGCCACCGTCTACGCCATCCTCTTCAAGGCCGCCGCCGAGACGCTCACCACCATCGCCGCCGACCCGAAGCATCTCGGCGCCCGTATCGGCCTCACCGCCGTGCTCCACACCTGGGGCTCGGCACTCACCCATCACCCCCATGTCCACTGCATCGTGCCGGGCGGCGGGATATCGCTCGATGGCAGGAGATGGGTGTCCTGCCGGCCCGGCTTCTTCCTGCCCGTGCGCGTGCTTTCGCGTCTGTTCCGCCGCCTCGTCCTCGAACAGCTGACCGCCGCCCATGCGGCCGGACACCTGCGCTTCTTCAGCGATCTGGCCACTCTTCAGAATCGCCATGCCTTCGCTGCCCGGCTGGCGCCGCTCACCAGCATCGAGTGGGTGGTCTACGCCAAGCGCCCCTTCGCCGGGCCGCACGCCGCGCTCGCCTATCTCAGCCGCTACACCCATCGCGTCGCCATCTCAAACGCCCGCCTCATCACCCTCGACAAGCAAGGCGTCACCTTCAAATGGAAGGACTATCGTGCCAAAGGCCGCATTCGCCACAAGACCATGACCCTGGCGCCCGGCGAGTTCATCCGCCGCTTCCTCATCCACGTCCTGCCAACCGGCTTCCACCGCATCCGTCACGCAGCCTGCCCCGGACCTGATCCGGGGGCCTGTTCGCCAATGGCGGGCGTACCGACAACCTGGCGAAGGCCCGCCTACTGCTCGACCTCCCGGCAAACCAGAACCAACTCAGCGATACCGCCGCCAATGCCAACCTGGTGCCGAGCCCGGCCCATCTATGCCCGTGCTGCGGCGGCCGCATGATCATCATCGAAACCTTCGAGCCAGGCTCGCCCCCACGCGCCCCGCCCAGCCAAAAAGTCAACCGACCATGACGCTCACCATGTCCAGACCCTCAAGCAAGGCCGCGATCCGCCGCCCGCCACAGCACCGCTTTGCTCGATACCACCCCACCGCCGCACCAGGTGCATCGATCACCGCCGCCCACACCTCTCAAGCCCTCGAAACACCATCGCCCAACCACTCCCGCAGGCCGCATCCGGGCAATCCAGCCCACCCCATAGCCGCCCAAGCCAAACCCGCCGCCGTACTATCCCCATAGCCCGCCGCGCCGCCCCAACTCAGCCGCCCACGGTTTCCTCCCCTGAGGCTCGTCCGACACCTGCCCGTGCACCCGTGTTGCTGCCATCCGCAACGGGCAGGTGTCCGACAACCCTTCACAAAAGCGGCCGATTTGAAAAGCGGACAAGCACGGCCGCTCTGCCCCCGATAGCGGGCGTAAAGTGACAAAGAGCAGACATCGACGACCTGAAACCCAGATCGTGATGTCCGCCCCTAACTACGCTTCATCCGTATTGAGCGTTCGACACAGCTGCCTGCAGCAGTTGGCGGCTCGCAGACCTACCCCAGCCCAAGACAGCGCTTGTAGCTGAAATGCAGCTTCAAGGGGCCGCATGCGGTCATTCCAGTCGTCGGCGATCGGGACTAGCTAGGCGCAAATCGGTTCAATCTTGCCCGCCTATTCGATGGTCTCGCCCAAAGTGAACCGGCGGAAAGCATATCCCAGCATGGGAACGGTCAACGAAGCGATGATGGCGAGGGTCAGCCAACTGGCCAACTCAAACGAAAGCCATGATCTTCCGCTCGCGTGAAGCGCTATCAGTCCGGCACCAGCGGCCGCGGTGAGAACGGCAAAGATGACGATCGTCTTCGCCACGAATTCCAACATCGTTCGACTGAGAAACTCGAAGTCCACCCTGCCCATCGGCACAAGCTTTGCCGGAAACAACAGAAACACTGAATTCTCTATCCCATAGAGAAGCAGGCTGAACGGGAGCGTAAAGGCGGTCAATGCAATCGCGATACGGGCTGCTGCGTCATCAAAGAAAAACATTGTGCTGAAAATCATCACCAGTCCTATGGTGCTGCTCAGCACGACGGGCACGACAAGCTGCCCGACACAGATGCGCCATGGAGCGATCGGCAGGGCCTTATAGGTCTCCATGCGGCCAAGATCGCCGCGAAAATCGCACACCAGTGTACGCGGCACGATAAACGCAATGAAGAAGTAAAGCGCTGCGATCGTGCGGCTGTCTGCGGACTGAAGGCCGGTGGTGGTTGCTAGTGGCCCCGTAAACGCGGCGATGGTGAGGAAAACGAGGATGATCCTGCCGGAATTGCGCACGGCGTTGATGGCCTGCCGCCAGGCGATCGGCCCAACTCCGCCGAGCATGAGCGAGCGGCGCACGGAGTGCCCCGTGGTCTTTTCACTGGCCCAGAACGATCCTCCTTGCCTGATGCGATTCCAGCGATTGCTGAGCCGGTGGTTCTCTGACAACGAGCGCTCGGAGGTTCGACCGTCAAGCGCGATGATCGCCTGCAAGAGGGCTGCGTTGATGATGATGGCCGCTGTGGCCCAGATGGCCAGATCCGGGAAGATGTCTCGTGCGAGGAAGAGTTTGGCGAACACGATGTAGGGTGCCAATACGATCGTGCCGAGCCACGATTGGCGAAACATGGTCAGCACATCGAGAAGATTGTTGTCGCCTGCTGTCCTTGCGCAAAACATTGCTGCGGCAGCCGTCGCGAGCGCCAGTACGAGTGTCGGCTGCCGTGCTCGTGTGATCCAGTCGCCTTCAAACGCCTGACCAAACATTCCAATTGCAGCACTGCTCAACTGAATGAACAAAATGGTCAGAAGAGTGCCAATGAAGGTGGCAAGAACCAGACCCGTTCGCGCCGGCACGAACACAACGACGATCGCCGCGCTGAGGATGGCACCCGCAAGGTAGGCACAGACTTTGTAGACAATCAGATTACGACGGTTGAACGGCCCGGTAAAAAGAAAATTTATTTCGCTCGGTGAAAAATAGAGGGCACGACCTGTCGTAACAAACACCGTGAACAGGGTAAGCCCCAGCAATCCCAACGGCATGAAGGTGCTCACATGCTCGCGCAAGCTGTTCGGGTCCTGAGATGGCGCGCCGCCCAAACCGTTGCCCGGGGATGAAGCGCCCGGGCCCAGAAGCAGCCAGACAATACCGCCGATAGCAATAAGGAAAACGATCCCTCGCCGACTGGCGAGTTGCCTCAAGCGATGGCGAATGCCGCCGCGAAATCGCAGGAGCAACAAGCGAGCAAGTGCTGGGCCCATGCCTCAGACCTTCTCCAGTTCAGCATCGCGGGTGATCGAAAAGAAGGCCGCTTCAAGGGCTGAATCGCCGTCCGTTTGGCCAACGTCGCAAAGCACCTCGTCCATGGTGCCGAAACGCCGGCATTCACCGTCGTTGAGCACCAGCACGTGAGTGCACAGGGTCTCGACCAGGCTCAACAGATGTGAGCTGATGATGATTGCAGCACCTGCTCGCGCCCGCGCACGAATCGACTGCTGGATGCCGCGAATGCCCTGAGGGTCGAGCCCGGTAAGCGGTTCGTCGAAAAGGATTACCTGCGGCTCATGGAGAAAGGCACAGACAATCGCTACCTTCTGGCGCATGCCGCGGGACAAGTCGTGGGCGAGGTTGTCGCGTTTCTTTGTAAGGTCAAATGACTGCAAGAGAGCTTCGGCTCTCTCTTCGAAGTTCGCAACGTTGTAGGCGGCGGCCGTGAAGGCCAGGTGTTCCCAAACAGTCAACGTATCGAAAAGACGTGGATCGTCAGGGATATAACCCAGACATCGCTTGGCCTCGATGGGCTCGTTGACGATGTCGTGGCCCGCGATCGAAAGGCTTCCCGATGTCGGCGCAATTATTCCGCATAAGGCTCGCAATGTGGTCGTCTTGCCAGCTCCGTTGGGCCCGACCAGGCCAAGAATTTCATCGGGACCGACCTCGAAGCTGATATCTTTGACAGCCGCGAAACCACCGTACCGCTTGCTGTAGTTTTTCACTTTGATCATGCGAGCCTGCCCAAACCCCAAAAGGTGATCATTTTGGAATGCCGGTCGATAATGGGGATGGCCACTAAACGGGCGGTTAATCCTTCATTCCTTGCAGGAATCTGGGCGCCAACGCCTGGATCGGGACAATTATGAAGACACGGTCCGGGAACCAGTCGTGGCAGGTGTTGGAGCTGTGCCAGGCCCTCCCGAAAGGATGGCGGCGCAGGTTGAAGAGCAGAACCGAGACAATGTTACAGCTCGATGGCGATTTGTCTTTGAGCCGGGATGCCCGCCTTGCTGAGTCCCTCGGCCAGATGGTCTATGTCGGCCTGATCGTGGAAGGGGAGCCGTCCAACATGCTCTGCAAAAGAGTATTTCGGATTGTTTTCCATCAGCTCGCGCCAGACCCGGTCGGCTTCCTCGGCTTCGCCCAAATGGCCGAGCGCGACAGCAAGAAAGGCACGAGAGAGGCCGGTCTTCGGGGCGAGCTGGATGCGCTCCTTGAACAGCGCCGAGGCAGTTTCGAATTTACCGGCGACAAGATAGGCCGAGCCGAGAAAGTGGATGTATAGCTGCCAGCGACTGCTGTAGCTCCGCCAGGGCGCTGCACCGGCGCGCGGGCTAGGGCGGTGTCCCGCGCTCGACGTTGTTCAGGCAGGGTTCGCGCATGCGCTCACCGCGAGCCCGTTGCCTAACCGGTCAGAGGCGAGTCTGATCAGCTACTATCCTCCATACTCGAAAACCCTATAAAATATCCTAAAGGCGCTGACGGCAGGTAGTGATGCAGATCGATTTCGCAGGCAAGCGAGTGCTGGTGGCGGGGGGCACGCGAGGTATTGGCCGAGCGAGCGTTGAAGCGTTTCTGGAGGCCGGCGCACGGATCGCCGTAAATGGGCGGACGGCAGAATCGGCTGCTACAGCGATCAGGGCGCTTGGCGATTGCGAGCGTCTCGTGGCTGCGCCGGGCGATGTCGCGACGGCGGCTGGTTGCTCGGCCATCGTCAGCGCAGCTGTTCAAGACCTCGGCGGCCTCGATGTGCTGGTCAACAGTGCCGGTATCGGCAAGGAGGGACGGATCGAAGACTTCGACGAAGCGGCCTGGGATGAGACGCTCGACATCAACCTCAAAGGAACTTTCTTCTGTATCCGCGCGGCGCTGCCGGCGTTGCGCGCCAGCAAGGGCAACATCGTCAACCTAGCATCCGACGCCGGCCTGATCGGCGAGCCTGGCTTGACGGTCTATTGTGCGTCGAAGGGCGGTGTCGTCAACATGACCCGCGCCATGGCGCTCGAGCTCGCCCCCGATGTGCGTGTCAACTGCGTCTGCCCGGGCTATGTCGACACTGACATGGTGCGACGCGACGGCATTGAGCAGGCAGACGACCCGATTGCCGCCGAGCAAGCGCGTATCAATTACGCGCCGCTGAAGCGCATTGCGGCTCCGGGCGATATTGCTACGGCAATCCTTTATCTGGCCTCCGACGATGCGCGTTTCGTCACTGGAGCTGCTTTCCAGATCGACGGTGGCTCGACGGCCGGCCGCTCGAGTGCTGAATGACAGTCTGCCGTATAGGAAGGCAAGGCAGTCAGATGAGCCGCATGCGCACTTTCTGGCGGGACGTTTATGATGCGGTGATGAGCACGGTCCAGAGCAGCAAGGTGAGATTGAACATGAAGCGCGTGTTGAATGCTGTAATGGTCATCGCGGCCGTGATGGCTCTGACTGTCTGCCCTATCCAGGCCGCCAAGCGGGTGGCGTTGGTGATTGGCAATGATACCTATGAGAGTGTGCCTGTGTTGCAGAAGGCGCGCAACGACGCCGACGCGATGGCCGCTGTCCTGGCCAAGCTGGGTTTTGAGGTGATTTCCGCCAAGGATGTCGGGCGCCGGGCGATGAGCCGGGCGCTCGCCGAATTCGAGGGCAAGATCGGTGATGGCGACACGGCCCTGTTGTTCTTTGCCGGTCACGGCTTTGCCATCGATGGCATCAACTATCTCTTGCCGATCGATGTTCCGTCTGCGGGGCCGGGCGAACAGGGGCTGGTGAGCGATGCCTCGTTTGCCGCCAACGGCCTTGCCGACCGGATGCGCAAGAGGGGCGCTGCAACGGCGGTGATGATCCTTGATGCGTGCCGCGACAACCCGTTCGAAGTGAACGGCAAGCGCAGTCTTGCCGGCACGCGCGGCCTGGCGCGCATGTCGCCGGCCGAAGGCATGTTCGTTCTGTATTCCGCTGGCTCCGGGCAGGCGGCGCTGGACCGGCTCAACGACAATGATATGAATGCCAACTCGGTGTTCACGCGCACCTTGCTGGCTGAACTGGCAAAGCCCGAATTGTCCATGGTGCAGATTGCGAAACGCACCCAGGCCGAAGTGCGCAAGCTGGCCGCTAAGGCCGGCCATGAACAGACTCCGGCCTATTACGATCAGATCATCGGCGATCTTTATCTGACGCCTGAAGGCGCAAGCCTGGCAGGCAATGTTACTTCGATCGTGGAAGGTACCGGTGAGAGCGTTTTGCCGGAGCCGATGCAAAAACTTGCCGCCCTGGCGCCCGGCGCGTCGCCACCGCTGGGCACGTTCTCGCGCTCGAACGCCGGCTGGATGGTGAATGTGTCACTGCCCGAGGCGGCGACCCAATTCGGCTACCGGCTCGGTGAGACCGGCGCGTTTCAGGACCCCGGGTTTCTTGACTACCTCGACCAGCGCACCGGGCAGCGCGCGCCCAAGACATATTTCATGATGCCCGGCGATCAGCCGGCCGGCACGATCTACGTGACCTGGCGCGACAAGCGCGGCGAACAGGCCGGCATCTTTCCGATCACTTTCAATCCGGACGGCGCGCTGGCCGACGGGCAAAAGCAAATCCTTGAGCAGCTGTGGACCGCCTGGATATCGTTTCGCGACTGGAACGGCACGATCGTCTACTTCAGCCATCTGATCAGCTATCGCTGTGGCATCGCGCAGGTGCGTTACGGGTTCGATGACGGGCCTGCCGACAAGGTTTGGCCATTGCCGCCGTGCGATGCGGCCAATCCGCATTCGGTGCCGCAGGATGCCGAGATCTACATGACGGTGCCGAAGGGAACCGCGGCCATGAGTGTGCAGCTGATCTATCATGACGGAACAACGTCGCAGCTGCGGCGCTTCAACGTCGTCAAGTGAATGGTTGGCTGTGTGTCTCCACCAGATGCCTCTGCTCAAACCCAGGCTCAGATGTCCCATTTGTTGTGACGACGGACACCTTATCCTGGCTACCTTTCATTCGCACTCAACACAAAAGACAACCACCTAGGGCAGCTCCCGAACCTGCCTCAGCCCGAGGCACCGCTTGTAGCTGAAATGCACCTTCGACCCGTCGGCTCGAACCACATAGAAGCAGCGACTGCCGTGATCGCTCCAGCCAATCTTGAAGCCAACGATGGCCTGCCCCTCCAGCTTCTGATCCATCCTCGGATGCATCATCAGTAGGTCGCGCAGCGCCGCTGCATCCTCCTTGTTGGTCACGATTTCGCCGACATCATAGCCATGGAGGATTGCCCGAAAGAACAGCATCGCCGCTGTCACCGAGTGGAACTGGAGGTCGCCAATCGTGATCGGAATTCTCCATCCCATGGACATTCCAATACGACGGCGCCTGTTGTCATGCCCCGCGCCTACCACACCTGCCTCCGCTCCCGCCCTCCAGGGCCCTAGAGACGTGCTGTAGAGACAGAAGGCCCCGCCGGGGCCTAGGCCGCCCGGCGCCCTTTGAAGTTGCTAGGGATCGCCACAACCTCGTCGGGGAACGCTTCGGCCCGGTTGGCTAGGAGGCCTTTGGGTGGCACCAGCCCATCGGCTAGCTAGTGGCCCTTCAGGCCGCAGCTTTTCTACGCCGCTTGCTCGTAACGAGCGTCCGTCCGGCGGGCGGGTTGGGAACCTCGACCTCGATTTCGAGTACCGAAACGACCTTGCCACGCTCCAGCCTCACTTCAACCTTGTCGGGATCGATGGTCACGTGCTTGGCGATGACGGCGAGGACTTCTTCGCGCAACACTGTAACCAGATTCGAATCGCTTCCGGCCATACGCTCGTGCGTCAGCAGTATCTGCAAGCGCTCCCGCGCGACCGGCGCCGTGCGGCGGCGGACGAAAAAATCCAGCAAGGTCATGCCGCCCTCCGACCGAAGAGCCTGTTGAGGATGTTTCGCCGCTCTGTCGGCATTGTCACGGCGATCTCCTCCCCGTTCAGCCGCTGTGCCGCTTCCATGTAGGCACGGCCCGGCTCGCTCGAGCGCTCGTTGATCGTGACCGGGACGCCAAGATTTGACGACCGCAGTATTTCCTTGCTTTCCGGGATAATACCAAGCAGTGGAATGGAGAGAATTTCGACGACATCGTCCACACTCAGCATATCGCCCCGTCCTGCTCGGGCGGGATCGTACCGGGTCAGCAGGAGGTGCTTTTCCACTTCTTCACCCTTGGCGGCCTTGACTGTTTTCGAATCGAGAAGACCGATGATCCGGTCAGAGTCCCGTACCGACGACACCTCTGGATTCGTCACTACCACGGCCACGTCGGCGTGACGCATAGCCAACGCCGCGCCGCGCTCGATGCCGGCGGGACTATCGCAGATGACCCAGTCGAATCCAGATCGCAACTCGGATATGACGCGCTCGACTCCCTTTTCGCTGAGTGCGTCCTTGTCGCGCGTCTGGGATGCCGCCAGAAGGAACAGCGTGTCGAGGCGCTTGTCCCGGATCAAGGCTTGTGAGAGTCGTGCTTCGCCCCGGGTGACGTTTATCAGATCGTAGACAACGCGGCGCTCGGCCCCCATCACTAGATCCAGATTGCGTAGTCCGACATCGAAGTCGATGACCACCACGCGCTGTCCCAACTGGGCCAGAGCCGCCCCCAAAGCGGCCGTCGACGTTGTTTTTCCAACCCCGCCTTTACCCGATGTCACCACCAAAACCTTGGCCATCTTCAGTTGCTCCTTCCTCAGTCCAGCGTTGCAACTCGTAAGCTCTCGCCGTCAAGCCAGGCCTGGACCGGCTTCTTGTAGAAGCGCGGATCCAGTTCATCTGCGATCCTGTAGTACCCATTGACTGCAATGAGCTCGGCCTCCAAGCGCCGGCAGAAGATGCGCGCCCGCTTGTCGCCGTACATCCCAGCAAAAGCCCTTCCGCGGAGGGCCCCGTAAACGTGGATCGAACCGCCCGAAGTCACTTCGGCCCCCGAGGCAACGGAGCCGACCACGATGACATCGCCGTCTGGATGGACGATGGACTGGCCGGAACGAATCGGAGCATCGATTTGAAGGACCAGTGAGCGCGGCGAGTCGCTCGCTGTGGCCGTTTGTCGGCCGCTTTCAGCCGTGACTTCGGCGCCGACATTGCGGCCACCGGTCAGAAGCGGGGGTAATCCGTCGGTCAGCCATGCAGGATCGGCGCCCTCAACGGCAAGAACCCTGATTTTCCGTTCCTTCAAATCCGCCAGCAGGGCGACGAAATCATCCTGTGTGAGAGGAAGCCCTGTCACGTCAACGACGAGTGCCTTTTCGGCGAAAAATCCGGGTGACCGGACAAGCCAAGCGTCGACATCGGCCAGCCATGTCCGCAGCGGAGTCTGCGGAACGAGGACCATGGCCAGGTACGACCGCCCGCGAAATCTCAGCGTGCTGCGGGAAGTCTGAAGCATGTCGGGACATCAATTCTCATACCCCGAGGATAGGCCGGTTGATGGTTAACGAGCCGTTAACAACCCGTATGAAATTGCACAATTCTGCACTTGGATGGAGCGAAATCAGCTTATCAGCGAACCGTGAATGTGGTTGTCCTTCTGCCTTCATATATCAAGCGTCAGGCCCTTGCATCCGCTCCGAGACCCTGGGGCGGCCATGCGCGGGCGCGGGTACCCCACGCCGCCGGGCCCCCAAGCTGCCAGCGACCGCCTTAGCTTCGCCAGGGCGCGACGCCGGTGCTGCAAGGGCGGTGCGAGTCGTTCAGGAAGGGTGGGCCGGGTTGCCCATCCTAACGGGTGGTCTTTGGCGGCGAGCGCGCATGAGCTTTCGCCAGGCGCGCCCATCGGCTAGTTTTAGGCGATGAGGGCATCAGTCAAGATCGTGGTAGGATGCGTCGCCTTGGCGTTGGCAGGCTTCATCGCAATTGGCCGAGATCAGATCTGGGTGATGCTCGCCGGTCCAGCCGATCTCGGGCCTGTCGATCTCGCGACGGTGAAGCCGCCATGGAGCCCGAATCACTATCTGGTCTGCCCTGCGGGGCTATGCGCGAAGGCCCACGCCGACATGGTGTCACCCATCTTCCCTGTGAGTGCCGGACAGCTGAAGATAATCGCACAGCAAGCTTGGGCAACAGAGCCAAGAGTGAAGCTTGTCGACAGCGATCGTCAAACCCACCGGCTGCGCTATGTGCAGCGAACGGCCATCATGCACTTTCCCGACACCATCTCGGTCCGCTTCATCGACCTTGGGCCAGGCAAGGCAACCCTAGCAATCTACTCGCGCAGCCAGATCGGCTACTCCGACGTCGGCGCGAACAAAGCCAGGGTGCTGCGTTGGCTCGCCCTGCTTCAGGCGAGGGCCAGCTGGAATTAGGATCCGGACCCATAAAATGGCTATGCGAATCAGTTGAGGTTTGATTCAAACTCCGAAACGGCAGAGGAGTTTGACCATGGACGATATCTTCTGGTTGAGCGATGCGCAGTTTGCCCGGCTTGAGCCGCTGTTGCCCAGCGATACACGCGGTGTTGCCCGGGTTGATGACCGGCGGGTGATCAGCGGCATCATTCATGTTCTGAAGTGCGGTGGGCGCTGGGTGGATGCGCCGGCGGTCTATGGGCCGAGAAAAACACTCTACAACCGATTTGTGCGGTGGGCGGCGAAGGGCGTGTGGATGGACGTCTTTCATGCCCTTGCTGCCGCAGGCGGTCCGCCCGCCGACGTGCTGATCGACAGTTCTGCTGTCAAGGCACATCGCTGTGCCAGCGGCGGAAAAGGGGGGAGTGCCGCCAGGCGATTGGCCGCTCGCGCGGTGGGCGAACGAGCAAGATCCATGCCCTGACAGATGCTGCTGGCCGTCCGCTGCTGTTGCTCTTGAGCGGTGGCAATGTGGCGGATTGTCGGGTTGCTGCGGAGTTGCTTGATGACCTACCGCGGGGCCTCATGGTCCACGCTGACAAGGGCTATGATAGCGATGCCATCCGTCGCCAGATCGAGGCGGCCGGGAGCGTGCCGAACATCCCGCCGAAATCCAATCGCAAGTGGAAGAACTGCTTCTCGCCCTACCTCTATCGTGGCCGCAATGCCATCGAACGCATGTTCGGCAGGCTGAAGGACTTCCGCCGCATTGCCACCAGATACGACCGGTTGGCCAGGAACTATCTCGCAGCCGTCCACATCGCCGCCGTCATCTGCTACTGGTTATGAGTCCGCACCCTAGATTGGCTCCGGCTCAGGGCATCGGCTACTTCGCGACGGCGCTATAGATCCAGGCGATGATGACACCGGCAATGAAGCCATCAACTATGCGCAATGGAGTAACGCATACGGCGTTACCAAGAAACGAGTCTCGCGGCCAACGCTGCGAGGCTCATTTTTCTATGCCGTTGGCTATCCCGATCCGGAGCAAGAGGCCTTGGTTCGGCATCGGCGTTGGCGCGATGGCCAATAGCTCTCCCCGCCTTTAGGCGGTTTGCACCCGGCCACCTCGAACCGGGAATACACCTTGATTGCCAAGGGCACCGGCACCCGTTTCCTGCGCATATCGGCCAGTTTTGAGAAGTCGTCATGGCTGGAAATGGTGCCGCCAGGGTGACTCGAACACCCGACCTACGCATTACGAATGCGCCGCTCTACCAACTGAGCTATGGCGGCTACGCGGAGAACGCTCGATCTGATACAGGCTCGATCCCGCCATTTCAAGAACTCTTGCTCAACCGCCGCGGCGCCCGAGCCAGCCGCTCTTGGGAGCAGGCGCGCTCTGTGGCTCCGGACCGGGGTCGTCAGGCTGGCGCGCCATGACCGGCGGCTCCGTGGCACCGTCAACCGTATCGGTCTTGTCGGCGACAATCGCTTCTCTGGCCACGGCTTCTTCGGCAGCCGATGCAGCGGCCGCAGCCGAGGGAGAAGGCGTCGGATCTGATACCGCGGCAGCCTTGGGTTCGGCAGGAGGCTCGGCCTCGGCCACCGCTTCAGGTTCCGAAGCTGGCGGTGCGGGAGCCTCCGCTTCAAGCATGTTGTCGTCGGATGCAACCACCTCGGTTTCGATCACGGTGGGCGTCTCGGCTTCTTCTTCTATCAAGGCCGACTTGGGGGGCTCGATGCGCGCGGCTTCCTCTTCTCGCGCCTCGTCGGGTCCGGTGAGCGCTTCAGGCGGCGATGTCCAGTGAAAGGCGCCCAGCTCGCCGTTCACCGGCGATACCGGCAGCCATGTGCGTGAAGTCATGCCATGCGCGAACCAAACCGGATCGCGCGGCGCCCTTACCGCCCGCGCCAGCCACTCGCGCGCGCGGCCCTTATCGCCGAACTCGCCATCCTCGATCTCGGCCATCAGCGCGCATATCCGTGCCCGCGGCCGCTCGGCGACATAGTCGGCAAGTGCCCGTCGCGCCAGCGTCCAGTCGCGTGCATCGATGGCCGCTTCGGCTAGGGCGACCGCGCCTTCTTCGCCGCCCGATGCCACCCTGGTCAGATCGCGCACCCGCTTGAGCCGGTCGAGCGGCGAATCGCCGGAACGTGCATGGGCATAGACGGCGGCGATATCGGGATGGGGGCTGAGCGACCAGGTCTTTTCCAGGATCTTTGCCGCGCGCCTGAGGGAGCCGTTATGGGCATTGAGCCGCCCGGCCACAACGGCTGCCGGCACCAACGCCTGGTCGAGCTTGTGGGCGCGGGTGGCAAGTTCGAGAGCGGCGTCGGGCTCTGTGTCCTCGGCGGCAAGCGCCTGCGCGGTCAACACAACTGCGCGTTTCTTTCGCGCCGTTTCGTCGTCAAGCAGTCGCGCCTTTCTCTGCGCCTCAATGGTGGAGGAAACAGCCGGCCAGTCGCTTTCCGCCGACTGGATGGCGAGCATGGCATTGGAGGCCCAGGCGGCGCCGGCATTGCGCTTGAGGGCCTGCTCGGCATAGCGGCGCGCCGCCGCTGCATCGCCACTGCGCCTGGCCGCCTCGAACAAGCCCTTCAGCGCAACCAGTTCGGTGGCTGGGTCGGCCAGCATTTCGCCATAGATGTCCTTGATTCGGCGGGCATCACCTTCGAGGCTCGCGGTTTCGGCCTGCAACAGCCGGGCGAGCGGTTCGCCCGGCAGGATGCGGGCGGCGATCTGGGCCTGGCGGCGGGCGGCGGCGATGTCGCCGGCGCTCACCGCGATCATGCCAGCCGACAGGGCCTCATGGCCGCGGCGGGTGCGGCGGAAACGAAAATAATCGGTGACGGCGCCGGGCGTCTGCAATAGGCGGCGCAGCAGCGCCCAGATGATCACCAGCACGATGAGACTCACAATGGCCAGCACGGCCGCCAGGGCTAGCGGCAGCTCAACGTGGTAGCCGAGCCATTCGAGTGTCAGGTTTCCCCGGCCGATAGGCCAGCCAAGTCGCCGCCAGCAGCGACGACGGATAGCACCACAAAACGCAACAACATCCGCAGCATGGAGTGGTCCTCGTCCTTACGATGCGTTGCGCTTGACGTTTGGAAAACCGCCGCCGACAAGCCGGCAAGAGGTCGAGAACCTGCCGACGGGCATTGGCGGCGGATCAGCCATTGGGCAATCGGCTGAGGCGTCTTGCCGGCGCCGGCCCGAAAGCGGCAACGGCACCGTCGAGGTCGCCGCGCGCCAAGGCCGCCTTGGCCATGGCGCCGGCCACCTGCCAGTCCGGCTCGCCCACCTTGCGGATCTTGATCACGCTGAACACCCGACGCTTGAGCGCCGCCAGCCAACTCTCCTTGCCGGAAGGTTTCGCCGCTTCGAGTGGCCCCGCTCGCCGCGCTCAGCGCCCGGTCGAGCCCGCTAGCCAGATCGCTCTCGCCCAGCACCCCCTTGCCGGCAACGCTGGCAAGCTCCGCCAACCCGGGAAGATTGGGATCGAGGCCTTTCAGCCTGTCGAGTTCGGCGGCGAACGGCTTGCCCTCGCTGATGCGCTTTTCCACCGCCGCGTAGGCCGCGGCGAGATGGGCCACCTTGCTGCCGGCCTCGGGCGCGCGCGGTTGCCTGGCGATGTCGTCCAGCCGGGCGGAAAGGCTGGAGACCTCGCTCCGTGCACTGGCGAAGCCGTCTTCCAGGGCCTTGACCCGTTCTTTCAGCGCATTGACGCTGTTGTTGAACGCGGCGATTTGCACGGCCCCGGCGGTTCCGGGTTGCTGGTCGCTCTTGCCGGCCTTGGCGGCGGCATCGAGTGCCGATTGCAGGCCGGCGATCTCACTGGCGGATTGCTGCGCCGTCCTGGCCAGTTCATCGAGGCGCGTCTTCAAGCCGGCGGCGGACGTATCGCTCGCTCCATTTCGGACTTGAGGTCATCAAGACCGGCGGTCATCTGGTCGAGCCGGGCGTTGGCCTTGGCCAGGCCTTCGGTTGCGGCTTTGGCCTTGTCGCCGGCGGCCGTCACGTCACCGGCGGCGGTGCTTTGCGCCTTCTCCAATGCTGCCATGCGGGCATTGAGCTTATCGATGGTGGCCGCGGTCTTAGACGACGCGAAGATCTGCGCTCCGTAGTCGCGATAAAGGAAGGCTCCAGCCCCGGCGGCAATCACGGCAATGACCGCTACCGCCAGCCAGCGGCGCCCGCCCGACTGCGCGGCGACCGGGACGGGCTCCTCGGCTGTCTCCTCCGCCGTGCTCTCTTGCGAGGCAGCCGGGTCTTCGCTCACGGCTTCATCGGGTGCCTCGGCCCGCTTGCCTTCGGTCTCCTCGCCGACCTCGATGCTCTCCGCCGCCTCGCTCGCCGATGGCGCTTCGGGCGCTGCCTCACCGCTGGCACTGGCCGATGTGTCGGCCGCCAGCTCCTCGCCTTGCGCCACCTCGGTGGCCTCGAGGTCAATGGTCGGCGGCTTCACCGCATTGTCGGTCGATCTCGTCTTGCGCTCTCTGCTCATGCTTTCCTGCCCGGACGTCGTCGTTCCTGTCTAATGCATGCCATGCGGCGGCGCCAGTCACGCTTTGTGCTTTGCAAGGAGTCCGAGGAGCCCCGGCTCGTCAGGTCGCGCCGCCACCAAGACCGGGCCCCTGCCACAGCCTGATTCGCCCAATGCCCTTTTCACATTTTCCGAAAGGCAATAATGCGGCAGACCGGCCACGGCGTCCGCCAATCCGGCGATATGCGCCAGCCGGCACCAGATGCGGGCGCTGCGGGGCGAATAGAGCAGGACGCCGTCAGTCTCACCCTTGGCGATGGCATCGATGACGGCCTGCGGCAGGGCCTCGGCCACCACCGTCTCGTAGAGCACCGAGCGGATTATGGTGAACCCGGCCTTGCCCAGTTCGCCCACAATGTCGCCCGTGGTCTGGCGTCCCGATGCATAGAGCAGCGGCCCGGCGCCGGGCTGCAACGTCTGCTTCACGGTCTCGATGAGGTGATCGACATTGCCGCCGGCGACCAGCACGCGCCCAAATCCGGCTTCGCGCGCCGCCATTGCCGAGATCTCCCCCACCGCCACGGCCACGGCGTCGATCAGCCGTTGCAGCGCGGGGTGTTGCGCAAGTGCTCGTGCCCCGTTGGCGCTGGTAACAATAACCGCCTGAAAGGAGACGGCTGGGATCTCCGCATCGGCCAGGAAACGGATGTCGATGACGGGCGCCTCCAAGGTGTCGTGTCCCAAGGCAACCAACCGAGCCACGAGCGTGGCGGCATCGCGTGGCGGGCGTGTGACGATGAAGCGACCCATCGCCCCTGGCACCTATTGGAAAAGGGCGGAGCCTGCCGCCTGCCGTACTTCTTCCCCGGCATCGCGCCCCAGCGCCCCGGCATCCGCGGCGGGGCCTTCGCGTGTGGCTTCGAACACCTTGCGACCGTCGAGGCTGAGTGCCTGCCCGCGAAAGCGCACGCGGCCGTCCACGAGTGTGGCATGACCCGCCAGTGGCGTGCGGCAGGAGCCGTCGAGCGCGGCCAGAAAAGCGCGCTCGGCAGCCACGGTAATGGTCGGTTTCCTCATCATTCACGGCCGCGATGAGCCTGGCGGTTGCTTCATCGTTTGCCCTGATCTCGATCCCCACAGCACCTTGCGCCACCGCCGGCAGCATGACGTCGACAGGCACCGGGCAGGTGATGCGATCTTCCAACCCTAAGCGCTTGAGGCCAGCGCAGGCCAGGAAGGTGGCCGCGACTTCGCCTGCTGCCAGCTTCGCGAGGCGGGTATCCACATTGCCGCGAAATTGCACCACCTTGAAATCGGGCCGCGCGCGCCGCACCTGCGCGGCTCGGCGCACCGATGAGGAGCCGATGACCGCGCCTTGCGGCAGATGGCTGATATCGGCCGCCACCGGAGACAGGAAAGCGTCGCGCGGGTCCTCGCGCGGCAACAGCGCGGCCATCACCAGACCGGCCGGAAGCTCGGCCGGCATGTCCTTCATGGAATGCACCGCCATTTCGATGCGTCTGTCCAAGAGAGCTTCCTCGATCTCCTTGGTGAAGAGGCCCTTGCCGCCGATCTCGGCCAGCGGGCGGTCGCGCACCTGGTCGCCGGTGGTGGTGATCACCACGATCTCGACATCGCTCGGTAGGCTCTCCGTGCGCAGCGGCCAGCCGGTCGCGCACCTCGTGCGCCTGGGCGAGCGCCAGTTTTGATCCTCGTGTGCCGATACGGATGGGAAGCATTTGCAAGGGGCCGGACGGGGGTGGTAAGGGCTCGCCCATGTAAGGCGTGCACCGCACTATATGAGGCTCGCGCCGGCGAAGGAAGAACGAGATTGGGCGAAGCTGCACATAGCGATGGAAAGTTCGTCGTTCTCGGCATCGAGACATCCTGCGACGAGACCGCCGCCGCGGTGGTGGAACGCCGGGCCGAGGCGCAGGGCCGGATCCTCTCCAATGTGGTCCGCTCGCAGCTTGCCGAGCACCGCGCCTATGGCGGCGTGGTGCCGGAAATCGCCGCGCGTGCCCATGTCTCCTGCCTCGATCAGCATCATCAAGGCGGCCCTGGCCGAGGCCGGTCTCGGTCTCGACAAAGTGGACGGCATCGCCGCTACCGCCGGGCCGGGGCTCATCGGCGGGGTGCTGGTGGGGCTAAGCACCGCCAAGGCGCTGGCGCTGGCGACGGGCAAGCCGCTGATCGCCGTCAACCACCTCGAGGCCCATGCCCTCACGCCCGGCCTCAGCGAAGGGCTGAAGCTCGCCCTATCTCTTGCTTCTCGTCTCGGGTGGCCATACCCAGCTTGTTGCGGTGGAGGAGCTGGGGCGCTACCGGCGCTACGGCACCACTATCGACGATGCTCTGGGCGAGGCCTTCGACAAGACGGCGAAGCTTCTTGATCTTGGCTATCCGGGCGGTCCGGCGGTGGAGGCCGAAGCGCGTCGTCGGCGATGCCGCGCGCTTCGATTTCCCGCGCCCGATGAAAGGACGCGAGGGCTGCGATTTCTCCTTCTCCGGCCTCAAGACCGCTGTACGGCTTGCTGCCGAAGGGATCCAGCCGCTGGGACCCGGCGATGTGGCCGATATCTGTGCAGGTTTCGAGGCCGCGGTCTGCGATACGGTCGCTGACCGGGTGAGCCATGCCATGGCACGCTTTGCCGGCGAACATCCGCGCCTGGAAGACAAGGTTCTGGTGATCGCCGGCGGTGTGGCGGCCAACCGGGCCTTGCGCGCGCGCCTTGTGGAGACAGGGACAGGGCACGGCTTTCGCCTTATCGCACCGCCCGTTGCCTTGTGCACCGACAATGCCGCCATGGTCGCCTGGACCGGGGCCGAGCGACTGGCGGCGGGCCTCACCGATTCGCTCGACGTCGCGGCGCGGGCACGCTGGCCGCTCGATGGCGAGGCCGAGGCGGCGCCTTTTGCCGGCGTGAAGGCATGAGTGCGGCCTACAAATCCGCTGGCGTCATCGGTGCCGGGAGCTGGGGCACCGCGCTGGCGGCGGTCGCGGCCCGCGGCGGGCTTGCCACCACTTTGTGGTCGCGTTCGCCCGCCATTGCCGAAGCCATCGCCAGGGACGGCGAGAACCGCGCCCATCTGCCCGGCGTGCGTTTGCCGGGAGGTATCTCGGTTACCAGCGAGCTTCAGCGCGTGGTGGAGGCCGATCTCCTCATCATCGCAACCCCGGCGCAGGCCATGCGCAATGTTCTGTCGCAACTGAAGGATGTTGCGCCCGGCACGCCCGGCATCATCTGCGCCAAGGGGATCGAACGCGGCAGCAACAGCTTCATGAGTGATGTTTTGGCCGAGACCGCGCAGGCGCTCGAGCCCTACGTGCTGTCGGGCCCGAGTTTTGCCGTCGACGTGCTGGCGGGGCTGCCCACGGCGGTAACGCTTGCCGGACGCGTGGCGGAAGAGGCACGTGACCTTGCAGCCGCTCTCACCCTCGGCACCTTCCGCATCTATGCCTCCAGCGACATTCGGGGTGTCGAACTGGGCGGGGCGGTCAAGAACGTGCTGGCCATTGCCTGTGGCATCTCGGACGGCAAGGGCTTTGGCGATTCGGCCAGAGCCGCCCTGACGACGCGCGGCTTCGCCGAACTCGCCCGCCTCGGCCAGGCGCTGGGCGCGCGGCGCGAAACCCTCACTGGCCTTTCCGGGCTGGGCGATCTCATCCTCACCTGTTCGAGCGAGAAATCGCGCAATTTTTCCCTCGGGCTGGCACTGGGCCGGGGCGAGCCGCTTCAATCCATCCTCGGCGAGCGGCGCGGCATTTCGGAAGGCGTCTATACCGCGGGGGTGGTCACGGGCATCGCCCGCCGCGAGGGCATCGATATGCCCATCTGCGATGCCGTCCATGCCGTCGTCGATGGCGGCTCCAGCCCCGATGCCGAGATCGCCCGGCTGCTCGCACGGCCGGTGAAGTTCGAGACACATTAATGTTGAAGGAGATTCCATGCTCTATGCCCTGATCTGCACCGACAAGCCCGACAGCATGCAAATGCGCCTGACGACCCGGCCCGATCATCTTGCCTACCTCAAATCGCTGGGCGACAAGGTGAAAGTGGCAGGACCCTTTACCGACGGCTCGGGTACGCCGAACGGCTCGCTGGTCATCATCGATGCCTTCGACCGTGAGGAAGCCGGGCAGATCGCGGCCGCTGACCCCTACGCCACAGCGGGATTGTTCGAGGCGGTGGATATCCGGCCATGGAGCTGGGTCATTAACAATCCGGAGAGCTGAGCCATGGCCTACTGGCTGTTCAAATCGGAACCCTCCACCTGGTCGTGGAATGACCAGAAGGCGCGCGGTGCCATGGGCGAGCCGTGGGACGGGGTGCGCAACTATCAGGCACGCAACAACATGCGCGCCATGAAGCTGGGCGATCTCGGTTTCTTCTATAATTCCAATATCGGCAAGGAGATCGTCGGCATAGTTGAAGTCTCCGCTCTTGCCCATCCCGACCCTTCCACCGACGATCCGCGCTGGGAGTGCGTCGACATCAAGGCGGTGCGCGACCTGCCGGGCGTTGTTAGCATGGACGCCATCAAGGCCAACCCGAAGTTGACCGAGATGGTGCTGGTCAACAATTCACGCCTGTCGGTGCAGCCTGTGGGCGAGGACGAATGGATCGAGGTCTGCCGTATGGGCGGGATCGCGGATGCGCCGCGTTCGCAATGAGCCTGCCGGCGGGTGACCTTGCCCAGTTCATCCGCGCCAACACCGAGGTGCTCTCACCGCCGTTGGTGAGCGAGCTGCGGCTGCATCTAGCGTCGGAATCTGTGCCCTTGTGGGAGAAGACGGAAGAAGAGCTGGGCGCCATCGGCCTGCCGCCGCCATTCTGGGCCTTCGCCTGGGCGGGCGGCCAAGCGCTTGCCCGCTATGTGTTGGACAATCCCGAGGTCGTACGCGGTTGCGACGTGATCGATCTCGCCTCGGGCTCCGGGCTGGTGGCGATCGCCGCGGCGCGCGCCGGCGCGCGCCGGGTGCTTGCCGCCGATATTGACTCCTTTGCCACGACCGCCATCGCCATAAATGCCCGTCTCAACGGGGTAGAGCTCGTGGTGACGGATGAGAATCTGCTTGAAAAGCCCGCCCCCGCCGGCCGCACCATCCTGGTCGGCGATCTCTTCTACGAGCGCAGCGTCGCCGAGCGGCTGACCGCCTGGCTGCATGTGGCGGCCGCAGCCGGCTCGTCCGTTCTCATCGGCGACCCCGGACGCAGCTACCTGCCGAGGAAAGCGCTCGATGAGGTGGCGGTCTACGAGGTCCCGGTCACCCGCGATCTGGAGGACGCCGAGATCAAGCGTTCCTGCGTCTGGCGGCTGAGGGCCTGAGGCCTGACGCACCCATCGATGCTTGCGCTGGCCCTTGGCCGGGCGCAAAGTTGACTGGTGAAAGGAGCCAGCCCTTGTCCTTTGCCGGTATCAGCTACCTTGCCGCCCTTGTTGCCGCCATCACCAGCTTTGCCTTTGGCTTTGCCTGGTATGCGATGCTCGGCAAGCATTGGATGGCGGCGCTGGGCATGGGCCGCGACGAGTTTCTGCCCGGCGGCAAGCACTCCGCAGGCAGTCTCGTTCTCACCTTCATCGCCGAATTGGTCATGGCGTGGATGTTGGCGGGGCTGCTCGGCCATCTGGGCAGCGTCGACATCAAGACGGGGCTCATCGCAGCCGTTTCCTTGTGGGTCGGATTCGTTGCCACGGTGATGCTCGTCGATCATCGCTTTCAACGCGCGAGCTGGGCGCTCACCCTGATCGACGGCGGGCACTGGCTGGGGGTTCTGCTGGTGCAGGGTGCGATGCTGGGGGCCATCGGGTCCTGAGGCAAGATGAGGACCGCACCGGTGTTGGAGCTCTCGACGCATTGCCGTGGCGAGGTGCTATGCCCATAATCCGGCGCGGTTCAATCACGTGCTGTTGCAGAAGTTCAGAGGGGAGGTGTCAGGTCCATGTCCGAAGTTCAAGTTCATGCAGTTCCGTCCGAGTGGAAGAAGCGTGCCTATGTGGACGATGACGGCTACAAGAAGATGTATGCCGACTCGGTCATGGATCCGGACACATTCTGGGGTAAGGAGGCCAAGCGCCTCGACTGGTTCAAGGCGCCGACCAAGATCAAGAAAGTCAGCTACTCCTATCCCGACATCTCGATCAAATGGTTCGAAGACGGCGTCCTCAATGTGAGCGTCAACTGCATCGACCGCCATCTGGAAAAGCGCGGCGACCAGACCGCCATCATCTGGGAGGGCGACGATCCAAACGACGACAAGAAAATCACCTACCGCGAGCTTCACGGCCATGTCTGCCGGCTGGCAAACGTGCTCCTGGCCAACGGCGTCAAGAAGGGCGACCGCGTCACCATCTACATGCCGATGATCCCCGAGGCGGCCTATGCCATGCTTGCCTGCACCCGCATCGGCGCTGTGCATTCGATCGTGTTCGGCGGCTTTTCACCCGACTCGCTCGCCGGGCGCATTCACGACTGCAAGTCCAACTTCGTCATTACCGCCGATGAAGGCGTGCGCGGCGGGCGGCGTTTTCCCCTGAAGGCCAATACCGATGCCGCGCTGGAGCGCATCGATGCCGGCGACACCGTCAAGGTGCTGGTGGTGAAGCGCACCGGTGGCGAGGTACAGTGGAACCCCGGACGCGACCTCTGGTACCACGAGGAAATGGCCAAGGCGGAGCCGGATTGTCCGCCGGCCGAGATGAACGCCGAGGACCCCCTCTTCATCCTCTACACCTCCGGTTCGACCGGCAAGCCCAAGGGCGTACTGCACACCACCGGCGGCTATCTCGTCTATGCCTCGATCACCCACCAGTATGTGTTCGATTATCATGACGGCGACGTCTACTGGTGCACCGCCGATGTCGGCTGGGTGACGGGCCACACCTATATCGTCTACGGGCCGCTTGCCAACGGCGCCAAGACCCTGATGTTCGAAGGCGTCCCCAACTATCCGGACGCCTCGCGCTTCTGGCAGGTCGTGGACAAGCACCAGGTCAACATCTTCTACACCGCGCCCACGGCCATCCGCGCCCTGATGGGCCTGGCGACGAACCCGTCAAGCGCGCTTCGCGCTCGAGCCTGCGTCTGCTCGGCACGGTGGGCGAGCCGATCAATCCGGAGGCGTGGGAGTGGTATTACCACGTGGTCGGCGAGACCCGCTGCCCCATCGTCGATACCTGGTGGCAGACCGAGACCGGCGGCATTCTCATCACCCCGCTGCCCGGCGCCACCGCCCTCAAGCCGGGCTCGGCGACGCTGCCCTTCTTCGGCGTTCAGCCGGCGCTGGTCGATGCCGAGGGCAAGCTGCTCGAAGGCGAGGCCGAGGGCAATCTCGTCATCACCGATTCATGGCCCGGCCAGATGCGCACCGTCTATGGCGACCACGAGCGCTTCGTTGATACCTATTTCGCCGCCTACAAGGGTATGTACTTCACCGGCGACGGCTGCCGCCGCGACAAGGACGGCTATTACTGGATCACCGGGCGCGTCGATGATGTCATCAACGTCTCCGGCCACCGCATGGGCACAGCGGAGGTCGAATCTTCGCTCGTTGCCCATCCCAAGGTGTCGGAGGCCGCCGTGGTCGGCTATCCGCACGATATCAAGGGCCAGGGCATCTATTGCTATGTCACCCTGATGGCGGGAGTGAAGGGTGACGATGCCCTCAAGAAGGAACTGCGCGATTGGGTGAGAAAAGACATCGGCGCCATTGCCTCGCCCGACCTCATCCAGTTCTCGCCCGGCCTGCCCAAGACGCGCTCGGGCAAGATCATGCGGCGCATCCTGCGCAAGATCGCCGAGGACGAGTTCTCCAATCTCGGTGATACCTCGACGCTAGCTGATCCCACCGTGGTAAACGATCTGATCGACAATCGTCAGAATCGCCCGAAATAGGCGCAAGGCACTCGGACTGGGCTATCGACGCCGGGCCCTGCAGCCCGGCGTTCCCTTTGTCGCAGGCCGCCGCCATGAAGGTAACTCATTGAGAAAGGAGCCTGGTCCGAAAGATCAGCCCGGTGCTGCTTTGGGACGAACCGGTGTGTGTTTTGTAAACCTCGTCTTATCAATTCTGACGCAGACTGAGCGCCGTTCGCAGCCAACGCCGATTGTATGCCAAGCATGTCACGACCTGCCATGAACCGCCGTCGACTTCTCGCCAGTCTTGCTTCGAGCGTTGCTCTCTCGGGCACCGCCTTCGCCGACAGCAGCACGAGACGCTACAACTTCTCCTCGGTGTTCTCTGGACCATCCTCCTATTATGGCAGCTATGCCGGCAAGCGCGCCATCACCTACCGCACCAACGAGCGTCACGGCACCATCATCGTCGATACCGCCAGCCGCCGGCTATTCTTTGTGCTCGATGCCAGCAACGTCATCCAGTACGGCGTGGGCGTCGGCCGTCAGGGTTTTACCTGGTCGGGGGTTGCTCATGTGGGCAACAAGGAAGAGTGGCCCGACTGGCATCCGCCAGCCGAGATGATTGTGCGCGAGCTCCGGCAGTATGGCCGCCGCCTGCCCGACGTGATGCCCGGTGGGCCTAACAACCCGCTCGGCGCCCGCGCCCTCTACCTCTATGAGGGCAACCGTGACACGCTCTATCGCATTCACGGCACCAACGATCCCTCGACCATCGGCAAGGCGGTGTCGTCAGGCTGCATCCGGCTCGTCAACGAAGAGATCATCGATCTCTACAACCGCACCCGTCTGGGCGCCAAAGTCATCGTCCTCTGAACGGCATTTCCCCGAGGGAATGCGGGAAACTCTGCTTTTTAATGGCGGTTGGCGCGAAGCCTTAATTGATCCTATGATGGCAGGCCTGCCGGCGCCTCCCACGGGTGCTGGACGGGAGGTGAACGCAAGATCTCTGACCGGGCATTCGCGCCGGTCGGCCTGATCAGGCCAGGGAACAATCAATCATGGATAAGCTAATCCGGACTTCTGCCCGGCTCGATGCCATTCTTGAACTGCTGGACGTCAAGCCCGATGCCCGAAGCCTCGCGGCCCAGCTCTTCGCCGGGGCAGTGCGCGACGACATCGCCGCCTATAGCGACAAAGAGCTGGCGATACTGGCTACTGCCGGCGTCGAATTTCTCAAAGAGCGCAAGCCCGGCCGGCCCAAGATCCACGCCGTAGTGACGGATATGGGCGTCACCGTCGTTGAAATCCTCAACGACGACATGCCGTTCCTGGTCGACTCGATCCTGACGCTCTTGACCGAGAGAGGCTGTGACATCCGCCTCGTCCTGCACCCCATTCTGTCAGTGAAGCGACTGGCATCGGGGGCGCTGGCCGAATTCTGGCCTGAGCGCCGCGACGGTGACGGCTTCATCCACGAGAGCTTCATTCATGTACATGTGGCAGGGCTGCTCGATGAAGGCCGGCGCGCCGCGATCGAGGACGATATTGGTGAGATCCTCGCCGATGTGCGCATGGCGGTGCTCGACTGGCACGCCATGCTCGCCCGTCTGCGCCAGGCGATTGCTGCTTATCAAAGCGCTCCGCCCCCGGTGCCGGTGGAGGAGCTCACCGAGGCGACCGCCTTTCTGCAATGGCTGAGCGACAATCATTTCACCCTTCTTGGGGTGCGTGAATACAGTTTTGTGGGCGGCGCCGAAAAGGGCGAACTAAAGCCGCTCGATGAGACCGGCCTCGGCATTTTGCGCAATCCCGACAGCCATGTCCTGCGCCGCGGCAAGACCATGGTATCGATGACACCGGAAATCCGGGCCTTTCTGCTGCAACCGGCACCCCTCATCATCACCAAGGCCGATACCCGCTCCAATGTGCACCGCCGGGTGACTATGGACTATGTCGGCATCAAGCAGTTCGATGCCGCCGGCGAGCTGAGCGGCGAATTGCGCCTGGTGGGCCTGTTCACCTCCAGCGCCTATACCCGTTCGCCGCGTGAGATACCGCTCATCCGCCGCAAGATCGCCAGCGTCTTGGCATCGAGCGGCTTCAGCTCCAGCAGTCATTCCGGCAAGGGGCTGCTCAATGTACTCGAGCATTTTCCGCGTGATGAGCTGTTCCAGATTGAGGCCGAGCGTCTGGGCGATATGGCGCGTGGGATCCTGCAGCTTGAGGAACGGCCGCGCACCCGCGTCTTCGTGCGCCGAGACCGCTTTGACCGTTTCGTCTCCGCCTTTGTCTTCATTCCGCGCGACCGCTTCCACTCCGACGTGCGCCAGAAGGTCGGTGAAGAGCTGGCGGAAGCTTTCGGCGGCGAGGTGGCGTCGTTCGCGCCGTACTTCGGAGAAGGCACGCTGGTCAGGGTGCATTTCATCATCAACCGACGGCCGGGCAAGGTCTCTGAGCCCGATATTGCAGCGCTCGAGGCCGACATCGTCGAGATCGTGCGCAGTTGGGACGACCGGCTCATCGAGGCCATCTCGACCACCGTGGCGGCTGATGCGGCAGCCTCGACCATCGAGCGTTACCGGGGTGCCTTTTCCGTCGCCTATCAGTCCGCTTTTACGCCCGGCGATTTGCTGCTGGACATCCGCCAGATCGAGGGGCTGGAAGCGGGCGATGCCGTAGCGGTGGAGTTCTCTCGCGTCGAAGCCGATGGCGCCAACACGTGCCGGCTGAAACTTTATCACTATGACGATGCGATTCCGCTTTCAGGCCGTTTGCCCATTCTCGAAAATATGGGATTGCAGGCCATCGAGGAGAACACCTTTACCGTCTCGCCTCTCGTCGACGGCGAGCGCAGATGCGTCTTCATTCACGAGGTGATGCTGGCCACCGGTCACGGCAGCGCCTTCGACATAGCGGCCGAGCGCGACAAGCTGGAACAGTGCTTCCTAGCCGTGTGGACCGGGTGCGCCGAGAATGACCGATTTAACGCCTTGGTGCTGGGAGAAAGTCTCGATTGGCGTGACGTGGCGCTGTTGAGAGGCCTGGCACGCTGCCTGCGCCAGGCGGGCATTCCCTATTCCTCCTACTATATCGCTTCCACCCTTGTCCGATATGGCGCCATCGCGCGTCTGATCGTCGAGCTGTTCTATCATCGCTTCGATGTGGCGCTCACCGACAAGAAGGGCTCACCGCTCGACAAGCAGGCGCGCAAGCCGGGCACCCGCAAGATTTCGCGCGCCATCGTCGATGCGCTTGCCGAGGTGCCGAGCCTTGATGAAGACCGCATCGTGCGGCGTCTGCTCAATCTCGTGCGTGCCATCACCCGTACCAATTACTTCCAGCCCGACCCGCAGGGCGAACTTGCGCCACAATCGCCTTCAAGATCGACAGCGCCGAGGTCGAAGAACTGCCGGAGCCGAGGCCGTTTGCCGAGATTTTCGTCTATGCCCCCGACGTGGAGGGCGTGCATCTGCGCGGTGGCAAGATCGCCCGCGGCGGTCTGCGCTGGTCCGACCGGCCGGAGGATTTCCGCACCGAGGTGCTCGGTCTCGCCAAGGCGGGGAACGTCAAGAACGCCGTCATCGTGCCGGTCGGTGCCAAGGGCGGATTCGTGCCGAAGTGCCTGCCGCCCGGCGGTAGCCGCGAGGAGATTTTTGCCGAGGGCACAAGGGTCTACAAGCTGTTCGTCTCGTCCCTGCTCGATCTCACCGACAATGTGGTGGGTGACGAGATCGTCCCGCCGCGCGACGTGGTGCGCCATGACGGCGATGATCCCTATCTGGTTGTGGCCGCCGACAAGGGCACGGCCACGTTCTCCGACACCGCCAACGGCCTGTCGCTGGAACATGGGTTCTGGCTCGACGATGCCTTCGCCTCGGGTGGCTCGGCCGGCTACGACCACAAGAAGATGGGCATCACCGCGCGCGGCGGCTGGGAAGCGGTCAAGCGCCACTTCCGCGAGATGGACATCGATATCCAGTCGAACACCTTTCTCCGTCATCGGTGTCGGCGACATGTCGGGCGATGTTTTTGGCAACGGCATGCTCTTGTCGAAGCACATACGGCTCGTGGCGGCCTTCGATCATCGCGACATCTTCATCGATCCCGATCCCGATGCGGCGAAGGGCTTTGCCGAACGCGAACGCCTGTTCGCGCTGCCGCGATCGAGCTGGCAGGACTATGACAAGAAGCTGATCTCGGCCGGCGGAGGTATCTTCACGCGCCAGCTCAAGTCGATCACCCTCACGCCAGAGATCAAGAGGCTGACCGGGATCACCGCTTCCGCCGCCGCGCCGATGGAGATCATCACCGCCCTGCTCAAGGCCGATATCGATCTTTTGTGGTTCGGCGGCATTGGTACCTATATCAGAGCCTCGAACGAGACCAACCCGGAAGTGGGTGATCGCGCCAACGATGCCTTGCGCATCACCGCCAAGGAGCTGCGCGCCAAGGTCGTCGGGGAGGGCGCCAATCTCGGCGTCACCCAGCGCGGCCGCATCGAGTTCGCGCTCAAGGGCGGACGCATCAACAACGATGCCGTCGACAATTCGGCCGGGGTCAACTCTTCCGACGTCGAGGTCAACCTCAAGATCGCGCTGGGCGCCGCCGAGGCGTCCGGCCGCCTCAAGCGGCCTGCCCGCAACAAGCTGCTCGCCGCCATGACCGACGAGGTGGCGGAGATCGTGCTGCGCAACAATTACCAGCAGACCCTGTGCCTGAGCATGACGGAAAGCCGCGGCGGTGGCCGAGCTCGGCTACAACACCCGGCTCATGCGCGCGCTCGAGGCCGGTGGTCTCCTGCACCGGCGCATCGAGTTCCTGCCCGACGACCAGACGCTCGCCGAGCGCGAGGCGCAAGGCCTTGCCCTGACGCGGCCCGAGCTGGCGGTGCTTATGGCCTACGCCAAGATCGACTTGTTCGACCATCTGATGCAGTCGGGCATTACCGACGATCCCTACCTGGAGGTCGAACTCACCCGCTACTTCCCCGACCAGATGCAGAAGAAGTACGCGACCGAGATCTCGGGCCACAAGCTGCGCCACGAGATCATCGCTACGCGGCTTTCCAACTCCATGATCAATCGCGGGGGCCCGATCTTCGTTTCGCGCCTGGCCGAGGAGACCGGACGCGATACGACCGCCATCGCCCGGGCTTTCGTGCTCGCGCGCGATGCCTTCGACTTCGTCGCCCTCAACGATCTCATCGATGCCCAGGACAATGTGATCTCAGGCAAGTTGCAGATCGAGCTCTATCTCGACGTGCAGACGCTTCTGCGCCGGGCCACCATCTGGTTCCTGCGCAACGAGCCGGCGACCGAGACGCTGGACAAGCAGGTGAAGCGCTATCGCGATGGTATCGCCGAGTTGCGCACGCGCCTGAAGCAGGTGCTGCCGGCCGCCGCTGCCCAGCGGGTGAGTGAGCGCGCTCGCGAGCTCGTCGATGTGGGCATGTCGGCTGAAGGGGCCGAGCGCCAGGCGCAGTTGCGCTACCTGCAACGCGGCCCCTGACATTATCTATGTCGCCACGCGTACGGGACGGCCGATCGCCGATGTGGCGCAGGTGCTGTTCGAATCGATCATCGATCTCGGCGTCGACCGGCTGGTGATCGGCGCCAATGCCATCGAAGGCACCACCTTCGTCGAAAGGATCGCCGTCAACCGCATCATCGACACGCTGTTCCAAACCCATCGCGCCATCGTTTCTGCGGTGTTCCTGGGCAGCACCAAGGGCAAGGGCGGCTGGCAGGCCTGGGCGGACAAGCGCAGCACCACGGTAAAGCGCATCCGCTCCAGTATCGACGAGTTCGCTGGCGACAAGTCGTCAGGTCTTGCCCATCTCAGCATCGCCGCCACCCAGCTTGCCGAGCTGGCGGTGTAGGCAGGGCCTGGCTATTCGATGAGGACGGCGGTTCCGGCTGCCGTCGTCATCAGCATCGAGCCATTGTGGCCGACCGTCTCGTAGTCGATGTCGACGCCGATGACAGCATTCGCACCAAGCCGGGCCGCCTTGTCGGTCATTTCGGCAATCGCCGTCTCGCGCGCGTCACCCAGCACCTTCTCATAAGCACCCGCCCGACCGCCGACGATGTCGCGGATGGAGGCGAAGAGATCGCGGAACAGGTTGGCACCAAGTATGGCCTCGCCGGCGACGA
>CAVYOQ010000045.1:0-79305 GCA_963770075.1 uncultured Alphaproteobacteria bacterium
GATCTTGGCCTTGGTCTTGACGCCGTTGTCGCGAGTCCAGATGGGCTTGAAGCTGCGATCCTGATAGAAAGTGAAGATCTGGAACAGCTTTGCATCGCTCTGGTTGCCGAGGTCGGTCTGGCCGCTGGTGATGAATGCCTTGATGGCATCGCCCGTCGATTCGTTGTTGCCGGCATAAGCGGCGGCACCAGCAACAGGGCAAAGAGCATTGCAACGACGGCAAAAAAACGGCTGAAACCCTGCATAGGGGCCTCCTCATATTGGCTCGCGGCCGGTACTCCCGGCAATTCAATTCTCGTACCCGAAGATAGCGTGTACGGCGGATTTGTCGACTGGGATCAGGCTTCGGAGGCGATCAGGTCGGCGGCCTTTTCCGCCACCATCATTACCGTGTTGCAGATGTTGACGGTGACGAGCGCGGGAAACACCGAGGCATCGGCCACCCTGAGGCCGGCGATGCCCTTCACCTTGAGATCTGGCGTGGCGACGGCAAGCGGATCGCCCGCCTCGCCCATGCGGCAGGTGCCGCAAGGGTGATAGACCGTCTCGGCGGCCTCGCGGGCAAAGGCGAAAAGCTCATCGTCACTTGTGGCGTCGGGACCGGGGACCACCTCGCGGGCAATCCATGGCGCCAGCGCCGGCGTGGCGGCGAGGCGCCGGCCGAATCTGAGGCCGGCGATGAGGATGCGCCGATCGTAGCCTTCAGGGTCGGTGAAGTAGCAAAGATCGATCTCTGGCGGCACGCGCGGATCGGGCGAGACCAGCGCCAGGCGGCCGCGGCTTTTCGCCCGCGCCACGTTGGGCGATATCTTCACGCCGTTCTCCACCCCCTCATAGAAGGTGCGCCCGGCGTGCTTTTCCCGCAGGGTGAGGACGAAATGATAGAGCACATCGGGGGCGGGGGCCTCGGCATCGACCTTGAGCAGAAGGGTTGCCTCGCACGGCGTCAGGCGCCAGGCGGGGACCGGTTCAGTGAGCTCGTAGGCGAGCGAGGCGGCCACATGATCCATGAGATTTGCCCCGACGCCGGGAAGGTCGGCGGCAACGGCGATGCCATGGCGCTGCAGATCGGCGGCGGGCCCCAGGCCTGAAAGCATCATCAGATGCGGGCTCATAATGCTGCCGGCGGTGAGAATCACCTCGCGCCGGGCCTCGATCTTGCCGCGCGTGGTTGCTGCGCCGGTGACGCGGGTGCCTTGCAGCGTCAGGTGCTCGGCAAAGGTCTCGGTCCATACCTGCAGATTTTTCGGCAGGCTCGACAGCGGATGCAGGCAGGCGATGGAGGACGATTGGCGCAAGGAACCCTTGACGTTGAGCGGGAACCAGCCGCTGCCCGGGCGCACGGCGCGGCGGAAATTGATTTGCGCCAGGCCGAGCGCGCAACCGGCATCGATGAAGGCGCGGCTCAGGGCATTGCCGGGCGGTGCTTCCTCGATGTTGAGGGTCGAGCGGATGCGCTGGAGCAAAGGGGCCATGGCGGCCGGACCCCAGCCTTTCGCGCCCAAGGCCTCCCAGGCTTCCAGATCGCTGGCGGGCGGCTCGATGAAGGCGCAGTCATTGTGATTGGCGCAGCCGCCGAGCATCCTGGCGCGATCATAGGCGATGAGGTGGGGCGCACCAGGGAAAGGCAGGGCCTTCAAACCCCAGTCATAGCTCTCATCCTGCTCGTCCAGGCGCGACAGGTCGCAGGCGGCGGCATCGTTCTCGTCCGATCTTCCCGCCTCGATGAGGAGGACATGGGCGTCGGTGGCATCGGCCAGGCGGCGCGCCAGGAGACAGCCCGCGGCACCGCCGCCGATGATGAGGTAGTCGCAGGTCGTGGCCATGGACTGTGAATGTGGCACGTGGCCGGCCATGGTGTGAAGCGCCCAAAAAAAGCGAACCGGCCCGGAGGGGGCCGGACCGGTTGCGTAGAGCCTGAGGGCATGCGCCGGGGCGCGGGGGAGGGGGGCGCCTTGGGGTCTCCGGCGCGCGCGCCCTCAAGCGGGGTATCGGGATCAGTAGTAGGCGCAGACGCGGCGCATGCGTGGCACCTGGACCCAGCGCCAGCCGTTCCATCTGGTCTTCCAGCCGACCACCACCTTGTGGCAGGGAGCGTAGTAGTGGTTGTAGTAGCCGCCGAAATAAGGGGTACCGAAGTAGACCCGGACGCCGGCCGAAGCACTGGACGCGACAGCGACGGTGACGACACAAGCGGCGGCGAGGCCAATGAGGGTCTTGCGGATCATGGGTTCATCTCCTCCAGTTTGTTCGGTGGCGGCGGGAGCCGATCACCGTTGATGGCACCGGTTATAGACGAGGCAAGCTGAACGCGATCTGAGCCAGCCGTTTAACTGACGTTCATGTTGGGTGCACATCGCCGCTGAGGCCTCTTTACCCATTGACGCTGAGGCTTTGCCCCGCCACTTTCGCCGGCGCTCATGCCGATCCTCCTCACCATACCGTTTCCCGCCATCGACCCCATCGCCATCCATCTGGGGCCGCTGGCGGTGCGCTGGTATGCGCTCGCCTACATGGCCGGGCTCATCTTCGCGGTGTGGTATGCCAAGCGGCTGGTGTCGACGCCCGCCCTGTGGGCCGGCAAGGCGCCCACGCTGGCGCCGCAGGAGGTGGACGACCTGTTGCTGTGGGCGACCCTCGGCGTGGTTCTCGGTGGGCGCATCGGCTATGTGCTGTTCTACAACCTGCCGCACTATCTCGCCCATCCGCTCGATATCTTCAAAGTGTGGTCGGGCGGCATGTCGTTCCATGGCGGCTTTCTGGGTGTGGCGGTGGCGCTTTACCTCTACGGGCGCTGGCGCGGGGTGGGGCTGGACCGGCTGCTCGACCTGGCGGCGCCCGGCGTTCCCGTCGGGCTGATGCTGGGGCGCATCGCCAACTTCATCAATGGCGAGCTGTGGGGCCGGCCGAGCGATGTGCCCTGGGCCATGGTGTTTCCCTTAGGCGGCGATGTGCCGCGTCATCCCAGCCAGCTCTACGAGGCGGCACTGGAAGGCGTGGTGCTGTTCATTGCCCTCAGGATCGCCACCCACCGCTACAAGGCGCTCAGCAAGCCGGGGCTGGTCTCGGCGGTGTTCGCCATCGGTTATGCGCTCGCCCGCATCGTGGCCGAATTCTTCCGCCAGCCGGACGTGCAGATCGGCTATCTGGAGGGCGGGTTGACCATGGGCATGCTGCTGTCGCTGCCGCTCCTGGGGATCGGCATCTGGCTCCTCGTCAGGGCGAGGCGGCTTTCATGACGGCGCTCAAGGGCGAATTGAAGCGGCAGATCGCGGCCGACGGGCCGATGGGCATCGACCGCTTCATGACCTTGTGCCTCACCCATCCGCGCCACGGCTATTACATGGGGCGCGATCCCTTCGGGCGTGGCGGCGATTTCATCACCGCGCCGGAGGTCTCGCAGATCTTTGGTGAACTCGTCGGCATATGGTGTGCGGCGGCCTGGCAGATCATGGACATGCCGGGCGTCATCAACCTGGTCGAACTCGGGCCCGGCCGCGGCACGCTGATGGCCGACCTGGTGCGCGCCGCCAAGGTCATGCCGGGGCTCGCCGATGCCCTGAGCATCCATCTGGTGGAGGTGAGCCCGGCCCTCAAGACGGTGCAGGAGAAGACGTTGACCGCCGCCGGTATCAAGGCGCGCTGGCACGATGCCTTCGAGGATGTGCCGACGGGGCCGCTGGTGGTTGTCGCCAACGAGTTCTTCGATGCCCTGCCGCTGCGGCAGTTCGTGCGGACGGGCACACATTTTCGCGAGCGCGTGGTGGGGCTCGATGGGGCCGGTGAGTTGGTCTTCGGGCTGGGCAGCGACGAGGTGTCGCCCGGGGCCATGCCGCAATGGGCGCAGCAAGCCCCGGAGGGCGCCATCGTCGAGGTATCGCCGGCGCGCGAGGCGGTGGCGGAAGCGATCGGAGCGCGTCTTGCCGGCGAAAAAGGGGCAGCCCTCATCATCGATTATGGCCATATGGCCTCAGGGAGCGGCGATACCCTGCAGGCAGTGCGCAAGCATCGCTCGGTCGATGTGCTGGCCTTTCCCGGCGAGGCCGACCTGACGTCGCACGTGGACTTCGCCGCGCTGGGCCATGCCCTTGAACGTGGCGGGGTGAAGGTTCATGGTCCCGTCACGCAGGGCGAGTTCCTCATGGGCATGGGCTTGCGGGAACGCGAAGAAGCATTGAAGCGGCGGGCTGACCAGCGCCAGCGCATCATCATCTCGCGCGCCGCGCAGCGGCTGGCGGCGGGCGTCGGCATGGGCCAGCTGTTCAAGGTCATCGCCGCCAGCCATGCCGATCTGCCCGACCCGCACCCGTTCCAGCGAGAACCGCAATGATTAAGTCGGAGCCGCTCAAAGCGATTGGCCATGTAAGCCACAGCTTCTTCACCCGCGAGGGCGGGCATTCGCGCGGCATCTATGCCTCGCTCAATTGCGGTTTTGGTTCCAGCGACAATCCCGACGCGGTGGCCGGAAACCGGGCCATTGTGGCCGAACGGTTGGGGGTGGCGCGGGACCGGTTGATGACGGTGTGGCAATGGCACAGTGCCGATGTGCATGTGGCGCTGGAACCTTGGGACGTGCTCCACCCGCCCAAGGCCGATGCCATGGTGACGACTGTTCCCGGCATCGCGCTGGGGGCGCTGACGGCCGATTGCACGCCGGTGCTGTTCGCCGATCGCGCAAAGCCGGTGATCGGGGTGGCGCATGCGGGCTGGAAGGGGGCGCTCGCCGGCGTGATCGCCGCCACGCTGGAAGCGATGGAAAGGCTGGGCGCGGCGCGCGAGCGCATCGTGGCGGCCATCGGGCCCACCATCTCACAGGCCAATTACGAGGTTGGGCCGGAGTTCCAGGCCCGGTTCATTGCCGCCAATGTCGGCCATGCGCGCTATTTCCGGGCATCGAAACGTGCCGATCATTTCATGTTCGACCTGCCGGGCTATGTGCGCGATGGGCTCGAACAATCGGGGCTGGCGGCGGTCGAGGATGTGGCGTTGTGCACCTATGGCGATGAGGCGCGGTTCTTCAGCTACCGACGCACCACGCATGAGGGCGAGCCGGACTACGGCCGCCAGATCTCGGCCATTGCCATTGCGCAGTAGGGGAGAACGAGCATGGCGCTGCATTTCGAAGCCAAGGAATACAAGGCCCGCCAACGCGCGGTGAGGCGCGAGCTGGAAGCGGCAGGCCTCGACGGTCTTTTGATGTTCCAGCAGGAGTCCATGTACTACCTCACCGGCTATGACAGCTTTGGCTTCTGCTTCTTCCAGTGCCTCTATCTCGGCACCGACGGCAAGCTGGCGCTGCTCACCCGTTCGGCCGATCTGAGACAGGCGCAGCACACCTCGACGCTGGATGACATCCGCATCTGGACTGATGAGGCGGGCGCCGATCCGGCGGTGCAGTTGCGCGACATGCTGGAAAGCCTCGGCGCCAGCGGCAAGGTGCTCGGCATCGAGACCAACTCCTATGGCCTCACCCATTTCAACGGCAAGCGGGTGGAGGCGGCACTCAAGGGCTTTGCCCGGCTCGAGGACGCTTCCGACCTGGTCAACGCCCTGCGCGCGTTCAAATCGCCGGCCGAGCTTGCCTATGTGCGCAAGGCGGCAAGGCTCGGCGACCTCGCCCTCAAGGCCGGTATCGAGGCGACCCGCGCCGGCGCCGACGAGGGCGACATTCTCGCTGCCCAGCATGCGGCAATCTTTTCCGGCGGCGGTGATTACCCGGCCAACGAATTCATCATCGGTTCGGGGCGCGATGCGCTTTTGTGCCGCTACAAGGCGGGCCGTCGCAAGCTGTCGAAGCGCGACGAGCTCACGCTCGAATTCGCCGGCGTCTATCGTCATTATCACGCCGCCTTCATGCGAACCCTCATCATCGGGACACCGAAGAAGCGCCATATCGCCTTGCACGCGGCCGCGGCCGAGGCGCTATCGGCTTGCGAGGCGGCAATGAAGCCCGGACGCACGGCGGGCGATGTGTTCGATGCTCATGCAAGGGTGATGCAAGCGCATGGAATGGCCCCGCACATGCTCAATGCCTGCGGCTATTCGCTGGGCGCGAAATTCACCCCGAGCTGGATGGATTCGCCCATGTTCTACCGTGGCAACCCGTTTGTTCTGAAACGCAACATGGTGATGTTCGCGCACATGATTCTCATGGATTCCGATAGCGGGTGCGCCATGACCCTGGGCCGCACCTCCATCATTGGCGCCAAGGGGGCCGAACCGTTGTCGAAATATCCGCTTAATCTCATCGTGAGATGATCGCTTGGGGGCGCAAACGATGCGCGGTGAGTTGATGTACGCAAGTGGATGTCAGGTGCCGGCCGGGAGCGGCCCCGCGCGACTGCGCGCCCTGGCGAGCCTTGCTGTTCTCATTGTGCTTGCCGTCATGCTCACCGCCTGCGCCGGGTCCAACCAGCCGTTTTCGAAGTCGCGCGGTTCGCTGTTGTCGCCGGCTGGCAAAACGCCGCCGCCCATATCGATCACCGCCATGAACGGCTTGCCGCCCGACAAGGCGGAGATCCTGTTCCAGTCGCTGGCGGCTTCGGCGGGCAAGCGCGACATCGCTATCGTCAAGGGCCACATCGCCGGCAATTTCCTCATGAGTGGCGACTTTCAGGCGATCCCTGGCCCGACCGGGGTGGTGGTCGCCTATCGCTGGGTGCTGAACAACCAGAAGGGGCAAGTCATCCATACCATCCAGGCACAGGAGACGGGCCGGGCGATGACGGGCGATCCCTGGCAAGGCGTCGATCCGGACCTGATGCGGCGCATTGCCGCCTTCACGGCGGAGAACCTGTCGAGCCGACTGTCGCAGCTCGGCTACGCCACCCAGGCCGCCGGCCTGCCGCCGCCCTCCAACACGCTGGCGATGGCGGGGCCGGACGCCGAAAAGGATGTCGACTACGAAACGCTCTACGGGCCCAACGCCGCCGCCATCATGGCCGCCATGGGCAAATCCGCGCCGGTCAATACGGCTTCCCTCGACAATTCGACCTCACCGCCGCCACCGTCGCCGACGCCTCAGCAAGAAGCGCCTGCGGCATCGGCAAAGGTGCCCGTCGAGGCTTCTACGGTGCCTGCGGCCGGGCAGATCCGCGCCGTCGCCGTCACCCGCGTCAGCGGATCTCCGGGCAAGGGCAACAGCGAGCTGCTTGCGGCCATGCGCCGGACGCTGGCGGCGGCGGGTTGGCCGGTGCTCACCAGGGCGCGCAAGGACGCTCTCACCGTTCACGGCGAGGTTTCCCTCGGGGCGCCTGCCAGCCGCTCGCAGAAAGTGACGCTCAACTGGATCGTCGCCATGCCCGACGGCAAGGTGCTCGGCACCGTGGCGCAGGCCAACCAGGTGCCAGCCGGCTCGCTCGACAAGGGCTGGGGGCAGACGGCGGACCTTGCCGCCCAGGCGGCCTCGCAAGGCATCTTCGCCGTGGTCAAGAAGGCGCAGGCCCTGTGAGGACGGGCGCGGCATCACCGCGCACTTGATAACTCATGTCGTTGTTGGCAACGGGCGCCTTAGACTGTAATACCCTTGTCGCAAACGGGGACGGCGCGGGTGGGGGCTACCGCCGTTTAAGGGCAATGACGACGATCAGGGGCGCTCGATGAAGCTAGTCGCCGGCAATTCCAACCGCCCGCTGGCCGAGGCTATCGCGGCTTATCTCAATGTGCCGCTGACCAAATGCATGGTCAGGCGCTTTGCCGACATGGAGGTGTTCGTCGAGGTGCAGGAGAACGTGCGCGGCGAAGATATCTTCGTGGTGCAGTCGACCTCGTTTCCGGCCAACGACCACCTGATGGAGCTGCTCATCATCATCGATGCCGTGAGGCGCGCTTCGGCGCGGCGCATCACGGCGGTGCTGCCCTATTTCGGCTATGCCCGCCAGGACCGCAAACCCGGCCCCCGCACCCCCATCTCGGCCAAGCTGGTGGCCAACCTCATCACCCGCGCCGGCGCTGACCGGGTGCTTACCCTCGATCTGCATGCCGGCCAGATCCAGGGCTTTTTCGACATCCCCACCGACAACCTGTTTGCTGCTCCGGTGATGGTCCGCGACATCCAGGACAACTACAAGGAAAACCACCTGATGGTGGTTTCGCCCGATGTGGGCGGCGTGGTGCGGGCGCGGGCCTTCGCCAAGCGCTTGGGGGTTCCGCTGGCCATCGTTGACAAGCGGCGCGAGCGGGCGGGTGAGTCCGAGGTGATGAACATCATCGGCGACATCGAAGGTATGAGCTGCATCCTGGTCGACGATATCGTCGATTCGGGCGGCACCTTGTGCAATGCCGCCGATGCGCTGCTGGGAAAGGGCGCCACCGAAGTTTCAGCCTATATCACCCACGGCGTGCTGTCAGGCGGCGCGGTGGCCAGGATCACGTCTTCGCGGCTGAAAGAACTCGTCATCACCGATTCGATCCAGGCGACCGAGGCGGTGCGCGTGTCGCGCAACATCCGCGTCCTCTCCATCGCCCCTCTGATAGGCGAAGCGGTGGGCCGCACCTCGAAGGAAGAATCGGTCTCCAGCCTGTTCGATTGAGCGCTTGGGGCGGTTCCCAGGCGCGGCGCGCCCTATTGCGGCAGGCCCGACTTGCGCAGGCCGTCGATATAGCGGTCGCGGTCCTGCGGGCGCTGGAAGCGGATGTGTTTGGCTTCCTCGGTGACGGAAAAATCAGGGTTGGCGGTGAGGATCTCGGCAACCTGCCAGTCGGCATCCGAGCTGCGTCCGGTAAGGCTGTCGATGGCGCCGAGCAGCAGCCGCGCCTGCAGGAAGGCCGGATTGCGCGCCAGCACCTTGTCGAGCATGGCGGTGGCCTCGTCGTCGCGCTGCAGCACGAAATAGATGTTGGCGAGCACCCAGTCGTAGACGAAGCCGTGTTGCGGATTGAGCCGCATGGCCGTCTGGATCTCCTGAAGCGCCTTGTCGGGCTTGCCGGAAAAAGCCAGAAACAGCCCCAGCAAGGCATGCGCGTCGGCGAAGTTGGAATCGAGCGTGATCACCTGGCGCGCCTCGGCAATGGCGTCGGGAACGCGCCTTTGCGCCGCGCGCAGCATGGCCAGAGCCCAGTGCACCTGGGTTTCGTAGGGATCGATCTCCAGCGCCTGCGCGGCGTGCAACTCGGCCAGCCGCTCGGCCTCCTTGTCGTTGCCGGCCCAGCCGAAGGTCAGGTCGATGGCGTAGGTGAGGGCAAGCCCCGCGTGGGCCCTGCCGAAGGCGGGGTCGAGGGCAAGGGATTTCTCATAGAGGCGCCGCGCCTCGGCGTTCGACTGCGGCAGCAGCGCCCTGGCGCTGGCGTTGGCTTGCAGCAGCAGGTCGTAGGCGGCGGTATCGACCTTGGGGGCGTGGTCGAGCGCGACCTTCTCGTTGGGGGTCAGGGTGATGGCGAGCGCGGAGACGATCTGCCTTGTCACCTCGTCCTGCAGGGTGAAGACGTCCGTCAGGGCACCGTCATAGCGGTTGGCCCACAGATTGCCGCCGGTTGAGGTATCGACAAGCTCGGCGTTGATGCGCACCGCCTCGCCCGAGCGGCGCACGCTGCCTTCGAGCACGTAGCGCACCCCGAGTTCGCGGGCGATCTGGCGACTGTCCCTGGCCTGGCTTCTGAAGCGGAACGAGGAATTGCCGGCGATGACGAAGAGGCCGGAGACGCGCGACAGATCGGTGATGAGATCATCGGTCAGCCCATCGGAGAAATAGTCCTGCGCCTTGTCGTCGGTCAGGTTGGCAAAGGGCAAGACGACGATCGACGGCTTGTCCGGCAAGGCAAGCGCCGCCATCGGCAGCGCTTCGGGTGCGCGCCCGCGCCATCCCCCCAACTGCCACCAGGCCATGCTGCCCGCGACCAGGATGCACAACGCTGCCACGGCGACCGCGAGCGGCCAGCGGCGGCGCTTTCCAGGCTCCTGCTCAACCGCCGACACGAGCCTTTCGGCCCTGTCGTCGAGCACCAGGTGATAGACCGTCACCGGTTCGCCGATGTTCTTGACCTTGCGCTCCTCGCGCGCGCCGAAGCCGAGGTCGAGCTTGCCCTTGACCTGATCGTGCACGCTGGCCGACACGCATATGCCGGCGGGCTGGGCGAGGCCCTGCAGGCGAGCGGCGATATTGACGCCGTCACCGAAGATGTCGTCGCCTTCGATCATGATGTCGCCGACGTTGATGCCGATGCGGTAGATGATGCGGCGGGCCTCGGGACTGTCGGCGTTGCGCAGGCGCATGGCGCACTGCACCTCGACCGCGAAGGCCAGGGCATCGACCGCGCTGGGGAATTCCAGGAGAACGCCGTCGCCCATCAGCTTGACGGTCCTGCCGCCGTACTGGCGCGCCTTGGGCTCGATCAACTCGCGGCGATTGGCGTTGATGGTGGCAAGCGTGCCGGCCTCATCGGCGCCCATGAGGCGCGAATAGCCGACCACGTCGGCATCGACAATGGCAGCGAGGCGACGCTTCATGGGCATGAAGTCTACCACGGGCGTTGCCCACGCAGACGGGCAAATTCCGTTGCCGCTGCCGGCATGATCGCGAGCAAGGCAGCGCAATAATGCTCTTCGCATTATCGTTGGCCCTGAGTCCCGGCCCAGGGCTAGGCGCTGACGCCTGGTCGTGGGCTTCTGGGTCATCGGGTCGAGCCCGAGGATGACACCGTGGTGCTGGCGGCAGGGGCTAATCGCCCTCGAACGCCACCAAAGTGTGGAGCTTGACGCCCTTGGCGCGCAGGCGGGCGCTGCCGCCGAGGTCGGGGAGGTCGATGACGAAGGCGGCCGCCACCACCTCGCCGCCCGACTTGCGGATGAGATCGATGGCGGCATTGGCGGTGCCGCCGGTGGCGATCAGATCGTCAATCAGCAGAACCCGGTCGCCCGGGCCGATGGCATCGGCATGGATCTCGATGGTGTCGACGCCGTATTCGAGCGAATAGTCCTGGCCGATCACCTTGGCGGGCAGCTTGCCCTTCTTGCGGATGGGCACGAAGCCGCGGCCCAGCTCGTGCGCCACCGCGCCGCCGAGGATGAAGCCGCGCGCCTCGATGCCGGCGACGAAGTCGATCTCACCTTTCAGGAACGGCCACATCAGCTCGTCCACCGCGGCCCGAAATCCGTGCATGTCGGCGAGCAGGGTGGTGATGTCGCGGAACATGATGCCGGGCTTGGGATAGTCCGCGATGGTGCGGATATAGCGCTTGATGTCGAAACCGTTGCGCAGGTCCATGGGGGTCAGCCTTTGCGATGGAGGACGCGGCCCGCGACAGCATCGAGCTTTGCAAGAAGTGCTGCCTCGCGTTTTTCGGGCGCGGTGATGATGGCGTGCTCGAGCGCTGTGTCGGAGCCGATGGGGCAGGGCACATGCTCGCGGGGGAACTCTTGCGCCAGGCGGGCAACGAAGCGCCGGGCGTTTTCGGTGTTGGCCTGCATGACCTTGAGGATGGAGGTGATGTCGACGCTGCCGTGCTCGGAATGCCAGCTGTCGAAGTCGGTCACCATGGCGACGGTTGCATAGCAGATCTCGGCCTCGCGGGCGAGCTTGGCTTCGGGCATGTTTGTCATGCCGATGACATCGCAGCCCCACGCGCGGTAGAGATGGCTTTCGGCCAGGGTGGAGAACTGCGGGCCTTCCATCACCAGATAGGTGCCGCCGCGATGATGCTTCACCCCTTCGGCGGCAAGGGCTGCCCCGGCCCTGTCGGCAAGGCCGGGGCTCACCGGCTCGGCCATGGAGACATGCGCCACGCACCCCGCCCCGAAAAAACTCTTGGCGCGCGCAAAGGTGCGGTCGATGAACTGGTCGACCACGCAGAAGGTGCCGGGCGGCAGGTGCTCGCGGAACGAGCCGCAGGCCGACAGCGACACCAGGTCGGTGACGCCTGCCCTCTTTAGGCAATCGATATTGGCGCGGTAGTCGATATCGGTGGGCGACAGGCGATGGCCGCGGCCGTGGCGCGGCAGGAACATCACGTCGAGGCCGGCGATCTTGCCCATGCGCACTTCGTCGGAAGGTTCGCCCCACGGGCTGTCGATGCGCTGCCAGCGCGCCTCGTCCATGTCGAGGTCGTAGAGGCCGGAGCCGCCGATGATGCCAAGCACCGCCTTGGCCATGGTTCCGTTCCCTTCGCAAATGCCAAGGCCCGGACAATACCGGTCCGGGCCTTGAATGCAATCAGCGCCGCAAAAGCCTCAGTGATCGATTTTCGACCAGATCGCCTTCTTGACCAGATAGAGCAGCACGGTCAGCACCGCCATGTAGATCAGCACCTCGAAACCCATGCGCTTGCGCGCTTCCATCTTGGGTTCGGCCGTCCAGGCGAGGAAGGCCGAAACGTCGCGCGCCATCTGGTCGACGGTCGCCTTGGTACCGTCGCCATAGGTCACGAGGTCGTCCGAGAGCGGCGGCGGCATGGCGATCCACGGGCCGGCCGTGAAATAGGGGTCGTAGTGCTTGCCCTCAGGGCCCTTTTCGCCAGCGGGCGCGTCCTTGTAGCCGGTGAGGACGGAATAGACATATTGCGGACCGCCCGAGCCGAAGAACATCTTGGTCAGGTAGAGGCTGGTTAGCTTGCCCTCCCAGCCGGCGCGCGACTTGGTGATCAGCGACAGGTCCGGCGGATGGGCGCCTCCGAAGGCAGCCCGCGCGGCCTGCTCGTTGGGAAAGGGCGCGGGCAAGGTGTCGGACGGCAGGCCGGGCCGCTGGAACATGTCGCCGTCGGCATTGGGGCCGTCGGTCACCTCGAAGCCGGCGGCGATGGCCTTGACCTCGGCGGGGGTGAACTCCGGTCCGCCCGCCTCGCTCAGATTGCGGAACTTCACGAAGCGCATGGAATGGCAGTTGGAGCAGACTTCCTTGTAGACCTGATAGCCGCGCTGCAACTGGGCCCGGTCGAAGACGCCGAACGGGCCGTCGAAGGAATAGCTGATCGCCTTGGCCGGCAATATTTCGCCTTCGGCCGCCAGTGCAGGGGCCGCCGCCAGGGCGGCGAGGGCGAGACCAGTGAGGATCTTGATGGTCAGTTTCATGGTGTTTCTCGCTGTCCCTGGCTTCACTCGGCTGGCGCGCTGGCTGCTTCGGGCGTCTTCTTCTTGCTCAGGACCGCGTCGGATATCGATGATGGCAACGGTCGTGGCGTTTCCAAAAGGCCGATCACGGGGAAGACGATGAGGAAGGTGAAGAAGTACCAGAACGTGGCGATGCGCCCGACGATGATCCAGGCGCCTTCCGGCGGGTTGGCGCCGACGATGCCGAGGATGATGGCATCGATCACCAGCAGCCAGAAGAACTGGCGGAAGATCGGCCGGTAGGTCCCCGAACGCACCTTGGAGGTGTCAAGCCATGGCAGCACGAACAACAAGAGGATCGAGCCGAACATGGCGATGACGCCCAAGAGCTTGTTGGGGATCGAGCGCAAGATGGCGTAATAGGGCAGGAAATACCATTCCGGCACGATGTGGGTCGGCGTCTGCAGCGGGTTGGCGGGCACGTAGTTGATGGCCTCGCCGAACAGGTTGGGCAGGAAGAACACCAGCACCGCATAGACCATGAGGAAGGCGACGATCGCGAACAGGTCCTTCATGGTGTAGTAGGGATGGAACGGCACCGTGTCCTGGCCCGACTTCACCTCGACCCCGGTGGGATTGTTGTTGCCCGGCACGTGCAGTGCCCAGATGTGCAGGAACACCAAGGCCGCCAGCACGAAGGGCAGGAGGTAGTGCAGAGCGAAGAAGCGCTGCAGGGTGGGGTTGCCCACCGAGAAGCCGCCCCACAGCCAGGTGACGATGGTCTCGCCGAAGAAGGGGATGGCCGAGAACAGGTTGGTGATCACCTTGGCGGCCCAGAAGCTCATCTGGCCCCACGGCAGCACATAGCCCATGAAGGCAGTTGCCATCATCACCAGAAGGATGATGACGCCGAGCATCCACAAGACCTCGCGCGGCGCCTTGTGCGAGCCGTAATAAATGCCGCGGAAGATGTGGATATAGACCGCGAGGAAGAACATCGACCCGCCGTTGGCGTGCATGTAGCGCAACAGCCAGCCGTAGTTCACATCGCGCATGATGTGCTCGGTGGAGTTGAAGGCCATCGAGGCCTCGGGCGTGAAATGCATCACCAGCACGATGCCGGTGAGGATCTGGATCACCAGCATCACCGCCAGTATGCCGCCGAAGGTCCACCAGTAGTTGAGGTTCTTCGGGGTGGGAAAGTCCATCCCCTGGGCGCGCGCCACACTCACGATGGGCAAGCGCGAATCCAGCCAGCGAACGACAGGATTCTTGAATTCGTACGAGGAATGTCCGCTCATGTTCTGAAAGTCCCCTGTCGCTCAATCAGCCGATCTGGACGCGCGTGTCGGAGAGGTACTTGTACTTGGGAATATGCAGGTTCTCCGGTGCCGGTCCCTGGCGGATGCGCCCGGCGGTATCGTAGACCGATCCGTGGCAGGGGCAGAACCAGCCGCCGTACTTGCCAGCCTCGCCCAGCGGCACGCAGCCAAGATGGGTGCATACGCCGAGCTGGATCAGGTATTGTTCCTTGCCGCCGATGACGCGGTTCTCGTCGGTTGCGGGTGCGTTGTCGGCGAGATTGGCGTTGCGTGCGACCGGGTCCTTGAGATCGGAAAGCGGCGTTGACTTGGCTTCCTCGATCTCCTTGGCCGTGCGATGGCGCACGAAGACCGGGTTGCCGCGCCACTTGATGGTGATCGACTGGCCTTCGGCGACCTTTTCCAGGTCCACCTCGATGGAGGCCAGCGCCAGCACCGAGGCGTCCGGGTTCATCTGGTGAACGAAGGGCCAGACTGAGAGGACGGCGCCGACGCCGCCCACGGCACCAGTGGCGATATAGAGAAAGTCCCGCCTGTTGCCTTCCGCAGTATCAATTGTCGACACGATTTTTGGTTTCCCCAACGGTTGCTCATCGAAGCCTGCCGGTGCCTGGAGATGGAATCCGGGCCCCCTTCCGGCAATTTCCGGGCGGTGTTTTGGCATCGCAAGGCCTGAAAGTCCAGCCATGAAGTGTCGCACTTGGCAAGGTTATTTTCGTCTCTCGCTCAAGGTCGTAGAAGGGGCGGGCGGTGCCTGAGCCGCAAGAAGTCCCATCGCCATGATCGAAATCGCCCTTTACCAGCCCGATATCGCCCCCAACACGGCCACAATTCTGCGACTTGCGGCCTGTCTCGGCGTGCGGGTGCGAATCATCGAGCCGGCCGGATTCCTGTGGTCCGAGGCGGCCTTCCGGCGCGCCGGTATGGATTATCTCGATCAGGCCGAGGTGGTGCGCGAGGTGGGTTTTTCGCAGTTCCAAGACCATATCGCCGGGCAGCGGTTGATCCTGTTCACCACCAGGGCCGGGATCGCCTATACCGAGTTCCAGTTCGGCGATAGTGACGTGCTGATGTTCGGGCGCGAGAGCGCCGGCGTGCCCGATGCAGTTGCAGAGCGGGCCGATCATCGCCTCGTGATTCCCATGCGCGCGGGGCTGCGTTCCCTCAACGTGGCGGTGGCTGCCGCCATGGGGGTGGGCGAGGCGTTGCGGCAGACCGGCGGGTTCAGCTACAAGCCCCCGCGAACATGATGGAGGCAGGGCATGAGCGATGAGTTGTCAGGATTGATGCAAGGGGCTCCACCGCCCGCCGACCAGCAGGTGACGCTCGCCAACTGGCGCCTGCCGCCCTTCAACCGCTGGACCTTTTCGCGGGTGCGCGAGCTTGTCCCCACCGCAGCGATCGGCGGCGGCGGGGGGGCGATGGCTAGCGAAGGCCGCGATCTCGGCGGCCTTGCCATTTCCCGCCCGCAAGGCGGCAGCGTCCAATTCGGCGACTGGCTGGGCGAGACGTTTACCGACGGGCTGGCGGTCATGAAGAAGGGCCGGCTGCTCACCGAGCTCTATCCGGGCGATCTCGTGGCCGGCCGGCCGCATATCGTCTTTTCGGTGTCGAAGTCGATCACCGCCATAGTGGCGGGCGTTCTTGCCGGCGAGGGCCTCTTCGATCCGCAATGGCCGGTCACCCGTCTCATCCCCGAGGCGAAAGGCTCCGCCTATGGCGATGCCTCGATCCGCCACGTGCTCGACATGACGGTGTCGGTCGAGTTCGATGAGAACTATCTCGACCCCGAGAGTGTCTTTGCACGCTACCGCGAGGCGATGCTGTGGAACCCGCCGGCTAGTGGCCAGGCAAAGCCGGGCGACCTGCGCGGCTTTCTCCTCAGCCTCAAGAAGGGTGCGCGCGAGCACGGCGCCGTCTTCCATTACGTGTCGCCCAATTCCGACCTGCTCGGCTGGCTGCTGGAGCGGGCAGCGGGCAGGCGCTATGCCGACCTGGTGGCCGATCTGTTGTGGAAACCCATGGGGGCCAGCCACGAGGCTTCGGTGACGCTCGACGGCCTGGGGGGAGCAAGGGCGGCGGGCGGCGTCTCGGTGAGCCTCACCGATCTTGCCCGTATCGGCGAGCTGGTGCGCAATCACGGACACATCGAGGGGCGGCAGGTCTGCCCGGCTGGGTGGATCGAGGATCTGTGGACGGGCGGTGATGCCGGAGCGTGGCGCGCCGGCGACATGGTGTCGATGTTCCCCAACGGGCGCTATCGCAGCAAATGGTATCTCTCCGGCAACGATCATCAGAGCCTCGCTGCCATCGGCATCCACGGCGAGTGGATCTGGATCGATCCGAAGACCGACGTCGTGATCGCCAAGCTGTCGTCGCAGCCGCTGCCGGCCGATGACGTGCTCGACCACCTCACCATCGCCGGCCTCGACGCCATTGCGCGCTCGGTCTAGAAACCGGCCATGAGCGAAGCCGACGACATCCACGCCCGGCTGCAGCCGCAGAAGGCGGAAGCGCAGAGCTGGTTCGAGGCGCTGCGCGACGACATGTGCCATCGCTTCGAGGCGTTGGAGGATGCGCTCGATGCAACACCGCTCGCCGCCGAGCCGGCCGGGCGCTTCTGCAAGAAGCCGTGGTCGCGTACCGACGACAGCGGTGCCGACGGTGGTGGCGGGGTCATGAACATGATGTCGGGACGCGTGTTCGAGAAGGTGGGCGTGCATTGTTCCACCGTGTTCGGCACGTTTTCGGAGGCGTTCAGAACACAGATTCCGGGCGCCGATGAGGATCCGCGCTTCTGGGCTTCGGGCATCTCGCTCATCGCCCATCCGTGGAATCCCAACGTCCCGTGCGCCCACATGAACACCCGCTTGGTGGTGACGTCGAAGAACTGGTTCGGCGGCGGCGGCGACCTGACACCGGTGCTCGACCGGCGGCGCACCCAGGATGACCCCGATTCCATTGATTTCCATCACGCCTTCGAGACGGCCTGCAAGGCCCACAAGGTGGCCGATTACGGCCGCTTCAAGGCCTGGTGCGACGACTATTTCTATCTCCACCACCGGGCCGAGCCGCGCGGCATTGGTGGCATCTTCTTCGACTACCACAACTCAGGCGACTGGCTGGCCGATCTCGCCTTCGTCAAGGACGTGGGCCGCGCATTCGCCGACATCTATCCCCGCCTTATCGAGCGCAACATGCGAACGGCTTGGAGCGAGGCGGATCGCGAGGAACAGCTCATCCGCCGCGGGCGCTATGTCGAATTCAACCTGCTGTATGACCGCGGCACGCTGTTCGGGCTGAAGACCGGGGGCAACGTGGACTCGATCCTTTCGTCCATGCCGCCCACCGTCAAATGGCCATGACATGAGCCCGCGCCGGTCGAGCCTTGTCGCCTCCATCGTCACCATCGTCGCCGTCGACATCGCCATCGGGCTCACCTTTCCGCTGCTGGCACTGGTGCTGGAAGCGCGCGGGGTGGATGCGCGCACCATCGGGCTCAACGCCGCCATGTCGCCGCTCGGCATCATCCTCGCCGGCCCCTTCATACCGCGCGTTGCCGCGCGCCTGGGTGGCAAGCGGGTGGCGCTCGCCGCCATGGCTCTCACCATGGTTTCGCTGGCAAGCTTTCCCCTGACCGCCAACCTCACGGTTTGGTTCATCATGCGCTTCATCCTCGGCGTGGCAGGTGGCGCGCTCTATTCGCTGAGCGAAGCGTGGATCATGCATTTCGCCGAGGATGGCTCGCGCGGGCGGGTCACCGCCATTTATGCCAGCGTCTTGTCGCTGGGCTTTTGCATCGGTCCCTTCCTCATTCCCTTCACTGGCATCAATGGCTTTGCCCCCTTCGTCATTGCCATCGCCATGGTGGGATTGAGCATGGTGCCCTTCCGTTTCATCCATCTCGATGACAGCGAGTTCGCCAATGTCGATGAGGGCGGCGGCTTCTTCGGTTTCGTGGCGCGCGCGCCGCTGCTTTTGTTCGCGGTCGGTGCGCTGACGCTGTTCGATGCGGTGATGCTCGCCTTCTTTCCCATTTATGGCCTGAGAAGCGGGCTGAGCCTGCACGACGCCACCTGGGCGCTGGGGCTGGCGATTGGCGGCAATGCGGTGCTGCAATATCCGGTGGGCTGGATCGCCGACAGGTGGTCGCGCACCGGAGTGTTGGTGGTCGCCGCCTTCATGACTATCGCATTGGCGCTTGCGCTGCCCTTTGCCGTGACCAACTGGGCGCTGTGGCCGGTGGCGCTTCTCATTGGCAGCTCGGCGTATGCCGTCTACACGGTGGCGCTCACTGTGCTCGGGGATGAGTTCCGCGGCGCAAGCCTGGTGGCGGGCTCGGCCGCCTTTGGCACCACGTGGGGCATAGGCGGCATCATCGGGCCGCCGATCGCCGGCCAGGCGCTCGAAAGTCTCGGGCCCGACGGCATCGCCTGGTTCCTGGCAGCGACCTATGGGCTGCTGGCCGCATCACTCGTCCTGAGCGGCGGCCGGCTGGTGCGCGAACCAGTGCATAGCTGACCTGCATAGATCACCCAATTGCAGAAAAGCTGATCGATTCTGAGAGTTTGAGCATGATGCCATGCGAAAAGTGGCGTCCACTTTTCGGCATCATGCTCAGCGTGCATTGACGAAAATTTCGGCCCGGTCCACAAGCGGCCATGACCCGGACGGACGTTCTGACAAAGAGCGCAAGACAGCGCAATCTGGTGGCGGCATGCGCGGCCATCGTGGTGTTCGGCTTTGCCATGGGCGAGATGTTCCCGCTCCTGTCGCTGCTGCTCGAAAGGCGCGGCTTCGGCGACGATGTGATCGGCTTCAACGCCGCCATGTCGCCGTTGGGGGTGCTCGCCTTCTCGAGCCTCATCCCGATGGCGGCACGGCGTTTCGGTGCGCGTGCGGTGATGTTGTCAGCGACGCTTTTCGCGGCTGTGATCTTCTTCGGCTACAAGCTGATACCGGCGGTGGAGGCCTGGTTCGTCCTGCGCTTCGTCCAGGGCATGGCGGTTTCCACCCTGTTCGTGCTGAGCGAGGCCTGGGTGGTGAAATTCGCCGACGACCGCAGCCGCGGGCGCGTGGTCGCCATCTATGCCTCGGTCCTGTCGGCAAGTTTCGGCTTCGGCCCCTTCCTTATCGGTATGATCGGCATCGATGGCTGGCGCCCGTTCCTGATCGGCATCACTGTGCTCTTTGCCGCCATGGTACCGATTGCCATCGTTCGCGAGCCGCCGCAGCCGGAAGAGGCCGTCGGGACGGCGTCCACGCTCAAGACCTTCGTGCCCAAGGCCCCCATGCTGCTGGCCGCGGTTGCGACGTTCGCCCTGTTCGACGGTGCCACCTTGAGTCTCATTCCCGTCTATGGCGTGCGTCTCGGCCTCGACGTGAAGACGGCATCCTACGGGCTTTCGGTGCTGATCGTGGGCAATATCATCCTGCAGCTGCCCATCGGCTGGCTGGCCGACCGCTTCGACAAGCGCGCGGTGTTGACGGGTCTGGCGCTGACAACGGGCCTGTTGTTCCTCGCCCTTCCGCTCGCCATGGGCAGCATGGCCATGTGGCCGCTGCTGTTTGTCGCCGGGGCTTCGGGCTACGGCATCTACACGGTAGCGCTGGCGGCGCTGGGAGAACGCTTTTCCGGTCATGAGCTGGTACAGGGCTCGGCCGCCTTCGCCACAATGTGGGGCTCCGGCGCTCTCATCGGCACGACGCTGGGCGGAGGCATGATGACATGGTTCGGGCCGCACGGACTGCCTTTGTTGCTGGCTGCCATCATGGTCCTGTTCGCCGTGGGCACGGCGATGAGAATGAGGTTCGTATCGGAGTGAGGTACGCCGGTGAGATCGAGGTCGGGCGGGCGCCCGCAGCGCGCAGGAGGGCCGGGCCGAGCCGTATTGCGGGCGCACTTCTTGCCATGGCCGGGGCGACCTGCTGGTCCCTCGGCGGCATGCTCATCCGTATCACCCACGGCATCGATGCCTGGCAGATCATCTTCTACCGCTCGATCACGGTCCTCATCGTCATGGGTGCCTGGGTGTGGCTGAACAATCGCGGACGCTTCTGGCGCACTATTCACGAGGCCGGCATCAACGCCGTGGTGGCGGGCATCGCTGTGGGCTCGGCCGGCCTTAGTTTCGTGGTGGCGGTGTTCTATACCACCGTCGCCCAGGTGATCTTCATGGTCGGTATCGCCCCCTTCTGCGCCGCCTTGCTCGGCTGGTGGTTGTTGCGCGAGCGCCTGGCGCCCGTCACCTGGGCCAGTATGGTGATCGCGCTTGCCGGCATGTTCGTGATGCTGGGGGGCGGCTTTAGGCCGGGCGAGACGGTGGGCATCATCCTCGCTCTTTATTCGGCCTTCTGCTTTTCCTGCTACAGCGTCCTCCTGCGCTGGGGTGAGCGGACCGAGATGACGGTGGCGGTCATCTGGAACGCGGTTTTTCTGATCCTGTTTTCCGGCGCCGTCATCCTCGCGCCCATTCCGCTGCGTGAGGCGCACGGGGTGTACTCACTCATCATCGGCTGGCAGAATCTCTCCATCGTCGTGCTAATGGGCGCGGTGCAGCTTTCATTTGGCATGATCCTGTTCACGCGCGGCTCGCGCGTGCTGGCAGCGGGTGAACTGGCGCTGCTGGCGTTGATCGAACCGACATTGGCGCCGGTGTGGGCCTTTCTCGCCGTTGGCGAAGTGCCGGCCGTCTCGACACTGGTGGGTGGGGCGGTGATCATGGCGGCGATCGTCATGCAGGTGATTTTCGGCGCGCGCCGGCAGGCAGGTGCCGTGGCGCCGCGGCGGGCAAGGCAACGGGCTTAAAGGAGACAAAAGCGATGGCGACGAACCGGGTGGCACGACTAATGAAGCGGCCCAAAGGCATGGTGATGCGCGAGATTTTCGACATTCGCGACGAGCCGCTGCCCGAACCGGGCGAGGGCGAATTCCGGGTAAAACTCTCCCACATCTCGCTCGATCCGGCCATGCGCGGCTGGATGAACGACGCGCGCTCCTATGTGAAGCCGGTGGAGCTGGGCGCTGTCATGCGGGCGCTGGCGGTGGGGTACGTGGAGGCCTCACGCAATCCCAAATTCAAGGAGGGTGATGCGGTCTCCGGGCGCTTCGGGGTGCAGCAATACGCCGTCTCCGACGGCAAGGGCGTGGCAAAGATCGACGAGACGCTCGCCCCCATGCCCACCTGGCTTGGTGGTCTCGGCATGCCGGGGCTCACGGCCTATTTCGGGCTCTACGAGGTGGCGCGGCCGGAGGCGGGCGAGACGGTGGTGGTTTCCGCCGCCAGCGGTGCAGTGGGCCAGGTGGTGGGGCAACTGGCGAAACTCAAGGGCTGCCGGGCGGTAGGCATTGCCGGAGGGGCGGAGAAATGCCGCCTGCTGCGGCAAGATTTCGGCTTCGATGCCGCCGTCGACTACACGGCGGGCGATATTGCCGGCCAGCTCAAGACGGCCTGTCCGGACGGTATCGACGTGGACTTCGAGAATGTCGGCGGCGACATTTTCGATACCGTGCTCACCCAGATGAACCCGTTCGGGCGTATCGCCCTGTGCGGCCTGATCTCGTCCTACAACGCGACCGAACTGCCGCCCGGCCCCAAGAACATCCGCTTCGTGCTCACCATGCGCCTGAGGATGCAGGGGTTCATCGTCTTCGACTTCATCAAGCGCTATGGCGAGGCGACGGCGGCGCTTTCCGGGTGGATGAAGGAAGGCAAGCTGAAATTCATCGAGGACGTGCGCGAGGGCGGCGTCGATGCCTATCCGGATGTGCTCAACCTGCTCTACACCTCGGGCAACCGCGGCAAGCTGGTGCTGAAGGTGTAGGTCTCAAACCTCAGGTCCTTTGGTATCACCTGCCAGATTTCAGGTTCCGGGTGCCAGGTGCTTGCGCCTTTTCTCCGATGTCATCCTCGGGTCGAGCCCAAGGATGACACGGGATGGCTCGTGAAGGGGCTCACAGCTTGAGGGCGGCGGTTTGCTTGAAGTTGGCGTAGATGGTGCGGGTGAGGTCGTTGTAGGCCGGCATGTGGGGCGCGGCCTCGGCCACCAGGCGGGGATGGGCGCCTTGGCCCAGTTCGGTCTCCAGCGCTTCGATCCATGACGGGAGGCGGGCCCAGTTGCGCAGCCAGTCGAGCGTCCATTCACAATGGAATTGCAGTCCCAGCGCATGGGAACCGACGGCCATGGCCTGATGGCGGGTGACGGATGAGGAGGCGAGCGTCACGGCACCGGCGGGAAGCTCGCTCACCTCGGCATGGTGCCACTGCATTACCCGGTGCTCGGGGCCGAGGCGGGCAAAGAAGGGATGCGCGTCGGCGGCCTCGGCAAGGCGCACCGATTTCACCCCGATCTCGCTCTCGCGCGCCAGCACCACCTTGCCGCCGAGGGCGTCGGCCAGAAGCTGGTGGCCGAGGCAGATGCCGATATAGGGTTTGGCGCGCTCGATGATCCATTCACGGATCGCCTGCTTTTCGGCCACCAGCCAGGGATGCTCGTCCTCTTCCCACACCTGTTGGGGCCCGCCCAGCACCAGCATTACGTCGTGGGTATCGAGGGCCGGTATCGCCTCGCCTTCGTGCAGCGAGACGACATCGATGCATAGCCCGTCGGCGGCCAGAAGGTCGCCGATGAGGCAGGGATCGTCGTTGTCCATGTGCTTCAAGACAAGGGCGCGTTTGGACATCGTTTCGGTTACCTCACGGGTGGCAGGTTGAGAAGGCGGGCATCGCACCGATGACTCTCGTTCGCCCCGCAGGCGCGGAAGTGGCCGTTTCGGGAAAAGCACACCCGAAGCTCACTCAGGCGGGCGGTGTCACGGGCGTTGCCGCAGGTGAGCGACAGCATCGAGGCATCGAGGCCGGCATTGGACTTGATGAAATCGCTCTCCAATCCGGCTGGCGTGATCGTCACCGTGCGGGTCGGAGCGAGATAGCGGGCGGGGATGTGCAGAGCGGCGAAGAAACGGCGCAGGATGGCAAAATAGTCCTTTTGGGAAAGGCCCGAGCAAGTGCCGTGCTTGCGCCACTCATGGATGATCAGATCCTTCGAGGGCATGATGTCGAGCATGGCGGCGATGGTCGCGCGCGGCACCCAGCGCTCGGAGGTGTCGCAATATTGCGGCCAGCCCCGCTCGTATTGCGGCCACAGGCCGTGCGCCACGAAGGCATAGCGACGCCCGACGGCGCACTGGGCAGCGCGCGCCCGGCCCGGTTCGGCGGCGCACCAAGTGGGCGACCATGACAGGCTCAGCACGTAGTAGTCAAAGTCACCGGCAGTGTCGGCGCACGCGGCAAGCGGCGCCATGAGGGCGAATGACAAAAGAACCAGCGCAACGGCGGACTTCATGCGGGGAGGCTTTTCGCCCTATTGTGGCTGGACGGAGTTGGCGGTCAAGGCAGCGGCAAGCTGCGCGACGGTGGTAACGCGATCGAGCGGCAACGACTGGTTTGCCTCAGGGCAGCCCTTGGCGATCGGCTTCCACGAGGTGTTGTTGAGAACCATGACGCAGCGCGACAGCTGGCCCCTCACGCATATGAGGGTGCCGAGATCGTAGCGCTGGCCATAATAGCGGCATTTGCAGCTGGGATCGGCCTTGGCCGGCCCGCCAAGGGTGCCCAGCAAAACCAGCGCAACAAGCAGCCCATGGCAAAAGCGCAGTCGTCTCATGACCGTTTCACTTTACACGACAGTTTTCAGTGCCGGAAGCGCAAAAGAGCCACTCGCGGCCGCCACGCCTTGCGCCGTCAGTCGAGCTGCAGTTCCACCGCCTGGGGGCCGCGGCCGCGCTTGTCCGGCTGCACCTCGAAGGTGAGCGTGGTGCCCTCGGCGAGCTCGGGAATCCCGGCCCGCTGCACCGCGGTCACATGCACGAAGACATCCTTGCTGCCATCCTCGGGCGTAATGAACCCGTAGCCCTTGGCGGCGTTGAAGAACTTGACGGTGCCTTTCTGGCGCATGGGAAGACTAGCTCCTCATCCCTATCCTTCAGTCACGCGAGTACCCGGCAAGTTGGATCGGAAGGTCGGAAAGGCACGCCAGGATCTAGCAGTCTTTACCGGTCCGAATGGGCTTGACCGTGCGATGCGGATAAAAACCCGGCATCATGACCAAACTTATGCGGCACGACGGGCTTTCGGGCAAGGATTTTCATGGCTGCGATGGATGGTTGAATTCGCATCGGGCCGTCGATAGTGTGGCCTGCGTGCGTACTTCTTGGAGCCTATGCCCATCATGCCCCCCCGCTGCGTCGGTCGCTGCTTCAACCGGTTCATTCAGGCTCTGTTGTTGTCGCTCACAGGGCTTACGGCGGTCCTCACCGGCGCCAGCGGCGTGGCCGCCCGGCCGTACAGCCATACAGAGACCAAGTACTACACCATCACCGGGCCGGATGACCGCAGCCTCGATGTGCAGATGGCGCGATTCGGGCCCACCCATCGTGGCGGCCGCGCCTATGCAACGCTCGCGGCCGATCCCACCTTCAAGGGCCGGCTGGTGCCCGGCAGGTATTGTCGGCTGCAGAGTTTCCGCGTCAATGTCCGTTTCGTCATGATCCTGCCGAAGCTGTCGACGCGTGCGCGGCTGTCGTCGGCCACCAAGGCCCGCTGGCACCGTTTCGCCGCCTTCGTCCGCCGCCATGAGGAACACCACCGGCGCATCTGGATGGGTTGCCTGGCGCGCGGCGAGGCACGCGCCCGAAAGCTGCATATTGGCGATTGCGGTCAACTCGATCAGGCGGTGGCGGAGGTGTTCAAACAGGAATGGGCACGCTGCGAGAAGCTGCAGGATGCCTTCGATACGGCACAGCACATCCTGTTGAAGCGCCAGCCCCTGATCGTCGCGGCCGGCAAGCTCAGCCATCAGGCGGCGCTGATGCAAGAGCACAAGGCCTCCACGATCCGGGTCAATTTCCACGGTGGCTACGGGGCGCAATGACCGAAGACCAGCCCCTGCCTTTGCGCGCGGCGATCGTGCCGGTGACGCCGTTCCAGCAGAATTGCGCCATCGTCTGGTGCACGGCCACCAACACCGGCGCGGTGGTCGACCCGGGCGGCGACGTCGAGCGCATTCGTGCAGCCGTGGCGGAGACTGGCGCCGAAGTCGACAAGATCCTGCTCACCCATGGCCATATCGACCATGCCGGGGCCGCGGCCGAACTGGCCGAGGCGCTGGGTGTGCCCGTCATCGGCCCGCATCGCGACGATGACTGGCTGCTGCAGGGCCTGGCCGAGCAGGGCGCGCAATATGGTCTCACCGGTGCGCGGGCGGTCACGCCGGACCGCTGGCTCACCGAAGGTGACACGGTCGAGGTGGGCAAGGTCAGCTTCGACGTGCTCCATTGTCCCGGCCATACGCCGGGCCATGTGGTGTTCATCAACCGCGAGATCGGTTTCGGGATTTTCGGCGATGTGCTGTTCCAGGGCTCGATCGGGCGCACCGATTTCCCGCGCGGCAGCCATGAGGACCTCATCAACTCGATCAGAACCAAGTTGCTGACGCTACCCGACGACGTCTTCTTCGTGTGCGGCCACGGACCCGCTTCCACTATCGGGCACGAGCGCGCGAACAATCCGTTTTTGCAGGCAGCCTGACGTTTTTGGCTTGCAGCCCAAGGTGCCGGGACTATTCTTACGTTGGGGGAGGCACATTGGGAGGTAACGCAATGCGAAGACTGGTTTTGGTGCTTGCCGTGCTGGGGCAGGTCGCGATGTTGGTGCCGACTGCCGCCATGGCGCGCGATTATTATGGCGCAATCGCCTATTCGCAATCGACGCGGTCACATGGCTATTCCTACGACTATGGGTCGCGCGCCGCAGCTGAACAGAGAGCCTACAACGAATGTGCTCAATACGGCGCCGGCTGCAGGATCGCGGTATGGTTCCGCAATGCCTGCGGTGCGCTGGCTGTCGGCAAGGACGGCGGCTGGGGTTCGGGTTGGCAGCGCTCCCGCAACGGCGCGCAGTCAAAAGCCATCAACAGTTGCAGTGGCGTGTCCTATGGCTGCCGCGTGGTCCGCTGGGTGTGCACGACCCGCTAGATCGGCCGGCAATTGGGTAGGCTCGCCCAATTGCAGAAAGGCTGATCGATTCCAAGAGGTTGAGCATGATGCTATGCGAAAAGTGGCTTCCACTTTTCGGCATTATGCTGTAGCGGCCTTGCGGGCATCCCAACGGCCTTGAGACCCGGATTGGACCGGCCCGGGCGGCGGCGTTTGCGCCGCCGTCCATCTGCCCGGCGCGCCACGACATGGCCCCCAACCCTGTCATGGCGGTGCTTGATCCCGGAATCCATTCCGCCAGCCTTTCGACCCATCGCAGCGCCGGCGGAATGGACTCCGGGGTCAAGTGCCGGGGTGATGGCCAAGGAGAGAGCGGGCCTGGCGGTGCGCAGGCCGCAGCACGGCTGATGCCACGCAATCAGGCCCATTCCACGGGCGATGCAGCTAGCCGGCTCTGAACGATGCGGCCGATCGACCGGTGCACGCAAAAACACAACTTATACGTTAAGTATATCGCCATATCTTCTATCTACAGTTGCTTTCATGTTGAGGAAACTGGCGATGTTCCGCAAGCCGGTACCGATATTCGGTCATTACCTGCGTCGCCAGGCCTTGATCGCCGGCACCGTCGTGCTGGTGGCCTTTTTCGTTATCCAGCGGCTCTTCGACGTCCAGATCGACCATGCCTTCGACCAGCGCGTGGTCGAACTGGCGGCGATGATCGACAGCGCTGCAGCCATCGCACGCACCCAGGATCACCTGCGCTTCGTGGTGCGCGAGCTCGGCCGCAACAGCCAGGTGAAGGAGATCGTCATCCTGTCGGCCAAGGACGGCTCTCTCATCGCCGCCAGCCGTCCCCGCAACTACCGTCAAGATTCGGACCCGAGCCTGGCAGAGCTGATGGGCCGCGCGGCGCTCGTCAGCGGCAAGTTTTCCCTCAAGCTCTACTCGCCCAGCGGCGATCACTATTCGGTGCTGCCGCTCAGTCTCGCGGCCTTTTTGCTGTCGGGCGACGACGTCCTGGCCACCAGCCACTGGTCGGTGCCGCGTTGGTACGTAATGCTGCGAGACAGAATGAAGAGCGACTCCAACTGGGCGCTGGGGCTGTTTTCGCTCCTTACCCACAATCACGGGGAAAGCTTCGCGCTGCCTCAGGGGAGTTATTCAGGCGTGGTGGTGATCAATTCCGGCAACAACTGGATCGTCGGACTGATCCGTTCGGCCAATGCCTATGTGGCGGTCATGCTGAGCCTGATGGTGGCGTCGCTTCTGGTGAGCACCGCATTCTTCTTTCGCGCCACCGTCCACCGGCCGCTCGACACCTTCGCCCGGACCATCGAGAGATTACGCGCCAGCGACCGGGTGGTGCGCCAGCCCATGCACGGCATCCGTGAGTTCGATGTGGTGGCCGAGCGATGGAACGAGCTGGTCGACGAGCAGGCACGCACCAAGGAGGCGCTCAACCGCAGCGAAGGCCACTACCGGCGGCTGATCGACAGCCTGCCGGGCTTTGCCTACATGTGCGACAATGACGAACGCTGGACCATGCGCTTCCTCAGTGCCGCAGCGCAGGACATCACCGGCTATCGGCCCAAGGACATCGTCGACAGCCGCGTTGTAGCTTATGCCGATCTCATTCATCGCGACGATCGTCAGCGGGTATGGGAGTCCGCGCAGGCGAACATGGCCGCGCACCGGCCATGCGAGATCCGCTACCGCATCGTCGCCGCAGACGGTGAGGAAAAATGGGTATGGGAGCGCGGCCAGGGCGTCTATGACGCGCATGGGGGCCTGGTGGCCGTCGAGGGCTATATCGAGGACATCACCGCCCTCAAGAACCATGAAACCGAGCTCACCGAGGCGCGTTTGCGCGCCGAGGCCGCCAACCGTGCCAAATCCGCCTTCATCGCCAACACCAATCACGAAATCCGCACGCCACTCAATGCCATTGTCGGCTTTTCGGAATTGCTCGCGAGCGAGCGTTTGGGGCCACTGGGGACGCCGGAATACCGCGAGTTCGCCGGGTTGATCGAGACGTCTTCGCGTTCGCTCCTGGCCATCATCAACACCATCATGGAACTGAGCCGGCTGCAGTCCGGGACCGCGCAGTTCGATCCCGAGGCCATCGATCCCGCCGATGCGATCCTGCCGCTGGTGCGGGTATGGAACGCTCGCGGGCAGGACCATGGCATCGAGGTCAAGTTCCGCAACTATGCCCGCGGCGTACGCCTTTTTGCCGACGAGGCCCACTTGTGCAGGATCGTCGACAATCTCTTGTCCAATGCCGTGAAGTTCAGCCATGCAGAGGCCAAGGTGCATGTGTCGGTACGTCTTGACCGCCAGGGCGCCTTCGTCCTCGCGGTCAGGGACGAAGGCATCGGTATCGCCCGCGAGCAACTCGATGAAGTGGCGCAGCCCTTCTTCCAGGCCGACAAGAGCCTTGCACGCGAGCACGGCGGCATCGGTCTCGGCCTCACGGTGGTCAGGGAATGCGCCCAACTGCACGGCGCCAGCCTCGATATCGGATCGCGGCCGGGAAAGGGTACGCGCGTCGCCGTCATCTTTGCGCCTGAGTCGACCGTGGCCGACAGGCACCACCTTAAGGGCCGCGTGCCATGCCTGCCGCACCGTCGCGCGCCGGTTGCCCATGCCCGGTGGGCTTGACGCCGCCCTGTGCATCATTCCCAATGGCGACAACGCCAAACCCAGCCGCGAGGTTGTCCCATGTTGTCTGGCCGAAACGCTTTGATGCCCTGCCGTCTGCCGGCCGCCCTTGCCGAGCGCCTCGAGCGCAAAGGTCCCATCGGCGTCGGCCTCGTCGGCGCCGGCAAGTTCGGCTCGATGTTCCTCAGCCAGATACCTACTTCGCCCCATATCCGCATCGCCGGCATCGCCGACCTCGACCCGGCCCGTGCGCGCGCCGCCGCGGCTGCCGTCGGCTGGCCCGACGATCTTGTTGCCGCCACCCCTTTCAGCGAGGACGCTGCCCGCCTCATCGCCGATGACGCCGTCGAGGTGGTGGTGGAGGCGACCGGCAATCCGGCTGCCGGCATCGCCCATGCACGCGCCGCGACACGGGCCGGCAAGCACATCGTGATGGTGAACGTGGAGGCCGATGTCCTGGCCGGTCCCTTGCTGGCGGCCGAAGCAAGAAGTGCCGGTTGCGTCTACTCCATGGCCTGGGGCGACCAGCCGGCGCTGGTGTGCGATCTCGTCGACTGGGCACGCACTTGTGGCTTCGAGGTGGTGGCGGCCGGCAAGGGCACGCGCTATCAACCGGAATATCACGCCCTGGCGCCCGAGGAGGTGTGGCCGCATTACGGTCTGAGCGCGGCGCAAGCCAGGGCCGCGGGCATGAACCCGCAGATGTTCAACTCGTTCATGGACGGCACCAAGTCGGCCATCGAGATGGCGGCGATCGCCAATGCCACGGGCCTCGACGTGCCAGCGGGCGGCTTGGCTTTTCCCGCTTGCGGCAGCGGCGATCTCGCCAATGTGCTCAAGCCGAAGGCCGACGGCGGCGTGCTGGACGGCACCGGGATGGTGGAGGTGGTGGCCTCTGCCCCGCGCGGCGCGCCCGATGAGTTTCGCGATCATCTGCGCTGGGGGGTCTATGTGGTCTTTCGCGCCCCCAACGACTATGCGCGGGCCTGCTTTGCCCAGTACGGACTCCTCACCGACGACAGTGGCCAATATGCCGCCCTCACCCGGCCGCATCATCTCATTGGCCTGGAACTCGGCGTGTCGGTGGTGAGGGCCGCACTCAACTCGGAGGCGACGGGGTCGAGCCGCGACTGGGTCGGCGATGTGGTCGCCGTGGCCAAGCGCGACCTGGCCGCCGGTACCGTGCTCGACGGCGAGGGTGGGCGCTGCGCCTGGGGCAAGCTCATGCCGGCCGGGACGAGCGCGCGCAAACGTGCCCTGCCGATCGGGCTGGCGCACGGTCTTGCGCTGACGCGGCCAGTTGCCGCCGGCAGCCTCATCAGCGAAGACGATGTATCCGGGCTCGGTGAGGGTGAAGCCGTAAAGGCGCGGCGGGCCATGGTTGCGCGGTTCGCTAAACTTGTGTGAAGCACATTAACTTTTGCTTAGCCAATTGCCACGGTTTTGCCCTTAAAACTCCCCTAGTCTTGCGAAATGCCGTGCAGGCGAGGCCCTTTTCGGTGTTCATAGTGCACGTCATCGTAACCCCGCCCCAACGCCCGCAGGATTTACCATGCCCCACTCGTTCACACTTTCCGCAACCCGCCTCGCAAAGCACGGCCACGGCCCAGCGCGTCCGTTGTCGGTGAGGAACTTCATGCTGGTCGCGCTGGCCATCGTGCTGGCCGCCGGTGTGACCATGCTGGTCATCTCCGAGGCTTCGGCCAGCGAGATCGCCGGCGCCTTCATTCCCGCCGCCATGACGCAAGACGCCATCGGAGCCGCAGCGCTTGGCTCGCTGCTGGTGAGTTCGGTCGTTGCCGTCCTGCTGGTGCTGCGCCGGCCGCAGGCGGGCCGCCGTCACACCGGGCGTGATACCCCGGCCGTATAGGCAGAAAGCTCGCGTGCCTCGATCCCGGCATCGGCGAGCGCCTGGCGCCAGGCCCTGAGGTGCGGCGTGGCGAAGTGGCGATCGAGGTCGTCCTGGCTGCTCCACAGCTCGAACACCCGGATGGTATCGGGATCGATGACGTCGCGGCCATAGCTGTAGGCGTGGCATCCCTTCTCGGCCCGGCTGGCGGCAATCATGACCTGTATGTGGGTCGACAGCTTGTCAAACGTACCGGGCCTCAGCCTCAGGTAACCCGCAACGACGATCATCTCGGCATCCCCCTCGTAGTTTCGCATCCGGCCGCGCGAATCGCGGTGGGGCAGGTTGCATGCGAGCCCCTCGCGCCACCTTGCGTCAATACAAACGTCGAAACGCGATGGATTGTGTTCCAACGGGCCCGGTCGGCACGGCCCTGTCGGGCGGGGTTGCTCACCGGTATTTGATGCTCACGCGTTCATAGGCCGGCGTGGTGCGCAGAAAGCGTGAGAAGTCGACGTGGCTGTACTTGGCGACGATGAGGTTGCGCAGCCGCTGGAGCCGTCTCTGTTTGCTGGAGTGATCGCCGAACAGGCCGGCGAGCAGCGAGTCGTCCGGCTTGCCGTGATCACCCATAAGCGACTTGATGGCCTTTTCGGCCTCGCGCAGGTCGTAGCCCGACGCGACCATGTAGTCGAGCCCGGCCTCATCGGCATGGTCTTCCTGGTCGCGGGTATAGAGGTTGACCGCGGCATTGGCGGCCATGCCGAGACCTTCGCCGATCCAGGCCACCGCCGGCTTGTCACCGAAAATGTTCTTGCTAGCGTTGATGGCGGTCTGGCCGATCTCGCGCCGCTGCGCCGTCTTGATGACATCGCCCGAGGTGCAATGGGCGATTTCATGGCCCAGCACCATGGCCATCTGCGCCTCGCTGCCGAGCCGGTTGACGAGGCCGGTGGTCACGAAGATATGGCCCCCGCCTGGCGTGAAGGCGTTGGCTTCCTTGGAATCGACCAGATACACCCGGTAGGTAAAGCGCGGCCCCGAGGCCTGGGCGGCGATGCGATTGGCCATGCCGGTCAGGTGGTCCTGCAGGGCGCGATCGGTGGCCATGGGCAGCCGTTGCAGCGCTTCCGCCGCCAGGCGATCGCCATAAGCCTGTTGCGCCGCAGCCGACAGGTCGGGCCCCTTGAGGGCATCGCTGGCGTCGACAACCACCTCGCGCAGCGCCATCACCGGAAGGCTCGCGGCCTGGTTGATGCGGGTTCCGGCAGCATTTAAATCTTCAACGAGCACACTCTGGCAGCCGGCAAGCGCCGGCGTGCAGATCAATGCAAGGAGCAGTCCTGTTTGCTTCAGACCGGGCATGCCGCGCCTATCCCACCGGTCAACACAGATTCTTGATCACATTCGACTTTAGCTGCTGATATTCTGCACCGCAAGGCAAGGCGCGAGGGTGCCTGCAGTCGAGGAGGCGATCCACACTATGTCTACCACCATGTTCCGACTTCCGCTGAGCGTGGCCGTCATGGCGGCGGGGTTTGCCATGGGCGCCGCGGTGCCGGCGCTGGCCATGTCGGTGCCAAGCACGACCCAGCAGGACAACACAGGCACCAAGACCACCACGCCGCCGCCCACGTGCCTGAAAAAGGGCTATGTGTGGGACGGCAAGCAGAAGAAATGCGTTGCCCAGAAAAAGGGCAAGCAATCGGATCAGTCGCTGCTGGAACAGGGCTGGCGGCTTGCCCGCACCGGCCATTACGATCTGGCGATCGACCTGTTCATGCTGGTGCGCGACCGCTCCAATCCCAGCGCCCTCAACGGTCTCGGCTATGCCAACCGCAAGCTCGGCCGCTTCGACACCGGCATCGGATATTACCAGGCAGCGCTCGCCATCGATCCGGACTACGTGCTGGCGCGCGAATACCTGGGTGAGGGCTATGCCGCTACCGGCCGCATCGACCTAGCCAGGGTGCAGCTTGACGAGATCAAGCAGCGCTGCGGTACCTTGTGCGAGGCCTATCAGCGCCTCGACGGGGCCATCTCGGATGCAACCAGGGGCGTGGACTAGCCCTCAACGGCGCCTCAGAACCGCCACCGTTTCCACATGCGCGGTCCACTTGAACTGGTCGACCGGTGTTACCTCTTCAACGCTGTAGCCGCCTTCGCACAGGATCGCGAGATCGCGGGCAAGGCTTGCAGGTTCGCAGGAAACGGCGATCACGACGGGGACGCGCGAGCGCGCGATGTGGCGGCACTGTGCCTCGGCCCCCTGGCGTGGCGGATCGAACACCACCGCGTCGAGGCCGTCGAGTTCGTGGGCGCGCAGCGGGTTGCGGAAGAGATCGCGGGGCCTGGCCGTCACCGGCTTGAGCCCTGTTGCCCTGCGCCAGGCCTGATCGAGGGCGGCAACGCCGCCGCGGTCGAGATCGAAGGCGGTAACGGTCGCGGTGCGGGCGAGCCGCAGCGAGAAGGGGCCGGCACCGCAAAACAGATCGGCGATGCGCCGCGCCCCGGCCGCGGTATCGATCACCCGTTGCGCCAATGCCGCCTCGCCGGCCGCCGTCGCCTGCAGGAAGCCGCCCGGCGGCAGCTCGACTGCCACGTCGCCGAAGCGGACCAGCGGCGGCCGGCGCTGGACCACGATCTCTCCATCAAGGCTCAGGCGGGCGAGATCGTGGCGGGCGGCGATGTCGGCGAGGCGTCGTTCCAAGCCGGGCAAGGCGCGCAAGCCCGCCTCGACAGCGACGTCGATACCGTTGCCGGTTGCCGTCAGCCACACGCCGATGCCACGCCGTTGCGCCGCCAGGGCCCGGCCGAGGTCGGCGGCGATAGCGGGCGCCGGCGCCAGCTCCGGCACGGCCGCCGGGCAACGCTCTATCGCCACGATGTCATGGCTGCGCGCGGCGAGGAAGCCGGCCCCTTCGCGGTCGGCGGTGAGCTTCATCCGCCGTCTCCCCGCCCCGTGGGCATCGATGAGATCGCCGACGTCGGCCCCAATTCCGCGATTGGCGAGCGCCTTGACGACCAGCTCGCGCTTCCAGTCGCGGTAGGCATCTTCGCACCAGTGCTGCATGGCGCAGCCGCCGCAGCGTGTGAAATGAGGGCAGAAAGGCGCCACGCGCTCGGGGCTGGCCTCGATAACCTCCAGCACCCGCGCGTGCCTGCCGTCGATTGCTGCGCGCACCCGTTCGCCCGGCAGCGCATAGGCGATATGCACCTGTTCGGAGCCGATCCCGGCCATCGCCTCGCCGTGCCGGCCCATGGCGCCGGTCCGGCATGTCACCTCGTTCGCTGTCATGATCGAAGGCTTGCCAGATCGCGGCGCCTCCGTGAAGATCGTTCGTTAACCCACATGAGGAGGAACGGCATGGATGCCGATGCCCTGAAAGCGTTGCAGGCGCCCATCAAGGCGCACTACCGCGACGATCCCGACGCTGCCGTCGTCACCCTCGCTGCCGAGGGCGACATCGGGGAGGGTTTGAGCTGTTCGGTTGCCACCTCGCGCGCCATGATCGAGGCGGGACTGCATCCCGCCAGCGGCGGGACGGGCATGCAGGCCTGTTCCGGTGACATGCTGCTGGAGGCACTCGTCGCCTGTGCCGGGGTGACGCTCAATGCGGTCGCCACGGCCCTTGGCCTGCCGGTGCGCGGGGCGAAGGTGAGGGCGGAAGGCGATCTCGACTTCCGTGGCACGCTGGGCGTGGCGCGCGAGGCGCCGGTGGGGTTCCGCGACATCCGCCTCACCTTCGAGGTCGACGGCGACCTCGACGAGGAACAGCGGGCAACGCTGCTCAAGCTCACCGAGCGCTATTGCGTCGTCTACCAGACGCTGAAGGCCTCGCCTCCCATTGCGGTCACGCTCGAGGCCTGAGCACCCGCCCGCACTTTTCACGGGCGGCGTCTTCGCCCATAGTCGCGCACTGTTTCGGGAGAACGAATCACATGCCGGACAAGGAAGTCGCCGGGGCCGTGGGGGAGCTGACCATGCGGGTGCCCGCCATGCCGGCCGATGCCAATGCGGCAGGCGATGTGTTTGGCGGCTGGGTGATGGCGCAGATGGACCTGGCGGCTGGCATACGCGCCTCGGAGCGCGCGCGCGGGCGTGTGGTGACCGCCGCCATCAATGCCCTTGCCTTCCGCCGCCCGGTCAAGATCGGCGACGTTCTGGAGTTGTTCACCAGTGTGAGCAAGATCGGCCGTACCTCCATGACCCTCCACGTCGAGGCCTGGGCCCAGCGCTATATGACGCATGAGAAGGTGAAGGTGACCGATGCCTCCTTCATCATGGTGGCGGTGGACGAAAACGGCAGTCCGCGGCCGGTGCCGGATCAGGCGGGTTAAGCGTTCGGCCTATTTCTGCAGCGTGGCGATATAGTCGACCAGCCGGTCGATGCGTTCCTTGACCTCGGCCTCGGCGTTCACCTGGTCGTCCTGCAGCATGCCGGCGGCGTTGGCCTGCAGCTTGAACCAGTAGCCCCAGACCGGCATGTCGGAGGTGCCGTGGGCGGCCGGCAGGCTGCGGCCGTCGATGCGCTGCCTCACCATGTCCTGCGGAAACACACCGCCGTTGCGCTGGGCGATGGTGGAGAGATTGGCCGGCTTTTTCTTCAGTTCCATGGCCACCGGACCGTTGCCGGTGCCGTCGCGGCCATGACAGGGGGCGCAATAGGACAGAAAATCGAGGGCCCCTTGCTCGTAACTCTCATCTTCGCCCTGCTCCTCGTTGGCGGCGAGGGTGGGCAGCGCAAGCCCGGCCAGCACAAGCCCGGCCACGAGGCAACAACTCAATATGCGATGCATGACGGTACTCCTTCCTCGTCGCCACTATAACCAACATGCATCGACTGGCCAGTGGCTGCCTTGCGCCAGATCAAAGCCTTCGCGGGGGATGCGGGCTAGGGCTGCCAGCTATAGAGCCAGGCGGTGCGCTCGGCGAGCTGATCGCCGCCCAGCAGGCTTTTCATCACCGCGTCGCGGGCGAGGCGGACCGGGCCAGACAGGTGGTAGATGCCGGCCTGGCGGCGCGATTCGGCCTGAACGCGGCTGGTGCGGGCCTTGCGCGCCGCCTCGAAGGCGGCAAAGGCCGGATGCGGGTCGCCGGCCTCAGGCAGCAGTCCCGAAAGCACCACGGCATCTTCCAGCGCCATGACGGCGCCCTGGGCGAGGCAGGGCAGCACCGGATGGGCGGCATCGCCGATGAGGCAGGCTCGTCGATCCGACCAACGCGGCGCCGGTGGGCGGTCGCAGCCGGCCCATTTGAGCCATGCCGCCGGGGTCTTCAGCACATCCCCCAGGGCCGGGACGGCGGCGGCATAGCCGGCGAGCGCTTCGTCGGGTTCGGCAAGCGCGCTCCAGCCCGTCCCCGACCACTTGCCCTGGGTCATGGAGACGATATTGATCAGGCTCCCGGCGGCGACCGGATAGTGCACCACATGCCGGCCCGGCAACAGCCACAGGTTGACGGCGTGCTCGCGTGCCCATTGGGGCACCGACGTGGCCGGCACCAGCGCGCGATAGATGACGAGATTGTTGCTGGCCGGTTCACCGTCGCCCAGCATGTGCGCACGCACCGCCGAACGGATGCCATCGGCCCCCATGAGAGCGTCGGCGGCTACGGAGCTACCGTCGGCGAGGCGGCATTCGATGCTCTCATTCGTGCGGGCGTAAGCGGCAACTGCGCAGCCGAGCCTCAGCGTCACGCCGGCAAGACTGCGCGCCTCGGCGAGAAGAGCGGACAACAGGTCGGTGCGTAGCACCGTCAGCCATGGCGCCCCGAACCGCGCCTCGATGCGTGTGCCCAGTGCACTTTCGGCAATGGTCCGGCCGCTGCTGCCGGAGCGCACCATGAGGCGTTGGGGATGAACAGCGACCGCTTGAAGCCTCCCGGCCATGCCCAGCGCCGCAAGCGCGCGCACGCCGTTGGGGCCCACCTGGATACCGGCGCCGGTTTCGGAGAATTCGCCGGCCCGCTCCATGAGAGTGATGCGGTGGCCGCGGCGGGCGAGCGCGACGGCGGCGGCCAGCCCGGCGATGCCGCCGCCGGCGATGGCGATGTGCATGGGCGTGCCCATCCTCAAGGCGGTGTCAGACTACCAAGGGGGTAGAGCATGGGCGCCGGACGGGCAAGCCTCGCAAAGGCGCTCGGTCGCATTGCCCCTTGCCTCATGGCGGGAGCGGTAATAGGGTCCGCGCCGATTCCGCTGCCCCCTCCATATCGATAAGGCCGTGCCGTCATGGGTTTCATCGCCGACTCGCTCAACCGCATCCAGCCGTCCGCCACCATCGCCATCACCGGCAAGGTGCTGCAGCTCAAGGCCGAGGGCCGCGACGTCATCGGCCTGTCGGCGGGCGAGCCCGACTTCGATACGCCGGCCAATATCAAGGCCGCCGCCATCGAGGCGATCAACAAGGGCAAGACCAAATATACCGCGGTCGACGGCATCCCCGAGCTCAAGCAGGCGATCAAGGCCAAGTTCAAGCGCGAGAATGGGCTCGATTACGAGCCGGCGCAGATCTCGGTCGGCACCGGCGGCAAGCAGGTGCTGTTCAACGCCCTCGTCGCCACGCTCAACGCCGGCGATGAAGTGATCATTCCGGCACCCTACTGGGTGAGCTATCCCGACATCGTGCGCTTTGCCGGCGGGGTGCCGGTGTTCATCGAGACGCGCCTCGAAGACGGCTTCAAGCTGCGCGCCGAAGCGCTCGAGAGGGCGATTACGCCGAAGACCAAGTGGTTGATCTTCAACTCGCCGTCCAATCCCTCGGGTGCCGCCTACGGCCATGACGAACTGAAGCAGCTCACCGATGTCTTGATGAAGCACCCGCATGTGTGGGTGCTCACCGACGATATGTACGAGCACCTGGTCTACGACGACTTCCGCTTCGTCACCCCGGCCCAGGTGGAGCCGGCGCTTTATGAGCGCACCCTCACCATGAACGGGGTCTCCAAGGCCTATTGCATGACCGGCTGGCGCATCGGCTACGGGGCGGGGCCTCAAGCCCTCATCAAGGCCATGGCCAAGCTGCAATCGCAATCGACCTCCAACCCGTCATCCATCTCGCAGTGGGCTGCGGTGGAGGCCCTCAACGGGACGCAGGATTTCATCGCCGCCAACAACAAGGTGTTCAAGGAACGCCGCGACCTGGTGGTGTCGATGCTGAACCAGGCCACGGGGCTGTCTTGCCCGACCCCGGAAGGGGCGTTCTATGTCTATCCGTCCTGCGCCGGCGCCATCGGCAAGACCGCGCCCTCCGGCAAGGTCATCGCCAATGACGGAGATTTCGTGGGCGAACTGCTGGAAGCCGAGGGCGTGGCGGCGGTACACGGGTCGGCGTTCGGCTCATCGCCCTTCTTCCGCATCTCCTATGCCACCTCGACCGAGGCGCTGACCGAGGCCTGCGAGCGCATCCAACGCTTCTGCGCCGGCCTCAGGGCCTAGAGCCGGTCGATTATCACGGTCGCGCTGCGACAGAATTTCGCCATTGCGCAATCGTACATATGTTATATGAGCGGGACGGCTGGGGACATTGTCAGGAGTATGTAGTAGTGACTACACGTGTCGCCGCCTCTCTATTCGCCCTCGCCCTCACTGTCGGCCTTGGTTCCAGCGCCAATGCCGCGGAAGGCATCAAGGTGGGCGTGCTGACCTGCGATGTCGCAGGCGGCCTTGGCTATGTGATCGGCTCGACCAAGTCGGTCGATTGCGTGTTCCGGCCAAGCCATCACCGGTGGCGTGATCGTTATGTTGGCTCGATCAGCAAGTTCGGCGCCGACCTCGGTATAACCACCGGTGGGTACATCTACTGGACCGTGTTCGCGCCCGGCAGCCTCAGGCGCGGCTCGTTGGCGGGCAGCTACTTCGGCGCAAACGGCGAGGCGACCGTCGGGATCGGCACCGGCGTCAATGTTCTGGTCGGCGGCTTTAAGCATTCCGTCAACCTGCAGCCGGTGAGCGTACAGTTTCAAACCGGCCTGGACGTGGCTGGCGGCATTGCCAGCCTGATATTGCACAAGCACTAGGATCAGGCACCAAGATCGGGGAACCATCCTCGTTTTCTGACAAGGAGAATCAGATGAAGACTACCAAACGCAATCTTATTGCCGGCCTTGTGCTGGCGACCGCTCTTGCCAGCGGTACCGTCGCTGCCCAGGCGGCTTCCGGCGTGAAGGTCGGAACCCTCAATTGCGATGTCTCAGGCGGCATCGGGCTGATTCTGGGCTCGTCCAAGTCCATGAAGTGCACGTTCCACCGTGCCGATGGCAAGGCGGAATTTTACTCCGGCAGCATCAGCAAGTTCGGCGTCGATATTGGTATAACCGGCCAGCAATACATGAGCTGGGTGGTGTTCGCGGCAGGCAGCCTGAACCCGGGCGCGTTGGCGGGCACCTATGGCGGCGCCACGGCCGAAGCCACCGCCATTGTCGGCGTCGGCGCCAATGTGCTGGTCGGCGGCTCGGGGCGTTCGGTCGCCTTGCAGCCGCTGTCGGTCTCCGGCCAGACCGGCCTCAACGTGGCCGCGGGCGTCGCCTCGCTGTCGCTGCGGGCGCAGTAAGCCGTCATTCAGCATTTGAACACGATCAAGAGCCCGCGCCGCAGCTCATTGTGGCGCGGGTTTTTTGCCATCTAAAGGACGAAATCGCCTGCCGCCAGATCATGCACGCCTTGCACGGTGATGGTGAAATCGGCATGGCCGTCGCCGTTAACGTCAGCGGCAACGAGACTGTTGGCGCCGGAATTGACGGCACGCAATTCGCCAGCCGTATTGCTGAAGGCCGTGGTGCTGATGAAGGTGAATGCCTGATTGCCGCCGACACCGGCGTTGGCATCAATGCCGGACACGTCGATCAGGTCGGCAGCCGAGGAGAAGTCGGTGATGTGATCGTGCTGCTTGCCTGCGCCTGAGTCAGTGACGGCGTTGAAGTCGAAGGTGTCGTGGCCCCCTCCGCCCGTCAAGATATCGCGGCCCGCGCCGCCGACCAGCGTATCGTTGCCATCACCGCCGATGAGGGTGTCGGCACCGCCGGCGCCTGAGAGAATGTTGGCACCGTTGTCGCCTGCGAGGCTGTCGGCGCGAGAAGAGCCGTTGAGGTTCTCGATTGACGTGAGGCTGTCGCCACTGGCATCGCCGCCCTGGCCGACGCCGGTTGCCAAAGAGACGCTGACACCCGCCTTGGATTGGGTATAGTCGACCGTGTCGTTGCCCGAGCCGCCATCAAGACGGTCGGCGCCGGCGCCGCCGTCGAGAAGGTCGCGGCCGGAGCCGCCCGACAGCCGGTCGTAGCCGATACCGCCCTTTATCACGTCGTTGCCCGATCCGCCGAGCAATGTGTCGTCGCCATTGCCGCCGGCTAGCCTGTCGGACCCCGAGCCGCCGGCGGCAAAGTCGTCTCCGCCGCCGCCGGCAATGCTGTCCCTGCCGCCGCCGCCTTGGAGCGTATCATCGCCACTCCCGCCGGCAATCTCATCGTTGCCGCCGCCGCCGTTCGCCACATCATCGCCACCGCCGGTGTGGACGCTGTCGCGGCCGCCGAGCCCGAAAAGCGTGTCATCCCAGGCGCCGCCGCCCAGCAAATCGTTGCCATCCGTGCCGGTGCGGTCGAGGTTTTCCGTGGCACGGCCATAGATGACGTAGGACGCGCCGCTGCCTGAGCCGTTCGGATCGGCGCCGCGGGCCCCGACGATGAGATCGGCAAATCCATCGCGGTTGATGTCGCCGTTACCGGCCACCGAAATCCCGGCATTGTCGAACGTGTGGGCGCCCTCAATCTTGAATCCGTTGCTGCCGTCGAGCGCTGAGAGCTCGACACTTGAGGCGAAACCACCGGCCTTGCCGAATAACACATAAGCGGCACCGCTAATGTCGCCGTTTGGATCGGCGCCATAAGCGCCGATGATTATGTCGGCGAAACCGTCGCCGTTGACGTCGCCTGCGGCGGCAACCGAATTGCCGCTGAAATCCATTGTGGCTTCTCCGTTGATCCTGAAGCCGTTGGCGCCGTCCAATGCTGTTAGCGAGATGTTGGAGCTGAAGCCGCCGGCTTTGCCGAACACGACGTAACTTGCGCCGTATTGGTTCCCGCCGGGGGCGTCCGGTGCGCCGATGAGGAGATCGGCAAAGCCATCGCCGTTGACGTCTCCGATGATGGCGACGGAATCGCCGCTGGTGTCGAAAGCCGTCTCTCCGCTGATCTTGAAGCCGTTGCTGCCGTTCAGGGAGGACAGGTTCAAGGCCGACGCGAAAGCCGAGGCCGAACCGAACACAACGAAGGCAGCACCGCGGTGGCTGTAGGAACCGGAGGCTCCGATCAGCAGATCGTCAATCCCGTCGCCGTTGATGTCTCCGGCGCCAGCTACCGAAAACCCGGTGTCGTCGCCGATGAACTTTCCATTGAGGACGAAACCGTTGGCTCCATCGAGTGCAGAGAGGTCGAGGCTCGATGCAAATCCCGCCTTGTCCCCGAACACGACATAAGCAGCGCCCTTGCCGCTGTCCGCCTGAAAGGCACCAATGACCAGATCGTCGACACCATCACCATTTACGTCACCGGCTGCGCCAACGGCGATGCCGCTTTGATCGTTCATGGCCACGCCGTTTATGACGAAGCCATCGGATCCATCGAGCGCTGACAGGTCCAACGCAGATGAAAATCCCGAGGACTTGCCGAACACGACGTAGCTGGCGCCGATATAGGAACCGCCGGCACCGGCTCTAGGTGCCCCGACAACAATGTCGTCGAAGCCGTCTCCGTTGATGTCGCCGGCGTTGGAGACGCTGTTGCCGGTGTAGTCGCCCTTAGCCACGCCGTCGAGACGGAAGCCATTGGAGCCGTTGAGAGCGGACAGTTCCAGAGGATTTGCAAAGCCTGATGCGGTGCCGAAAACAACATAGGCGCTGCCGCTGTAAGTACCGTGTGGGCTGGCATGGTAAGCCCCGATGATGAAGTCAGCGAAGCCGTCGCCATTGACGTCGCCAGCGCCCGCCACAGCGCGACCGCTCTTGTCGTATTGCGCGACGCCGTTGATCTGAAACCCGTTGTGGTCGTCGAGGGCCGAGACCTGAATGATTGTCGGGTTGGTCGGCATGATGAATCCTCCCACGAGCCCGGTGCGTCTGGCAGGACGTTCCTGTCGACTTCCCTGCGATGGAAAGAATAGCGCGATTTTTAAACCAGCGCGACAGAATTAATTTATCTATGCATCAACAACTTCCGCTTTTCATCATGAGAGTTATTTTTGAATTCTTCGTCTGACTGCGTTGGCGGTGCGCCGTGGTGGCGGATAGCCGTTGCCGGTTTTCCCCTTGAACTTGTCCCTGTTTCTCGCGCACCATGGGCTTGGGATGGAACCGCCCCGGTGGGTTCCAGAGATGGGCGGTCCTTCGGCTTATTGTGGTAGTCTAGGGAGGATCGGTCATGGGTGAAGACAACGGCAGACACGCCATGGGCCCGCGGTGCATCGCCATCGTGGGTCCCTATCTCAGCGGCAAGACGACACTGCTCGAATCCATCCTTTATCGCACCGGCGCCATTCAGCGTCAGGGCAAGGTGGCCGATGGTTCGAGCCTCGGCGATGCCTCGCCCGAAGCGCGCGCGCATGGCATGAGCGTGGAGCTCAACGCGGCCACGACGACGTTTCTCGATGAAACCTACACCTTCCTCGACTGTCCCGGTTCCGTCGAATTCAGCCACGATGCCCGCCTGGCGCTGGCGGGGTGCGATGCCGCCGTGGTGGTGTGCGAGCCCGACGACAAGAAAGTGCCGGCGCTTCAGGTGATCTTGAAGGAGCTGGACGAACTCTCGGTGCCGCGCTTCCTGTTCGTCAACAAGATCGACAAGTCCGAGCAGCGCCTGCGCGATATGCTCGGCTATCTGCAGCCGGCTAGCGCCACGCCGCTGGTGCTGCGTCAAGTGCCGTTGTGGGAAAGCGGCATCGTCACCGGCTTCGTCGATCTGGCGCTGGAGCGCGCCTTTGTCTACCGCGAACATGCCGCGAGCGAAGTGGTCGACATGCCGGCCGACATGCAGGACCGGGAAAAGGAAGCCCGGTTCGAAATGCTGGAAAAGCTTGCCGATTACGATGACGAACTGCTCGAACAGCTCTTGAGCGATATCGAACCGCCGCGCGACAAGGTGTTCGACGATCTCAGCCGCGAGTTGAAGGAAGGCCTCATCACGCCCGTCCTGTTCGGCTCGGCCGAGAACGGCAACGGCATCCTGCGGCTTCTCAAGGCCTTGCGCCATGAAGCGCCGGATGTTTCAGCGACCGCCGGGCGGCTTGGCGTCGAGGCCGGCAGCGGGGCGGTCGGTCAGGTGCTGAAGACCTTCCATACCGCTCATGGCGGCAAGCTTTCCCTGACGCGGGTGCTCGCCGGCGAGATCGGCGAAGGCAGCGTGCTCTATGGCGCCGAGGGCCAGGAATCGCGCGCCGCCGGCGTCTTCACGCTGATGGGGACGGAGCAGAGAAAGTCCGGCAAGGCGGGGGTCGGCGATACTGTGGCGCTCGGCCGGTTGGAGGAAATCCGCACCGGCGAAACCGTCTCCACCGAAAAGGGCAGCACGCCGCAGGTGGTGAGCGTTCCGCCGCCGCAGGGGGTCTACGGCCTTGCCATTTCGGTGGCGGACCGCAAGGACGAGGTGAAACTGACAACGGCGGCCCAGCGGCTGATGGAGGAGGACCCCTCGCTCGCCCTGACGCATGAAGCCGACACCCACGAGATGGTGCTGTGGGGCCAGGGCGAGATGCATCTGCGCGTGGCGCTGGAACGGCTCGCGGCCAAGTTCGGTGTGCATGCCACCTCCAGTCCGCGTCATATCGCCTACAAGGAGACCATCCGCAAGCAGACCCAGATCAAGGGCCGCCACAAGAAGCAGTCGGGCGGCCATGGCCAGTTCGGCGACGTGGTGATCGAGATCAGGCCGCTGTCGCGCGGGGAGGGCTTCCAGTTCACCGATACCATCTCCGGCGGCGTGGTGCCCAAGCAGTACATCCCGGCGGTGGAGAACGGGGTGCGCGAGTATCTGGTTGAGGGCCCCCTGGGCTTTCCGGTGATCGATGTGGCGGTCAACCTGTCGGACGGCAGCTACCATTCGGTCGATTCCTCCGAAATGGCCTTCAAGACGGCCGCGCGCATCGCCATGACCGAGGGCATGCCGCAATGCTCACCCGTCCTGCTGGAGCCGATCGTGGCGGTGAACATCCATGCGCCGTCGGAGGCGACAGCGCGTATCAACCAGATCGTGTCGGGCCGGCGCGGCCAGCTTCTGGGCTTCGATGCGCGCGAGGGCTGGCCCGGTTGGGACACGGTCAAGGCACACATGCCGGAGGCCGAGATCGGCAATCTCATCATCGAGTTGCGCTCGGCCACCGCCGGTGTCGGCACCTTCAGCTATACCCATGACCACCTGGCGGAACTGAGCGGTCGGCTGGCGGATCAGGTGATGCAGTCGCGCAAGGACGAGGCGGCGTGAGGAGCGACCGGCAAGCGTTCACATTGCGGCTCGCGCAGGATTGATTGGCGGAATCTTCGATCGGCGGTTAGCGTCCAGGGTATATTGAGCCTCACCAAACCGTCAAGGAGCGATCGCCTCATGTTGATCAAACGCACGCGCGGCTGGGAATTGCCGGAAAGCCAGGCAACGCCGGAAGCCGCGTTCTTCAACCGCCGCCAGTTTCTCGCGGCAGCCGGTTTCGGGGCCTCCAGCCTCATCCTCGCCCCCGGTCTTGCCCGCGCCAGCAGCGATCCGTCCGTCGCGCTCTATCCCGTCAAGACCAATCCGGCTTTTGCCAGTGCGGGGCGGCCGGTTACCTCTGAATCGCTCAACTCCACCTTCAACAATTTCTACGAATACGGCACGTCCAAGCGCATCTCGGCGGAGGCGACGGCCCTCAAGATCCGCCCGTGGGAGATCAAATTCGACGGCGAGGTGGAAAAGCCCTTCACCCTCGGCATCGACGATCTGCTGAAGAAGGTGCAGTTGGAACAGCGGGTGGTGCGCCACCGCTGCGTCGAAGCCTGGTCGATGGTGGTGCCGTGGAGCGGCTTCGCGCTCAAGGAACTGGTGGCGTTGGCCAAGCCGCTGTCATCGGCTAAATACGTGCGCTTTGAGACCTTCGATGATCCCGCCATGGCGCCCGGCCAGAAGCCGGCACTGTTCGGCTGGGGACAAAGCTTGCCGTGGCCCTACGTGGAGGGCCTCACCATGGCCGAGGCCAATAACGAGTTGGCCTTCATGGTTACCGGCGCTTACGAAAAGCCGGTCGCCAAGTCTATGGGCGCGCCGATCCGGTTGCACCTGCCGTGGAAATACGGCTTCAAGTCGATCAAGTCGATCGTCAAGGTGAGCTTCGTGAAGGAGCGTCCGGTGAGCTTCTGGACCAAGATACTGCCGAACGAGTACGGCTTCTGGGCCAACGTCAACCCGAAGGTGCCGCATCCGCGCTGGAGTCAGGCCGAAGAGCGCATCCTCGGCACCGACAGCAAGGTGCCGACAAAACTCTTCAACGGCTATGGCGAATATGTTGCAGGGCTCTATGCCGGCATCACGGGCGAGCAGCTTTATCGCTGACTTGCAGGCAGGTATTGGCGAAGAAAAAACCGGGCCGTCGAAGCGGCCCGGTTGAAAGTCAGCGTTGTCCTCATGGAGGACCGGATCCCGTTCGGGTGAGGGTGAACGAAACCCATGCGGAAAGATTACAAGGGGAGGGAGTAACTTCCGCCGCAACGTGGGATCGCCACGTTCCACCTAAGAATGATTAATCGGAGTGAATTTTGCAAGCCATGGACGGGCATGTCAGACATGCGCCTTATGCATGCCGCATCCGTAAAGGTTAGCCTGCCCACTCTTTGGCCTTGGAGACGAGGAAGTCGCGGAAAACCGCCACACGCTTGGACTCCTTCAGTTCCTCAGGGTAGACGAAATAGGTGTCGAACTCGGGCGCTTCGCCGGGCAGGCGCACCTGCACAAGCGGCAGATCGCGGCGCACGATGTAGTCGGGAAGCGAGGCAAGGCCCAGCCCGACCTCGACGGCGCGGCGCAATCCATAGACGTTGTTCACCCTGAGCACAGGGCGGCGCGGCGCTCCCGCCGGGCGGCCTGCCGTCTCCAGCCAGTCGACATTGGCGAGATAGCCGGGCTGGGCGCCGAACGAGATAATGACGTGTTCATCCAGGTCCTCCAGCGTCTTTGGCAAGCCGCGGCGGCGCACATAATCGGGCGAGGCGTAGACATTGTGGTGGACGGTGAAGAGCTTGCGCTGGATGAGATCGGGCTGCACTGGACGCCGCAAGCGGATCGCCACGTCGGCCTCGCGCATGGCCAGATCGAGCTCACGGTCTTCCAGCAGCATGGTGACGGAGATCTGCGGGTAGAGGTCGAGGAACTCGGCAATGCGCGGGGTCAGCCACACGCTGCCGAGGCCCACGGTGGTGGTAATGCGCAATTCGCCGGTGGGCTTGTCCTTTGAATCGGTGAGGCGGGTGCGCGCCGCCGCCAGACGGGCAAAGACGTCATGCGCGGTGCGGTAGAGCACTTCGCCCTGCTCGGTGAGGATGAGCCCGCGGGCATGGCGATGGAATAGCGGCACCTTGAGGTCTGTCTCGAGTGCGGAAATCTGGCGGCTGACGGCCGACTGTGACAGGCCAAGCTCATGGCCGGCATGGGTGAAGCTGCCGGCGTCGGCGACGGCATGGAAGATCCTCAGCTTGTCCCAGTCCATGGCGGCCCCCGCCGTCTCAGGTGCCGTCTATTCGGCCGCCTCGGAATGCTGTGCGCTCTCGGCCAGCCAGCGCTCGGCGTCGAGGGCTGCCATGCAGCCCATGCCGGCCGCGGTGACTGCCTGGCGATAGATATCGTCGGTCACATCGCCGGCGGCATAGACGCCGGGAACGGCGGTGGCGGTCGAATCCGGCAGGGTGACGAGATAGCCCCCGCGCTTCATTTCGAGTTGTTCCGCGAACAGTTCGGTCGACGGCTTGTGGCCGATGGCGATGAACACGCCGTGGCACGCCACTTCTTGCGTCTTGCCGGTCTTGACGTTCTTGAGGCGCGCGCCGGTGACGCCTTTGGGCTCGCTGGCGCCCAGCACCTCGTCGAGCACGCTGTCCCAGATCACCTTGATCTTGGGGTTGGCGAACAGGCGGTTCTGCAGGATCTTTTCCGACCGCAACACATCGCGGCGGTGCACCAGCGTCACCTCCTCGGCGAAATTGGTGAGGAACAGCGCCTCCTCGACCGCGGTGTTGCCGCCACCGATCACAAGGACCTTCTTGCCGCGATAGAAGAAACCGTCGCAGGTGGCGCAGGCCGAGACACCGAAACCCTTGAAGGCCTCTTCGCTGTCGAGGCCGAGCCAGCGCGCCTGGGCACCGGTGCAGATGATGAGGGCATCGGTTGTATAGACAGCTCCCGAATCACCGGTGAGGCGGAAGGGCCGGGCCTTGAGATCGACGGCGACGATATGGTCGGAAACGATCTCGGTGCCCACATGCTCGGCCTGGGCGCGCATCTGCTCCATCAGCCACGGCCCCTGGATGACGTCGGCGAAACCGGGATAGTTCTCCACATCGGTGGTGATGGTGAGTTGGCCCCCCGGCTGGATACCGGTGATGAGGAGGGGTGAAAGCATGGCCCGGGCGCCGTAGATGGCAGCCGTGTAGCCGGCTGGTCCGGACCCGAGAATGAGAAGGCGTGCGTGTTTTGCCGTCATCGGTGTGGCTCCTGCCGGCCGCTGGCCGGTGCGATGGCGTTGATGGTCAGTCTATGCATCAACCCTAGCTATGTCTGCAGAGCATAGCTTGCAAGGGGCGATGCACAAAGACCACCCGCTCGTTTGTCCACGAACGATATGGCCATTCAGAAGCTGCTTCAGTGAGTGAACCGGCTCACGGCCAGTTTCCGCCCTCGTGGTCGTCGCCCGGATAGGCGCGCCAAAAGGGGTTGTCCATGTCGGCTTCCACGCTGCCCAGACGGGCGCCCCTGAACCAGATTTTTTGCACGGTGCCGTTTTCGGGCGCCTTCTGGCCGAGGCGGATGGCGGTGGTGCCGAAGAGTTCCCATTTGCTGCCTTGGTCGCGATAGGCGGTGAGGCGGGTATGATCGCCTTCACGCTCCACTTCGAACAGGAAGCGGTTGCCGCCCCAGCCTCTGACCGGGTGGGGACCGCGGCCGCCGGCGAAGGCATCGAAGACGGGTAGAACAGTAGTGGCAGTGGCGATGACTGCTAATCCGATAAGGGTACGTCGGCGCATGATTGGCCCTTTCAATGTCTTCGCCCCTGCGCCGACATATAGGATGCGCTCTACCGTTTTTTGAGGGATGGTTGGCGATCAGCCGTAACGGATCTTGATGATCTCGTAGCTCTTGCCGCCGCCGGGCGTCATCACCTCGACGGTATCGCCTTCCAGCTTGCCGATGAGCGCGCGGGCAATCGGCGAGGTGATCGAGATCTTGCCCTGCTTCACGTCGGCCTCGAACTCGCCGACGATCTGGTAGCGGGCCTCCTCGTCGGTATCCTCATCGACCAGCGTCACGGTGGCGCCGAACTTGACGGTATCGCCGCCGAGCCGCGTGATGTCGATGACTTCCGCGCGCGAGATCTTGTCCTCGAGCTCGGCGACGCGGGCCTCGACCCAGCCCTGCTGCTCCTTGGCCGCGTGATATTCCGCGTTCTCGGAGAGATCGCCGTGCGAACGGGCCTCTTCGATGGCGCGGATGATTCGCGGGCGCTCGACCGACTTCAGGTGCTTGATCTCGTCAAGCATGGCGGCATGCCCGCTCGAAGTCATCGGAACCTTTTCCATATTCATGTATCGTCCGTCAGTTCTTCACTCGCCGGCACGGCTGGTCCGCCGTCCGGGATTTGGCCATGACTGAAGTTGCCGGAAAGTCCGTTCGACGGAAATCCGTCCGACCCTCGTTGCGACAACTATGCGACAACTGCCCCCTGCACTGCAACAGGCATCGCAAGGAACCCCGGCGGACGGCAAGGGGCGCGCCCGAGCCCTCTTGCCCGCCACTCAGGTAAAATAGGCTTGCAGAGGGTGGACCTCAAGGGGGCCCGCCTTCAAGGCCGCAATGGCACGCACCGCCGCCAGGGCACCGGCAAGGGTGGTGTAGTACGGCACCTTGCCGATGAGGGCGGCACGGCGCAGCGAGCGCGAATCCTCGATCGCCTTGGCGCCTTCGGTGGTGTTGATGACGAGATCGACCTCGCCGTTCTTGATCAGGTCGACCACGTGCGGGCGGCCCTCCAACACCTTGTTGACGCGGCTGCATTGAACGTCGTTGTCGGCAAGGAAGCGCTGGGTGCCGGAGGTGGCGATGATACGGAAGCCGAGTTCGGCAAGCTGGCGTGCGGCGCCGAGGATGCGCGGCTTGTCGCTGTCGCGCACCGAGATGAAGGCGGTGCCCGATGACGGCACGGCGGTGCCGGCACCGAGCTGGCTCTTGGCGAAGGCGAGCGCGTGGTCGCGATCGAGCCCCATGACCTCACCGGTGGAGCGCATTTCCGGCCCCAGGATGGTGTCGACGCCGGGGAAACGGGCAAAGGGGAACACCGCCTCCTTGACGCCAATATGGCGGAGCCTGACCGGCTTGAGCCCGAAAGTTTTCAGCTTTTCTCCCGCCATGAGCCGTGCGGCGATCTTGGCAATCGGCCGGCCGGTGACCTTGGCGACGAACGGCACGGTGCGCGAGGCGCGCGGGTTGACCTCGAGGATGAAGATCTCGCCGTCCTTGATGGCGTATTGCACGTTCATCAACCCCACCACGCCCAAGGCGAGCGCGAGCTTTTCGGTCTCGCGCTCGAGCTCGGCGATCATGGCGGATTTGAGCGAATAGGGCGGCAGCGAGCAGGCCGAATCGCCGGAATGAATGCCGGCCTCCTCGATATGCTCCATGACGCCGGCCACATAGACGTCCTTGCCGTCCGACAATGCATCGACATCGACTTCGATGGCGTCCGACAGATAGCTGTCGATGAGCACCGGGCTCTTGCCGGAGACCACCACGGCCTCGTTGATGTAGCGCTCCAGGTGCTGGGGATCGCGCACGATCTCCATGGCGCGTCCGCCCAGCACGTAAGAAGGGCGGATGACGACGGGATAGCCGATCTCCTCGGCGATGCGTAGGGCCTCGGCGCCCGACCTGGCGATGCCGTTGTCGGGCTGTGCGAGTTTCAAGCGCTTCAAGAGGCGCGAAAAGCGGTCACGGTCCTCGGCCAGGTCGATGGCGTCGGGAGTGGTGCCGAGGATGGGAATGCCGGCCTTTTCCAAGGGGTGGGCGAGCTTGAGCGGCGTCTGGCCGCCATACTGCACGATGACGCCGACGAGTTCGCCCGCCGCCATCTCGCCTTCAAGGATCTCCAGCACGTCCTCATCGGTGAGCGGCTCGAAATACAGCCGGTCGGAGGTGTCGTAGTCGGTGGAGACGGTCTCGGGGTTGCAGTTGACCATGATGGTCTCGAAGCCGGCATCGGCCAGCGCGAAGGCGGCATGGCAGCAGCAATAGTCGAACTCGATGCCCTGGCCGATGCGGTTGGGGCCGCCACCGAGGATCGCCACCTTGCGGCGTTCGCTGGGGCGGGCCTCGTTGCCGGGCGCCCAGCCGATGCCGGAGCCGTAGGTCGAGTACATGTAGGCGGTGGGCGAAGCGAACTCGCCGGCGCAGGTGTCGATGCGCTTGAACACTGGTCGCACGCCGAGACGGTGGCGCAGGCGGCGCACCTCGTCGGCCGTCTTTCCGGCCAGCTCGGCGAGGCGATCATCGGAAAAGCCCATGGCCTTGAGCGCGCGCAAATTGGCGGCATCGCGCGGCAGGCCGTGACTTTCGATCTTGCCTTCAACTTCGAGGATGGCGGCGATCTGGTCGATGAACCAGGGGTCGTACTTGCAGCTTTCGTGCACCTGCTCGGGGCTGGTGCCGAGGCGCATCGCCTGGGCAACCTTGAGGATGCGGTCGGGCGTGGGGCGGGCGAGAGCGGCGCGGATGGCGTTCTTGTCGTCGCCCTGGCCCAAATCCTCGATGGTGACCGGATTTAGGCCGGTCAACCCGGTCTCCAGGCCGCGCAGGGCCTTTTGCAGCAATTCGGCAAAAGTACGCCCGATCGCCATCACCTCGCCCACCGACTTCATCGATGTGGTGAGGACAGGCTCGGCGCCGGGAAACTTCTCGAAGGCAAAGCGCGGAATCTTGGTCACCACATAGTCGATGGTGGGCTCGAACGAGGCCGGCGTCGCGCCGCCGGTGATGTCGTTGGCGAGCTCATCGAGGGTGTAGCCGACGGCAAGGCGGGCTGCGACCTTGGCGATGGGAAAGCCGGTGGCCTTGGAGGCAAGCGCCGAGGAGCGCGACACGCGCGGGTTCATCTCGATCACCACCATGCGCCCGTCGGCCGGGTTGACGGCGAACTGCACGTTGGACCCGCCGGTCTCCACCCCGATCTCGCGCAGCACCGCGATCGAGGCGTTGCGCATCCTCTGGTATTCCTTGTCGGTGAGGGTGAGGGCAGGGGCCACGGTGATCGAATCACCCGTATGGACGCCCATCGGGTCGACGTTCTCGATGGAGCAGATGATGATGCAGTTGTCGTCCTTGTCGCGCACCACCTCCATCTCGAATTCCTTCCAGCCGAGGACCGATTGCTCGACCAGCACCTCGCTGGTGGGTGAGGCATCGACGCCCCTCAGCACCAGGTCGTAAAGCTCATCCAGCGTATAGGCGATGCCGCCGCCGGTGCCGCCGAGCGTGAAGGACGGGCGCACGATGGCGGGAAGGCCCGTTTCCTTGGAGGCCTTGAGCGCCTGAAGCTGGGCAGTGAGGCGATGCTCTTCGCGGCGGATGCGCTCGCCCGCGGCCCAGTCGCGGGCAAAGGCGGCAAGGGCTTCAGCGCGGGCGTGGCCGTCGGGACAAGTCTCCTCGGTGGCGGCGATGCGGTCTGCCCGCTCGGCGGCGAAGCGCTGCTTGAGCTCGGAGGTGTTGACGAAGGCGGCTTGCGGCGTCTCCAGGCCGATGCGTCCCATGGCCTGGCGGAACAGCTCGCGGTCCTCGGCCTTGTCGATGGCCGCGGCGCGGGCGCCGATCATCTCGATACCGAACTTGTCCAGCACCCCCATCTTGTTGAGCGACAGGGCCGTGTTGAGCGCGGTCTGCCCACCCATGGTCGGGAGCAGCACCAGCTTGTCGTCGGGGCGCTCGGTACGTTCCTTCTCGATGATCCTGGCCACCACGTCCGGCGTCACGGGCTCGATGTAGGTGGCATCGGCGAGCTCGGGATCGGTCATGATCGTCGCTGGGTTGGAGTTGACTAGGACGATGCGATAGCCTTCCGCCTTCAGGGCCTTGACCGCCTGGGTGCCGGAATAATCGAACTCGCAAGCCTGGCCGATGACGATCGGTCCTGCTCCGATGATCAGGATGGTCTGAATGTCTTGTCTTTTTGGCATGCCAACCGATTGAGCGGGGAGGAAGCCCCCGGCGCAAATTGCGGCGTGGTTACACTATCGCCAGCCCTTGGCAAAGCCCATAGCTACACTTTTCCGTCGCAAGGAGGGGCGGCGGCAGCCCAGTGCACGGGGACAAGCGTTGCAGATGTGCAACGGTTGAGATCATTCGGCCCCTCCCGGCGGCCGGCAAGGGCCGTTCAGGGTTGACCTGTGGCGCGAAGCGTGGCGCTCTAAGGCCAGCCTTGCGGGTTGCTACGGCAGGGCAGCATGCGGAGATGGATTCATGAATAAACTTGTTCTGGCGCTCGTCGTCGCCGGGATGGTCGTGGGCGCAAGCGGAAATGCGGCCTTGGCCAAGGACACGGTTATCAATAACGTCAAGTACAATTTCGCATCCCGGTCTTTGACCCTGGACCCCAAATTCAAGAAGCAAGAGGTCAGCTACGCGACGGGCGAAGAACCGGGCACCATCATCATCAATACCCGGCGCAAGTTCCTCTACCTTGTCGAGGGCGGGGGCAAGGCGATACGCTATGGCATCGGCGTTGGTCGCGACGGCTTCAAGTGGTATGGCAGCGAGAATATCGCCCGCAAGGCGGAATGGCCGGACTGGCATCCACCGGCGGAGATGCGCCAGCGCGACCCGTCGGTGCCGGAATACATGCCGGGCGGCGAAGGCAATCCGCTTGGCGCCAGGGCGCTCTATCTCGGCAATACGCTCTATCGCATCCACGGCACAGCGCAGCCTTGGACCATCGGCACGGCTGTTTCCAGCGGCTGCATCCGTCTCACCAACGACAACATCATCGACCTCTACAACCGCGTGAAGGTCGGCACCAAGGTGGTCGTCGAATAAACGCGCCGGCCATCGGGGGAAGTGCCGCGCGCTGAAAGGGCCCCTCAGGGGGCCCTTTTTCATGGTGCACTCGCGACAACAATGGGCGGGGATCCGGGAACCCGCCTGCGACACTCACGGTCGAGAGGGGCGGTGGGTTGTGAGGAGGCCGCGGGCCCCCGGTCCCTTTTCTCCGGCCGAGGCCGGAAGCCAGAATTCGGTTCAGATGTCCCAGCACACCGTGCGGCTACACGGCGCCATGGTGAAATAGCCCGCAGGCGGCCACTGGGAAGTCTTGGCAATCACAGTCGTGCGGGCGGCATTCGCTGTCGTGCCGGCGTCTTCGGCCTGGGTAGCGCCGAAAGCGCCGGCCGCAAGGAAGGCCAGTGTGAGGGCGGCGGTGGCAAGGCGTTTGGACATCGAGGGCACTCCAGTCTTGAGTCGTCAGGCTTCAAACTTGACGTTGACTTTAACTGGGGGTTTCGGAACTCAACCTGAACAGCCCGTTCATCTGCGGTTCACCGCCGGCGCCATGGGTGACCGCGGGTGCGCGCGGGCAAAAAAACAGGCCCCGCGAACGGGGCCTGGGGTCTTCGGGGAGGGAAGCCTTCGGTTTGCAGGGGATCAGGCTTCGAGGAAGAAAGATCTTGCGGGTTTTGAGGATTTCCGGGGAGCAGCAAGGCTCACGGCGAGAGGGGGCGGGTGGGTTCGCAAGCGTTTGCCACTCCCCGGATCCTCATGATCGACGGCCGCGAACGGCCGGCTCTCAAGTAGTCAGACCTCCTGACAAGCAGCAACCGCACATGGGGTCATGGTGATGAGACCCTTGACCGGCCAGGCTTGGTTCTTGCTTATGGTGGTGACGTTCTCCGACACGCGTCCGGCACTTTCCGGGACGGCGGCAACGACCGCGACCGCACCCGCAGCCAGGAGGCCTAGTGCCGCCGCTGTCATGGTGAGGGTCCTGGTCATCGTCGTCTCCCGGTTTGCTTTTGTTGCCGTTACGCGGTGCCGCGTCTTGATGTTGAAAGCACTTTACAACCGGCTTCCCCAACACAGCCTGAACGACCCGTTCATCCGCCGTTCACCTTGCCCAGCGCCGGGCGATATAGAAAATTTCTTTTCATTTCAATGACGTGCGTGAAAATTCCGTATTGCCCTGCGGCCCTTGATGGCCTATGTCAGGGGCCCTTGGCGGTCCAAGTACGGGGAAAATGGATGGATTTGTTCAGGTTTGCCGCCCGGCTCGGCGTGATTGCGCTGATGCTGGCGACGGGCCTGCCGGCGGCGCGGGCCGGCGAGGCGACGGTGGCGGTGGCTGCGAGCTTTGCCGGCGTGCTTACCGAACTGGCGCACCGCTTCGAAACGGACACGGGCCATCATGTGGTTGCCGTGATTGGATCGAGTGGCAAGCTTGCCAGCCAGATTATCAACGGGGCGCCTTTCGATATCTTTCTTTCGGCCGATGAGGCGCGCCCTGCCGCCGTGGTCGCCGCGGGCCAGGCAGCGCCTGGCGACCGTTTCACCTATGCGATCGGGCGGCTGGCGCTATGGAGCGCCGATCCCGGCCGGCTCGCCGGCGGCGGCGGGGCGTATCTGAAGCGATCCGGCACGGGAAAACTGTCGCTCGCCAACCCGAAACTTGCACCCTATGGCGCCGCCGCGATGCAGACGCTCGGCGCTCTCGGCATCGAGAAGGCGCTGGCGGCCCGTCTCGTTTATGGGGAAAACGTCGCCCAGGCCTTCGCCATAGCGCGCTCGGGTGCGGCCGAAGCCGGGTTCGTCGCCTGGTCGGAGGCCTTGAGCCCAGAAGGCGCCAAGGGGTCTTCGTGGCTGGTGCCGGAAAAGCTCTATGCGCCCTTGCGCCAGGACGGGCTGTTGCTGAAGCATGGCAGCAAAAATCCCGCCGCCAAGGCATTCATTGCCTTTCTCGGCTCCAAGTGGGCAAAATCGGTGATAGGGACTCACGGGTTCTCAAGCGAGGGAGGCTAGTGCCGGAGTGCAAGGCGGCGTCATCGATGCGATCGCGCTGACGATCAGGCTGGCGGTGGTGACCGTCGGCCTCCTGGTGGTGATCGGCACGCCGCTTGCCTGGTGGATCGCCTTTACCCGCTCGCGCCTCAAGCCACTGGTGGAGGCGCTGGTCGCCCTTCCGCTGGTGCTGCCGCCCACGGTGCTGGGCTTTTATCTGCTCATTCTCATGGGACCGGCTGCCGGGCCGGGACGCTGGTGGGTCGAAGCGACCGGCTCGACGCTCGCCTTTTCCTTTTCCGGCCTCGTCATTGCCTCCATGCTCTATTCGCTGCCCTTCGTGGTGCAGCCGGTAGCGCAAGGGCTGCAGGCGATGGGACGCGGGCCCCTGGAAGCGGCCGAGACGCTGGGGGCGGGGCCGATCGATCGTTTCTTCACCGTGGCCTTGCCGCTGGCGCGGCGCGGATTCCTCACAGCGGCGGTGCTCGGCTTTGCCCACACACTGGGCGAGTTCGGGGTGGTGCTCATGGTCGGCGGCAACATCCCCGGGCGTACCCAGGTCTTGTCCATCAAGATCTACGAGAGCGTGGAGACGCTCGACTACGCCACCGCGCATATATTGTCGGCGGGCCTGCTCGTCTTCTCGTTCATCGTGCTCGTCAGCGTCTATTGGCTCAATCGCGATTCCCGGGTGGGACTGTTGCGGCAATGACGCGCATCGATGTCGATTGCCGCTTTACGCGGGGCAGCTTCTCGGCCCATTTCGCCGCCGCACTCGCGATCGACGGCATCACGGCCGTGTTCGGGCCGAACGGGGCCGGCAAGACCGCTCTCCTGCGCGTCATCGCCGGGCTTGACCGCGAGGCTGAAGGCAGGCTGCGCTTCGGGTCGGAGACCTGGCAGGACAGCGCGGCGGGCCTGTTCGTGCCGGCGTCAAGGCGCGGCGTGGGGCTCGTCTTCCAGGACGGGCGGCTCTTTTCGCATCTGAGCGTTGAGGGCAACCTTGCCTATGCCGAGCGCCGGGCCTCGCCGCAGGGACCGGCAATCGACCGCGATGAGGTGATCGAGGCCTTCATGCTGACGGAGCTGCTGAAGCGCCATACTGCGACCCTGTCAGGGGGTGAAGCCCAGCGCGTCGCGGTGGCGCGAGCGCTGATGGCGCGTCCGCGCCTGTTGCTGATGGACGAGCCGCTGGCGGCTCTCGACAATCCGCGCCGCGCCGACATTCTCGCCTTCATCGAGCGGGTGCCGGAGCTCTTTGCGGTGCCGGTGCTCTACGTCACCCACGCCATCGACGAAGTGGTGCGCCTAGCCTCGCAACTGGTGCTGGTGGAGGCCGGCCGCTTCATTGCTTCGGGGCCGACGGCAGAGGTGCTGTCTCGCCTCGACCTGCCGCCGCTCACCGGCCGCTTCGAGGCAGGCGTCGCCATCGATGGGGTAGTAGCCGGCAGCGATGCCGATTATGCGCTCACCCGGGTCGATATCGGCGGCGCTGAACTCACGGTTCCGCGCCTCGATTTTCCCACTGGCCATCGGGTGCGGCTGAGAATCAGGGCGCGCGATGTGTCGCTGGCGCTGAAACGCCCTGTGGGAACGTCTTTCCGCAATATTCTCTCAGCGACGGTGGAGGAAATCGCGCCGGAGGAGGATACGGCCTTCGCCGAGGTCCGCCTCAGGCTGGGCAGCCAGATTCTCCGCGCCCGGCTCACGCGCAAGTCGGTGGACGAATTGCGTCTCAGGCCGGAACTTCAGGTCTTTGCCCTCATCAAGGGCGTGGCGCTCGACCGCCGGCTGCTGCTGCCCGGCGGGCCGCACACAAGCTAACGCTTGAGCCATTGGCGGTGGGCGATGGCCAGCATGTGGGAAACCAGGCGGGCTGCCGTCAGTGCGCCGATGCCGTCGATATCGCGCTCGGGCATGAATTCGACCAGATCGAAGGCGCGGATTCGGGCGCGCGCCGCGATGCCGGTGAGAAGTTCCACCGCCTGCCAGTAGGAAAGCCCGCCCGGGGCGCGGGTGCCGACACCCGGCATGACGCAAGGATCGAGGGCATCGCAATCGAAGGCGACGATGACGTCGTTGCCGGCCGGAACCTCGTCCAGCGCGGCTTCGATGCCGTTTGCGGCAATGGCGCGGGCCGGCACGAAGTGCACGCCCCAGCTTTGCGCCTCTGCGAGGTCGCCGGGCCGGGCCGATCCGACAGAGCGCTGGCCGATCTGCACGATGCGGGTGACGTGCGGCATCTCGGAGGCGCGCCGCATGGTGGACGACAGGCCCCAGCGCTCGCCGTCGACTTCCTCGCGCCAGTCGATATGGGCATCGATCTGCACCACCGTCACGGGGCCGCGGTCATGGAAGGCTTCGAGCATGGGAATGGGCACCGAATCATCGCCGCCCAGCAGGATGGGCACTGCGCCAGCCTTGAGGATATCGCGCACGGCGGTGCGGATGGCGATGCGGTTGGCACCATGATCGGCCGCATCAAAGGGCAAATCGCCGAGGTCGGCCGCGCTCGGTTCGTCGCCGTTGAACAGCGGTTCGCCCCAGTCGAAATCGACATGGCCGATTTCCCCGGCGTGGCCGGTCATGGCGGCGCGAATGGCGGCCGGCCCGCCGGCGCAATAAGCGCCATAACGGGCATATGGAGTGGCCGATGCCGCCCCGAGGATGACCGCGCTGCCGGAAAATTCCGCCAGATCGGCATATTTCGGCAGGTCGAGGAAAGTATCGGCCTTGCCGGCACCCGACTGAGTGCCGATATCATTGGTTCTTGCCATGGCATGCTCCCGTTGCAGGATGGGCTGAAGGTGGTGCCGTCTTGGACAACAGGCAGGAGAGCGCGATGAGCGGCAGGGTTGATCTCGCTCAAGGCGCGAAAGGATTTGGGCGTGCGAAATGGCGAAAAGATGGCCTTGATAAGGCATACCGCAAGATGGGAGACGAGGAATGATGTCGAAATTGCCGGCGAAAGCTTGGGTTCTGGTGGCCGATGGCGGCCGGGCCATGGTGTATGAAAATGGCGGCAATGCGCTTGAGCCGAGGCTGGTGGAGGTCAGGACGCGCGAGCTTACCAATCCGCCAGCGCACGAACAGGGCACCGACAGGCCCGGGCGCTATCACGACGGCATGAGCCCGCACCGCTCGGCGGTGGAGGCGACTGATTTCCACGACGAGGCCGAAACGACGTTCATGGCCGATATCGCCGGGGAACTGGCCGATGACCTGGCCAAGGGCCGCTTCAAGGCGTTGGTCGTGGCGGTGACGCCGAGAGCGCTCGGGCACTTGAGAAAGGCGATGAGCGCCCAGCTCAAGCAGCATGTCATCGCCGAAATCGACAAGGACTATACGCGTCAAGCGCCAGCCGACATCGAGAAAGCCATCATTAAGGAGCTGCAAGGCTCCTGAGTGAGCCTTGCGGCGACCTCGTGTGGATATGGGCGAGCTCGATCAGTGGCCGCTCAAAGTAACGCCACGACAAACGGGCGACGATGACGGTCAGCGTCAGTGAGATGATGGCTACCGTCATCGCGGACGGCTCGCCGGTCTGTGGACCGACATTGCTTAGCGCCAGGCTCACGAGGTCATGGACGGGCAGGTGCAGCAGGTAGACGCCATACGAGATGGTGCCGAGCTGGACCAGCACGGGGTTCATGAAAACGGCCTTCACGGCCGGCCATTCCACTTCGAGCGCCACCAACAGCACTGCGGCTGCGACCAGTGGCATATAGCTGTAGCCGAAGGTGCGCATATAGGGCGCGTGCAGGCCTTGGTGGGCGACAATGAAGAAGACGAGACCGCCGGCGAGGCCTGCGAGCGCTGCCATCAACTCGGACTGATGGGCCTTGAGCCATGCCCTCGCGGCGGGCCGGCGATAAAGGCAGGCGATGAGGATGCCGATCATCAGCCCCTCGCCGCGGGTGGGCAGCAGGACATACGACCCGATGATCGAGCCGCCGGCGGTGAGATAGATCATGCGTGCGGCAAACGCGCCGAAAGTGAGCGTTGCGAGCAGGACCGGTAGCCGCCTTGCCGGGGCGAAGAAAATGATCAGCGGCGCCACGAGATAGAATTGCTCCTCCACCGCCAGCGACCATGTGGGGCCCAGCCACTCGGGCCCGAAAGTGTTCTGCCCGGCCATGAAGAGGTTCTGCGCATAGGCGATATAGCTCCATAGCGGGATGTCGCTCGCCCTGTAGAACAGCATTGTCTCGCCGTCGGGGGCGATGCTGTCGGCAACCGGCAGGGCGAGTGCGTAAAGACCTATGACCAGCAGGTAGATTGGCATCAGACGCGCGATACGGCGTATATAAAAGCGCGAGAAGTAGTCACGGTTCTCACGTGTTTCGATGAGAATGCCGCCGATCAGGAAGCCCGAGAGCACGAAGAACAGATCGACGCCGGCCCAGGACAGCGACAGGGCTCTGCTTGCCAGGTAAGCGACGCTGCCCGGCTCGGCTTGGGCATGGTTCACTAGATAATGCCAGACGATGACCAGAAGGATGGCCAGACCGCGCAGGCCGTCAAGCTCGCGTATGCGCCCGCCGCTCCTGCCTTCACATGGATCGGCTGCATGTGTCCCCGACGTGAGGCCCCGGTTCACGAGGCCGCCTGCCCGGGCAGTGGTGATGGCGCCGCGTGCATGCGGCCATCGTATTTTATTGAGATTGATGGCTTCTTGAAGCGAAGTCGCAAAATTTAGCTATCAGCGCAGCTCTTGCGTGACATTGATCTTTTCTCCAGATTGCAGCTTGCGCCCGGCTCCGGGGCACCCAATCCTTTCGGAAGGCACACTCCCCCATGTCCATTACCATATCCGGCGCCTGCAAGCCGGCTCTGTTGCAGATGCTCAATGCCTTGTCTGCCATCCTGACCAAGGCGGAGGCCCATGCCGAGCAACGCAAGATCGATCCGCAGGTGCTCGTCAATTACCGCCTGGCGCCCGATATGTTCGCCCTGTCGCGCCAAGTGCAGATCGCGTGCGACTTTGCCAAGGGCATGACCTCGCGGCTCGCCGGGCGCGAGGTACCGAATTGGGAAGACAACGAGAAGACCATCGCCGAGCTCAAGGCACGCATAGCCAGGACTGTTGCCTATGTACAAAGCATCAAGGACGAGGAGATCGACGGCTCCGAGACCCGCACCATCACCGTCACACCAGGCGGGCAGGCAATGAGCTTTTCCGGCCAGGACTATCTGGTCAACTTTGCCCTGCCGAATTTCTATTTCCACGTCACGGCCGCCTACGCCATCCTGCGTCACGCCGGAGTGGAACTCGGCAAGCGCGATTTCATGGGCGGGGCCTAGCAATCACGCGGCCCGGGCAGCGATCCTGAGCACCGGTATTGCCGCCTTGCGGCCACGCACCTCGGCGCATTCGGGTTTTCCCAGTCCCGCCATGCCGGCGGCCTCGACGGTTCCGGCATCGACCATGATCTCGCCCGGCGCGGCCATCGCCGACAGGCGTGAGGCCACATTAACGGCATCGCCGATGACGGTGTAGTCGAAGCGTCCCTCGGCGCCGAGACCGCCGGCCACCACGGGTCCCGAAGCGATACCGATGCCGAGCGCGAAGTTCTGGTGGCGGGCGTGCATGCGGGCCTGGATGTCGAGTGCAGCCTCGATGGCGGCTCGCTGGCGTCCTTCACCCTCGAAGCGCACGAAGACGGCATCGCCGATCATCTTGTCCACGTCGCCGCCATGCGCTGCGGCTGAGGCGATCTGCAGACCCACCAGCGCGTCCAGCATCGTCAGCACCTCCTGCGGGGGATGGCCTTCGGAATAGCTGGTGAAGCCGCGCACGTCGGAGAACAGCAAGGTCATGTCGAGCTTTTCGGTGGCAAGGCCACCGCCTTCATCGTGCTCGGCGGCGCTGACGGCGCGCCGCGACACCAGGCTCTCGATGCGCCTTGTCAGGCTAACGATGCGACCGGTGCGGCGGTCGATGTCGGCCTGGGCGCGTTTGACGATCACCGCGAGCGACGCCATCAGCAGCCCCAGAAGGGCAAGCGGGATTGCCACCACCGGCAGGCCTACCTCAGCCAGGATGCCTCTCAGCTCGGCCACCGGCTCGTAGAGCTCGAAGATCGCCCGTGGCTTGCCGTCCTGGCGATAAGGCACGTAAAGCTCCATCACCCGGTGCCCGTCCGTCTCGACATGCTCATTGGTGCCGGGATGGCCGGTGGCGATGATGCGGGTCAGCGCCGACGAGGTCTCGACGGTGCCGATCTCGGTGGGCTCGTCGGAATAAAGCGTGCGCCCATCCATGGCGTAGACCTTGAGGCCGTTGAGCTTGAACTCCTTGCGTTCGCGCTCGAAGGCCGCCGCCAGGTGGTCGAAATCGCCGCTGCCGAGGATGTCGCCGTTGATCAGCGCCTTCCAGGCCTTCGGCGCCTCCTTTGACATGCCGGCGGCAAGGCCCGCTGCGCGATCCTCGGCCAGCTGCAGGTAGATGCGCTCGGTGACGATGCGGGTGGCGAGGACGGTGGCTCCAGAAAGGGCGATGGCGAGAATCACCAGTCCCGGCAGTACCCGGCGCAGGAAAAGCCGGCGCAAGGGGAAGGGGCGGGCATCGAGCCCGTCATGCCATGGAGCGCTTGCGGGTTTGAGTCCGGGCGCCGGTTCATCAGCCATGTTCGTTCCTTTTCACGGAGGCGGCGAAGATAGCCACCGCCTCAAGCGATGACCAGATGGCGGAAAGCAGGCGTCGCCCGCCATCAAATTCCATATATCGGAATGCTTCGCCGCGATATGAGAGCGAGAACGTGTTAGGCGAGCGATCAGAGGGGTGTCACAAAGGAGGCACGAACATGTCGGGCAAGCTCAACATCCTGATCATGGGCGCATCGTACGGCTCGCTTCTGGGGACCAAGCTGGCGCTGGCCGGCCATGATGTGACACTGGTATGCCTGCCGGCCGAAGCTGAGGCCATCAACCGCGATGGGGTGCGCGTCAGGATGCCGATCAAGGGCAGGCAGGGCCTGATTGAGATCGACACGCGCCAGGCGCCGGGCAAGATTTCGGCGCTGGGGCCCGATGCGGCCGACCCGTCTGCCTACGACCTCATCGGCCTTGCCATGCAGGAGCCGCAATACCGCTCGGCCGGCGTGCGCGAGTTGCTCGACCGGGTGGCGCTTTCCGGCAAGCCCACCATGTCGATCATGAACATGCCGCCTCTGCCCTATCTCGCCCGCATTCCGGGGCTCGATACGGCAAAGCTCACCGCCTGCTATACCGATGCCGGCGTGTGGAGGAATTTCGATTCCCGCCTGATCACCCTGGCGAGCCCCGACCCGCAGGCCTTCCGTCCGCCGGAGGAACCGCCGAACGTGTTGCAGGTGGCGCTACCCACCAATTTCAAGGTGGCGCGCTTTGCCTCGGATGCGCACACGGCAATGCTCAAGCAGCTGGATGCCGACATCCAGGCGGTGCGTTTCGCCGACGGCGACGAGAGCATCGAGCTGCCGGTAAAGCTCAAGGTGCATGAATCGATCTTCGTGCCGCTGGCCAAATGGGCGATGCTGATCGCCGGCAATTACCGCTGTGTCGAAAAGGACGGCGCGCGCTCCATCCGCGAGGCGGTGCATTCCGACCTTGCCGCCTCGCGCGTGGTCTATGACTGGGTGAAGGCGGCGTGCGTGAAGCTCGGCGCGGCCGAGGACGACCTGGTGCCGTTCGACAAATACGCCAATGCCGCGCAAGGCCTCGCCAAGCCGTCTTCGGCGGCGCGGGCGCTGGTGGCGGGTGCCCAGAACATCGAGCGCGTCGATCTCCTGGTGAAGATGATCGCTTCCATGCAGGGCATGTCGAACCCGGCACTCGATGAGACGGTGTCGCTAGTCGACGGCTGGCTGCAAAAGAACCGGGCGGCGGCTGCGGCCTAGCCCGAGCGATTACCGCGCCATGCGGGGCGATTGCGGTGTGACCCCCTTGGCGCGGCGACGGCCCCTCGCAGGGTGGGCAGGGTCTACCCTGCCCTGCTCTCGCCCTCCCTCGAGGGCAAGGGCATTGCCCATCCCCACCCTGTGAGGGCGCCGTTCAAGGGCTCAGATGCAGCACCACCTGGCGCTGGTGCGGACGGCGGCGGTGCTCGAACAGATAGAGGCCCTGCCAGGTGCCGAGCAGCATGGCGCCGCCGGCGACGGGAATGCCGAGCGAGGTCTGGGTGAGGGCGGACTTGATGTGGGCCGGCATGTCGTCGGGGCCTTCGGTGGTGTGGACGACCCACTCGATGTTCTCCGGCACCAGGCGGCGAAAGAATTCATTGAGATCGCTCTGCACGGCGGGATCGGCGTTTTCCTGGATGAGCAGCGAGGCCGAGGTATGGCGCACGAAGACGGTGAGCAGGCCCTCGCCGGCGCCCGATGCACGCACGAAACGGGCGGCCTCGTCGGTGAACTCGTAAAGCGCCGGCCCGCTGGTAGCGATGGTGAGGGTGGTTTGCATGGGCCGTATTCTTACGTCATTCCCGCTATCGCGGGAATGACGAGATATTTCGCCGCGTCCCCTCAATCCTTGAGGTCGATGACCAGCGCCGGCAGCATGCGGCCGGGAATGGAGCCCGACGAGGCCTCGCCCACGCGGCGGGCGCCCATCGTCTCATAAAAGCCGACCGCGCCCGGATCGGCGTCGATGTTGACAGCCGTAAGCCCGAGTGCGCGGGCTTCAGCGATGAGCCAGTGCATGAGGACGCGGCCGATCCCCTGGCCGATCGCCTCGCGCGCTACGAACATCAGCTCGACACGCCCGCGATTGCCATCGGCTGAGAGGGCGGCGACAGCGACGACGATGCCATTGCGTTCGGCGACTTGATAGTGATCGGTGGCGAGATCTTGCGGCCGCACGGTCAGTTCGGCGCGGCACGCTTCGATGAAGCCCGCATCGTAGCCCCAATGCGCCTTGGAGCGCAGGCAAAGCTCGGTGAGGGCCGCGCACTCGTCAGGGCGAGGAGGGCGTAGGGTGAGTTTCACGGTGCGAAATATGCAGTTTGTATTAGTCGAAACGGAACGCTGACTTCAAAATCCGATAGAGCTGCGACGCGCCATCCCGATCTAACTGGATAGTTTGGCTCTTTTTCCCCGGTATCTCGCGAGATTTCCGCCCATAGCTGTCAATTTGGACAACTACACGCCCATCGGTCTCAAAGACGCTATATGTCGCCTCAATTTGATCGTGAAGCGAATTTCGCTCCATGCGCTTTTCGGTGAATGAACGGATGAGCGCCATGGAAAGGCCCTCGCTAGTTATCCAGAAAGCTCCGCAGCTTCCTCGACCTTGACGGATGCTTCAGCTTCCGCAGCGCCTTGGCCTCGATCTGGCGGATGCGTTCGCGCGTCACCGAGAACTGCTGGCCGACCTCTTCCAGCGTGTGGTCGGTGTTCATGCCGATGCCGAAGCGCATGCGCAGCACGCGCTCCTCGCGCGGGGTGAGGCTGGCCAGCACCCGCGTCGTCGTCTCGCGCAGATTGGCCTGGATGGCGGCGTCGATGGGCAGGATGGCGTTCTTGTCCTCGATGAAATCGCCCAGGTGCGAATCCTCCTCATCGCCCACCGGCGTCTCGAGGGAAATCGGCTCCTTGGCGATCTTCATCACCTTCCTGACCTTCTCCAGCGGCATGGAGAGCTTTTCGGCCAGTTCCTCCGGCGTCGGCTCGCGGCCGATCTCGTGCATCATCTGGCGCGAGGTGCGCACGATCTTGTTGATCGTCTCGATCATGTGCACCGGAATGCGGATGGTGCGCGCCTGGTCGGCGATCGAGCGGGTGATCGCTTGCCGGATCCACCAGGTGGCGTAGGTGGAGAACTTGTAGCCGCGGCGGTACTCGAACTTGTCCACCGCCTTCATCAGGCCGATGTTGCCTTCCTGGATGAGGTCGAGGAACTGCAGGCCGCGGTTGGTGTATTTCTTGGCAATCGAGATGACGAGACGCAGGTTGGCCTCCACCATCTCCTTTTTCGCCTGGCGCGCCTCGCGCTCGCCCTTTTGCACCATGTGGACGATGCGGCGGAATTCGGGGATTTTCAGGCCGGTCTCGGTCGCCAGCATGTGAACATCGGAGCGGATGTCCTTCACCGTCTGCTTCTCGGCGCCAACGAAATCCTTCCAGCCGTGCTTGGTCAGGCGCCCGACGCGCCGCAGCCAGCCGGGGTCGAGCTCCTCGCCCTGATATTCCTTGAGGAACACCGTGCGCGGCACCTTGTAGGTCTCGGCCAGGCGCATGAGCCGGCCTTCCAGCGAGATCAGCCGCTTGTTGATGTCGTAGAGCTGCTCGACCAGCGCCTCGATGCGCAGGGCATTGAGGGAGAGCGACTTGACGTCGGTGATGATTTCTTCGCGCAGCTTCTTGTAGCGGCGGGCCTGGGAGGGCGACAGCTTGGTCTTTTCGCCCACCTCCTGGTCCTGCAGCTTGCGCAAGGACTTGTACGACTTGGCGATGCGGTCGAAGGTCTCCAGCACCTGCGGCTTGAGCTCGGCCTCCATGGCCGCCAGCGAGACGTTGGCCTCCTCCTCCTCGTCTTCTTCCTCCTCGACCTCGGCCGGCTTGTCGAAATCATCCGGCGACAGCACATCGCCATAAATCTGCTGCTTCATGCGCTGCTCGCGCCGCTCGGCCGCCTTCTGCTTGGGGTCGGGGCGGCGCTCGGCCGGCTTGATCACTTCCTCCTCGCCGCTCTTGGCGGCGGGCACCTGCGCCTTGGCATCGGGCCCGGCATAGGTCGCCTCGAGGTCGATGATGTCGCGCAGAAGGACCTTGACCTCGTTGATCTCGTCGCGCCAGATGATGATGGCCTGGAAGGTGAGGGGGCTCTCGCACAGGCCATGGATCATGGCCTCGCGGCCGGCCTCGATGCGCTTGGCGATGGCGATCTCGCCCTCGCGCGACAACAGCTCGACCGAGCCCATCTCGCGCAGATACATGCGTACCGGATCGTCGGTGCGGTCGATCGGCTCGACGGCGCGCTCGACCTTGACCGGCACGGCGGCTTCCGGGGCGGCCTCCTCGGCCACCTCCTCGCTTTCCTCCTCGTTCTCCACCACGTTGATGCCCATCTCGGCGAGCATCGACATGGTGTCCTCGATCTGTTCGGACGTGACTTCCGCCGAAAGCACCTCGTTCAGCTCGTCATAGGTGACGTAGCCGCGCGCCTTGGCCTGCTTGATCAGTTTCTTGACGGCGGCGTCCGACATGTCCAGCAGCGGGCCGTCGGAGCTTTCGGTCTGGTTGTCCTGGGACTCTTTCTCCTCGGCCTCGGTGGCCGTGGGCTGCTCGTCGTTCTGGGGTTCACGCGCCTGCGCTCTTGCCATCTTGGGTTCCGGTCCTCAAAAATCGATGCCCGGCCAACCGGCCGAGGGGCGGACGGGCTAGCCGGTCGATCAGCATATCCTAGAGCATGATGCCGAAAGGTGGACACCACTTTTCGCACAACATCATGCTCAACAACCTAGAAGTCGATCAGCTTTCCTGCGATCGGGTGATTCCACCCGATCGCAGGCTGATCTGGCGGCCCAGCCGCCGTTTCTACGCGCCGCCCGTTAACCGGGCGTAAATCATAATCTCACCGGGGCCTTGGACCCGCGGCCGTCAGGCGATGGCGCCGACCGGGCGGCCGGAGGCCTCGCCAAATCCTTCGATCTGCGCTTCCTCGCCGATGCGCGAGCGCAGTTCGTCGCGAATGTGGTTGAGGTGCGACAGGCTCTCCTCCGTCGGGTCTTCGGCGAAGGCGCGCTCGGCGCCGGCCAGTTCCCTTTCCAGCATCACCAGCTTGCGGTGCAGCCGCATCATCTGCCGCAAACCGGTGCGCGCATCCTCCAGCGCCGCTCCCGGCCCGGCAAACCAGCAATCAAGGCGTCCGGCCCCCTCACCCACCGAATCGAACTCGCGCGTCAACCCTCGTTCCCTGAGGTGGGTGGCGACAGCGCCGCTGTCAAGGTCCGGATCGAGGGCGGCGATATCTAGAATTCCGGCCTTTAGGCTGTCAAGCGCCGGGGTGGTGAAGGCCATTGCGGCCAAATCTTCGGCCTCGTCATGCAGCAGTTCGGGATGGTTGAGCACGGTCAGCAATATGGTGCGCTCGCGCCGCGCGTGAGAACGCTCGGTGTCATCGCCGCGCGACAGGGCGATGAGTTCGCGCGAGGGCGGCAGCCGCTCGTCCCAGGGCTTTGACCAGGGCGGCGGCCGGCGCCCTTGAGCCGCCGCGCGGCGGGCGGGCCCGCGAGAGCGATAAGGCCGGTTGCGGCTGCCTGCGCGTCCGGCCGACCACAAGGCCGCCATACGGTTGGCGATGTCGTCGCGGTAATGCTTGTGCACCTTGGGGTCGGCGATGCGTTCGATGCGCGCTTCCAGGTCAGCCTCGAAGCGGGCGCGGCGTTCCGGCGTTGCCCGGTCGTTCGATTCGAGCGCCTCGCGCCACAGCACATCGACCAGCGGCAGGGCAGCGGCGATCACCTCGGCAACCGCCTCGCGCCCATGCTGGGTGAGGAGGTCGTCAGGGTCCTTGCCCTCGGGCAGCAGCGCAAACCTCAGGCTTGCGCCCGGCTCAAGCCAGGGCAAGGCCAGATCGAGCGCCCGGCCCGCCGCCTTGAGACCGGCCGCATCGCCGTCGAAGCACAGGATCGGCTCGGGCGTCATGCGCCACATCAACCGCAATTGCTCCTCGGTCAAGGCCGTGCCGAGCGGCGCAACGGTGTTGGCAAATCCCGCCCGGGTCATGGCGATGACGTCCATGTAGCCTTCCACCGCGATGATGCGCCCGGCCTCGTGGGCGGGCCCGCGGGCACGATCGAGGTTGTAAAGCACGGTGCCCTTGTGAAAGAGCGGGGTCTCGGGGGAGTTGAGGTACTTTGGCTGCTGATCGGGCCCGAGCGCGCGGCCGCCGAAGGCGATTACCCGGCCGCGCCCGTCGCGGATGGGAAAAATGACGCGGTCGCGGAAGCGGTCGAAGGGAACCGCTATATCCTCGCCAGTGACCACCAGCCCGGCCTCCGCCATGATCTCGGTGCTTATGCCGGCATCGGCCAGACAGGATTTGAGGCCATGGCGCCGGTCAGGGGCATAGCCGATGCGGAACTCCTCCAGCACGGCCCCTTTCAGCCCCCGCCCTTCGAGATAGGTCTTCGCCGATGTCCCCACGGCTTGCCGCAATTCGGTTTCGAAATATTTGGCGGTCAGTTCCATCACGTCATAGAGGCTGGCGCGGCGCTCCTCGCGGGCCTCGTCCTCGGGCGTGGATCTGGGCATGGGCAGGCCCGCCTCGGCGGCCAGGCGCTCGACCGCCTCGGGAAAGCTCAAGCCTTCCTTTTCCACTAGGAAGGTGAAGTGATCGCCCGAGGCCTTGCAGCCGAAGCAGTGGTAACGGCCTTTCCGGTCGTCGGCGTGGAAGGAGGGGGTCTTTTCGTTGTGGAACGGGCAGCAGGCCCAATAGTCGCCGCGGCCCGGCACCGATTTGCGCCGGTCCCATTGCACATGGCGCGAAATCAGCGAGGAGAGGGAAACCCTCGCCCGGATCTCGTCCAGAAATGACGGCGCAAAACGCATGGGGTGCCTGATGTGGGTTGGCTGGCAGTCCAGTCAAGCAGCATGGACCGGCCGGGCCAAGCTTCGAATCGGCATGCTAACACATGATCCACATCTATTGCGGCGCAGCGGAGGAAAGAGAGGGGCTTGCTGTCCCTGTCGAGGCCACCACGTGAGCCGGTCCGGCTGCATGAACACATCTTAATTGAACGGAAAGGAGGGCGTAACGTCGGCTTCTATATCTCCACTGTGCAAGGCGCGGTCGCGCGCAACGAAACGCAATGGAGAAAACTCATGACCACGAACAACGAAGCCGGCGCAAAGCAATCCGGGACCGGTTTTGCGCGTCGGCTCAGCCTTTTCGCTTCCGGGGCCGCTCTCATCGCCGCACTCGGTATGGGCGGTGCCTACGCCATCGCGCAGCAGTCCAATGGCGCTGTGGCGGCGGCAGGGCCTGCCCCCGTCACCATGGTCCAGCCCGCCGGCCCCGCGGCCGGATTTGCCGACCTTGTCGCGAACGTGAAGCCGGCCGTGATCTCGGTGCGCGTCAAGATCAGCGAAGCCGTGCAGCCGGCCATGGGACAGCAAGGCAACATGCCGTTCCCGCCCGGCTCGCCGTTCGAGAAATTCTTCCGCCAGTACGGCTTGCCCAATGTTCCCCAGCAGCATGGCATTCTGATGGGCCAGGGCTCGGGCTTCTTCATCTCAGGCGACGGCTACGCGGTGACCAACAACCATGTGGTCGACCACGCCAAGTCGGTCGAGGTCGTCACCGACGACGGCAAGACCTACTCCGCCAAGGTCGTCGGCACCGATCCCAAGACCGATCTCGCCCTCATCAAGGTGGACGGCACCGGCTTTACCTATGTGCAGTTCGCCGACAAGCTCCCGCGCGTGGGTGACTGGGTGGTTGCCATCGGCAACCCGTTCGGCCTCGGCGGCACCGTGACCGCCGGCATCGTCTCGGCCGAGGGCCGCGACATCGGCTCCAGCACCTATGACAACTTCATCCAGATCGATGCCCCCATCAACAAGGGCAATTCGGGCGGACCGGCCTTCGATCTCACCGGCAAGGTCGTCGGCATCAACACCGCCATCTACTCGCCCTCGGGCGGCTCGGTGGGCATCGGCTTCGACATCCCGGCCAGCACCGCCAAGGCGGTGATCAGCCAGATCATGCAGAAGGGCCATGTCACCCGTGGCTGGCTCGGCGTGCAGATCCAGGGCATCAACAAGGATATTGCCGCCAGCCTCGGCCTCAACAAGGCCGAAGGCGCGCTCGTTGATGAGACCACGGCCGACAGCCCGGCCAGCAGGGCCGGTCTCAAGGCCGGTGACGTGATCGTCGCGGTCAACGGAGCGCCGGTGAAGGATTCACGCGATCTCGCCCAGAAGATCGGTGTGATGGCGCCTGGCGCCTCGGTCAAGCTCGATGTGATGCGCAACGGCAACTCGCAGGAAATCGGCGTCAAGCTCGCCGAGATGCCCAGCGACCAGCAGTTGCAGATGGCATCGAACCAGGACAACGCGCAAGCGGACAACACGCCCAAGCTCGGCCTCGCCTTGCAACCGGCCGACCAGGTCGACGGCAGCGGTCACAAGGGTCTGGCCATCGTCGGCATCGATCCCAACGGCCCCGCGGCCAAGTCGGGCCTGCAGGTGGGCGATGTGATCCTCGATGCCGCCGGCAAGTCCGTCTCGCAGCCCTCCGACATCACCCAGGCAGTGGCGCGGGTGGAAAGCCAGGGCCGCCATGCCTTGCTGTTGCGGGTCAAGTCGCATGCCGGCCTGCACTTCGTGGCGGTGCCGTTGAAGAAGGCCTGAGGCCTTAACAACGATCGGACAAAGCCATCGGGCCGGGCCAGACCCGGCCCGATGTCTCTTTCATCACTTCAGCAAATCGCGCGTGACCTGGCCGGCTTTCGCCATGTCGATGCGGCCGGCATAGCGCTCCTTGAGCGCTGCCATGACACGGCCCATGTCCTTGAGCCCGGCCGCGCCGGTCGCCTCGATCGCCGCGGCGACAGCGGTGCGGATTTCCTCCTCGCTCATCTGGCGCGGCAGATAGGTCTCGATGATGGCGATTTCCTCGCGTTCGGCCTCGGCCAGCTCGGGGCGGCCGCCGTCTTCGTAGGTGGCAGCGCTTTCCCGTCGCTGCTTGATCATGCGGGTGAGCACGCCTTGCAGGTCAGCCTCGGTGGGCGTGTCGTCCTGGCCGGTGCCGCGGCTCTGGATGTCGCGGTCCTTGAAGGCCGCCATGATCAGCCTCAAGGTGGCCATACGGCGCTTGTCCTGCGCCTTCATGGCCTCCTTGAGGTCGGCATTGATGCGTTCGCGCAAGCCTGATGCCATGGGTGCCCCCCATCGGTTGCCGGGCCGTCAGTGATAGCCCCCGTCGCCGCGGCTGGCAACGGCCCAGGGCCTGTTGAGTATCAGAGGATGCCTTCCTCTAAGTCCTCCACCGAAATGCCGAGGCGGTCGAGGCCGTCCTCGAGGAAGTCGGCCAGCATGGGAATGCCGACGAGGTAGTCCTGGGTGGGATTGACCTTTTCGGCCTGGGCCGTGGCCTTGGCATCCTCCAGCTCGTCAGGATCGTAGGTACCGCGGCCGATCCACATGAGCGCCACAAGGCTCGCCTGTTCGTCGACGTTGAGTTCGCCGATGAACGCCTTGAACTCGTCCTCGATGGAATCGTCGGATCGCGCCTCGAGAACGAAATCGGCATCCACCTCGTCGCCCGGGGTGTCCCAGGCCGGCACTTTGGCGTCAATCTCGCGAGCAAGCACGATGATGTGGGCGACTTTCTCAGGTGCGATATCGAGCATGTTCAAGTTCCCTTCCGCCGTCTTCCGTTGCGGCACATCTCGCAGCCTGGGGCCATGGCAACGCCGGCGCCTTGATCTCGCGCAAATGGCGCCCTCAGCGTTCTTGACCCCCACCGGCCGGCCCTATAGGTTGCGCCCGGCTTGGAACGAGGTGGCGGAATCATGACGCAATCCGCCCTTCCAGGCAACTCCGGGAGAGGAGGGAAAATGGCGCCGACCAAGGCCAAGCCCCGCCCTGCGAAGGCCGCGGCGACGACCGGTCAGGGCAAATCCGTGAAGGCCTGGCCGGCGCGCAAGGCAACCGGTCTTCTGGTGCTGGCCGATGGCACGGTGATCGAAGGCGAAGGCTTGGGCGCGCAAGGCTCTGGCGTCGGCGAGGTGTGCTTCAACACTGCCATGACCGGCTATGAGGAAATCCTCACCGATCCTTCCTATGCCGGCCAGATCATCACCTTCACCTTTCCCCATATCGGCAATGTCGGCACCAACGAGGAGGACATCGAGACTTCCAATCTCGCCTCGGCCTCGGGCGTGCGCGGGGCGATCCTGGCGACCGGCATCACCGAGCCGTCCAACTGGCGGGCGCAAAAACATTTCGATCAGTGGCTGAAGGCGCGCGGCATCGTGGCGCTCGCCGGCATCGACACCCGCGCGCTCACCACCCTCATCCGCGAAAAGGGCTTGCCCAATGCCGTCATCGCCCACGACCCCGAAGGCCGCTTCGACAAGGCGGCGCTGAAGGCCGAGGCGGCCGCCTGGCCGGGTCTTGTCGGCATGGACCTCGCCAAGGAGGTCTCGTGCCTGCAGCGCTATGAGTGGGACGAGACCTTGTGGACATGGCCCGACGGCCACGGCCGCCAGACGGCGCCCCGCCATCACGTCGTGGCGGTCGATTACGGCCTCAAGCGCAACATTCTCAGGTGCCTCGCCAGCCTTGGCTGCCGGGTGACGGTGGTGCCGGCGATGGCCAGCGCCGAGGACATCCTGGGGCTCGAGCCCGACGGCATATTCCTCTCCAACGGCCCCGGAGACCCGGCCGCCACCGGCGAATACGCCGTGCCCGAGATCAGGAAGCTGATCGAGGCCGGCAAGCCCATCTTCGGCATCTGCCTCGGCCACCAGATGCTGGCGCTGGCGCTGGGGGCGAAGACGAAAAAGATGCACCAGGGCCATCACGGCGCCAATCACCCGGTCAAGGATTTCACCACCGGCAAGGTTGAGATCACCTCCATGAACCACGGTTTTACCGTCGATGGCGACAGCCTGCCGGCCGCGGTGAAGGAAACGCACGTGTCGCTGTTCGACGGCTCCAATTGCGGCATCGCGCTGAAGGATGCGCCGGTCTTTTCGGTGCAATATCACCCCGAAGCCTCCCCCGGCCCGCAGGACAGTCACTACCTGTTCCAGCGCTTCGTCGACCTCATCGAGGCGGAGAAGAAACAAGGGTGATTTGCCGGAGCATATCCCTGTTTGCGCCTTCGCTCTCTTCTTGTGTCATCCTCGCGCTTGACGCGAGGACCCATCAGGGCACGCGGCAAGGCTTGCGCGTTTGGCCCTGGGTCGTCGGGTCAAGCCCGACGATGACACCGGGGGAGGCGTGACGATGACCTCAGTCGCTCACAACTTCGGCTTCTTCTTCATCCACCCTGTCGCCTGCTCGTAGGCGCGGGCGGCGCGCAGCACTGTCCAGTCGTCGAACATGCGCCCGACGATGTGCAGGCCCACCGGCAGGCCGGCCTTGGTGAAGCCGCAGGGCACGCTGGCGGCCGGCTGCTGGGTGAGGTTGAAGGGGAAGGAAAACGGCGTCCAGTTGACCCATTTTTCCTTCTCATCGGTCGTCGGGGCCAGCTTGCCGACCTCGAAGGCGGGGATCGGCAGGGTGGGGGTCACCAGGAGGTCGTACTTTTGCATGAAGCCGCGCATGTGGATGCCGAGCGCGCCGCGCCTGGCCGTAGCGTCGAGAAAATCCTCAAGGGTGATGGCTCTCGACTGCTTGAGAACGTCGGCAAGGCCCGGATCGAGCAGGTCGATCTTCGATTTCGGCAGGCCACCGAGGAAGCCGCGCACGCCCGCCCACCACAGGGCGCGGAAGATCGGGGCCGGGTCCTCGAAGCCGGGCGCCACATGCTCGACGCGGGCGCCGGCCTCCTCCAGCGTGAGCACCGCTGCATCGACGATGCCCTTCACCTCCGGGTCGACATCGGCATAGCCGAGATCGTGGCTGTAGGCGATCTTGAGACCCTTGACGCCCTTGCCCAGGCCCTTGACGAAGGAGCGCGGATCGTAGGGCAGGCTGGTCCAGTCGCGGTGATCGGGGCGGGCGATGACGTCGAGCATCATCGCGGCGTCCAGCACCCGTCGCGTCATCGGCCCGACATGGGCGACGGTGCCGAATGGCGACAGCGGCCAGGCCGGCACCCGCCCGAAGGACGGCTTTATCCCGAAAATGCCGGAAAAGCCCGCCGGAATGCGGATCGAGCCGCCGCCGTCGGTGCCGATGGCAAGCTGGCCCATGCCGGCTGCCACCGCCGCTGCCGCCCCGCCCGATGAGCCGCCCGGCGTCTTGGTCAGGTCCCAGGGGTTGCGGGTGATGCCGCTGAGCGGTGAATCGGTCACGCCCTTCCAGCCGAATTCCGGCGTCGTGGTCTTGCCGATGATGACGGTGCCGGCTTCCCTCAGGCGGGCCACGCAGGGGCCATCGTCGTCCCAGGCCTGCTTGGCATCGACGGTCTTGGAGCCGCGCAGGGTGGGCCAGCCGCGCGTCAGGATGATGTCCTTGATGGTGGTGGGCACCCCGTCGATGGGGCTTAAAGGCTTGCCCTTCTTCCAGCGCTTCTCCGAGGCCCTGGCGGCCTTGAGCGCGTGATCGGCATCGACGATGCAGAAGGCATTGAGCTTGTCGCCGGCTTTTTCGATGCGCTCGATGACGGCCTTCGTCACCTCCACCGGCGACAGCTTGCGCTTGCCGTAGGCCCTGGAAAGTTTTGCCGCCGAAAGCCAGATCAAATCGTTGGTCACGGGTGAGCCCCCTCGTCGCATATCGCTGTCATGGGCACTCATGGTGCCTCATCGGTGTGGCAATTGCCAGATATCTCGCAAAGCCCCGGTGGGGCGCTCACAGCATGAAGTCGCCCGCGTGCAAGGCGATGGTGCCGTCGAGCTCGATGCGGAAGTCGCCTTGCATATCGCCGTCGGTATCGCCGGCGATGACGGTGTGGCCCTGGTCGTTGAAGGAACGCAACTCGCCCGCCTGGCCGGAAAAGGCATCGCTGCCGATGAATTGGAAAGCCTGGTTGAGGCCGGTGCGGCCGAGATTGACGTAGTCCATGGGTGGTCTCCCTGAAGGGTGCGATCAGCCACAAGGTGCAGCCTTGCCGGCGGTGCGGCAAGGCGCACATCTCCGCGCTGCTTGCGCAAGACGAAATCTGCGAGAGCGACTTGGCCCTCCGAATTGGGCAAAACCACCGCGAAAATTGTCTCCAAGGACGCATTCGATTGATTGTCTGGCCTTTCTCGCGGATACTCAAAGCTGACGCTCGACTCTTGCGTCGAATGGGCATCGATGATGGCGTGGTATCTCAACAAGTACGAATGCTCAGAATGCGGCACCTACTGGGAAGATAAGTGGTCGTGTATGTGCGACGATGAATGTCCAAATTGTGGAAGCGATCATTCACCTGTCGATTCCGAAGATATATCTGCTTTCATCGACAAATCTGAAACAAATATTTATACCATTTACTATTCACCACCAGAAGCTGAAAACAAACCGAATTTCCGCATATTCGCGGCGGTCACCGATCGCATTCTTGCGCTCAGCTTAGAGGACGTAGCACTCACAATATCAAAACCGTTATGAAGCTTGGGTTTTCAGAACCGCAGCGGCACTTTGTAAGTGGTTCACAAACTGCCCGTGCAGTCACGGAAGCGTGGGCAGCGCAGTTCATGTACTGCCCAAATTGCGGAAACGCAAACTTGATCCAGTTTCAGGCCAATTTACCTGTCGCAGATTTCTTCTGCCCTGAGTGTAGCGACCAGTATGAGTTGAAAAGCCAGAAAAAGGAATTCGGTTCAAAGGTTGCCGACGGCGCCTATCGAAGAAAAATTGAGCGCCTCGAGTCCAACTCGTCACCAAATCTTATCCTCCTGAAATACGATCAAGCGGTCTCCGAAGTTCGTAGCGTGAGCGTCATACCAAAGCGATTTTTCGTTCCATTGATCGTTGAAAAGCGAAAACCGTTGGGCCCGAGTGCGCGGCGGGCGGGATGGATTGGCTCCAACATCCTTCTTAGTAAAGTTCCTGATGCGGGAAGAATTCAGATCGTGCGGGATGGCGCGATTGTTCCTAAAGAACTGGTTCTTGCCCAGTGGCAGAAAACGGCGTTCCTGGCCAAAAAATCCCAAGATCACAGAGGATGGTTGCTGGAGACCATGAGGTGTATCGATCATCTTGGTGCGGAGAGCTTTTCTCTCGATCAAATTTATGGATTCGAAGGTGAGTTGCAGAAAAATTTCCCCCAAAACAACAATGTACGCCCCAAACTCCGACAACAACTTCAAGTGTTGCGCGACAACGGATATCTGGAGTTCTTGGGCAATGGGAAATATCGGCTTCTCCGGTGATTTCTACCTCTTGAACTGCTTGTACTTGATGCGCCGGGGCAGCACCGAATCCTCGCCCAGCCGCCGCTTCTTGTCTTCCTCGTAGGCCTCGAAGTTGCCCTCGAACCATTCCACGTGGCTGTCGCCTTCGAAGGCGAGGATGTGGGTGGCCAGGCGGTCGAGGAACATGCGGTCGTGCGAGATGATGACGGCGCAGCCGGCGAAATCCTCCAGCGCTTCCTCAAGCGCTGCCAGCGTCTCGGTGTCGAGGTCGTTGGTGGGCTCGTCGAGCAGGAGCACGTTGGCGCCGGACTTCAGCATCTTGGCGAGATGCACGCGGTTCCTCTGGCCGCCCGACAGGGTGCCTACCTTCTGCTGCTGATCGGCCCCCTTGAAGTTGAAGGCCGAGGTATAGGCGCGCGAGTTCACCTCGCGCTTGCCCAGATAGAGGATGTCGTTGCCGCCGGAGATTTCCTCCCACACGTTCTTTGCCGGATCGAGCGTAGCGCGCGACTGGTCGACATAGCCGAGCGCCACCGTCTCGCCGATGCGGACGTCTCCGGCATCGGGCGCCTCGGCGCCTGTGATCATGCGGAAAAGGGTGGTTTTGCCGGCGCCGTTCGGGCCGATGATGCCGACGATGCCGCCGGGTGGCAGCTTGAAGGAGAGATCGTCGATCAGGAGACGCTCGCCATAGCCTTTCTTCAGGCCCTCGACCTCGATCACCACGTCGCCGAGACGGGGGCCGGGCGGGATGACGATCTGCGCCTGGTTCGACTTGAGGCGCGCCTCGTTGGCTTCGACCAGCTCCTCATAGGCGCGGATGCGGGCTTTCGACTTGGTCTGGCGGGCGAGCGGGGAGGCGGCCATCCATTCGCGCTCGCGCTCGATCACCTTCTGGCGGGCGGCGTCCTCGCGCTGCTCCTGGTGCATGCGTTTCGACTTCTGGCCGAGATAGGCCGAGTAGTTGCCCTCGTAAGGAATGCCGCGGCCGCGGTCGAGCTCGAGGATCCAGCCGGTCACGTTGTCGAGGAAGTAGCGGTCGTGGGTGACGATGAGGATGGCGCCGGGATATTCGCGCAAGTGGTGTTCGAGCCAGGCGACGCTTTCGGCATCGAGATGGTTGGTGGGCTCGTCCAGCAAGAGGAGGTCGGGCTGGCGCAGGAGGAGCTGGGTGAGGGCCACGCGGCGCCTCTCGCCACCGGAGAGATTGTCGATTGTGGCATCGCCGGGCGGGCAGCGCAGGGCATCCATCGCCTGCTCCACCTGGGTATCGAGATCCCACAGGTTCTGGGCATCGATGATGTCCTGCAAGCTCGTCATCTCATCGACGGTCTCGTCGGAATAGTTCATGGCGAGCTCGTTGTAGCGCTCGAGGATCGCCTTCTTGGCGGAGACCCCTTCCATGACGTTGCCCATGACATTGAGAGCCGGGTCGAGCTCGGGCTCCTGGGCGAGGAAACCCGAGGATGCGCCTTGGGCCAGCCACGCCTCGCCCTGGAACTCGGCATCGAGGCCGGCCATGATCCTGAGCAGCGTCGACTTGCCCGAGCCGTTGGGGCCGAGCACGCCGATCTTGGCGTCGGGGTAGAAGGACAGGTTGATGTTGTCGAGGACCTTCTTGCCGCTCGAATAGGCCTTTGACAGGCCGTGCATGTGATAGATGAACTGGCGGGCCATGGCGCGCTTTGAGACTCCACATCGATTGAGGAAAGGATTGCCGCGCTATGTAGGCGATACGCGGCGGCGCGGCAATGCTCCTTCCATCCCCCGCCCTCACAGGGCGGCTCTTTTGGCTTCGGCCAGCCTTTCCACCCGCTCGCTGTTGAGCTTTCTTCTGGTAGCGCGACTGCACCACGTCGACGAGCACCAGCGTGACGATGACGAAGTAGAAGGTCGCCTTGCTCATCGCCACGATCTCGAAGCCGAAGAAGGCGAGGTGGGCAAGCTCGCCGCCTTCGCTCATCAGCAGAACGCCGACCAGGAGGAGGACGAAGAGGCCGAGTACCTCGTACATGCGGTTTCTTTGCAGGAAGCGCGCGACATGGCCGGCGAGCGCCAACATGAGGCCGCCGGAGACGACAATGGCGGCGGCCATGACGATGAAGTTGTGGGTCAGCGCAATGGCCGAGAGCACCGTATCGAAGGAAAAGACTATGTTCATGGCGACGATCCACACCAGCGCCACGACGGGCGCGCGCAGGGCGGGGTTCGGGCCTGACCGATCCTCAAAATCCTCCACCACCAGCATGTGAAAAATCTCCTTCATGGCGGTGTAGATGAGGAAGACACCGCCCGCCAGCACGATGAGGCTGTGGCCGTTGACGCTGGCGGTGAGGACGAGGCTGTCGAAGGCGAAGAAGGGGTCCTGGAAGGCATCGATCATGTGCAGGACGACGAAGAGCAGCGCGATGCGCAGGGCGATGGCGAGGACGATACCCCATTGGCGCACCCGGGCTTCGTTGCCCGGCGCCACGCGCCTCGACTCGATGGCGATGTAGAGCAGGTTGTCGAAGCCCAGCACCGTTTCCAGCGCGGTGAGGACGAGGAAGGTGATGAGGTTCTGCACGGTGAAGAGATCGGCCATCGGCGGGTCCCCGGGAGTGGTGGAATCGGTCCCGCGATGATGGGCGGTCGAGGGCGCGCGGGCAAGATTTAGGTGCCAGGTGTCAGGTGTCAGGTATCAGTGGTCAGAAGTCAGAAGTCAGAAGTCAGATTTCTCCTGCCTCCTTCAGTGTCATGCCCGCACTTGTTGCGGGCACCCATAACCACCGTCGTGGCTTAAATTGCACTGGTGTGGGTTATGGATTGCCGGAACGAGTCCGGCAATGACAGGGGGTGAGGGTGGGTGTTGGGCATGAGCAAGCACCATCATCTCCGGCGGGGTTTTCCCGTGGCGGAGGGAATGGGAAGAGCGGAGCGCCTTCATGGTGCAACGCTGTAGTGCAGCAACGGGCACCGCAAAGGCGCTCCGCACCCGGTCTCTTTCCGGTTGCTGCCGTCGCTCTCGCCAAGGCCGGTCTTATGGAGACACAATGCCCTCAAGCAAAAGTCTCTTGAAGACACCTCGGGCCGGCCCGGCTTGCTGATATGGCGCGCTGGGGGTTTACCTCCCAGGGTCGACGCGCAGCCCGCCTGGACCTTTCGCAGCCACACGTCAAGGCTGGTACTGGGCTCGGGGACCGTTTTACCCCCATGCACCGACGGTCCGTGCACACTTCCTCAGGAATGGGGGAAGGCGGTGGAACATTACAGGAACAAACAGGCTTTGTCAAGGGAAAAATGCACATCGAAAGGAAAAGAATGGCCGG
>CAVYOQ010000046.1:0-40108 GCA_963770075.1 uncultured Alphaproteobacteria bacterium
AGCGAGAAATCGCTAGGCTCTTTTTCTATTTTCGGGCGACTTAGGTACGCTATAGGTACGAATTTGCCCTAACTGCGCATCTATTCGGGTTGCTTTAGGTACGGAATCGTCCAGGCTCTAAAGCCGTTCTCTTTTGTAATAGGGATTAAGAGTAGATTTTCACAGTCGGTACCAAATTAATCTTAAAATGCAATAACTTAATGTTACTAAACGCCCGCCGAACACAGCCCCTCAAAACCGTGTCCGCATAGTGTCAGCAAAAAGCCCCGGCGGTGAGGCCGGAACCCGAGAATGAGTATGTGACGCGACAGGCGGTCGCGAACCGTTCGGCATTAGGTGTTTAGTCCCGGCATTTGATGGATCGGGTCGAGTTTGAATCGTTCGGGCTTGATTGTCCAGTGCTTGCAGATGAATTCGTAGGGCGTGAGGCCCTTGAGGGTCTTGAGGCGGCGGCCGAAGTTGTAGGCGGCGATGAAGTCGTCGAGGTGCCGCCTGAGCTGCTCGTGATCGTCGTAGTGGAAGCGCTTGACGGTGGCTTCCTTGATGGTCCGGTTCATCCGCTCGACCTGGCCGTTGGTCCATGGATGATTGATCTTGGTCAGCCGGTGCTCGATGCCGTGTCGCGGCAGCGCATGTCGAACATGTGGGTCATGTACCGAGCCGTCGGACCGATCGGCATGGCGTCGGCGCATAGCGGGAACTGGATGCCGTTGTCGGTGAGCACGGTGTGGATCTTGTAGGGCACGGCCTCGATGAGGGCGACGAGGAAGGCTCGACGCGGTGACCGCGATTGGCCTTCTCCACAGCTGGGCGAAGGCGAACTTCGAAGTCCGGTCGATCGCGACGAACAGGTGCAGCTTGCCTTCGGCCGTGCGCACCTCGGCGATATCGATGTGGAAGTAGCCGATCGGATAGGTCTTGAACTTCTTCTTCGCCGGCTTGTCGCCCTCCACATCGGGCAGCCGGGAGATGCCGTGGCGCTGCAGGCAGCGATGCAGGGATGAGCGCGTCAGATGCGGGATCGTCGGCTGAAGCGCGTAGAGGCAATCGTCGAGCGGCAGCAGCGTATGCCGGCGGAAGGCGACGATGATCGCCTCGTCCTCGACGGACAGAACCGTCGACTCGGCTCTCTCGGGCCCGGTCGGCAGATCGGCGACCGAGCGACCGCTTCTTCCACTTGGCGACGGTCTTCTGATTGATCCCGTAGCGCTTGGCGAGCGTCCTCAGGCTCTCTTGACTATGTTGTATTGCTCGACGGACCGCCTCTGTCGTGGTGGCGCTCCCGTGAAGAACCTGGCCCATAGTGCATCCTTCCATTCCTGCGAAAAGAGTGCACCATCAAAACCCGGGATCAAACACCTAGATCCACCTTGACCATCGGCAATTTAGCACTGATAGTTTACATCGCCTGGTTTCAGAGGAGGCATGTTATGCGTCGGCCAATGTTATTCCTACTTGTGCTTATATTCGCTTCGCCGGCAATGGGTAAATCATGCGCGCTCATCGACCCAACAATCTTTTGTGACAACGGTCTTTCCGGTCAACGCGTTGGCAATTCGACCTTTTGGAATGACGATACTAGCTCAAATCGTGTTGGAAGTTCATCGTTCTACAGCGATGGCACGAGTTCCAATTGAATAGGAAGCTCAACCTTCTACAGCGATGGAACGTCAACCAATCAAGTCGGAACCTCGACTTTCTTCAGTGACGGCACGACGTGCACCCGCGCCGGGGATGTCCCGGCCGATGTTGAAAATGTGAGGTAGGCGTTGCTCGCCTTGAGCCGGTAGGCTCGGGGTGTCGAATCCAACGAAGGAAAGCAACGCCATGAAGAAATCTACCACATCGACCGCCGTTGTCGCGGCGACAATCGTCGAAGATGCCTGGCAAGAGGTGGGAGCGAGCTTTGAGCGCTTCTGCCTGACGGCGGGCATCACCACCTTGGCCAGCATGATGGAGGAGGACGCTGCCCGGTTGTGCGGCCCGCGCTACGGCCGCGCCGACGGCAAGTCCGGGCACCGCTGGGGCAAGACCACGGGCAAGGCAGGCTTCCACGGTGGCAAGGTCGAGATCGAACGTCCGCGCGTTCGTTCTGTCGAAGACGGCGGCGAGATGGCCCTGCCGAGCTGGCAAGCGGCCTTGTCGGAGGACTTGCTGGGCAAGTGGGCGCTGAATCTGATGCTGATCAACGTCTCGACGCGCAAGTTCGGCCGCGCCGTCCGCCTGCCGGGAGGTGACATTCCGGCCACCAGGGGTTCGGGCGTATCCAAGTCGGCGGTATCACGCCGGTTCGTGGCGCTGTCGGCCGAGCGCATGCAGGAATGGATGGCGGCCGACCTGTCCGGGCTGGACCTGCTGATCATCCAGATCGATGGCATCCACATCGAGGACAACCTGATGCTGCTGGCCGCCGTCGGCATCGACGGCAACGGCACGAAGCATCCCCTCGGCGTGATTGAAGGGGCTACCGAGAACGCCGCCGTGGCGCAGGCGCTGCTCGACAACCTGATCGGGCGCGGCCTCGATCCGACGGTCTGCCGCTTGTTCATCATCGACGGGGCCAAGGCGCTGTCCAAGGCGATCCGCAACACCTTCGGCCGCCATACCCCGATCCAGCGCTGCCAGGTCCATAAGGCCCGCAACATCACCGAGCGCCTTGCCAAGCCCTTGCATGCCAGCGTGCGCAAGGCGCTGCGTCAGGCATGGGAACTGGACGATGCGGACAAGGCCGAAAAGCTGATCCGCAACCTCGCCCGCCGCCTCGAACGCGAGGCCCCCGGCGTCTGCGCCAGCATCCTGGAGGGCATCGACGAAATCCTCACCGTCACCCGCCTTGGCCTGCCGGTCGAACTGCGCCGGTCGCTGGCCTGCACCAACATCATCGAGAACATGAACGGCACCATCCGCCAGGTCTGCCGAAACGTCAAACGCTGGAGGGACGCCAAGATGGTGCTGCGCTGGACCGCCGCCGCCATGCTGGAGGCCGCCAAGGGCTTCCGGCGGCTCAAGGCTCACAAGCAACTGCCGATCCTGCGGGCGGCCCTGGCTGCCCATCAGGCCAAGCACGTCATCAACCCCGATCTTGAACAGCAAGCCGAGGCAGCGTAGCCTGATCAACCAGCAATGCCTGCCAAGCTAATTTCAACAAAGGGCGGGACATTCCCCCCGGCGGCAATTCCACATTCTGCAATTAAAACTGATCCTCACGGCTGACTAAACGTCACACGACAGGCATGAAGCCCGACGACGTAGTCGACTTCAAATCGGTAGGGCTAGGCTGGATCGGAATGCTTCGGCGTGGAATGGCCAACGATGACGGGCGTCAACTTCCCCAAGGCGTCGGGAACGCGGGTCAGACTGGCCACCGCTTCGATTTCTGCGATCAGGGCGCCGCATTCCTCGAACAGTGGATGCGCTGGCCACAGGCCGCCCGCAGCCTCGCGACGCGGCTTCTGCATTCCCTCATGGCATCGAGCAGCCCTGCATAGTCGAAGGCGTCGGGCTCAGGGTGATGGATTGGTCCCCCGTGCTGCTTGCCATCTCCGCCAGGTTGCAGGTGCCATTCTGGCCGGTGCCGATGACCATGCAGACGTTTGTGGTGCTGCTGACCGGTGCCGCATAAGGCGCTCGCCTCGCCGACGTCACGCTTGCCGCCTATCTTGGCGAAGGCGCCGCAGGCTTGCCGGTCTCCGCCAAAGGGGCGGGGATTGCCTACCTTGCCGGACCGACCGGCGGCTATTTGGCCGGCTTTCTCGTTGCTGCCATCGTTGTAGGCTGGCTGGCTGATCGCGGCCACGGCCGATCTGCGGCCACGACCCTTGCCGCGTTCGTCGTCGGCGAAGTCATCATCTTTGTGCTCGGAGCGGGATGGCTTGCAACATATCTCGGCGCGGGCAAGGCTGTCGCCGCGGGCGTTAGGCCTTTCCTGCTTGCGGAAGCGGTCAAGATCGGGCTCGCTTGCGCCCTCCTGCCCGCTGCCTGGCGACTGGGAGAGCCGCGGCACTGAAAGGCACCGCCCGCAACGCACAGAGGTTTGCGCCGCCAAGTCATTGGCGCAAATGATCACGCGCCATCGTCAGACCTGCGACCGCAATGCGCCCCTGAGCGTACAGTGCGTGGCGCGGACGTCAGGTTTTAGTATTTCTCGCAACGGCAAGGCGCACCCTGCCGCCTTCCTACAGCACGAAATCGCCTCCGCTCAGGTCGTTGACGCCCACCACCAGGATCGAGAAGTCGGCATGCTTGTCGCCATCGACATCGGCGGAGACAATGGAGTTGGCGCCTGAATTGACCGCACGCAATTCGCCCTCGGCGCCCGTGAAGGCACCGCTGATGAAGTGGAAGGCCTGATTGCCGCCAGTACTCATCTCTGCGTCGATCCCCGACACATCGATCAGGTCAGTGCCCTTGACAAAGTCACCGATCTGGTCACGCAAGCTGCCCACGGCCGATTCCGAAAGCGCGTTGAAAACGAAGTTGTCGGCACCACCACCACCAATGACGGTATCGCGTCCGTCTCCGCCGATAAGCCTGTCGGCGCCGTTGCCGCCATTGAGAAGGTCATTACCGTTTCGACCGCTGAGTTGGTCGGCGCCGCCAAGGCCCGAAAGTTCGTTGGCACCATCGCCTCCACGCAGGGTATCGCCCTGGGACGAGCCGATAAGGTTCTCGATGCTGGTGAGCGTGTCGCCCTGGGCCTGGCCCCCTGCGCCCGTGCCGGTGGTGAGGTTGACGTTGACGCCATTGCCCGAGCCGCTGTAGTCGCCCGTGTCGGTGCCGGCCCCGCCATCGAGGCTGTCGCCGTCGCCTCCGCCATTGAGGGTATCGTTGCCGTTGCCGCCATTGAGCGTGTCGCTGCCGGCGCGGCCGTTGAGGCTGTCGGCGCCGCCAAGACCCATGAGCGCGTTGGCACCATCATCCCCGACCAGGGTATCGCCCTTGGACGAACCGATAAGGTCCTCGATGCTGGTTAGCGTATCGCCCTGGGCCTGGCCGCCTGAGCCCGTGCCGGTGGTGAGGTTGACGTTCACGCCATTGCCCGAGCCGCTGTAGTCGCCCGTGTCGGTGCCGGCCCCGCCATCGAGGCTGTCACCGTCGCCTCCGCCATTGAGGGTATCGGCGCCGTTGCCGCCAATGAGGGTGTCGCTGCCGGCGCGGCCGTTGAGGCTGTCGGCGCCGCCAAGCCCTGAAGCGCGTTGGCACCGTCATCCCCGACCAGGGTATCGCCCTTGGACGAACCGATAAGGTCCTCGATGCTGGTTAGCGTATCGCCCTGGGCCTGGCCGCCTGAGCCCGTGCCGGTGGTGAGGTTGACGTTCACGCCATTGCCCGAGCCGCTGTAGTCGCCCGTGTCGGTGCCGGCGCCGCCATCGAGGCTGTCGCCATCGCCGCCGCCATTGAGGGTATCGGCGCCGTTGCCGCCATTGAGGGTGTCGCTGCCGGCGCGGCCGTTGAGGCTATCGGCGCCGCCAAGACCCATGAGCGCGTTGGCGCCGTCATCCCCGACCAGGGTGTCGCCCTTGGACGAGCCGATGAGGTCCTCGATGCTGGTTAGCGTATCGCCCTGGGCCTGACCGCCTGAGCCCGTGCCGGCGCTGAGGTCGACGTTGACGCCATTGCCCGAGCCGCTGTAGTCGCCCGTGTCGGTGCCGGCCCCGCCATCGAGGCTGTCACCGTCGCCTCCGCCGTTGAGCGTATCGGCGCCATTGCCGCCAATGAGGGTGTCGCTGCCGGCGCGGCCGTTGAGGCCATCGGCGCCGCCAAGACCCATGAGCGCGTTGGCGCCATCATCCCCGATGAGGGTATCGCCCTTGGACGAACCGATAAGGTCCTCGATGCTGGTGAGCGTATCGCCCTGGGCCTGGCCGCCTGTGCCCGTGCCGGCGCTGAGGTCGACGTTGACGCCATTGCTTGAGCCGCTGTAGTCGCCCGTGTCGGTGCCGGCCCCGCCATCGAGGCTGTCACCGTCGCCTCCGCCGTTGAGCGTATCGTCGCCATTGCCGCCATTGAGCGTGTCGCTGCCGGCAGAGCCTTTGAGCAAATCAGCTCCGCCAAGTCCGTTCACCAGATCATCGCCCGCCAGGGCATCGATGACGTCAGGGCCACTCGTGCCGTCCAGTGTATCGTCACCGTTGGTAGGACCGGAGGCGTTTTCCATGATAGAGCCGCTGCCGGAGTCCGCGTTGATCGCACCTGCACCCGACTGACCGTTGACACCGCCGCCACCACCACCGCCGCCACCGCCGCCGCCGGTTGCACCGCCGCCACCCTGGCCACTTGCACCGTGCAGGCCGACCGCCCCACCGAGACCACCCCCGCCGCCACTCGGGCCGTTACCCGGGCCGCCGAACTGACCGGCGCTATCATGCGAGCCGCCGGCGCCACCGCTGCCGCCGCTGGCGCCACTGCCACTGCCGCCGGTGCCGCCAGTGCCTCCGGTGCCGGCGTTGTTGAGGAGCACAAGGTTTCCCGAGCCCAGGGTAATGTCGCCGCTGGCGCTGCCGAGGTTGAGAACGCTGGCGGCCGCGCTGCCACCGCTGCCTCCACCACCGCCACCACCGCCGCCGCCGCCGCCGGTGGCGCCGCCTTGCGCATCACCGCCGGTCCCACCCGCACCGCCGGCGCCGCCGGTTCCGGACGTGGCGGAATTGTCGGAGAACATCGTGTCCTGAATGGACAGGACGCCAAGGTTCAGGATACCGGCGCCGGCATGGCCACCGGCGCCACCATAGCCGCCCCGCCCGCCGGTGTAACCGTTGCCATTGGGCAGCACCGCGCCACCCGATCCGCCCGAGCCGCCGACGCCACCGTTGCCGCCAACTGCGATATTGTCGATGAAGTTGCTGTTCTTGACGGTCAGGTTTCCGCTGTTGATGATCCCACCGCCGGCATTTTCACCAGCCCCGCCGTCGCTGCCATTGCCGCCAGCCGAACTGTCGCCGGGGCCATAGTTGGTGCCATTGAGTCCGACAAGGCCGTTGCCGCCTCGATTGTAGCCGTGGGTGATCGTCAGGCCGTCGATGGTGATGCCGGTACCCGATCCGATCTGAAACACCGTCACGTCGCCTGAGTCGGTCATGTTGTTGCCATTGGCGTCGCCGCTCACCGTGATGTCGGCGCTGCCATTATTGTCGAGATCGCCGTCGATGGTGAGGAACTTACCCGCGTCGATGCTCAGCGAACTGACGAGCTGGATCGTCTGGCCGTTCAAGGCGCCCGAAAAGGTGATGATGTCCTCGGGGTTGGCATCGGCGATCGCCTGCCGCAGGCTGCCGGCACCGCTGTCGTTGGTGTTGGTAACGGTGATGGTCGAGCCCGAACCGATCATCACCTGGGTGCCGAGGTTGTGCACGTCGATATCGCTCGTGCCGTTGCTGCCGCCCGAGCCACCCATGCCCGCGCCGGCGTTGTTGCCGGAATAGGTGTTGGTGAGAAAACGCAACAGCGCACCGGAGTCGTTCCAGATGCCGCCTCCGGCATCGCCGCCCGTACCACTCGTGCCGCCCGAGCCATTGGCGCCGGCACCGCCGCCGCCGCCGGCGAGATTGTTGGAAACGGTACTGTTGGTAAGCGTCAGGACTCCCTTGTTGAAAATGCCGCCCGCGGCATCGCCGCCATCGCCGCCGCCAACCGCGAATCCGGTGCCACCCTCGCCGCCGCCACCACCGAGCGTGAGGCCGCCGTTTCCACCGTCCGGGCCTACGCCGCCGGAGCCGCCAGCACTGCCGTTGCTGCCGCCGCCGTTGCCGCGATCGCCATAACCGTAGCCGCCAGCGGTGCCTCCATTGCCACCAAAGCCGACACCGCCGGCCTGGCCGGTGCCGCCATAAGTGCCGTTGCCGCCATTTGCACCGGTGGTACCGAGGATTCCGCTGAAACCGCCGCCGCCGCCGCCGCCAAGGCCGCCGCCGCCGCCGCCGCCGCCGGCACCGTTGGCGGTGACGACGCTGTCATTGATCGTAAGCGTGCCGGCATTGTAGATGCCGCCACCCATGGCGTCGGTGCCGTTGGCGAGCGGCGATCCGCTGCTGAAGTTGAACTGGCCGCCCTTGCCGGCAAGGCTGCCGCCGGTGATGATCAGGTTGTCGATCGAGCTGTCGAAGCTGCCGCCGGTGAAGTCCATGACGCGGCTGTTGCCGCCGGCACTGATGGTGATCCGTGTGGCGTCGTTGTTATCCACGTCGCCCTGGATGTCGACAGCATCGGTGATCTGCAGTTCACCCGATGTCAGCGCTATGGTGGCCGTCGCCGCGATACTGAAGGCGATGCTGTCCTTGCCCGCCAAGGCGTTGGCATTGACGATAGCTTGGCGCAACGATCCGGCGCCTGAATCGTTGGTGTTGGTGACGGTGAATACGGCCATTGTCCACCCTTCCTGGTCGGTGTTGAAATGTCTTCGTAGCGCCCAATTATTACCCGACAGAGCGGTTTTCCCAAATATTTTTTCAATCAATAAACCGTTTGTAATTTATCGAATTGTTTATCCATGTGAAAATTATTTTCCTCTATTCAAAATTTATATATTAAACAAAATAATTATAACTTCGCAACCCAGAGTTTGTCTATAACAATAGGATTTGGAAATTTCATATTGGCAAGTTTCTTATCATGGCGATCAACTCGCGCGACGGGTGCGGGGCGATCGATCTTGGTAATTTGGGAAAGAAGTTTCCTTAACGTAAACTTTAAAAAGTGAACTTACCCGGGAAAAGTGGAGGGACTTTCTGATAGCGCTGCACGCGACAGGGGGACCCGATGGGCAAACGCGAGAGACGAACATTCACCGAAGAGTTCAAACAGGAAGCAGTAAGGCTGACAGAAACCAGCGGGCGCACGATTGCCCAGGTAGCCGAAGATTTGGGACTTGGCCTTTCGACCCTGACGCGCTGGAAACGGCAATACCGGGAAGCTGATCTTCTGGCCGGCCCGCATGAAGATACAGCCAAGGAGTTGGCACGGCTTTGCAAGGAGAATGAACTCCTTCGTCAGGAGCGCGAGATCCTGAAACGGGCCGCAACTTTTTTCGCCAAGGAGGGAAGTCGATGAGGTTCCGTCTCATCGATCAGGCGAAGAAGGAATTCCCCGTGCGTCGCTTGTGCACCGTTCTTGGCGTCAGCGAGAGCGGGTATTTTGCCTGGAAGGGCCGTCCTGCCAGTCATCGGCAAAATGAGGATCTGGTCCTGCTGGCGCATATCCGCGCGCAGTTCTCGACGTCCAATGAGACCTATGGCGCACCGCGCATGCATGCCGAACTCAGAGAAGAGGGGCTTGCCATCGGGCGGCATCGTGTGGCCCGGTTGATGCGCGACAATGGTCTGAAAGCCCTGCAAAGGCGCCGCTACGAGAAGACAACTGACAGCGGCCACCGCGGTCCAGTCGCCAGCGGCGGCATGCCGTGACCGTTCGAGTAGACCGCGGCGAAGCGATCCTCCAGATGAGCCCGGTCAATCGTCTAGGCCAACCGCATCAGGTCGTGCTTGATGTTGATGATCTGATCGAGCCAGGAGCGGAACAGATCCTGTTCACCGCTCGGGCGCCGTTCCCGCGGCGTCGACATGCCTGCTTGTCCCCGCTGAAGCTTCCTCCGCAGCAATAAATCACGCTTTGCAGGACCACGAAACCACCAAATCAAATCGCTTGGAATTGGCGGCAATTGTCCGGATTTTTGCGATTGCAATCACCGACAAACCGTCATGTTCGCTACCATGTCAATGGCTTTTGGCAACAGCATCTGCAACAGTGGTGCCCTCCTGAAACCGCAGCGGCTGCATCTGGTCGGTGGACGCTCTCGCAGATAGCAGGACTCAAATTTGCCGCTGCCGCGCCGCCTTGCCGACACGCTTGCATGGCAATGCGTCCTGCAGATTGCGGCTTGCCGGGCCGGCCTACAGGCATTTGCTGTGGGGCCATGGCTCGCCGGCCGATTCCCTTCTTGCAAAGAGGATGTGTATCAGATGGCATATATCTACGGGACGAATGGACCTGACACTCTGAATGGCTCCGGCAACTCCGACAACATCTATGGCTATCGCAGTAGCGATCTGATCAGCGGCCACAACGGCGACGACTGGCTGTTCGGAGGCTACGGCAGCGACACGCTGATCGGCGGCAGCGGCACCAACGATTACTGGGGTGGTCCCGGCGCCGACCACTTCGTTGAATCCTCGCGCCCGGGCAACAGCTACAACGACGATCTCATCCACGGCTTCACCTTCAATGTCGACCAAGTCGACCTCTCCGCCTGGGACGTCAGCGATTTCAGCCAGATACGGGCCCTCCTCTATGTGGACGTGGCGGGAAACGCGGCCATCAACGCCTATTACGGCGGGCACGATCACGTCCTGCGAATCGGACACGTGCGTCCCGGACAGCTCATCGCCAGCGACTTCATCTATTCCAATTCGGCCGCTATCAACGAGACCGGCAGCGGCGATGACGATGTGCTGTTCGGCTCTCAATTTGCCGATACCATCGATGGTGCAAAGGGGGCCGACGTGCTGCTGGGAGGACGGGGCGCCGATCACCTCACCGGCAGCAAGGGCGGCGATGTGTTGATCGGCGGCGTGGGCCGCGACTTCCTGACTGGCGGGCCCGGCTCCGACACCTTCGTCTACAACAGGGTGTCGGAATCGAAGGTCGGCAGCCAACGCGATCACATCACCGACTTCAACACGTCAGAGGATCTGATCGACGTCGCCGGCATCGATGCCAACGTCAATGTTGCCGGCAACCAGTCGTTCCATTTCATCGGCAATGCCGGCTTCTCGGGCACGGCGGGCCAGTTACGGGCGCATACCACCGCGGCCAGCAACAGCATTGTAGCCGGCGACGTCAATGGCGACGGTCATGCCGACTTCCAGATCCTGGTCGAGAGCGTAGCGAATTCTGCACGCCTGGGACATCGTGCTGTAGCGGAGGTTTTCGGAAACGGCTGTAAGTCGAGTGGCACAAGGTTCCGGCCTTTGCCGCGAGGCCCGAAACGGCGACACGGCAAAGCTGGCCGCGGACACGATACGTGCCGTTCGGCCATCGTTCAGCTTGACGCCGCCAAATTGCCGCGACAGCCCTCATCTCGACTGTCCTGTGATCTCGAAGCACGACGAGGTGCCCGATGCATCGCATAGTGGCGTTGGTCCTCGGCCTTGCCGCCTTGCTTTCAGTGATGCTCGCGCCTGCACTTGCCGGCAAGCGGGTGGTGCTCGTGATCGGAAACTCGGCCTACCGGAATGTCCACCATCTCCCCAATCCGGCAAACTATGCCGAGGACATGGCGGCGCTGCTTTCCTCGCTCGGGTTTGACGTCGAGAAGAAAAGCGATCTCGGACGTGTTGCCATGGAGGAGGCGTTTTCGAAGTTTTGCGACAAGGCGGCGGGTGCCGACATTGCCGTGGTCTTCTATGCCGGCCACGGCATGGCCGCCGGCCATCAGAATTTCCTCATTCCCATCGACGCGAGGCTGGAAACCGACCAGCGCATCCCGTTCGAGGCGGTCTCGCTCGATCACGTCATGGCGGCACTCGACGGAGCGAGGGGGCTGCGCATGGTGCTGCTCGATGGAGCCGCATGACAGACGCCAAGGCGCCCAAGGTGACCAAATCTCAATGAGTTGGCACCTTGAAGTCGCATCGGCTGAGGTGCAATCCGTACGGCAGGTCCTTATCATCAATTGAAATTCTGGCGCGATTGGCCTGGACCATAAAGGTAGGAAGAGGGCACGAAACAATGGACAGTGCCTGGCGATCCTCGTCTGGCGCGGATCGCATCATAACCGAAATGGCGACGGCAAGTTTCCCATACATCTTCGCGCGGAGCAGCCGATACGGTCTTCCAGATGTAGCCTGAAAAATCGTTGAATAGCGCGGCACTCGCGCCGGAACACAGCCACACCAGCGACAGGCCGGCGACCACCAAGACTTTTGCATCGAGCACTTCGTATACTCCCATAGACCGAACTGATAAGCCACCATCCGCCCCTTAGGTAGTGATGGCTCCATAACATGAAAAGCCCCGGCACCAAGGCTAGCGCTCGCGCAGAGCGTCGAACTTTGCCTTGTTGATCGGCTTCATCAGGTACTGGAGGATGGTCTTCTTGCCGGTCAGGATATCGACCCGCGCCACCATGCCCGGGATGATGACGAGGTTCTGCCTGGCCTTGCCCAGGTGATTGGTCAACGTCTTCACGGTCACCAGATAATAGACCTGGCGCGTCACCGGATCGTAGGACGAATCGGCCGAAATGCGCACCACCTCGCCCTCGAGTCCGCCATAGACGGAGAAGTCGTAGGCGGTGATCTTGACGTTCGCCTTCTGGCCGGGGTGGATGAAGGCGATGTCGTTGGGGCGCACCTTGGCCTCGATCAGCAGGTTTTCCTCCTGCGGCACGATCTCCATCAGCGTATCGCCTGGCTTGATCACGCCGCCGATAGTATTGACGTTGAGCTTGTTGACGATGCCGTCGACGGGCGAGTGCACATCGGTGCGGGTGACCCTGTCCTTGGCGCCGCGCATGGTCTCGCCGATGATGGACAAGTTGGCCAGCTTCTGGGTCAGATCGGCGCGCGCATCCTCCCTGAACTTGAGCTCCTGCTCGTCCTTCATCGCCTGGGCTTCGCGGACGGCGGCCTCGAGGCGGGGTACAGAATTCATTCGCCACCGCGAGCTGGCCATTGAGGTCGGCTATCTGGCGCTGCAACTGAATGAAATCGGTCCTCGGGATGATGCCGTTTTTTACCATCGGCGCCTTCAGCTTTGCCTCCTCGTCGGCGAGGCTGAGGTTCTGCTTCAGGCGGGTGATGTTGGTCTGCGTCTCCAGCAGGTCGCGCTGGCGCTGCTGTACCCGTTCGTCGAGAATGCTCATCTTCACATCGAGGCTGCGCTGGCGTGCCAGATAGAGATCGCGCTCGCTGGCGACGGTGTCGGGCGCCGACTTGGCCAGGTCTTCAGGGAACACCAGAGGGCTTTTCCGGTCGCCGCTCACCTCGTGCTGCAGGCGGGTGATCTGGGCGCGCAGAGCCGTACGCTTTGCTTCCACCTCGCCCAGGCTGGAGGCAAAGCCGGTATCGTCCAGGCGAACCAGCAGATCGCCCCTGTGGACGACCGCTCCGGTCTGCACCAGGATATCCTTGACGATGCCGCCCTCGAGGCTCTGTACCAGCTGGTTCTTGCCGGAGGGCACGACCCGGCCCTCGCCGCGCGTCACCTCGTCGATCTGCGCCTGGCTCGCCCAGGCAATGAAAACGGCGAACAGGGCAACGACGGTAAGGATGAAGACCGTCGCAGCCCGCGATGGCTTCTCATATAGGGCGGCATCGTAATCGGCCGCAAAACCCACATCCTGTGCCTGCCGCGACATGGCGAACGGGCCTTCCTCACTCACCAGGGCCAATCGGCGCATTCCGCCGGCCAGCATGAAGGCTTTCGCCAGCCTTGCCAAGACACGGCCCGCCGGATCACGCGCACCATCACCGCGGTTTGGCCTGAGCCTGGTTCTTGAGCGCCTCCAGGACCTTGTCGCGCGGGCCGTCGATGGCGGGATGTCCGTTGGCGAGCACAACAAGCCGGTCCACCAGTTCCAGCATGCTGTAGCGGTGGGTGCAGATGATGATGGTGGCATCGCTGCGCAGCGCATTGCGCAGGTGCTCGATCAGCACCCGCTCGCTCGCCAGATCCATGGAGCCCGACGGCTCGTCAAGAAACACCACCTTGGGGTTGAGGAGAAAGACCCGCGCCAGCGTGACGGCTTGGCGCTGGCCGCCCGACAGGAGCGCCCCGCGCTCGCCCACCGGCATGTCGAAGCCCAGGGGATGCTTCATGGCGAAGTCGTCCACGCCCGCCAGCTTCGCCGCCGCGACGAACTCCTCGTCGCTGGCGTTCCTTGCCCCCATCAAGATGTTGGAGCGCAAGGTGCCGTAGAAAAGGTCGGCATCCTGCGTCACCACGCCTATGGCGCCACGCAATTCGTGCGGGTGGAACTGACGCAGGTCGACGCCGTCGATGAGGATATTGCCGGCGCTCGGCAGATAGATGGCCGCCAGGAGCCGCCCCAGTGTCGTCTTGCCCGAGCCGATCTTGCCGATGATGCCCACCCGCTCGCCGGGCCTGATGGTAAGGTTGAAATCCTGGATCGCCGGCTTGGCGGCCTCGGGATAGGCAAACGTCACCGACTTGAACTCAATCTTGCCGTCGCTGATCGACTGGGTGACATAGTCCTTGCCCACCGGGCGTTCGCTTTCGATGCTCATTACCTCGTTGAGCGCCTTGAGTGAGACGAAGGATTGCTGCGAGCGCGCCACCAGCATGGAGAAGCTGCCGAACGGGCCCACTGCCCTGCTCGACAGGATGACGCAGGCGATGATGGCACCCATCGACATCTCGCCGCGGTCGAACAAATAACTGCCAACGATGACGATCACCACCGATACGAGCTGCTGCACCGCGATGGTCAGGTTGCTCACCAGTGCCGATATGCGCCGGGTCAGTTCCAGGTTCTTCGACGTCTCGCCGACCAGCAGCTCCCAGGTGCGCTGCAGAGTTGCTTCCGCCCTGATGGCCTTGATGGTCTCCAGCGAGGCGATGGCCTCCACCAGTAGCGACATGCGGTAGGCCGATTCCCTGTGCGACTTGTGCGCGGCCTTGCGCAGGGGATACTGCAGCACGAGCCCGATGGTCAGCACGATGAATGCCGCCCCGGCCGGGATCGTGGCCATGTTGCCGCCGATATAATAGATGGCCGCGAGGTACAGGCCGAAGAAGCACAGATCCGTCAGCGTGGTGATGGTTCCCGAGGTGAAAAACTCGCGTACGTTCTCGAATTCGCGCAACTGGTTGGCGAAGCTGCCGGTCGTCCTCGGCCTGCCGCTCATCTTGATCGCCATGATGTGCTCGAAGATCTTGCTGGACAGGAGCACATCGGCGCGCCGGCCGCTCGAATCGACCAGCCAGCCGCGCACGGTGCGCAAGCTGAGGTCGAAGATCACCGCCAGGGCCATGCCAGAGGCGAGCACCCACAGGGTGGACGTCGCCTTGTTGGGCAGCACCCGGTCATAGACGTTCATGATGAACAGCGGCGAGGCCAGCGCCAGCATGTTGATGATGAAGGCCGCCACGAAGACCCGGGCATAGGATGGCCACAGGCGCCATATGACGCTCCAGAACCAGTGCCCTTCGCTGCGCTGTGAAAAGTCGTCGCCGGCGACTGCTGTCAGCTTCAATCGCGGCTTCAGGAGAATGACGAAGCCGGTATAATCCTTGCTCAGTTCGGCAAGGGTGGACGCCGTCGTCGCGTTGACCATGGGATCGTAGATGCGCGCCTTGCCGCTCCTTGCCCGATTGAGAAGAACGCAGGAGTTCTGCTCCTTCAAGAGGACGATCGCCGGCAGGTTCAGATTGTTCAGCTTGTTCAGCGGACGTTTGACGATACTGGCCGCATAGCCGGCGCGCGCGGCCGCTTGCACTAGCAGCTTTGGTGTCAGTCGCCCTTCGACCAGCGGCAGGCCGGCGGTGATTGCGTCCACCGAGGCGGCGCGGTCGTGGCGGGCCGTGACCGCCACTAGGCACGCCAGAAGCGGATCCGGCTGGGCATCCCTTATCGACTGGTCGATCCTGGTGACGTTCATAAAAAACTCTGGTCCGACCATTCGCGGTGTCTGGAGCGTGTCCCTGATTTCACAGGCAGCGCCTGGCGCAGGCAGCACGCGAGGATACGCCCGCGAAGCTGCGAGTTCCACCCATACGGGCAAGGCATCTTAGCCGCCATTGCACGGCAAGCAATGTGTCACAGGCAACCCGCGGCGGATTCCCGGCATTGAAGATTGCCGTGGTTCGGTCGAATGGCTACACTGGTCGACCAAAGCTGCCTTCATGTGAGAATCGGGCGATGACCTTACCAGCCGACAAGCCTTTGGCGCAGCCGCCATCCGATCACGGCGCACACAAGTTGAGTCCCGAGGCCGCGCATGATGCCCCTGTGCGCTATGCGCAAGTGACCAGCGACAGCGCCGTCCAGCCGATCGGCAAAGTCGAGACGCTGGACGGAAACGGCACGCTTCAGCACAACGGCAATGTCGTTGCCATCACCAAGGGCATGGAGGTCTACCAGGGCGACCTCGTCACCGCCGGTGCACATTCCAATGTCGGCATCGTGTTCGTCGACAAGAGCGTCTTCTCCGTCAACGATGGCGGCTCGATGACGCTCGATGATTTCGTCTACAACCCGGCCGCGACCACATCGAATTCCATGCTGTTCAACCTGGTGAAGGGTTCGGCCGGGTTCATCACGGGTCACGTGGTCAAGACCGGCGACATGGAGATGGGGACGCCGGTTGCCGTCATCGCCGTTCGCGGCACGACCGTTATCGTCCAGTGCCCGACGGAGGTGCTGGCGCATCCTTCGTGCACCTTCCAGGCCGCGACCGGCCGTTTCGACCTGTTGGTCGACGGCAAGGTGCTGACCAGCGTGGGCCTGGAAGCCGTCAAGGTGCAGGACGGCCATTTCAGCTTCGACCTCACCCCCAAGACGCCGGATCAGCTGCAGAACTACAACAGCATCATAAACACGCTGCAGAACAGCGCATCCTCGGCGAATATCGAACTGCACAAGGAAGGTGGCCTCATCGAGACCCACCCGATCCACGACGTGCAGGTCGAGATCGCGTTCAACGACGGCACCACCTATTCATCGCCGCTGGATACCTTCGCCGCAGTGGCCACGATTGCCGGTGCCTCAACGGCGGGTGGCCTGCCGAACCTGACCACGGAGACCAATGGCGAGGAGGCAACAACCACGAGCCTTGCGTCCATTTCGACCACGTCGACAGGTTCGACGCCGCTGGTTTCGACCGACAATGCGCCCGTGATCACCTCCGGTCCGCAATCGGGCGCTGTCACCGAGACCGCCGACACCACCGACAGCAATACGCTGCATATGCAGAACGGCGCCATCACCTTCACCGACGCCGATACGACCGACACCCACACGGCGAGTTTCGCCTCACAGGGCTCGGCCTATCTCGGCACCTTCGCGCTCGGCGCGGTGAACGATACCACCGGCTCGGTGGCATGGACATTTGCGGTGCAGGACAGCGCCCTCGATTTCCTGCAGGCCGGCGAGAAACTGGTGCAGACCTACACCGTGAAAGTGAACGACGGCCACGGCGGCACCGCCAGCGAGGTCGTGACCGTCACCCTCACCGGCACCAACGACGCGCCCGTGACTACGGCCGTTGCCGCTGCCACCGACACGATGACCGCGATCACCGGCACGGTGGTCGACGGCACCAGCGATGTCGACAACAACCCAGCCACCGACCTCACCTATGCCGTGGTCGGCGAGGCGCCGGCGGGCCTAACCTTCCATGCCAACGGCACCTGGACCTACGATCCGAGCGGCAACTTCGACACGCTCGCCCACGGCGACACGACGACCGTCAGCTTCGACTACCAGGCCAATGACGGCATGGCGAACTCCAACGTATCGACGGCGACCATAACCGTGACTGGCGCCAACTCTGCCCCGGTCCTGAGCGTCGCCGACACTTCGGGACAGCTGACCGAAGGCGACGGCAACGCGCTCCTAACCGCCAGCAGCAACCTGAGCTTTTCCGATGCCGATGCCGTCGATACGGTGACGGTCTCGCAAAGCTACAACGGCGATATCGCCTTGAGCGGCGGCACGATTGACAGCACGCTGGCCGCGGCGCTGGTCGCAGGCTTCAGCGTCAGCCAGAATGGCTGGACCTACTCCACCACCCAAAATCTGGATTTTCTGGCGGCCGGCCAGACCATCACCTTTTCCTACGACCTGGTGGCAACCGACAACAGCGGTGCCGCCAACGATGCCTCGGCACCGACGACGGTCACCATCACCATCACTGGCACCGCCGACGTCATGGGCAGCACGATCAACGGAACCTCCGGCGACGACAGCCTGTTCGGCACCAGCGGCAACGACCTGATCCTGCCGGGCGATGCCACCGCCGGCAGCGGCGATACCATCCACGCAAGCGCGGGCAACGATACCGTCGACTTCACCGGAGCCCACAACGGAACCTACATCCTCGACTACAGCAGCCTCGGGGTGAATCTGGAGGCCAATATAGGGCCAACCGGCGGCACCATCGACAAGGGCAGCCTCGGCACCGACTCGCTGGTGAACTTCGATTCCATCAACGGCAATGTCGGCGGCGTCGAAATCCTGGGCGGCAGCGGCAACGACACCTTTACCGCAAATCTGTCGAGCGGCGAGGCGCTGAGTATCCAGGTGGGCACCGGCTCAGACAGCATCTCGGTGACGGGCAACGGCTTTGTTCAGGTCGATGCGAGCACCTACAACGGCGCCTACATCGATGCCACGGAGGGCATCATGAACGATGCTGGCGGGACCTCTTCGGCCACCGTGACGGGCATCGTCGACGAATGGCGCGGCAGTCAGTCGAACGATACCATTTTCGGTTCGAGCGGTAACGACAGCTTCATTCCCGGCGCCGGCAACAACTCCATCGACGGCGCTGGCGGTACCGATCTCGTGCGCTACGACCTCGGTGGCGCGGACAGCATTCAGGCCGTCTTCACCGCTCCCGGCACCGCCATGGTCATCGGCACGGCCAACGGCTCGATGTTCACCGACACGCTGACCAACATCGAGGCGATCCACGGTACCGGCGGGAACGACATTATGGTGGGGAGTTCCGGTAGCGAACTCCTCAGCGGCCTGGCGGGCAACGATACCCTCATAGGCGACAACTCGAACGGCGCCGGCGGCAATGACACCCTGCTGGGCGGCGCCGGCTCCGATATCCTCACCGCCGGCGCCGGCGCCAATGTGCTGGACGTCGGCGCTGACAGCAATTTGGACTTCGTGGTCTTTGCGGCCAATGCGCTCAACGCTGGCGATGTGGCCGACCTCATCGCCAATTTCAACACCAGCAATGACGAACTCGTCGTGAGCGACCTGTTCACAGTCAACGGCGGTACCGGCGATGTGCTGTCGAACTATGTGCAGATCCAGAATGTCGGTGGGACGACGCAGGTGCAAGTCGACGCCAATGGCTTAACCGGCGGGCACAATTATTCCGCCGTCATTGCCACCTTCGACACGGCCTTGAGCGCCGGCACCAACGTCAACGTGATCTACACCCTGGATAGCAACAATCAGGCCCAGACCCACGTGACCGTCATCTGATGGCAGGGTCAAATGCCCGCCGGCTCGCCGCCTCGCGTCACTTCTTGTCGCTCCTGTAGACACCATCCCAGTTTCCTGGCGGTGGAGCGACGGCGTATTCACGGATGCGACCGCGATAGGTCGCGAACAGTCCCGACAGATCGAGACCCCGGGGCGTCAGTTCCTCCACCCGCGCCAGCGCCCGGATGGCATCGGCCCATTCCTGCGAGCGATAGCTCTGCAAGGCGGCTTCATGCGCTTCCAGGAAGGCGCTGAAATCCTCGTCTTCGCGTAGCGTCTGGTCGCCCAGAAGGGCGTAGATGCGCACCGGTATATCCTTGCCGACGACGCGCACGAGGTCGACTTCGGCAAAGGCGAGCCGGGGGGCAAGCCGTACCGTCGATTTACCCGCAAGGATGGTCACGCCGTACTGCTTGGTCAGGCCCTCGACGCGTGAGGCGAGGTTCACCGCATCGCCGAGGGCGGAATAGTTGAAGCGCCGGTCCGAGCCGAGGTTGCCGACCACGCAATCGCCGCTGTTGATGCCGATGCCCGCCCTGATCGGCGCGAATTCGCGGCCGGCCTCCCTGGCTTCGGCTTCGAGCTGATGGTTGAGATCACTGAGGGCCTCCACCATGCCCAACGCCGCTAGACAGGCATGCTCGGCGTGATCGGCATCGTCGAGCGGAGCATTCCAGAAGGCCATGATCGCATCGCCGATATATTTGTCGATGGTGCCCGAGTTGTTCTGGATCACGTCACTCAACGGCGACAGGAAGCGGTTCATCAGGCGGGTCAGGGCCTGCGGATCGCCAGCAAAGCCTTCCGATATGGTGGAGAACTGCCTGATGTCGGAAAACATGATGGTAATCGTCTTGGTCTCACCACCGAGAACTAGCTGACCGGGGCTCTCGGCCAGCTTTTCCACCAGGTCCGGCGATAAATAACGCGAAAAAGCAGATCGTATCGCATATTTTGACTTTTCTTCGGTATAAAATTTCTGCACAACAATAATAGAATATAGAATAAAATTGACAATCATAGGAGTCGTAAAGTCGAATAACAGGTTCTTGTAGGCAAACATATACCATGACAGGCCTACCAGCGACGTTGCAATCACGCCGCCGGTCAGGGCACCAACCACGGCTCCCGTGCGCTGAACCACAAAAATCAGCAACAGGCCGACGCCGATCAACTCCATCAGTTCCAGCCCGGTGGCATAGTTCGGGCGCACCAGCAGCGCATTGTTCAGGATCGACTCGATAAGTTCGGCGTGAACCTCCACGCCGGCCACCGCGGAATCCAGGGGCGTGGCCTTCTGGTCGTGCAAGCCGACCGCCGAGGTGCCGATGAGAACGATCTTGTTGGCAACCCGCTGCGGCGGGACCTTGCCGTCGAGAAAATCCTTGATGGAAAAGAAACGTTGCTGCTTGTGGCCGGCAAAGTGCAGCCAGAACTGGCCGTTGCGGTCGAGCGGCAACAGCGCGCCGGCCACCGCGATGCCGGTTACGCCGTTCTTGTCGAGCTTGACCAGGGTGGTGGACGCCCCGGTCGCAACGCGCAGCATCTCGACGCTGAGCGAGAGAAAGGTGCGTCCGCCCACCCGCCCCAGGGCCGGCGTCCGCCGCACCACACCGTCCGTTTCGGGCACGATATTGACGAGCCCGACGCCGGATGCGGCGTGAGCCAGTTCACCCACCAGCGGGACCAGGTCGGCATAATGAGCGAGAAACGGGGCGGCGTTGCCGCCGACGGTGGCAATCTTGGCGGCCGGCAGGTTACCGGCCGTCTCGCCAGCGCCCCGCTGCAGCAGGCCGGAAATGCCGAGGACGACGCGACTCCTGCGCATCGCATCGGCAAACACGGTGTCGTTTTCCGGCATCGCCGCGAGTTCCTGCCTGGCGCTTTGCGACAGCTTCGGCAACTCCCGCGCCAGGGCCGGTGGCGAGAGTCGGTCCTTTTCGGCAAAGAGCACATCGATCCCGATTACGATGGCGCCCGCCCTGGTCAGCTTGTCGATCAGGTCGGCAAGCCTGGTGCGGCGCCACGGCCATTGCCCGTAGGCCTTGAGGCTGGCCTCGTCGATATCGGCGATGACGACCGGAAAGTTGTTCTCCTTTCGCGGCTCGAGGGTCTGGTAGAAATCGAACACCTTGTGGCGCAACAACTTCACCACATCTGGGTCGGCGACCCTCAGCGCGGCGAAGCAGAACAGGATGTAGAACAGGATAGAGTAGCGCAGCGAAATCCTGGTGAGGAAGCCCTGGCCTAGCGCCGACAGCTTGCCTGACAACGCGCTGGATCGCCGTTTATCCTCAGGAAGGGTCATGTGTTGCCATCAGCGCGCTCCGGGCGCCCTGCCCGGCCCGACGGGTCCGACGCCAACCCTACTTGCCGGAGCGAGTGCGGATTGCAGCGCGACCGGCCGGATCATGCGACGTCAGCGGCTGTCGTTGCCGGGCATAAGGCGACGGCCGATGCGGGTCTCGTTCAAACCGGCCAAGGCGCGAAGCGGGGTCAATAGAGCGGCCCGAGCGAACCGTCACGGGTCGGCGCATAACGCGGCAAGGAACCGACAGGAGGCGTGGGAGAAACATCGGCTTGCTGCCGGGCGTAGGCCTTGGCTTGCGGCGCTTCCTTGATCGCCATGGTCTTCAGCAAGGTGCCGGTAGCGGCGAGGACTCGATATTCTGCCAGCACGGTCGACGCGCTGGCTGTCTCGGTCGAGACCTGCACGGCAAATTTGCTGTTCTGTGCATCGAGAAGATCCAGAAGCGATCTCTTGCCGATCTCGAACTGCTGCTTGTAGGAGTTCACCACTTGGTTCTGCGTCGCCAGTTCCTGGCGCAATTGCCCCAGCCTGATCCCTTCCTGCATGCCGCGGGTCCAGGCCATGCGCGCGGCCTCATCAACATCGAGCATCGCCCGGCGCAGCTTCATGCGCGCTTCATCGACACGCCGGACCTCTTCCTGCACGTGGGCGCGCTTGATGCCGCCATTGTAGAGGTTCCAGTTTATCACCACGCCCACCCGGGCGCCGTAATCGTGTCCCTGCAAACCGCCAACATTGGCGCCCGCGCTGCCGCGCGCCTCCAACGCGAGTTGCGGATAAAAGTCGGCCTCGGCCTTCTTCTCCAGCGCCACCGCAGCATCGACGTCGGCTGTGGCACTCCTGATCGAAGGATGGTTCTTCCTCGCCATCGAGAGCGCCGCATCGAGGTCGCGCGGCAGGTAACGCGCCACACCTTTCGGCGGCTTGACGTTGCCCGCCGCCTGGCCCACCAGCTTCATGAACGTGGCCTCGGCGGAATCCAGATCGCCCTGGATGCCCGACAATTGTGCCTTGGCCGCCAGATAGCGCTCCTGGGCCTGTTGGCGGTCGACGACGCTGAACGACCCGCCCTGTGTTCCTTGCTTGATGCGCGAAAGCAGGTTGCCGAGATAGGCAATGTTCTGCCTGGAGAAATAGATGCTGCGCCTGAGGCGCGAGATATCGAGATAGCTGCGCACCACCGACAAGGCGATGAACTGCGATCTTTCCGCCACCTGATAGGAGGCGCTGTCCACCCGCGAGGCCTGCCGCTGAACCTCCGAATCGGTGCGAAAGCCATCGAACAGAAGCTGGCGGATGACCACACTGCCCTCGCGGCGGAAGAACACTTTATTCTGGTCGCCATTGGCGCGCGAACTGGGATTGTCGGCCCATTCGGCGCCGAGATCGCCTTCAAGGTCGATGCTCGGCAAATAGCGGCCGCGGCCCTGGCGCAACTGGAATTCGGTCGCCTCGCGATTGGCGATGGCCTGACCGATATCAGGATTGCTGCTCACCGCCATCGATACGGCCTCGCGCAGCGACATCGCCGCCGCCGGTGCCGACAGCGCCGCAATGCAAGTTATCACCCCTATTGTGGCAGGAAGCCCCTTCCGCAACAGTCCAAACATCATCGCCCCCGCACGCTGGCATATTATCGGAACCGTGCTGTGCGCAGCCGATTCCCTTTGCTCCCTAGCATTGCGCTTACATTCACAATTATTGGCACATTGATCAAGCGTGATCGATGTCGCAATGCCCTTGCTAAAGAGGGGTGGTGCCGATTGCATCGGACAAGTGACCCATATGCAACTATTCTGCCCTCTCGCGCTCGCGCGGGGAGCGGTACCGGGCGCCCGTGGGCGAGGAAGGCCGGCTTGTCTCCAAATAGTGATCCCGAGCGTCCTGCGAGCGGACAGCATAAACGGTGCTCAAGCCTTGAAACTCAGCGCGCGCAACATGCTCAAGGGCAAGGTGAGGAGCGTGACCAAAAAAAACCATCGCCGCGAAGTCGAGGTCGATGTGGGCAAAGGCGAATGCGACCAACAGCGCGGTTGAGCACTGCCGCTAACGTCAACTATGATGCCTCTCATGACCCTCGATCCCTTGTTACTATCGCGCATCCAGTTCGGCTTCGTGGTGTCGTTCCACATCATCTTTCCCTCTTTCACCATCGGGCTGTCGTCATGGCTGGTGGTGCTGGAGGCCTTGTGGCTGAAGAGCGGCAAGGAGGGCTATCTGCGGCTCTACCGGTTCTGGCTGAAGATCTTCGCCATCACCTTCGGGCTCGGCGTCGTCTCAGGCATCGTCATGAGTTACCAGTTCGGCACCAACTGGAGCGCCTTTTCCACCGCCACCGGCAACATTCTGGGGCCGCTGCTCAGCTATGAGGTGCTCACCGCCTTCTTTCTCGAGGCGGGCTTTCTCGGTGTCATGCTGTTCGGCATCGGCCGGGTGAGCCGGACAGCGCATTTCGGTGCGACCCTCATGGTGGCGGTCGGCACGCTGATCTCGACCTTCTGGATCATTTCGGCCAACAGTTGGATGCACACGCCGCAAGGCTATACCCTGCGCGACGGCATCTTCTATCCGGCCGACTGGTGGGCCATCGTGTTCAATCCGTCGTTTCCCTATCGCCTCGTCCACATGACGCTGGCGGCCTATCTCACCACGGCTTTCGTGGCTATCGGCGTGGGGGCCTGGTACCTGATCGCACAGCGCTTCCACGATCTTGCCCGCACCATGCTGGCGATGGGCATCGGCATGATCGCCATCGTGGCACCGTTGCAGATCGTGGCCGGCGACCAGCAGGGACTGAACGTGCTTCACTACCAGCCGGCCAAGGTCGCCGCCATGGAGGCACACTGGCATACCGGCCGGCATGTACCCTTCGTTGCCTTCGCCTGGCCCGATCAGGCACACGAGAAGAACCGCTACGAGCTCGCCATTCCCGATCTCGCCAGCCTCATCCTCACCCACGACCCTAATGGCGAGGTGAAGGGCCTCACCGACTGGCCGCCGATCGACCGGCCGCCAGTCGCCGTCGTCTTCTTCACTTTCCGGCTGATGGTGGCGATCGGCTTCCTGATGGCGGCAATCGGCTTCACCGGCGCCTGGCTGTGGTTCAAGGGCCGGCTTTACAACTCACGCTGGTTTCTGCAGATGTGCCGGCTTGCCTCGCCGCTCGGCTTCATCGCCATCATCGCCGGCTGGATCACCGCCGAAGTGGGGCGCCAACCTTACGTGGTCTACGGCCTCATGCGCACCACCGATGCCGTCTCGCCGGTTGCGGGCGGAGCCGTCGGTCTCTCGCTCATCGTCTTTGCCAGCGCCTATCTCATCGCCTTCGCCGCCGGCGCCTACTACATCCAGCAGCTCCTGTGCAAAGGCCCGGGCGAGCCGCCACATGGCGGCGCAGAACAACCCATGCGCGCCGCCCGTCCCTTGTCGGCGGTGCGCGATCTCATGGGGCGGTCGACATGATCATGAGCGCGGAAAACCTGCTGCCGCTCGCCTTTGCCGCCATCATCGGCTTCGGCATCTTCATGTACGTGCTGATGGACGGTTTCGACCTCGGCGTCGGCATCCTGTTCCCGTTCGTGGCCGGCGAAGACGAGCGCAACCGCATGATGAACAGCGTGGCCCCGGTGTGGGACGGCAACGAGACCTGGCTGGTACTCGGGGGCGCTGCCCTGTTCGGGGCCTTTCCCATTGCCTATGGCGCGCTGCTTTCGGCCTTCTACATCCCCATCCTCATCATGCTCGTCGCGCTCGTATTCCGCGGCATCGCGTTCGAGTTCCGCTTCAAGGCGGGGCGCTACAAATATTTGTGGGACATCGCTTTTTCCGGCGGATCGCTCATTGCCACGGTCAGTCAGGGGGTGCTCCTGGGCGCCTATATCGAGGGCGTGGAGATCAAGGCCGGCGCCTATGCCGGCGGGGCGCTTGACTGGCTCACCCCCTTCAGCGCGTTGACCGGCATCTCCCTCATTCCCGGCTATGCGCTGCTCGGCTCAACCTGGCTGGTGCTCAAGACCGACGGCCGGCTGAGGGACTGGGCCCGGTCCATGGCCTTGTGGCAGCTCGCCGGAGTGATGGTGTTCATGGCCGCGGTCAGCGCCATCACGCCGCTGGGCAATTCCCTCATCTTCCAGCGCTGGTTCTCATGGCCCAACATCGCCTTTCTCGCGCCGGTACCGCTGGCGGTGGCGCTGACCGGCTTTTTTATCATGCGCGCCTTGCAGAAGGACCGTGAGGTGTGGCCGTTCGTTCTCTCCATGCTGTTGTTCTGGCTCGGCTTCAGCGGGCTGGCGATCAGCGTGTGGCCGTGGCTGGTGCCTTATGCCATATCGATGCAGGAAGCCGCCTCGCCGGTCGCGACCCAGAGCTTCATGCTGTGGGGCTTTGCCATCTTCATCCCGCTCAACCTCATCTATACCGCTCATGCCTACTGGGTGTTCAGGGGCAAGGTGGCAAGCGGAGACGGCTACGGGCACTGAGGGGCCTGCGCTTTCGCCGCAAATGCTCTATCACTGCCGGTCGTGCGGCCGACGGGGACAATGAGCAGGGTCCATGCGCGTTCTCATTACAGGTGCATCAAAGGGCATCGGCAAGGCGCTCGCTCTCGACTATGCGGCCGCCGGCGCCGGCGTGGTCGTCATGGGGCGCGACGAGGCACGGCTCGAAGCCGTCGCCGAAGCCTGCCGCGCCCTCGGCATCGAGGCGCAGGCGATGGCGGTAGACGTCGAGGACACCGCCGGCATGAAGGAGGCGATCCTTTCCGCCGACGCCAAGCGGCCGCTCGACATCGTCATCGCCAATGCCGGCTCCGGCGGCCGTGACGCGCTCGCCGGCACCATGGGCGAAGGCGATGCGGCAACCGCAACGCTGGTCGAAGTCAACCTGCGCGGCGTGCTCAACACCATACGGCCGATCGTGCCGGCGATGGTGGCGCGGCGGCGGGGCCGCATCGGCATCGTGAGCTCACTGGCGGGCTTGCGCGGGTTGCCGGATTCGCCCGTCTACTCGGCCACCAAAGCGGCGGCAAGGGTCTATGGCGAGGCTCTCAGGCCGCTCCTCAGACCGCACGGCATTACCGTATCGGTCATCCTGCCCGGCTATGTCGATACCGAGATGAGCCGATCCCTGCCCTTCGCCAAGCCCATGCTGATCAGCCCCGAAGCCATGGCGCGCAAGATCAGGCGCGGCATGGAAAGGGGAAAACCCCGCATCGTTGCGCCCGTCCCCGTGGGTCTGGCAATGCAGGCCCTCTCCCTCCTGCCGACCACAATTGCCGATGCATTGCTGGAACGTTTCAGGATGCACGTCGAGGAAGACTGAAGCGCCCGGACAGACTCTTCTGCAGCGCCGGTTCAACCGCCGCAACCATGGCTTTGACGCCCGTCAGTATGCGCATGTCTGTGTGCCGGTGGCGACAATGCGTCGCGGCCGCACTTGCAGTCCGCAGCCGACCTCGCATATACGTCGCCTACTGAAGTTAGTTGAGAGTTGATCACAATGGCAGCCAAGAAAGCGGCGCGGGCACGGACCGCCGGCCGCGACGTGCCTCTGGCGACGAGGGCGATAGAACGCCTGCTGTGCGATCCTCAGGCCTTCGGCGACATCGACCGCGCTTATCCGCGCTTTGCCGATGCCTGGTCGATGCAACTGCCCGACCTGACGAGTCTGCCGCGGCCCAAAGGGCGCAAGCGGCCGACTCGCTTCTGCATTGCCACCGAGGATATTGTCGGCCCGGTGCGCAACGGCGGCATCGGCACCACCTATGCCGCGCTCGCCGCCATGCTGGCGGCTCAGGGCCACGACATCACCATCCTCTATCTCAAGGGCGAGGAGGTGGAGAACGAGACCATCGGCTACTGGATCGATCACTACGCCGCGCAAGGCGTGAAATTCGTCCCCGTGATCAACTACGCCCAGGCCGAGAACATCGTCACCAATTCCGACCAGTGGATGCGCCCCGTCTACAACATGTACCGCTGGCTCCTCGACAATCCGATGGACGTGGTGCACGTGTCGGAATGGCGCGGATCGGCCTTCATGTGTCTCACCGCCAAGCGCCAGGGCATCGCCTTTGCCGACACGCTTTTCATCGTCAAGACCTCCTCGCCGTGGCTATGGAACCGCATGTACGGCTCGTTCGCCATCGACCGGCCGGGCGACCTCGCCAAGACGCTGGCCGAGCGCCGTTCGGTCGAGCTTGCCGACATGGTCGTCGGCGGCAGCGCGCATCTGATGCGCTGGATGGCGAGCCAGGGCTATGTGCTGCCGCGCGGGCGCTGCTTCGTGCAGCCGAACGTGGTGTCGTTTGCACACCTTGCGGACCTCATCGCCAGGCGCAACCTGAAGCCCGGGCGCCGCATCCCCATCGACGAGATCGTGTTCTTCGGACGGCTGGAGGCGAGGAAGGGCCTCCTCACCTTCTGCCATGCCGTCCGCCGACTGATGAAACTCGGTCATACGCTGCCGCAGAAAATCACCTTCATGGGCAAGCCGGGGGCGCGGCTGGCAGTCAGGCCGCACCAGACGGTCCTCGACTATATCGAGGAGGAAACCGCCGACTGGCCCACCATGGTCTCCATTCTCACCGACTACCAGCAGCATGACGCCATCGGCTATCTGCTGGACGGGGCGCGGCTGGCGGTGATGCCCTCGACCATCGAGAATTCATCGCTGGCGGTTTATGAGGCGGCCATCTGCCATATCCCCTTCATTGCCTCCAATGCGGGCGGGACGTCGGAGTTGCTGGCGGCAAGGGACTGCAAGCGTGTGCTCTGCGATGCCCACCCGATCCCGCTGGCGGACAAGCTCGCGGAAGCCATCGACAAGGGTGGCTATGTGGCCGCGGCCAGCTTCGACAACAAGTGCAACCTGGAGGTCTGGGCCGGCTTCAACGACGCCCTGGCCCGCGGCCTACGCGAGGTCCTCATCAAGCGTGCGAACCCCAAAGCGGCCAGCAATGTCCAGGCGGCTTCGGTCGATGTCGCCCTTTTCAGCCGTGGCGACACGCAACGGCTCGAGCGCACTCTCGATTCCCTCAAATCCCAGAAGGAGCGGCCAAAGCGCGTGCTGATCGCCGTCGATGCCGAAGACGCGGCGGATGCAGTCGAGATGGCAGGGCAGACGGCCACGGCGAGCGGCCTCGATTTCGAGGTGCTCACGGCCCTCGACTACGACGCCGGCTATGCTCTCAACGAAGCCGCCAGGCATTCGCGCGCCGACTACATCGTCTTCCTCGAGGTCGGATCGACGCTGGAGCCGGATGCACTCGATACCCTTTCCCAGGTGGCGCGGCGGCGGGGCGCGGACATTCTCACCTGGCATCACCGCCGTATCGGCGGTTCGCAGGCCGGCGATGGCGTGCTCGTGACCGAGATGATCGGCGGGCCGGCGGAAACCCTGTTTCTCGAACATCCCCATGATCTGCCGCTTTTCGTCAGGCGCAGCGCGTTCGAGAAGTTGGAGGGCTTTACCGTCGACTACCGGGTGCCGCTGCACGAGCGCGAACTCGTTTCCAAGGCGATCGTCTCCGGCCTGACTTGTGAAACCGTGCCTCACATGCTGGGCACGGTGCCGGGGCGCGACCCGGCGCTGATGGAGCGGGAATGCTACGACCTTGGTGGCGGCGAGTTTCGCATTCTCAGGCCCTATCTGGCGGCACTGCCGCTGGCCATGCGCGAGGTCGTTCTGGCAACCATCGGCCTGCAGCGGCGACTGCAACCCGGACGCAACCGGGTGGCGGCATCGCTTGCCGAAAGGTTCCGCACCCAGGTCCCCTTTCCGACGCGCAGCGAACCGAAGGCGCAGGCCGCCAATGCCCCTTCAGCACGCCTCAACGGCGACAAAGCCAGTGCCGCGCCGAGTCCGTCCGGCGCAGCGGATGGAAGCAAAGCCCATGGGAACAGCGCCGGCGAGCAACGCAGCGCCACCATTTATCTGGCAAAGCTGCAGCTTGCCATGCGCAAGTTCGTCCCTGACGCGTCGACCTCCCGGCGGCCGGCAGAGGGCGAAGTGACCGCAGAGCATGACCAACAAGCAGCTTCCGGGCCAATGCGAAGCGACGCTCATGCGGAAAGCGCCACGCCGTCATCAAAACTGAAGGGAGAGGCAGCGGACGCACCGGTCAGCCTGAGGGCCGCAGACATCGATACCCGAAATGTCCTGGTGAGACTCACCGACGAGATGGCGGCGCGTCGCGCCTGGCAGCTCGTGAGCATGAAGCACAATGCCCGCGACGTGCCGGACCCTTCCGGCTGGCCCGTCGACCGCCGGGTGGTGGCCATTCGCGACGATCCCAGCCAGACCGGCTCGCTGCCGCGCCACCTGCGGCTGTTCAGCGGCTGGGCGGGGCCTGAGCCGCGCGACGGCGAGCGCTATGCCGGCCGAGTGCTCGATATCGCCCACGGCGCCGTCATCGGCTGGATTGCCAATCGCAAGGAGCCGGAAATCCCGGTCGCCATCGAGGTTCGCGTCGACGGCCAGCCCATCGCAAGGGTGGCGGCGAATCTCGATCTGCCCTCGGTCTATCAGGTGTCGGCCCTGGCGAACGGACACGGGTTTCGGGTGCCGCTCTTCAACGGCATCGTCTCGCGCTTTCGCAATGGTACCCGGCCGGCACGTGTCGATATGCTGACGGCCGACGGCGCGGTGCTGGCCCAGGGGCTGGAGGCGTGGCGGCCGCGACGGCCGCTTCGGGGTTCGGGCTTTCAGGGCCATCTCGACACCATCTCCGATGCCACCGTGCGCGGCTGGGTGTGGTGGCCACAGGAGCCGGAAAGGCGCTTCGACGTCACTATCTATCTCGACGGCCGGTTCTATACCCGCGTGCGCGCCAATATCTTCCGCGCCGATCTTGCCGATCATGGCATCGGCGGGGGAGATTATGCCTTCTCGCTGCGCATACCGCAGCGATTCCGCGACAACGACATGCACCAGGTCGACGCGCTCATCGCCGACACCGGCCTTGCCCTGCAAGGCTCCCCTCTCACCATCAACCGGCAAGGCGCATCGCGCTGAGCCGACAATCTGGAAATGCAATCCGTGCGGGTGAGCGATTCCATCGCCGGAGCAGTCGCGCCGCGCCGGGTCGATGTGCGTTTAGCACCATCCCGGGCCGGCGAGGTACTCAACACCTGGTGCGACAACTCCCGCGCCCGAAAGGCCCTCGGCCATGCCCCCGCAACGCCACTCGGCGAAGGTCTCGCGCGCGCATTGGCCTGGTTCCTGCAACAGGCCTGAGTATCAGAAATTCTCCTGGCGGGCCATCTCGAGGCCTTGCAGATAGGCCAGCGCCAGCGCCAGATCGTCGCCCTCCAGCCTGCCATAGGCCTCGCGCACGCGGGCCAGTGCGCCCTCCTTGTGGCTCTTGCGCCAGCGCGTCTGAACCAGATCGAGGGGCTTGTGGTAGCCGAAGCACGGCTTCCACAAGCTTACCAGCCGCAAGCCGGCAGCGCGACAGCGGGCGAGGAAAACCCAGTCTTCGGCCGGCGCGAATACCCCCTCGTCGGGAAAGCCCCCTGCCCGTTCAAACGCGGCCTTGTGGATGATCAGGCTGGCATCGCCAAAGCCGTTGTAGACAAGCCCGGCCACCCCGGCATCGCCGAGAAAGGTCATGCGCAAGGGCGGCCGGCCGTCATCGGCGCCGGGCTGGCTCACTTCGAGAGCTGCCGTCACCACGTCGTAGGCGCCCGAGGCCATGGCCGACGCGAGGCGGGCAAGGCCCTCATCAAGCAGCCAGTTGTCGTCGTCGAGAAACACCAGGCAGTCACCGCTGGCGACGCCGGCTGCCTGATTGCGTGCGGCGGACGGGAACTTCGGCACCTCGTTCCTGATGATTTTCAACCGGTTGCCGCTGCCGCTTAATGGTGATTCGCGGTCAAGCACGTGCGCTGCCGCGGGCATGGCCGCATCGTCGACCAGGACGATCTCGACCTCGCCGCCATAGCTGCCGGCCGCGATGCTGGCGAGCGCCCGCGGCAGCAATCGCGGATGCTCGCGGCAGATGACGCAGACGGAAATGCTCGGCATTCGGCGCCGGCGCGCCGCGCGGCGCGGCGCGGCGCGGCGCTCCAGCTCATCGGCCCATGCCGTGGCTGCCTCGCTCCCGGCGACGGCGAGGCGCGGCGCCGGTACGGACCCACCGTTCAGCAAAGGCTCAATGGCCCGGTCGAGACCGCCAGGCGCCGGGGCATAGAGCCAGTCCTTGTGTCCGCCCGAGCGCAGCAGCGCCCGCGATAGGCGGGCGCGCGGCGCAAGCACGGCCGCTCCGGTCTCAACGGCCGTGGCAAGGAGGCCGGGAAAGCCCACCTCGGCCCCGGCAAATACCGACAGGCGCCGAGGCTCGGCCATCAATGCCAGCGTATCGCGGGCCGAAAGGTCGGGCTTCAGGGTCCAGGGAAAATCCCATTTGCGCGCCCGCACCTCCACGGTCGCCGCCGACAGGCCCCTGCCCTCGCGGCGCGCAGGCCCTGCGATGGTGATGCTGCGCCCCGCCATCAGGCCCCGGCGCTGCAACCTCTCGATGGCATCGAGGAAACCCAGCGCGCCGTCCGCCTCTTCAAGGCCGCCGATGAGGGCAATATCGCTGATGCCTGCCTGCCATGCCGGGCGCTCCAGTGCCCCGGCGGGCAGCGGCAGCAGCGCAGGCGCCAGCCTTGCCCGCACGGCCGTCGATCCATGCGGGACGATGACCGCATCAGCGGCCTTCAGCGCCGCCCGCTCCAGGGCATCGCCGACCAGATCGGCTAAGCCGGCCGGCCGCCGGTCCGCTTTGAGCCTGGCGCGGGTGCCGCCTGTCGCCCACAGCACGGTCCTTGCCCCGCTGCCATCGGCCGAGGCCGCGGCCGCCATGGCGCCATAGGCGGCAAGCCCGCCGGCCTCGGCGGCGATCACCACATCGATTGCCGTATTCTCCAGCCATTGTGCCACGCACACGGCGTCATAGGCCGGGCGGCCGTTGCTGAGCGCGCCGTTCATCACTTCGATCGCCGGGCGCTCGATCAGCGGAACGATCGCCCGCTCAACCTCAGCCGGCCAGTACTCATGTCCAAGGTCCCAATGGGCGAAAGCGGCGACCATCACGTGATGCCCGCGCACCGCCAATTGGCCGGCCACCGCCGACAGTTCGGCAAGCGCGCCGGTTGCGCGCCAGCCGCGAACATGCGGGTTATCGAGAAAGACGAAGCGCGTCATCGCGCCCTCTCGGGCCTGCCCCTCATCGGCAGCAGCGTTTCGCCCACCAGCACTCGTGACAGCGTCTCGCCGCCCAGCCAATGCTCGCTCACACGAAAGCCGTAATAACCATGACCCGGCATCACCCGATGCACGTCGGCGCGGTAGCGATCGGCGTCGGTGTGGATGCGGCGGCCCACGCCGGTTATGAGGGTCACGTTGAGCGATCGGCCCGGAGCTCGGCGGTCCATGGCCCAGCCCTGCCAAGCGCCGTCGATGAACCCATCGACCGCCCCTGCGATATCGGCGCTGGAAGCCGCCGCTCTCACCGGCAGTAGCCGCCACAACTTCAGATCCATACCCGCGTCAACACTATCCGAACGCCACATCGGGCGGCACCATAGCAGACTGGACCGGGTTTAGCCCAGCCGTTCGCGGCGACGGCAGTGACAGATAGCGGCGGACAGGCGGGATGCGCTCGGATCGGACGCGAACGCCAAGATCAGAACTGCTCGCTGAACTTGATCGAGCCGTTCACCGTTGCCACGGCTCTGCCAACGAGGCCGAGGAACTTGTTGAGCTCGACCGACGGTGCGTTGGCGACATAAATGATGTCGCGGTTGTGTAGGCCGATCACCTGGGCGAAGAAGTACTGATTGGGATCTTTCAGGTCGATGCGGTAGATCACCGGCACCACGGCGCGGCTGTCCATGGGATTTGTTTGCCCGGCGAGCGAATAGGCGGTCTTGGCCGGCTCGAAGCGCATCACGAACACACCGGTCGGATTGGCGCGGGTATCAGACAGTCCGCTGGTCCTGGCAACAGCCTCCAAAATCGACAGCTTGGCGGCGCCGAAATCCTGCAAGCCTTTCTTTTCCACCGCGCCGAAGGCGGTGAAGGTCTGCGGCTTGCGCTCGACATGCAGTTCGTCGCCGGGCTGCAGGAAGATGTTGTCCGGCGGCGTTTGCACCACGTGCTCCATGTACGCCCTGGCGATCTGGCCGTGACGGGTCAGGGAGATCAGCGATTCGTACGAGGGGAACTTGGTACCGCCGGCCTCGGCCACGAGGTTGAGCAGATCGTCGCCGCGTATGGACAACGGATAGACGCCAGGCGTGACCACCTCTCCGGTGAGGGTGACAGTGCTGGAAAGGTTCTTTTCCAGGCTCACATGCACCTGCGGCTCGACGGTCTTCTGGCGCAGATTCTTGGTGATGGCGGCGGCCACCTGGCGCGGCGTCAGGCCGGCGGCGCGCACGGTGCCGGCATAGGGGATATCGATGAGACCGGAGGTGTCGACGACCACGCTGGGGATCGAGCCGCGATTGACGATTCCGTTGGAGGCGAACAGTCCGCCCGGATCGGCTTCCCAGATCATCACCTGCAGCACGTCGCCGACGCCGATGCGCTCGGCATGCACGGGTCTGCCGCGGCCGAATTTGTCGCTCAGGCTCGGCTGTGGGCGCGTGCGCAGATAATCGGCTACGCGGCTGTTCACGTCGATGAGAACAAAATTGGCCGCATTGGCCTCATCAGCGGCGGAACTCACTTCATTGGCCAAGGGGCCTTCACGCGGCATGCCTGCGCAGCCGCTGAGCGCCAAGCCTACGGCAACGACCCCGAGCCAGCCTTTGACTGTTCCCCGCACTGATACAATACCCTGCCCACCGATCGGCACTGCTAGCCGGCCCCCTGCCGCGCGCAAATCAACCTACCATCCTGCTCGCGTGTTAGCACCGAAAGTTTAACAGCGCCATATTGAATTTTGATTAATTTGAGCCCTTTCAGGGCAGAATCTCACGATTTGAGGTGATTGATGCAGAGTTGTGCCTTTTGCGCCACGCCTCGCACGCGCGCCAATGCCGCACCGAGTCGGCGGCGCAACACGTCGCCCGCCGCGGGAGGCAAACCTTGCGCCTCCAGCAGCCGATTCGCCACCTGCTCGACGGTGCAGACGCGCCCCGATATCGGGTCGAGATAGACCGGATAGCGGATCAGCGCCGCGGCGACCAGTTCCTGCAGCGAGCGTTGGCGGGCGCGCCGCGGCATCGCCGCCAGATCCTCCGTCAGGCCCCAGCCAGCATAAAAGGGGCTCCCGTGCGCCGTGACCGGCCGTCCCCGCAGCAGGGCCTCGAAGCCGAGTAGCGAGGTTGCCGTCTCGACCCGGGCGATACGCTCCAGCAGCCGGTTGAGCGGCGAGCCCGTGTCGATATGGTCGGCCAGCCGACTTTGCTCCTGCCACGCGATGCGGCCATGCCTGTACCCCGCTTCGACGTCGGGATGGGGACGGTAAATGATGAAGGCGTGCCGGTGGCGCGCCCGCACGCGTCGCAGCAGTTCCAGATTGGCACCGCCAGAGGCAAGCGGGGCCCCTGCGAACAGGTCCGGCGCCCCGCGCTTGATCGATTCGTCGTCGGCCACCTGTCCCGGCACCAGGATGACCTCGCGTCCGGACGGCGGCTCGGGCAGCGGCGCCCGCGACGCGAGATTGTATTTGGTCACCCCGGAGGTTCGGATGAGTTCGATGAGACGATTGGCGCGTTCGATGAGCGCGGCATCGAACTCGGCCTCGCCGAGAAGCGTTTCGATATCGCTGGCACGGGCCGGGTCGTAGTAGATCCCGCTTTCATCGAACACATAGGACTGGGCCGGCGTAAAGCCGGCGCCGAGACCGACTGAACGCAAGAACCCGTCTTCCATGGTGATGACGGGCACGCCCTCGGTGTTGGCGGCTGTGCGAATCCGATCGGCCCGCCTGCCCCAGGCCGCGACCGCACCGCCTGTCGCCTTGGCCATCGCCACCGCCCGGGCGGGGTCGCGCTCATAGCGCACAGGTCCGCCAGTGCCGTCCAGCATGCGCGATATGGCGCGGCGCTTCCATCTCGACACCCGCCAGCCGATCACCGGGCGCTGACGGCGGTGAAAGTGCGCCGACAGGAAGGCCAGCTGTTCGGAGGCGGTGAAGACATCGACGCTTTCCCGGGTCCATGCATCGAAATAATGACTATAGTCCTGATAGGCGGCGGCTATGAGCCCTTCGAGAGTGACGCCGGTTTTGCGTCTTTCGATCTGCTGGCGGTCGTCGGTCAATCCCCAGCCGGCATAGAAGGGCGCGCCAAAGCAGGTCACCCGGCACCCGGCCATGAGCGCTTCGAGGCCAAGCTGGCTGGAAACGGTATAGACGTGCGATATGTCTTCGAACAGCCGCCAGGGATTGATCGGCCGGGCCATGACCGCCAGGTTCTCGCGCCGCGCCGCATCGGCGAGATAGCCCCGCTTGGCCCCCGAAATGACTTCCGGGTGCAGGCGCACGAGGACTTGCGCGCCGGGGTTTTCATCGATGGCGGCCGAGAGCATGGCGGTGAAACTGGCGGGGCCCGCCAACCCCGCCTCGATCGAGGCATCGGCAAAAGTCTGGTCCACCACCAGCACGCGGCGGGCACGGCCGGCAGGCGGCAGCTCGGCCGCCGCGCTCGTGGGCGCGGCGTTGTATTTGGACAGGCAATTCGCCTTCAGGACCTCGATGATGGCACGGCCGGTGGATGCGGCCGCTGCGCTGGCGCCATTGGCGGCAATGAGGCCTTCCAGATCGCTCGGACCCCGTGCGTCGTAGTAGATGCCCGTGCGATCCAGAACCAGCGAGGACGGCGGTTCGGTGGGGCCCGGGCGCACCGAGCGCAGGAAGCCGTCTTCGATGGCAAGGTAAGGCAGGCCGCGCCGGGCGGCCAGGCGGCGGGCGGCATCGGCGGTGGGCTTGTGGCCCCAGCCCGCCACGGCCTCGGCACCCGGCGGCAACAACGGGGCCCTGGCGCGCACCGGATCGAGGCCGGTCAGGTGCGCGACTTCGCCACTGAGTCGCCACAAGCCACTCGACAATATGAGGACTTTTCCCATTCTCGTCCGATATCAGAGCGTTCTTGTCCCCGACCCACTTGCCAGCGACCGCCTAGGCTGTCAATTTTGCCACACTCGCGGGCGAAATTGCACTTTTACCCGATCATGCACTTCACATTGATAGCGTGATAGGGGTACTAGTTGGGTGTCTCTGCACAGGAATGCGGTGGTCCGGCGCAGGGAAGGGATTTATGAGTGGGGATCAGTAATGCTTGTTGCGCCTGGGGAGCGTCACGTTCTCTTCCTGCAGGGCCCCGGTAGCTTCTTCTTCCTTCGTCTCGCACAAGCCTGCAAGGCCGTCGGCATGACGGCTTCGAAGATCAATTTGTGCGCCGGGGATTTCGTGTTCTGGCCGGGCGGCGCAGTGACGCCCTATCGTGGCTCGTTGGCCGACTGGTCGGCCTTTATCGAGCACTATCTGGTTTCCAACGGCGTTTCCGATGTGGTGCTGTTTTCCGACAGCCGCCCCTATCACCGCATCGCCACCGACATCGCCCACGGGCTCGGCATCAACGTCTTTGTCTTCGAGAATGGCTACTTCCGCCCCGACTGGATCACTTTCGAGCTGGGTGGCGTCAATGGACGCTCCCCGTTTCCCAGGGATCCGGCCGCGATCATGGAGCTGGCGCAGAAGGCCGCGCCCGAGGTGCGGGCCACGCGCAATCTCCGCCGCACCAAACGACTGATTCTGGGGGATGTGGCCTTCCATATCGCAAGCTGGCTCGGCAAGCCGGTCTTCCCGCGCTACGAGCGCTTCCGCAAGCCGCATCCGGTCATCGAGGCGGCTGGATGGGTCTTCAAGAGCGTCCAGAGGCCGGGCAAGAAGGCGCGCTCGCAACGCAACTGGCAACGGGTCCGCTCCAGCGGCGGCAGGCTGTTCTTTTACCCCCTGCAACTCGATCACGATTTTCAGCTCACCGTCGATTCGGAGTTCTCGTCACTGACCGAGGCGACGGCGCGAATTCTCGCTTCCTTTTCCCGTCATGCCCCGCGCGGCACCATGCTGGTGGTCAAGAACCACCCGCGCGACAACAACCTGATCGACCGCGAGAAGGAAGTTCGGCGCCTGGCGCAGCGGTTCGGCATCGCCGAGCGGGTCGTGTTCCTGGAGACGGGCAGCAATCCGGATATTTTCGAGCATTGCTGCGGCATGGTCACCATCAACTCGACCATGGGGACTTCCGCCCTGTTCCATGATGTTCCGGTCTGTGTTCTGGGGCGTGCCATTTACGATATCGAGGGACTCACCCACCGTTCAGGGCTCGATTCGTTCTGGACAATGCCGACGCCGCCCGATCCGGCTTTCTTCCAGACCTTCCGCCGCGCCATCATCCAGAGCGCGCAGGTGCAGGGAGAATTCGGTGCCACCGGGCGCAATGAGCGGCATTTCGCCGATTGCGTGCTCAAGGTGCATATGACCCAGTTCCGCCCGGCCGGTCTCAATCTGGTGCGCAATATCGCCCGCACGCCGTCGCTCGAACCGTTCTCGCCGGAGACGCAGGGCGCGACCCTGCGCAGCTTTAAGGGATAGTCGGCGGGCGCCTTGCCTGTTTTGCCAGCGATGGAAAAGCACGCTTTTTCCGTGCCTTGCGTCGTATCTCTTAGAACCTGATTCAGGCAGGCACGGCATCAGGCAGTCGGTCTGGCGAAGGGCTTTGACTTGCATCGCCAGCATTGAGACCGCATAACCCGGGCGGTGATGGACCCGCCAACGCCGTTCAAGTCGCCGATGCGCTCGCTTTCCTGGTTATCAAGGCTGCTTCCGGGCGCTGCACCGGTGCTCGGTGCGCGCGCAACGCCCACTGCCGATCTCTATTTCCTCCACGGCGTGGGCGATCTCGTCGGGGAGGACGAGGCGCATCCAATCAGGCGGCTGGGCGGCAACCTGTTCGCAGCGAGTGACGCTTACGTGCTCCTGCGTTATGCCAGCGAGGCGGAGCTGAGGCACCTGCAATGCGCGCAACGCGGCCGCTTCTTCTACGTGGTTGACGATGATTTCGGCGCGCTTGCCGGCGACGAGTCGCTGCCCGGCGGCTATCGCAGCCGCATTGCCGCCTTTACGGCCGACGTCCTGCCCCGCATCATGGCGCTGGAGCCGGAAATCGTTGCGCCGAACCGGCGGCTGTTGACGGCGCTCGGCCGGTCGCAGGGGCATATCGTCGAGCCGGCGCATGGCGTCATCAACGACGATCTCGATCATTTCGACAGGCTGGAGCCCTTGCGCCTGATTTTTGCCGGCACCCGCAGCCACGTCGCCGACCTCGCCGCCGTGGCGCCCGGTATCGCGGCGTTTCTCGATCGCAACCCGCAAGGCCGCCTCGTCACCTTCCTCGAGCGCTACGCGCCCGCGCCGCTCGACCGCCACCGCCAGGTCGACAACCGCGCCGCGCTCGACTGGCCTCGCTACAAGGCGGTGCTGACGAGCGAGCGGTTCCACCTGGCGCTCGCCCCGATGCGCTCCAGCACGGCCAATCTGGCGCGTTCTGCCAACAAGGTGAACGATCACGCCGCCTTCGGGGCCGCCGGGCTCTATAGCCCCATCGGGCCCTATTGCGACCGCATCACCCACGGACGCGACGGGCTGCTGGTAGGCGATACGGCCGACGATTGGCAAAAAGCGCTCAGCGAACTTGCCTTGCGTCCTCACCGCATGCGCGCCATCGCCCAGTCCGGCTTGCAACTGGCAAAGACGTTCGGCAACCCGGCGCGCCTCAGGCAATTCTGGCAACGCCTGCTCGACTTCTAACCTCGCTCGATGGCCTCACGCTGCTTCACCCGGCGGGCCTCGGCCTTGACCCGGTCGAACTCGGCCCGCCGGCGCTCGATTTCCTGCAGCGACAGGCGCTCGATATTGCAGTAATCGAGCGTCCAGTCGGGGGAACCGGGCCATCTGAGCGGTGATTGCACCGTGGTGCGGGACACCGGCGCCTTCTCAAGAAGCTCAAGAGCAAGATTGAGAGTGAAGTCCTGCGAGGCCACATCGTTCGGCCGTCCTGCCGCATTGCCCAACGGGAAGTGCGAGAACACAAACCGCGGCACCCCGACATATTCGACGATGTCCTTGGCACACCCCATGACAACGCTCGCGATACCCGCCTGCTCCAGCGCCCGCGCCGCCAGAGCGACCGTCTGGTGGCAGACCGGGCAATTTGGAACGAGAAGTGCGGCATCGGCGCCGTCCTCCTTGCAGCGGCGCACGATCTCCGCACAATCGGTCTCAATGGTGACGGCGTGGGAGCGATTGGAGGGCGCCCCGTGAAAGCGGGGGCTGAGCGCGCCGATGCGGCTGGCCGCGGCTGCGCGTCGCAGGGCGGGCAAGGGAAAGTAGGTGCCTGAGTCCTGGGCCGTGGTGTGCTTGCGGTCGATGGCGATATGGGAAATGCGCAGGTCGTGATCGCGATCGCAGTCGCCCGAATAGACCTGGAAGAACTTGGCCGCGCCATTATAGGCAGCACCCGGTCCCTGATCGCCCTTGCCCGGCTGATAGGGCGCCGCCGTGGTGACGATGGTGATGCGGGCCTCGGTGAGCGGCCGCCGCAGCGGCTGGAACGGCACCTCGG
>CAVYOQ010000047.1:0-30542 GCA_963770075.1 uncultured Alphaproteobacteria bacterium
GAGGCCGCCACTGCCGGCGCCAGCGGCACATCCAGGAGCCGCTTCTGGCAGATCACCCTGGGCTCCACCGGCGTCGTCTTCGGCGACATCGGTACCAGCCCGCTCTGTGCCATGCGCGAATCCCTCTTGCATGTCGCCGGCGACGGCGTGTCGCGTTCGGAGGTGATCGGCGTAGTGTCGCTGCTGCTGTGGGCGCTGGTCATCGTCGTCGCCCTGAAATACGTGACCTTCCTGATGCGTGCCGATAACCGCGGCGAAGGCGGGGTCATGTCGTTGCTGGCCCTGTGCCAGAGCGTCGTCGGACACGGGGTCGGGATCGTCTTCGTGCTGGGGATCGTCGGCGGCGCCCTGTTCTTCGGCGATGCCCTCATCACGCCGGCCATATCGGTGCTGGCGGCGGTGGAAAGCCTCAACCTGGTGACGCCGGTGTTCGAGCCCTACGTCATGTGGATCGCCATCGCCATCCTGGTTGCGCTGTTCGCGCGGTGCAGAGCCACGGGACGGGGCGGATGTCGGATTTCTTCGGGCCCATATGCCTCGTCTTCTTCCTCACCATGGCCGGTCTCGGCATCCGCCACATCGCCGACGATCTCACGATCTTCGAAGCGCTCAACCCCTGGCACGGGGTGCGCTTCCTCTTCAACCATGGCTCGGCGTCGTCGGATCGCTGATCGTGCTGGGCGCCATCGTGCTTGCCGTCACCGGCGGCGAGGCGCTTTATGCCGACATGGGGCATTTCGGCGCCGGGCCCATCCGGACGGCGTGGCTGGGACTGGTGTTTCCATCCCTGGCGCTCAACTATCTGGGGCAAGGCGCGCTGGTGCTGGCGCACCCGGAAGCGCTCAAGAACCCGTTCTTTCTCATGGCCCCGGGGTGGATGCTGCTGGGCCTCGTCATCCTCGCCACCATCGCCACCATCATCGCCAGCCAGGCAGTAATCACCGGCGCCTTTTCCATGACCCGGCAGGCCATCCAGTTGGGACTCCTGCCGCGCATCCTCATCACCCACACCTCGGAAGAACAGGAAGGCCAGATCTATATCAGCCAGGTCAACATGCTGCTCATGCTGGGGGTCCTGGTGCTGGTCCTCGCCTTCAAGACTTCGGGCGCGCTCGCCAGCGCCTACGGCATCGCGGTCACCCCACCATGCTGGTCGATACCTGCCTTGGGTTCGTGGTGGTGTATCGCAAATGGCAGTGGTCGCTGCCGCTGACGCTGTTGCTGATCGTGCCGTTCTTCATCGTCGATGCGGGCTTCTTCAGCGCCAACCTGCTCAAGGTCATGGAAGGCGGCTATGTGCCGCTCTCGATCGGCATCCTCATCGCCATCATGATGTGGACGTGGGCGCGCGGGATAGCGATCCTGACGCGGGCGGCGGCGCGCGACAGCCTGCCGGTGGCGGATTTCGCGGCCATGATCCGCCGCTCGCACCCCTTGCGCACGCCCGGCAACGCCATCTTCCTCACCAGCGATCCCGACGACACGCCAAGGGCGCTCTTGCACAACCTCAAGCACAACCACGTGCTGCACGAGAACACCATGCTGCTCACCATCAAGACGAGCGACCTGCCGCGCGTGCCCAATGCCGACAAGGTGGAGATCGACAGGAAGATCACCGGGCTCGTGCGCGTGATGGCCACCTTCGGCTATATGGAAACACCCAGTATTCCGCGCATTCTGGCGCTGATGCGCGAGGAGGGAATGGAGCTCAACCTGATGGATACCTCCTTCTTCCTCGGGCGCAGTTCGTTGCGCGCGGCGCGCAATTTCGGCATGCCATTGTGGCAGGATCGGCTGTTCATCCGCCTCTACATGATGTCGGCGACAGCGATCGACTATTTCCGCATCCCGCCCAACAGGGTGATCGAGATGGGCGGCCAGGTGACGATCTGAGCGGCCCCTCAGGCGTAAGGCAAGCGCCTGAAAGTGCCTGGCTTTCGCGGATCGTGGTACTTGTTCATGGGGCCGTCCCTGAGGAACAGCTCATGGGCGTGTTTCAGGCGCTCGGGCGACAGGGTACGCCGAGGCCGGGGGCCTCGGGCACCTTCAGAAGATTGTTTTTCGGGCGCAAGGGGCCTTCCTCGATGACATCGAGAGACTGCATGCGAAACAGCGACTGGGAGGGCCTGAACGCCCAGGCTTGCGAGGCCAGAACATGCAAATACGCCGTGCTCGCGACGCCGGAATCGCCTGAATAGCACCAGAACTCGATGCCGAACGTCTCCAGAACAGCGATGAACTTCACTGTTCGGGCTATTCCGCCATGCCCGGCGATGCTGGTGACGAGGGCATCGGGCACCCCCAGCTTCACGGCCTTGGGCAGGTCGAGAATCTGGCTCGACAGGCTCAGCCGGGTGAAGGGGCGCAAGGCGGCCATCTCCTCAAACGTGCCGACCGGGTCCTCCCAGTTGGCCACCCCGAGCTCCTCGAAGGCAGGGGCAAGCTGGCGCGCCGTCGACACCGTGTAGGCATGGTTGGAATCGATGCGGATGGTGGCGGCATCGCCGAGGCGCACGCGCAAGGTCTTGACCAGGGCAATGGCGTCCTTGGGGTCAGGGTCGGAGACCTTGCCCTCGAAGATGGTGGTGCCGCATTCGCCCTTCAGCTTGAGGCAATAGTCCGCCACTTCTTCCGGCGTCGTCTCGCCGCCGATGCCATCTTGCCGCAGGCGATAGGCGAAATAGTCGGAAAAGGCGATCTCCTTGCGCACCGCCCCGCCGAGCAACTGGTAAAGGGGTTGGCCCCAGGCCTTGCCGCGCAAGTCCCAAAGCGCCATTTCAAGCCCGCCAAACGCGGCGATGGTGGCAAAATCGACGATCGACTGGACGCCGCGCGACGAGGGCACGCAACGCTCCTCGGCGGCTGCGATGTCGATGGGATCGCAGCCTTCAAGTGCCGCGGCAAAGCGTTGCTTCACGATGGCGGCCGAACCGGCGCCCGGCGCCTCGCCGATGCCGATAAGGCCCTCGTCAGTCTCGACCTCGATGATGGTCTGGGTGAAGCCCGGCAGGCTTCCGTAGGACCAGACATAGGGCGCTTCCAGCGGAATGTTGACGGGCGTGGCGCGGATGTCGGTGATCTTCATGGGGCTTGGTTCCTGGATTTTCTCGGCGCGAGGCTGACGGTCGGCGACCGTCCGGTCAATGGCCGGTGTGCCCCGGCACGCGCGAAAATTCCTGTCTCGACGCAGGGCCTTCACCGCCGCTAACATGGCGGCATGAGCGAGACACCACCATCCGAGCTGCCTTCCCGCCTCGAAGCGGCCGACAATGCCGTGGGCCACATCAGCGACGCGCTCGGCAACCTGCTGGTCAACGTCTTCCACAAGCTGGCGCTGTTCGCCATCGGCGGCGCCACCGTGTGGGCAGCGGTCAACGCCTTCGTGCAGATGGCGGAAAAGGGCGGGGCCGGCGTCGAGGACCTGCTGCTGCTGTTCATCTACCTGGAAATCGGCGCCATGGTGGGCATCTACTTCAAGACCAACCACATGCCGGTGCGCTTCCTCATCTATGTCGGCATCACCGCGGTGACGCGCCATCTCATCGACATCGTCAATGTGGAGCACGAGATGAGCTGGCGGGTGGTGATGCTGGCCGGCTCGATCCTGCTTCTCGGCATAGCGGTGCTCGTGCTGCGCTATGCCTCCTATCACTATCCCATGGACATGACGGCCAAGACCGGCCCCGGGCTTTCCGGCGACAGCGACTGATCGCACCCCGCAACAGCCACGATGACGGGGCCTGAGCGAAGCGATATGCTGCGGCTATGACCGGCAGACGCGCAAGCTTGCGGGGGGCGTTGGGATTCGGCGCATGCCTCGCCCTCGGCCTCTTCCCGTCCGCCGCGCCGGCCGGGGTGCGCACAGCCGTGGCGCTGGAACTGGTGCTGGCGCTCGACATCTCGGCCAGCGTCGACAGCGACGAGTTCGCCCTGCAACTCAACGGCATCGCCGCCGCCTTCCGCGATCCCGGCATCATCGCGGCGATCGAGAAATCCGCTCCCGGCGGCATCGCGGTGGCGATCATCGAATGGTCGGAGCCACAGAGCACCAAAGTGGTCGTGCCGTTCCAGCAGCTTGTCGATGCGCGCACCTCGCGCGCCTTCGGCTTTCTCGCCAGCCGCGTAGGGCGGGTGGCCAATTCCAGCTATACCAGCATCGGTGCCGGGATCTCGGCGGCGCTCGAGCTCATGGCAAGCAATGAATTCGTCGCTCCCCGACGGGTGATCGACGTCTCCGGCGATGGGCGCAACAACCGCTCACCCTACCCCGACGAAGTCCGCCCGCGCGTGATCGCCGCTGGTGTCACCATCAACGGCCTTGCAATTGAGACCGATGACGACACGCTCACGCAATATTACCGCCGGGAAGTCATCGTAGGGGCGGACGCCTTCGTCGAGCGCGCCCGCAGCTACAACGATTATGCCGAGCACATCCGCCGCAAGCTCTTACGCGAAATCCTTCCTCCCCTGTCGCTGCTGCCGACGGACATCGACGTGGCGGCGGTGGGGAGCGGCCCGTGAAGCGCCTCGCCGTCGTCCTTGCCGTTTTCTTCGGTCTCACCGCCCGCCCGGCGCTGGCGGGCGAGCTGGTCTCGATCGAGCTGGTTCTCGGCGTCGACTGCTCCTTGTCGGTGAACGATGCCGAGTACACCTTGCAGATGCGCGGCATCGCCGCTGCCCTGCGGAACCCGGCCGTCATTGCCGCCATCCTCTCGCAAGACAAGGGCGTGGCGTTCGCGCTGTTCCGCTGGGCGGGGGTGGCGGAGGACAGGCCGGCCATTGCCTGGCGGGTGCTGAGGACGAGGGGCGCCATCGCCTCGACCGCCGACGAGATCGAGCACCTGAAGAGCGCCAATGTCGGCTACTTCACCTCCATCGGCGAGGCCATGGCGCAGGCCATGCGCTTTCTCGCCGACAACGGCTATGACGGGCTTGCCCGGCGCATCGACATCTCTGGCGACGGGCGCAGCAATGCCGGACGCGAGCCGGCCATGATGCGCGAACTGGCCACAGCGGCCGGCATTACCGTCAACGGCCTCGCCATCCTCACCGACGAGCCCGATCTCGCGCGCTACTACCGCGAGAACGTCATGGCCGGACCCGATGCCTTCGTCATACCGGCGCTCGACTATGGCGCCTTCCAGACGGCAATGCTGAAGAAGCTGCTGCGGGAATTGCAGCCGGCGCTGTCGCAGGCCACGCCCGCCTTGCGCCGCACCGCGCGCCTGCCATAATCACCGACGGGATCAGCGAGCAAGAGAGGAATGCCATGACGGACGGCCTGGGGTCGCATAGCGAGTTCGGCACCTTGCGCGAGGCGGTGGTGGGGATCGCGGAGGGTCTTTCGCTTCCGCCCTTCGGCAAGGACCTGTCGCATTACAACGACGAGCTGCGCGCCGCCCTCATCGCCAATGGCAACCGCCCGCTCGACATCGCCATGACGTTTCCCGAGCGCTATGAGCGCACGGTTGAACAGATGGACGGCGTGGCGGCGACCTATGAGGCCTTCGGCGTCAAGGTGCACCGACCTCGCCCGTTTACAGCGGAGGAACGCGACTATCTCGGGGCCCTGCAGCAGGGCGCATCGCAGCTTTATCCCGCCGATCCGGTGTTCATCATCGGCAAGCATTATCTGGAGATTTCCATCCGCCGCGCCTATCGCAGGAAGGAGGTCTTTCCTCTGCGCGACCTCGTCATGGCGACGATCGAGGCCGACCCGGAGGCGCATTACGTCGCCATGCCGCAATCGCAGCCGTGGACACCGTCAGGCGAAGGGCCGGGGCCGTTCCTGGAAGGCGGCGACATCCTCATCCACGGGGCCGACATCATGGTGGGCCAGGGCGAACTGTGCTCCAACGCGGCCGGGCTTTCCTGGCTCAGGCGCTATATCGAGCGCTGGGGCTACCGGGTGCATGCGGTGCCCATCAGGGGGCCGATCCTGCATGCGCTCGGCATCATGTGCCTTTTGCGCCCCGGCCTCCTCATGGCCTACATGCCGGCGCTCGCAGAGGGCCTGCCCGCACCGCTCATGGACTGGGAGGTGATCGAGATCAGCGAAGAGGAGATGACGCATCACGCCACCGTCGGGGTGTCGCTCGATGAGCGCCACTACATGATCGATCCGCGCTTCAACCGGGTGATGGACGAACTGGGCAAGCGCGGCATCGAGCCGGTGCCGACGCCGTGCGATGCCATCGGCTTCTGGGGCGGCGCCATCCGCTGCATCACGTTGCCGTTGAGGCGCGATGCGGCTTGAGGCGGAGATTGCAGGTTCGGCCGTCTTACCCCGGCGTTGGCCAGCAATGATTGGCCTGGTCGAGCACGTGCAATTCACCCAGGCCGATGTCGAACCAGGCGCCGTGCAGGTCGAGTTCGCCACGGGCCACGCGCGAGCGGATCCACGGGAAGGTGCGCAGGTTGGCGAGCGAGTGTTCCACCGCCGCGCGCTCCACGAGGGTGCCGCGATCGCCAGCATCGCCTGCCTCGCCCACGATATCGCGCACCGTCGACATCCACTGGCCGATGAAATCGCTGCCCGACAAGGGCTCGGCCGGCTCGATCAGCGCGGCGATGCCACCGCAACGGCCATGGCCCATGACCACGATGTCAGCCACCTTGAGCGACAGCACGGCAAACTCCAGCGCCGCCGAGGTGGAATGGTGGCGCCCGTCCGGCGCATAAGGCGGCACCAGGTTGGCGACATTGCGCACAACGAACAGTTCGCCCGGATCAGCATCGAACACCAATTCCGGCGCCGCGCGCGAATCGCAGCAGGCGATCACCATGACGCGCGGGTGCTGACCTTGACTGGCAAGCTTGAGATAGCGCTCCTTGGCCGCCCTGTAGCGGCCGGAGCGGAAACGCTGATAACCATCGGCAAGGCGTTCCGGGAGCACGGACAGTGTCACCGCTTCATGCCGGGCTCTATGGGTCTTTCGATCTCACCGCCATTGTCGGCCCAGTCCTTGAAGGCGCCGAGGTTGACCACCTTGTCGTAGCCAAGTTCCTTGAGCGTCTTGCCGGCCAGCGCCGAGCGGCCGCCCGAGGCGCAATAGACGATGATGGTCCTGTCCGGTGAGAAGGCGGGATTGAAATAGGGCGAGGCCGGGTCGGCGCGGAACTCCAGCATGCCGCGCGAGACGTGCAAGGCGCCCTTGACCTTGCCGTTCTCCTCCACCTCCGGGGCATCGCGCACATCGACCAGCAGCGCGTTTGCGTCGGCCATGAGGGTCTTGGCCTCGGCCATGGTAATCTTGGGCACCGCCGCGTTGGCGGCACCCAGCAGGTCTTTCACGCTGCTCGCCATGTTGATCTCCTCATTGTCAAAAGCGTCGCGCACACCATAGCTCGCGCAAGGCCGCGCGCAAGGTGGCGCATGGCCACAATCAAGGAGAAAAGGCCGGTGTTGCCGGGTTCGGCCGGGGCGGTGCTGCTACCTGCCGGACCAGGTGGCCCACAGGTCGATGGCGTGGGGGCCGCGGCGGTCGTTGGCGAGGCTGAAGCCGAGACGCTGGCCCTCTGCCACCTGACCGAGCCCGGCGCGGGCGACGGCGTCACTGTCGATGCGGATGGGCCGACGGCCCTGTTCGGGGATGATAATGCCGGTCTGCATGACCGGGTCGAATGTCTTTACGGTACCAAAATGCATGGTTTTTGCTCTTGCTTGTCTTTCATTTGAATGAGCCCGGCCCCATTGCCGGGTGTTTGGCGCTTGCTTTTGCACGCCTGCGATTGAATCAGATACGTGTGAAGGCAATATGACAGGTGAAAAAAACGCCGGGGCGGACGCAAGCGCCCTATGTCCCCGGCGGTCGATGATGTCAGGTGATAGATGTCTACAGGCTAAGGCCCGTCAGGCCATCTGGATGTTGGTCGCCTGCTTGCCGCGGCCGCGACGGTCGTCCTCGACGTCGAAGGTGACCTTGTCGCCTTCATTGATCGAGGCAATGCCGGAGCGCTCGAGAGCGGTAGCATGCACGAACATGTCCTTGCTGCCGTCTTCAGGCTGAATGAAGCCGAAGCCGCGGGCATGATTAAAGAATTTCACCGTACCGGTATAGCGCATGAGGGTGTCCTTTCCCTTAGCTAGCTTGGAATACGCCAAAAGGCGACGCGAACGGCGCCTTGCGACGGGTCTCAGATTGTCCGGGAAAAGATCGTGTAGCCATCAGAGGCACGGGCGACTTAGCCAAACTCCGAGGATGTGCGGTCTCCAAATTTCTGCACATCATGGACTATGCAGATAAGCACTTAAGAAAAAAATGCAAGACAATTCGCATGAAAGGCCGTCTTGCCGTGCGACAAGCGTTCGTGGCATCTGCATCCCCGGCAGCCCGTTGAAGGAGCCTACCCGCCATGCTCGATGCCAAGCTAGCCGGCGACATTCTCGCCGCGGTCGATGCCAATTTCGACTGCCAGGTGGCCTTTACGCAGGATTTAGTGCGTTTTCCCTCGCTGCGCGGCCAGGAGCATACGGCGCAGGATTTCGTCTTTTCCGCCCTCAGGTCGCGCGGGCTCGCCATGGACCGCTGGGCCATCGAGGTGGCCGATATCGAGAGCCATCCCGGCTTCTCGCCGGTCGCAGTCGACTACACCAACGCCATCAACGTGGTCGGCACGCACAGGCCGCGCGAAGAAAAGGGCCGCTCGCTCATCCTCAACGGCCATATCGACGTGGTGCCGGTGGGCCCGCTGGACATGTGGTCGCGCCCGCCGTTCGAGCCGCACATCGAGGGCGACTGGCTCTATGGCCGTGGCGGCGCCGACATGAAGACGGGGCTTGCCGCCAACATTTTCGCACTGGATGCCCTGTCGAGCCTCGGCTTCAAGCCCGCCGCCACGGTGCATGTGCAGTCGGTGACGGAGGAGGAATGCACCGGCAACGGGGCGCTCTCGTGCCTCATACGCGGCTACCGGGCCGAGGCCGCCATCATCCCCGAACCCGAGGACGACAAGCTGGTGCGGGCGAACACCGGCGTCCTGTGGTTCCGCGTGCATGTGAAGGGCGCGCCTGTTCATGTGCGCGACGCGGGCACCGGGGCCAATGCCATCGAGGCGTGCTTTCCCGTCATCCAGGCGCTGCGCCAGCTCGAGGCCGAGTGGAACACCCGTAAAAGCGGCATGAAACACTTCGACGATCTCGATCATCCGATCAACTTCAATGTCGGCAAGATCGCCGGCGGCGACTGGGCCTCCTCGGTCCCGGCGTGGTGCTCGTTCGACTGCCGCATCGCCATATATCCGGGGTGGAATCCGCGTGAGGCGGCAAACGAGATCGAAGCAGCGGTGAGGGCGGCAGCTCGGGACAACCCGTTCCTTGCCAACAACCCGCCGGAGGTCGAATGGAACGGCTTCTTTGCCGAGGGCTATGTGCTGGAGGAAGGCTCCGAGGCCGAGCAGGTGCTCGGTCGCGCCCATGCCAAAGCCTACGGCAAGTCGCTGGAGAGCTTCGTCACGCCGGGCTATCTCGACGGGCGCGTCTTCGTCCTCTACGAGGGCATCCCCTGCCTGGTCTATGGGCCCTATTCGGAAAACATCCACGGCTTCGATGAGCGCGTCTCGCTTTCATCGGTGAAGCGGGTGACCGGCTCCATCGCCCTGTTCATCGCCGAGTGGTGCGGACTGGAGAAGGCGGCGAGCTAGAGCGCGGCCCGACAAGATGGTCGACGTCACTCGTGTTCCATGTGCGATTGTCTCTGCCGGCGATAGAGCTGGTCGAGCCGATAGGTGACAATGGCAAAGATCGCCCAGCCGCCATGAAAGAGCAGGCCGGCAAGGATCACCAGCTCTCCGGGAACAGGGCCGATGGCCGCTCGCACCATGACGTCGTGCAGGCTCGTCATCGGCACGGGATGAATGGCCAGCTTGCCGTAATAGGCAATCGCCTGAATGGCGAGGATCCACGAGTAGTTGCTTCTCAGCCGGCGCCCGGCGGCGCGGATATAGCTGATGTGATAGTGCGGCGTCTCGAGGTCGTCAGCCAGCATCTCGTTCCAGCCTTGTCTCGAGGAGACCTTCTGGCCACTCAGCATCGGCGCATAGACGTCGATCTCGAGCAAACGCGCCCGCGCGCGGAACATGTTGTAATAGCGGTAGCGGCGCGCCTCGAACACCAGGAAGACGGTAACGAGCATCCCGACCAGCACCATGGGCAACGGCGATGCCTGGGTGTTACTGAAGGTCGCCGAAAGGGCAATCCCGGTGGTCACGACGGCCCAGTTGGTGGTGTTGTCGAGCCGGCTGCGCCAATGGGTGCTGCGAAACACCTCGGCGCGATAGAGATGCACAAGCGCGCCCAGGACGGCCGGATCGATATCCTGCTTCAGCCAGTTGCCATGCGCGCCGTCTTCCGCCATGCCTCAAGCCCCCGAGCCAACGGATTTTGCGTAAAGCAGCTTAACGGTGATCTGCGCTGTATTCCATAAGCCCCCGGCAAACGTTATCGCCGCACGCGAAAGGCCGGTCAATCGGGCCGTTGTCGGTCGCGTTTCGCTAGAGCAGGAAGTCCCCGCCTTGCACGAGCGGATGGCCGGCCAGGGCGATCTGGAAGTCGGCCGCGGCGTCGCCGTCCACATCGCCCGAAACAATGGTCACCGCACCTATGACGACAGCGCGGAGCTGGCCGGCATGATGGCTGAAATGGGCAGCACCGATGAAGCTGAAGGCATCATCGCCGGCATGGCCTGTGTCGGCGTCAATGGCAGTCAGATCGACCTTGTCGCGTCCGGGAGCAAAATCGGCGATGCGGTCACGCTGGGAGGGACCGACCCCTGACTGGGCAATATCGTTGAACTGAAATGTATCGCGACCGCCGCCGCCCGCGAGAATGTCGTGGCCGGCGCCGCCAATGAGCGTGTCGTTGCCGTTGTCGCCTGCGAGCTGGTCGGCGCCCATGCCGCCTGCCAGAAGGTCATTGCCGGCGTTGCCGAAAAGGCTGTCGGCTCCGCCAGCACCGTTGAGAGTGTCGTCGCCGCCATTGCCGACGAGGCGGTTGGCGCCGGCCTTGCCGGTAAGGCTGTCATTGCCGGCCGAGCCCGCCAGATTCTCGATGCCGGTCAGCACATCGCCCTCGGCGGTGGCGCCCGAGCCGGTTCCATCCTTCAGATTGACAGTGACACCCTTGGTCGCATTCGCATAGCTGGCCGTGTCCTCGCCCGCACCGCCGTTGATGTTGTCGGCGCCGGCGCCACCGATCAGCACATCATTGCCGTCGTCACCGTTCAGCAGATCAGCGCCGACGCCGCCCTTGAGCCTGTCATTGTCGCCGCCGCCGTTGAGCGTATCGTTTTCAAGCCCGCCTGCGAGGATGTCGTCGCCGTTGCCACCGTCGAGCATGTTGGCGGCACTGTCGCCGTTGAGCCTGTCGCCGAAAATGGAACCGGCAAGGTTCTCGATGGCAGTGAGAGTGTCGATGCCGGCGCCGCCGGTATTCTGGCCCCCGACGACGGCCAGTTTGACGATCACGGCCGCGCCCGCTGACTCATAGCTCGCCGTATCGGTGTCGTTGCCGCCATCAAGGCTGTCATCGCCATCACCGCCGTCGAGCGTGTCGTTGCCTCCCCTGCCCGTGAGAACATCGTTGCCGGAAAGACCGCTGATAAAGTTGGCGGCGTTGTTTCCGGTCACGGAATTCTCGGCTTCATTACCGGTGAGGTCGAAGGTTGCGTCTCCGGTGATCAGCGCGTTCTCGACATTGGCCGGCAGCGTATAGTCGCCGACGTTGCCAGTGCGCCCGACATTCACGCTGTCGATGCCCCCGCCGGGGTCCTCGACGATCTTGTCGAAGGCAAGGCGAAACGGAATGTCGCTGACCTTGCTCACATCGGTGAGACGATAGTCGTCATCGCCGGCACCGCCGGTGAGCGTATCGATCCCGGCGCCGCCGTTCAGAATGTCCCTGCCATCCAGGCCAAACAGGGCGTCGTTGCCGTCGTTGCCCACAATTTCATCCGCCTGGGTCGATCCGGTGATCGTGTCGGCGACATCGGAGCCTCTGATGATGACTTCGTCATTCTGCAGCGGGGTGAACGGCACCCAGTTGCTGAAGGTCCAGCCGGCGGCGGAGAAGCTGCCCCCGCTGACGAGTAGGTCAACTTCGATGAAGTTGCGCTGGGCGTCACCGCTGATCGCCACGGTGTCGGAGATCAGCCCGGGCCCGAACTGGCTGGCACTGAAGGTCGCGCTGGCAAAGTCGGTCGTGTTGAAGATGATCGAGTCAATATTGGTGTGAGTTTCGCCGCGGTAATCGTGGGTCTCGCTTACGGTAATCGTGGTGGGCGGCGGCGGCGGGGGCGGGGGTGGCGGCAACGCAGGCATAGCATACCTCGTTCAAGAGCATTACCCAACGTCAACGCAACAAGACTTCAGCACAATTGTCAAGCTAAACTGAGTGACATCTAGTGTTCTCGTTTGTGGTCCCGCCCTGCCCCGCCGCGCCGTCCTCGCCACTCATTTGGTTGCCGACGTGCCGCCGTCAGACTTGCAGGTTCGCGTTTGCTTGCCGGTTTGCCGTCAGCCCAGAGCCGCCGCCAGCCGCCGTGCGGCCGGCTCGATCGCCGCCTCGTCAAAGCCGGCATAGCCGAGCAGCAGGCCCTGACGGCGAGGCGTGCCGGCATAGAAGGTCGAGAGCGCCGGCGCCGCGATGCCCGCTGCGCGGGCACGGCGGCTCGCCTCGACATCGTCCATGCGCCCGGCCAGCCGCGCTTCCAGGCGCGCCACCAGATGCATGCCGGCCGGAGCCGGCTCCACCGCAAGGCAACCGCAGAGATGGGTTGCGACGGCCTCAACCAGCGCGCGCTGGCGCCGGGCATAGAGGCGGCGCATGCGGCGGATATGACGGGCGAAGTCGCCCGAGGCCATGAAGCGGGCCAGCACCGGCTGGGCAGCAAGTGCGGCGCGCGCACCCGCTTCGGCCAGAGCGGCGATGACTCTTGCGCGAAACGGCTCGCGCACCACCATGAAGCCGAGCCTCAGGCTCGAGCTCAACACCTTGGAGAAGCTGCCGAGATAGATGACGGGCGCGGTCGCATCGAGCCCCATGAGGGCCGGCAGCGGCTGGCCGTGATAGCGGTACTCGCTGTCGTAGTCGTCCTCGATGACGAGACGTGGCGGATCGCTGCGGCGCGCCCAGGCGAGAAGGTCCAGGCGGCGGGCGAGCGGCAGCGTCGCCCCAAGCGGATAATGCCGCGACGGCGTCACCAGGCAGGCAGCGGCCGCCTTGCCTTCGCGGGCAAGCGCAGCGACGTCGAGGCCGTGCTCGTCCACCGGCAGCGGCAACGGGTGAAGGCCGGCGCGCGCCAGCACGCGGCGTGCCAGCGGGTAGCCCGGCTCTTCCAGCGCGATGGCGTGGCCGGTGCCGATGAGGCCGTGAGCGATCAGCTCCAGGGCCTCTGCCGCACCTGAAGTGACAATCACTTCATCCGCATGGCATTCGATGCCGCGCCAGGCGCCGAGATGGCGGGCGATCTCGCGCCTCAACTCGCCAAGGCCCAAAGCATCGCCAGTGCCCAGGAGCTCGGGCGCCGGATCGCGCCACACCCGCTGGAACAGGCGGGCCCAGGCGGCGTGGGGGAATTGCGCCATGTCGGGCTGGGCCGGCTGGAAGGGCGGCGGCGGACCGGCGGGCGGCGGAGCATAGTCTTCATCGCGGGGCGTTGCCGGCGTGCCGGGGGGTGACTGCAGCACCGCTTCGGGCATCTCGGCGGCCACATAGACGCCTGATCCCCGGCGACCTTCGGCATAGCCTTCAGCCACAAGCTGATCGATGGCAGCCACCACCGTCGAGCGCGAGACCGACAGTTCTTCGGCCAGCGCGCGGCTGGAGGGAAGGCGCGCACCGGCCGGCAGGTGGCCGGCAAGGATGCGGGTCTTGAGCGCCTGCGCCAGACCCACGTGCATGGGCACACCGGCGCGCCGGTCGAGGCCCAGGGCAAGCAGGCTGGCCTCAAAAGTGGATTGGTTGTTTTTGCCGATACTGGACATTTTTCAAAGTCCAGTATGTTGCTATCCTGCCCGCCATACAAGGAGACCAGCCATGCCAGCCAAATCCGTCGCCCCCTCTCAGAAAGTCCGTGTCAGGCGCCTGCACGAGCGCGGGCACTACGACGCGGAGACCGTTCACGCCATTCTCGATGCCCAGCCGGTGGCGCATGTGGGCTATGCGGTCAACGGCCAGCCCTATGTCACGCCCACCCTGCAATGGCGCGAGGGCGAGCGGGTCTACTGGCACGGCTCGGCGGCAAGCCGCATGCTGAAGGCGACCGAGGGGGCCGATGTGTGCCTCACGGTCACCCTCATCGACGGCTTCGTGCTCGCCCGCTCGGCCTTTCATCACTCGGTCAACTACCGCTCGGTGATGGTGCTGGGCAGGGCCGAGAAGGTGACCGATGCGGACGAGAAGGCGGCGCGGTTGGAAACCTTCGTCAATCGCCTGTTTCCCGGCCGCTGGGACCTGCTGCGCCCGGCGACCGCAAAGGAGATGAAGGCAACGACGGTCCTTTCCATGCCGTTGACGGAAGCCTCGGCCAAGCTGCGCTCGGGCCCGCCCGGCGACGACGAGGAGGACTATGCCCTGCCGATCTGGGCCGGCGTCGTCCCCATCGGCCTTCAGGTGATGCTGCCGGTGCCCGATCCGCGCAACCTCGACGGGCTCGCACCGCCCGCGCACACCACCGCCCTGAAGCTGGGCTGACGAAACAAAAGCGCCCGGCGTGACGAACGCCGGGCGCCTGAAGAGAAGAACGCGGGGGTCGCGGCTACTTCTTCGCCATCACCAGCTTGCCGCCCTCGATCGTGGCGGTGTCGGTCTTGTTGGCGAACTTGACCGAGCTGCCGCCGAGCTTCAGCTCGCACGGCTTGGTGCACAGGTGCTTGGTCTGGTGGGACTTGAAGGCCACCTTCATCGTCTTTGCGCCCTCGACGAGGGAGACGGTGTAGTGCTTCTTGTCCTTGTTCATGACGGTGCCGGCATAGGCCGTGGTTGCACCGAGCGTTGCGGCAAGCGCTATCGCGACGAGAACGGAGGTTCTCATGTTCATGGCTCCAATGAGTTATGGCGTGTGGAGGAGGAATGCCCCCGCGCCGTGCCACACGCGCGGCGAGGAGTCTTCGCGTCCGGCGGTTGCCGCCCGACGTGTGGGAATATGAACTTGGGTAATATGTCTTGCCAGTTAAATTACGGCAAGCCTTGGAGCGGAATTATGGCAGCTTTGTCACAATTATGGCGCAAAGATTAACGGTTTGACATCAATGCCTTAGCGTCAACTGGTGCGCCGCACCAGCTCCACCGTGAAGGCGGTCGACCAGCCGAACATCAAGAAGCCATTGGCGCCGATAAGACCGGACAAAAGTCGCCATTCCGGCGCCAGCGTGATGTCGCCGAAACCCAGCGTGGTGAAGCACACGACGGAGAAATAGACCGCCGGCTCGAGACCTTTCGCCTCGCCGATGAGGAGCAGCACAAGTGCCCATACCCACACCTCGATGGTGAGGATCAGCATGACATAGAGCATGGCGACCATGATCACGCCGGTGTTGGCGAAGCGGCGCAGGCGCGGCCGCAGCAGGGCGGTCAACCAGTCGAAGTGGCGCCACAGGAGGGCGAACATCTCGGCATGGATCGCCACCGTGATGGCAATCACGACGGTGCCGATGACAAGCTGAAGGATCACGTCTCGACCCGCAAGGCGTTCATGATGCGCACCCAGGAACGGATACCACGGTGAAAGCTCGCCACGTCGTATTTCTCGTTGGGCGAGTGGATGGCATCGTCGTTGAGACCGAAGCCCACCAGCAGGCTTTCCATGCCGAGAATGTCCTTGAAGCTGGTGACGATGGGGATGGAGCCGCCGCAGCCCATCATCACCGGCGCGCGGCCGAACTCGGCCTTGAGCGCGGCACCCGCCGCGGCGAGATAGGGGTTGTCCTCGGGGATCTCGATGGCCGGGCCGGCGCCGCCCTCCCTAAGGAACTCGGCCTTGATGCCGGCCGGCAGGCGGGCGCGCACGAAGGCGTGCAAGGCCTTGCGCAGCCGCTGCGGATCCTGGCCCGCCACCAGGCGGAAGGAGAGTTTTGCCGAGGCCCTCGACGGGATGACCGTCTTGGTGCCTACCCCGGTATAGCCGCCGATGATGCCGTTGACCTCGGCGGTGGGGCGCGACCAGATCTGCTCCAACACCGAGCGCTTTGCCTCGCCCGCCTTTTCCTTCAGGCCCACCTCGCCCAGGAACTTCCTTTCGGAGAATTTCAGCTTCGCCCATTGCTCGCGCGTTGCCTTGGGCAGCTCCTTCACCCCGTCATAGAAGCCGGGGATGGCGATGCGGCCGGTCTTGTCGTGCAGATCGGCGATGATCCTGGCCAGCACCCGGATGGGGTTCATGGCCGCACCACCATATAGGCCGGAGTGCAGATCGATCGCCGGACCGACGATCGTCACCTCGTCATGCAGGAGGCCGCGCAGGCGGGTGGTGATGGCGGGTGTCTTGGCATCCCACATATTGGTGTCGCAAACCAGCGCCACGTCATGGGCCAGTTCCTTGCGGTTGGCCTTGAGGAAGGGGATCAGGCTGGGCGAGCCCAACTCCTCTTCGCCCTCGCACAGGACAGTGACATCGAGCGGCAGATCGCCGCTCGCGGCAAGCCAGACGCGGCAGGCATCGATGAAGGTGAGGAGTTGGCCCTTGTCGTCGGCTGCCCCGCGGGCATATATCCGTTCTACACCGTCCTTGTCGCGCCTCCTCACCGGCTCGAAGGGCGGCGTTTGCCATTTCTCCAGGGGATCGGCAGGCTGGACGTCGTAATGACCGTAAAACAGCACATGAGGCAGCTTGCCCTTGCGTGTCCTGGCCCGGTAGTGGGCAACGACCATGGGATGGCCGGGCGTGTCGCGCAAGGAGGCTTCGAACCCGAGCGCCTTCAGCGTGCTGACCAGCCACGCGCCCGCCTTGCGGCAGTCGCCCTTGTAGGCGGGGTCGGTGGAAATGGAGGGGATGCGCAAGAGCTCGATCCAGCGGGCGATGCTCTCCTCAAGTCCCTCATCGGCGGCGGCAAGTGCGGCGGCTTCGGCGGCCATGGCGTTCCCCTGATTCCCTCTTCGCGGCGGAACGACATTTTCCCACGCCGCGGACTTGGCCGGCAAGGGGACTGAGTCGATGGCGACGGATTTCCTGCTTACCCGCGACAGCCTGCAGGCGCACGAGCCCGATGTGTCGCTCGGCCGCATGCGGCGGCGCGGCTATCAGCGCCTGCGGCTGGTGCTGAGCGTCATCGATCTGCAGTTCTTCTGGGCCAAGCGCTGGTTCTTCATCGCCCTCATGCTGGGCTTTGCCTTCACCCAGCTGCCGCTGCCCGCCGGTCTCAGCCATAACGGCCAGATCGTGCTCGCCATGATGCTGATGGCGACCATCATCTTCATCACCGAACCGGTACCGCTGCCCACGGTGCCGCTACTCATCATCGTCGGCCAGGTGGTGCTGCTCGGGGCCTCGCCCACCAAGGTGGCGCAATCGCTGATGACCAATTCGGTGCTCTTCATCCTCGGCTCGCTGATGCTGGCGGTGGCCATCGTCAAGCAGAAGCTCGACCGCCGCATTGCCTGGGCCATCGTCAGGGTGACCGGCACTAACGCCTACTGGATCAGCTTCGGCATCACCATGGTGTGCGGCACCATCGCCGCCTTCATCGGCGAGCACACGGTGGCGGCGATGATGCTGCCGGTGGGCCTGCGCCTCATCCAGCTCACCTCGCCGGACCCGAAGAAGATCCACAATCTGGCGGCGATCATCCTGTTCTCGATCTCTTATGGCTGCTCCATCGCCGGCATCGCCACGCCCTCGGGCGGGGCGCGCAACGCCATCATGATCGGCTACTGGCAGGAGTTCTTCTTCAACCCCATCGACCCCTCGACGCGGCGTTTCCTCATGGACTACATGGGCTGGACGCTTTACGCCTTCCCCATGTTCCTGTTGCGCCTGCCGTTGGTGACGGCGCTCTTGTTCCTCACCTTCAAGCCCGAAACCAAGGACATGTCGCGGGCGGTGGCGCGGCTGAGGACGCAGGTTATGATGGAAGGCCCGTTGAAGGTCTCCGACTTCGTCTCCATCGCCATCTTCGGGCTCACCATCATGGGGTGGATCTTTTTCTCCGAGCAGTTCGGCCTCGGCACCATCGCGCTCATGGGGGTGAGCGCCTTCCTGGTATCGGGACTCGTGCGCTGGGAGGACATCAATTCCGGCGTCAACTGGGGCGTGGTGCTGCTTTATGCGGCGGCGGTCTCGCTCGGCGTCGAGATGCAGGCAACAGGGGCCGCGGAATGGGTGGCGCACAGCTTCATATCCGCCCTCCAGCCCATCGGGGCGGGATCGGGGCCGGGCCTATACGCGGCCATCTCGGCCCTCACCATGGGGGTTGCCAACACCATGACGGCGGGTGCTGCGATCGCGGTTCTCGGCCCGGTGGTTCTGAAGACGGCCACCGTGACCCACACCGACCCGATCGTCATCGGCTTCCTCGCGGCGATCTCGTCGGCCTTCGGCTATCTCACCGCCGCCGCCCAACCGGCCTTCACCATCATCTATGCCTCGGGCTATCTTAAGGGCACCGACTTCCTGAAGATCGGCTGGCGCATGATGCTGGTCTCTTTCGTGCTGCTGATGCTGGTGGCCAACTTCTACTGGCCGCTGATCACGAGGTGAGGCATGGGACTGTTCAAGCGTTCACCATTGTCGGAGCGCCAGGAGCGCGCGGTGGAAAAGACGCTGTCGCATCTGCGCGCCCAGCGCCGCAGCCGCTTCCGCGTGCTCGCCTGCATCGATGGCTCCGAACAGGCCTACAACAGCGTGCGCTTCGCCGCGCGCCTGGCACCCGGCAACGACTGCGACATCATCATCCTGTTCATACGGCCAGTGGACCAGGGCCTGTGGTCGGGGGGCCTGCAGGTGCGCGTGGCGCGCCAGAACATGCTCGATGCGGGCTTCGAGCTGCCCGGCGTGCGCGATCTCAAGCGCGCCCTGGAAATCCTGCGCGAGGAGGGCGTGCCGGCCGAGGACTGGCAGACGTCGACGGCACATCAGGATGCCTGGGGCGATCCGCTCGGCGACAACAAGGTCGAGTACAAGAGCAGCGAGGGCAAGAGCGTGGTCTTGAAGCTCAAGACCGCGCCCGATCCCGCCTCCGGCATCCTCGACCAGTATGAGCTCGGCCCCTACAACCTGATGATCCTGGGCGAGCCGTCGGCCTGGCGCGGCGAGGTCCATTCCTGGTTCGGCTCGGGCATCGTGCAGCGCGTGGCCATGCTGGCGCCATGCTCGGTGCTGGTGGCGCGCTCCAGCCTCGACAAGAAGGGCTTTCTCATCTGCACCGACGGTACTGCGCGCTCCATGCAGGCGGTGCGGCGCTCCGCGGTGCTCGCCCACGTCATCGGCGAGCCCATCACGCTGTTTTGCGCCGCCGACAAGGAAAAGAACCTCAAATGGGCCGATGCCAACGTCAAGGCGGCGCGCTCGCTCCTCACCGCCATCGGCATCCGGGTGAGGAAGACCCTGACCGCCGTCGGCCGGCCGCACGAGGAGATCGTCAAGGCGGGCGCTGACTATCAGGTCATCGTGGTGACCGATGAGGGCCGCACGCGCCTGCAACGCGCCATCCGCGGCTCCACCGCCACCGAGGTGGTGCGCCGGGCAACCACGTCAGTGCTCGACGTACGCTGAGCCGCGCCCCCCGTTCCCTCCTCCTTGTCACGGCCGCAATCAGGCCGTAAGCGTTTGAGCCATCGGGAGGTCACGGCGCACATGGCTGAATATACCCTCTATTGCTTTGCCGAATCGGGCAACTCCTACAAGGCGGCGCTGATGCTGGCGTTGACAAGGCTCGACTGGGCGCCGCGCTACGTCGACTTCTTCAACGGCGAGACGCGCAGCGAGGCCTATCGCCGCGACGTCAACGCGATGGGCGAGGTTCCCGTCCTGGTGCACGGCGGCCTCAAGCTGACGCAATCGGGCGTCATTCTCGATTATCTGGCCGAGCAGACGCGCAAGTTCTCGGCCAAGAGCGGCGACGAACGGCGCGAGACCTGGCGCTGGATCCTGTTCGACAACCACAAGCTCACCAGCTACATCGCGACCTTGCGCTTCCTCTTGCGCTTTGCCGGCGGGGGCGAGCCCAAGGTGGTCGAGTTCCTGACGACCCGCGCCCAAAGCGCGCTCAAGATCATCGATGGCGAGCTTTCCACCCGCGACTTCATCATCGGCAAGCGGGCGACCATCGCCGATTTGTCCATGTGCGGCTATCTCTACTACGAAGACGAACTGGGCTTTTCCCTGTCGCCCTACGGCAATGTCCGCCGCTGGCTCGACCGCATCGCCTCGCTGCCCGGCTGGAAGCACCCCTACGAGCTGATGCCGCGCGCCTACAACAAGGCCGACTGACAGGCGAGCGACGGAGACGGCGACAAAGCCGTCACTCAGCGGCCAGGGCCTGCACGAATTTGCGCCGATAGGCCGCCGGCGTCAGGCCGACCTCGCGCTTGAACAGGCGGCGGAAGAAGGCGGAGTCCTCATAGCCGACGTGGAAGCCGATATCCTCGATGGCGCCGGCGCCGGTCTCGATGAGGCGCCTGGCCTCCTCGATGCGCAGGCCGTGCACATAATCCATCGGCAGATAGCCCGTCGCCGCCTTGAAGCGGCGCGCGAAGGTGCGCGGCTTGAACCCAGAGCGCTCGGTCATTGTCGCCACGGGATTGGGCACGGCGAAGTTCGCGGCGATCCACGACTGGCATTCGGCGATAACGGCATCGTCCTTCTGGATCAGCCGGCCCATGGCGGCATAGGGCAACTGGCCATCCTCGTGACTGGTCAGGAGATAGATCTTGGCAGCGCGCAGGGCGTGCTCGGGCCCGCACAGGCGGGAGATGAGATAGAGCGCCAGGTCCTGCCAGGCCATGACCCCAGCGGCGGTGACGATGCGTCTTGCCTCGCCATCGAGATTGAGGATCGACTCGAGCACCAGCCTGACGCGCGGGTAATGCTTGCGGAACAGGTCGCGATAGGCCCAGTGGGCCGAGCACGAACTGCCGTCGAGGAGCCCCGACTCGGCCAGCAGCAGCGAGCCCGAGCAAACCGAGGTGATGAGCGCTCCGCCGTCATGCATGCGCTTCAGCCATGCGATCTCGCGGTCGTAGCGCCCGCTCGGGCGCGTATCGATAGCCGTATACATGTCGCAGACGATGACCACATCGCACGTCTCGATGTCATCGATGCAGCGCGGCTCGATGAGCACGTTGCCGAAGCAGCGGAAGGGCTCGCGGGACGCCGCCGCGATGACCACATCGAGCAAGGCCTCGCCCGGTTCTCCGGCCACCATGTCGAGGTAGACCACCCCCACCGAGGACAGGACGTCATAGAGCCCGTAAAGCACGAGCGGTCCCGATTCAGGCGATGCAAGCAACGCGATGCGCGGTTTGCGTCCTTCAGCCATGACAAAACCTCTCCTCAGGTCAGAGTGTCACATTTGCCCCGTTTGTGTGCAATACGTCTCTTTGTCCAATTGTGACCCATGGGTAAACTTTCGAGCATCGCCCACCGCAACCTGCTCTTACGACGAGAGAGGTTGCCCGCAGCAAGGAGACCGGCCATGAACGCACCGACCCCCGCAGGCCCCAGCAAGTTCGCCATCGCCGTTGCGCATCTGCGTGAAAACGTTCGCGGCGCCGTCCTGATTGCGGGTGATGAGAGTTACGACGACGCTCGCGCCGTGTGGAATGCCATGATCGACCGCCGCCCGGCCGTGATCGTCAGGGCCAAGGGAGCAGCCGACGTCATGGCCGCGGTCAGTTTCGCCCGGACACACGAACTGCCGGTTTCCATCCGCGGCGGCGGCCACAATGTCGCCGGGCACGCCGTCGGCGACGGCAGCGTGATGATAGATCTTTCGGGCATGCGCGCGGTGCGGGTGGACGCAAAGCGCAAGCGGGCCTGGGTCGAGGGCGGCGCCACCTGGGGTGACGTCGATCGCGAGACCCAGGCCTTCGCTCTCGCTACCCCGGGCGGCGTCATCTCCGATACCGGTGTCGCCGGCCTGACGCTGTCGGGCGGCATGGGCTGGTTGAGGAGCCGCTATGGTTTGTCGATCGACAATCTCATGGCCGCCGACGTGGTCACGGCCGACGGCCGGCTAGTGCATGCCTCGGCCGATGAAAACGCCGATCTGTTGTGGGCGCTCAAAGGCGGCGGCGGCAATTTCGGCGTCGTCACCGGCTTCGAATTCGCGTTGCATCCGGTCGGCCCGGAGGTGATGTTCTGCGCCCCTATCTACCCCATCGAGAAGGCCGGCGAGGCGGTGCGAGCGTGGCGCGACTTCCTTGCCGACAAGAACGACTGCATCACGGGCCTAGCGGAATTCTCCACCGTGGCCGAAAGCCCCGACTTCCCCGAAGAGGCCTGGGGCAAGCGGGTGGTCACGCTGATCGCCATCTATGCCGGCGATGCGGCCGAGGGCGAACGGCTGACGCAGCCCTTGCGCGAGCTGGGCGGCATGGTGACGGATTTTTCCGGCCGCATGAACTACTGCGACATGCAGCAGCTGTTCGACACGCTGATGCCCGCCGGCCAGTATCGCTGCTACTGGAAGAGCCATTATCTGAGCGGGCTCGACGATGAAGTGGTCAACGCCATCATTGCTGAAAACGCCGCGCCGCCCTCGCCGAACACGCTGTCGTCGATCTGGAATTTCGGCGGCGCCACCGCTGCCATCGGGGCGGAAGAGACCGCCTTCGGCGACCGCTCGATGCCCTTCATGCTCTCCATCGACTCGGTGTGGTCGGCCCCTGAGGACGATGACGCCAACATCGGCTGGACGCGTGATTTCTGGCAGCACATGCGCGCCCATTCGCAAGGCGGCAGGCTCTATCTCAACTTCCCCGGCCTTGGCGAGGAGGGCGAGGCCATGATGCGCTCAACCTTCGGTGCCAACTACGCTCGGCTAAAAGCCGTCAAGGCGAAATACGACCCCGGCAACCACTTCCGCTTCAACCAGAACATCGAGCCGGCAGCATGACCAGACGCACGAGCCCCTTGCCGCAGCTCGGCGGCCGCCTTTATCTCACCGATGGCGGCATCGAGACCTACATGATGTACAAAAAAGGTTTCGAGCTGCCCAACTTCTCGCTGTTCCACCTGCTCAACGATGCGGCCGCGACCCGCGAGACCGAGAGGTTCTACCGCAATCTCACCGAGATCGCGGTGAGATATCGCGCCGGCATGGTGCTGTGCGGCCTGCACTATCGCGCCAGCCGCGACTGGGGCGAACTCCTGGGCTACTCGCGCCAGGCCCTGGCCGACATCAACCGTCGCGGCATCGAGTTCTTTCAGGCCATCGCCCGCGACTACAGCGGTGCCGGCATCCCCATACCGGTCAGCGGCTGCATCGGGCCGCGCGGCGATGCCTATCAGCTCAATCGAACCATGACGGCCGAGGAAGCCGAAGACTATCATGGCGAACAAATCGAGAGCTTGTCGGCGGTAGGCGCCGACCTCGTCACCGCCTTGACCTTCAACAATGCCGAAGAGGCGATCGGCCTGGCGCGAGCGGCCAGGGCAGCGGAGATGCCTTGCGTCGTCGCCTTCGTGCTTGATGCGACAGGTCGGTTGAAGACGGGGCAGTCGCTCAAGCAGGCCATCGCCGCAGTTGATGCGGCAACCGGTTCCACGCCCCGTTATTACATGATCAACTGCACCCATCCGGTCGACTTCACACCCGCCTTGGAGCCCGGAGACTGGGTGAAACGGATCGGCGGCATCCGTCCCAACGCCTCGTCGCTGGAAAAGGGCACGCTGTGCAAGCTTGGCCATCTCGAAGAGGGAGACCCCGTCGAGCTCGGCCGGCAAATGGGGGAACTGGCGCAGAGGTATCCCCACATCCCCGTGTGGGGCGGCTGCTGCGGTACCGACCGGGTGCACATCGAGGAGATCTGCCGCAACGTGGCCGCTGCCCGCGCCGGGATGATGACGCAGAGCACCGGGGACGGCGTCCCGGTTGCAGTCGCCGCCGGCTAGCGGGCGTTCACCACAGTGCCGACCCCACCGCCATCGCATTGCAATACGACCCACTCAACTGCTCGCGCTTCAGCCAGAGCATCCTATCGGTAGCACGGAGTTTGTTTATAATTGACCTTACGGCATCTCCATTTTAAACTAACTAAATGACGTTGCGTAATTTTCGCCCGCTTGACAATCACGAAGGAGGCACATCATGGGCGTGAACTGGGAAATCCGTTCGTTGGAGTTCGGCAACTGCAATTGTGGCTATGCCTGCCCTTGCCAGTTCAACGCCTTGCCCACTTACGGCAACTGCGAGGCCGTCGCCTTCTTTAATGTCAACGAGGGCCATTTCGGCGACACCCGGCTCGACGGGCTGAAGATGGGCATGGCTATCGCCTGGCCCGGCCCGGTGCACGAAGGCAGGGGCAGCATGCAGCCGATCATCGATATCGACGCCGACGAGGCCCAGCGCCATGCCCTTGTGTCCATCCTCACCGGCAAGGAGACCGGCCAGATGGCAACCGTCTTTGCCGTCTATTCGGCCATGTGCGACACCATCCACGATCCGGTCTTCGCCCCGATCCGCTTCGAGGCCGACATGACGGCGCGACGCGCCGACTGCGAGGCGGACGGTATCGCCAAGGCGCGGGGTGAGCCCATCCTTAACCCCGTCACTGGCGCCGAGCACCAGGTGGGCATCCACATGGGCGCCGGCTTCGAATTCGAGCGCAACGAGGTCGGTCGCGGCTGGTCGTCATCGACCGGCAGCGTCCCTCTGGTGATCGAAGACAGTTACGCCCACTGGTGCGAGGTCAACCTCAACCAGCACGGCGTCATTCGCTGAACCCACTCAAAGCGAAGCGACGATCTGGCGGCAGGTGACCTCGTCGAAGGCCTTGAGCGTGGTGGTGCGGACATTGCCACCGGAGCCCACCGTCAGAGCCATCCTGGCGGCCGCCTCGTCATTCGGCAGTTCGAGAATGGCGACCATGTCGTAACCGCCCATGGTAAGGAAGACCTGCTTCATCTCGCCACCCAGGCTGCGTGCCAGCGCCTGAGCGTCGTCGAGGCGGGTGGTCGAATCCTTGATGTTCTCGATGCCCTGTTCGGTGAAATTGATGAGGGAAATGTAAGTGGCCATTGCCATGCTCTCTGTCGCTTCGCCGCCTTGAGGCGGCAGTTGGTAGACAGGCGAGCCTAGACCCGCAAGGGCGGCAATGAAACGGCCAGCGCCTCAGCGGGCGTGGCTCATGGCTTCCATGTATTCTTCCAGATGCTCGAGGTTCTCGAAACGCATCCAGCCTTCGTCGGTCTCGGCCTCCACCGTGCCGTCGGAGAGCATGCGCGCGGGACGGCCGCGGATGACGCGCTCCTCGACCACATAGAGGCCCGCAACGTCCATTTCTTCCTCGCCGGCCTCTTCGCCGGCTTCCTTGCCAGCCTCTTCGCCGGCTTTCTCGCCCGTTTCCTCGCCAGCCTCTTCGGCAGCTTCCTCGCCAGCCTCTTCGGCAGCTTCCTCGCCAGCCTCTTCGGCGGCTTCAGCCGCCGCGGCGGGAGCAGTTTCTTCCTCGTCGGCTTCTTTCTCGTCGGCTTCTTCTTCGGCCTCCTCGCCGGCATCGTCCGCGGCATCGGCTTCGGCTTCTTCGTCCTCGCTCGTCTCCTCAGTGGTCTCGACAGCCTCGGGCGCGACAGCCTCGGCCGCCTTGATCACGTCTTCTGCTTCGGCGCGCGGACTGATGAAGATCTCGCGTTCGACCGGGGCCGGCTCTTCGGCCTCCTCGGCAGGCTCTTCGGCCTCCTCGGTGGCTGCCATGGCCGCGCCAGCCGTGGCGGCGGTCAGCACGGCACCGCCACCAAGGGCTGCGGCCATGCGCTCGCTGGAGGGTATGCCGGTCTCGGCCGCACCCGCATCGCCCTTGCCGGCCGTCGATGCGGACAAGCGGGCGAGCCGGCGCGCGAGGTCTTCCAGCGCGGTGATCACACCGGCCAGCCCCAGCGTGACCACGCCGCCGGCGATGAGCGTCGCGGCCAGGCCCAGATTAAGCCCCATAACCACTTGGCCGGGCGAGAAGAAGCTTATCAGGGCAACGACGGCCCCCACGGCCATCAACACGATAGCGAGAATGTAGATCAGCGCCTTCATGGCCTATTCCCCTCCAGCTTCGCCCCGATGCCTACAACGGGCGATTAACGCCGCATTTGCCAAACAAATGGTTAACCCCCTGACCCGTTGCGAGGCAATGGGCAGGGACGAGGAAAGTTCACCCATCGTCCCCGTCTTTGCCGTTTTTCGCCGCGGCGGTCTCGTTTTCGATCGCAATGCCCTCGCCATCGTCAGCCTGCGCATCGTCACTGCCTTCTTCGGATTCGCCGGCAGATGCCTCGGCGGTCTCATCAGGCATCGCTTCGACTTCGCCCTCCTCTTCTACCTCGACATCGGCGAAACCGCGGCCCAGCTTCCACCTCGTCTTGATCTCGCCGATGATGGTCGCCGCGTCGGAAAAGTCCTCGTCATAGTCGTTGAGGCCATCGAGCACCTCGAACACGTCGCTGGTGCGCCACAACCGCTTGAGCGCCCGGTTGCGCAAGGCTTGCGGCACCCAACCGCGCATGAAGACGGTAAAGTCGTCCTTGTAGTTGAGCGTATCGAGATCGACGGCCTCGAGCTTCGAGATCCATTCGGCCCGCGTTTCCTCATCGGGCGGAGCATCGCGCAGCATGTCGGGCTCATTCGGCGCGGCGGGCAGGTTCGCCTCGCCCTCCGCCTCTGGCAGGACAGCCGGCGCCGATGGCGGCAATTCATCCGCGACCGGGTGAGGTTCGCTCTTTGCTTCGGCCTTGCGCCGCGCCCAGCGCGAGAGAAAATCCTCCCGCGTCGTCATCGCGGCTTGTCCCCGCCGTCCGAGCGCATGCGTTTGCGCAATTCCACGATGGGCTCTTGGCCGAAAGTGTAGGCCTCGACCTTGGCCTTGTCGCGCTTGCGCTTGCGGAACGGCTCCTCGCGGTAGTTCTCAGCCACATAGGCCTCCAGCCATACCCGCACTGTCGCGGGCATGGAGACCTTTTCCATCAGGATCTCCTCATCATCGTCGGAGTAGCTTTCCGCCTCATAGGGATTGGCGGTCACCCGGTCGAGCACCCATGGCACGTCGCTGCCGGCTTCGGCGCCGCTGCGCAACACCAGAAAGAGGGCAGGCTCAGGTGACGTCAGGTTGTCCACATAGTCGGCGATCTCGGTCGAATGCAGGCGCAAGGGCTGAATGCCCGCCACGATCAGCCGGCGGCCGCTGTCGCCATCGTCGGGCGCCAGTCCTTCCGGCGGTTCCGGCACCACCGCCGCCACCCGCCATTCATGGTCCTGCCATGGATGGTCAATCAGGTGGCGTTCCAGGATGACCCCGATGTTGACGCTGTCGCTTGCCGGCATGGACACCCGTTAGGCAGTGAGTGACGTCGCTCGCGTGGTTGTCGCACGACTACCAGCGGCCACGCTCATGGTTTATCTCATTGTGGAATGGCTTAAGCGTGGCGGCAAGATGCTGCTAGGCTAGCGGAAACGATCAACCAGCAGTCAGGCGAGGCATCTATGCGGATATCCGGTCACCGGGTTCTCTTGTGCAACTGCGAGGGCACCATGCGGGTGGACGCCCGGCGCATTGCCAGGGCGGCAGGCGCCGATGAGGCGACGGAGGTGTGCAGCCATCTGTGCCGCGCCGAGGTCGAGCGCTTCACCCGCGCGCTCGAGGCCGGCGACAGGCTCGCGGTCGCCTGCACCCAGGAAGCCCCGCTGTTTCGCGAGCTGGCGGAGGAGGCCAGCCATGCCGGCGGCATCCGCTTTGTCAATATCCGCGAGCGCGCCGGCTGGTCGGCTGCCAAGGACGATCCGGCCCCGCGCATGGCGGCCCTGCTCGCCGAGGGCCTGATCGAAACCGAGCCCGCCGGCAGCATGACCGTTACCTCCGACGGCTCGTGCCTTGTCTACGGCGCCGGCCAGGCGGCGCTGGAAGCCGCGCGCAAGCTGCAAGCAAGGCTGCAGGTGAGCCTCCTGCTCAGCGATGCCGGCGATGTCATTCCCCCTTCGGTGGTGGACGTTCCCATCTATCGCGGCCGCATCGTCAAGGCCTCGGGGCATTTCGGCCAGTTCGAGATCACCGTCAACGGCTATGCCCCGGCGATGCCGTCGTCCAAGGACGGGATGGGCTTCATCATGGCGCGCAACGGCGCCAAGTCGGCCTGCGGCGTCATCCTCGATCTGTCGGGCGGCGATCCGCTGTTTACCTCCCACCAGCGCCGCGACGGCTATGTGAAGGTCGACCCCGGCGATGCGGTCGGCATCGCCAATGCGCTGTTCGACGTGGCCGACATGGCGGGCGAGTTCGAAAAGCCGCTCTACGTGCGCTATGACGGTGCCATCTGCGCCCACGGGCGCAGCGGCAAGACCGGCTGTACGCGCTGCCTCGATGCCTGCCCGGCCGCTGCCATCACCCCTTCCGGCGACACGGTCAGCATCGATCCGGTGATCTGCGGCGGCTGCGGCTCGTGCTCGGCGGTGTGCCCGACGGGGGCTGTCTCCTATGCCCTGCCCGGCCGGGCCGGGCTCATCGAACGCATCGGCGTGCTGGTGCGCACGTTCATGGACGCTGGGGGGCCAGCTCCGGTTCTACTTCTGCATGACGAGAGCCATGGTGCCGAGACGATCGCCATGATGGCGCGCTTCGGACGCGGCTTGCCGGGCCATGTCCTGCCGCTTGCCCTCAACCAGGTGACCCTGGCCGGCCACGATATTTTCGCCGCCGCGCTGGCTGCCGGGGCGGCGCGTATCGATATCGTGTGCAACCCGGCAAGGACCGACGAGCTTGCCCCCAGCGCGTCGCAAGCCGGGCTGATGACCGCCATCCTGTCGGGCCTCGATGTGGATGTACCGGAGCGCGTGCGCCTCATTGTCGAGACCGACCCGGACGCCGTCGAGGCGCGGTTGTGGGAGGACGAGGCGCCCGCCGGCCTCAAGCCCCAGCGCTTCGAGCCCAAGGGCTCCAAGCGCGATGTGGCGCGCACCGCTCTTGGCCTGTTGCGCGCGGCAAGCGGGTCGAAGGCGGAAGCGATCGCCTTGCCGGCAGGGGCGCCCTATGGCCGCATCAAGGTGGACGAGAACGCCTGCACGCTGTGCCTCGCCTGCGTCGGCGCCTGCCCGACGGGCGCCATCCTCGACAATCCGGAAAAGCCGCAACTGCGCTTTGTCGAAGCGGCTTGCGTGCAATGCGGGCTGTGCCGCAACACCTGTCCGGAAAGCGCCATCACGCTGGAGCCGCGCTTCGATTTCTCGCCGGCAGCCCTCGGCCCCGTCACCCTCACCGAGGAAGAGCCGTATAACTGCATTTCCTGCGGCAAGCCGTTCGGCACCAGGAGGAGCATCGAGCGGGTGGTGGCTAAGCTTGCCGGCAAGCATGCCATGTTCCAGGACGCAGAAGCGCAAAAGCTCATCCGCATGTGCGACGACTGCCGCATCAAGGCGCTGGCCAAGTCCGATGCAGGCGCCTTGGCCGGCCGCCCGCGCCCGCGTGTCACCGAGGACTATATCGAGGCTGAAGCCAAGGCCAAGGCGGCAGGCAAGTCCGGCCTCGACGTGGACGATTTTCTGGTGGATGATCGAGCCGCGCTATTGCGCCTTGACCGCCGGGAACTGGCCGGCGCAGGTCTGTATCGCCTTCTCACGGTAGTCGGCGTGCTGGGCGGCCGTGATGAGGCCATCTGCGAGCATGCGGTCGACATCGGCGGCGCGCTCGGCCTTGCACTCGATGAAGGCCTGATAGCCGGAGGGATCGGACAGCGCCGCGGCATCGGGGGCGAGCGGTGCGCCGGCGAGATCCACGCGGGCAGCGTTCGACCAGATCTGCGCCACGATCATCAGCGCGACAAGCGCGATAAGGCCGGCGAGCACGCGCGCCGCGCGGCCATCGAGAAAGTGGGCGGATTGCGTCTCCATAACGGCTTTGCCTCCCTCACTGGGCATCGTTGACCGGCAGATTGACGATGAGATTCTGCGGCTTCATCTTGACCTTGCCGGCAGGCGTCATGGCGAGCGCCAGGTAGACCGGCTTGCCGCGCATCCTCTCGATAACCCGCTCGCGATCGAGCACCTCCATGCGGAACAGGCCGAAGTGGACGTTCCCTCATCCAAGGTCAATTGCTTGCCCCCATAGAGCTGATCGAGCAGGCGGCTCGCCTCGCCGTCGAGCCCAGATGCCAGGTCCAGTGCTCGTCGTCGATGCGCTGGCGCGGCTCGACCCTGACCCTGAGGCCGAGGAGATGCTCCAGCCACAATTCAATCACCCGGGCAAAGGCGTCGTTGGCGGGCTGGGTAAAGCGGAAGTCGATGACGGTGTCGAAGCGCTCGGGCGCTCCAGTAAAGCGTCTTGTTGTCCTCGCCGAGCACGTCGAGCTCGACCCGGCGCAGAGGGGTCGCGGCCTCGGCGACGAGCTGGCCGAGACCGCCCATGCCCAGTCCGGCAGCGT
>CAVYOQ010000048.1:0-133139 GCA_963770075.1 uncultured Alphaproteobacteria bacterium
CCCGCGAACTTTCAACGCCTAGGGTCAAAACCCAATCGTAGCAAGATGCTCGTCCATGCACCCGCAATGGACTCACGGGATGAATGTTCAATGTCCGGCTGGGGTCACTTTCTGCCGATTTGTGAACGGACATGCGCAACCGCTCTACCCTCAACAGCGGACGAAAATCGCGGGTGAGGCTCACCCGCTCGCCCGCATGGCTGTTGCGTACGGCGAAGGCGTCCTGCACGGTCGCCGTGGTCGGTGAGGCTAGTCCATCTTCTAGACGCGCGGCTTACCTTCTCGGCTCGGGTGCATTCGAACTTCCGGCCATGCTGATCATCGCGCGGGCCGGCTGCGGCCACACCGGCGCCAAGGCCTCCCCGACCTGCCCGCTCCAGCCCGCCAGTGCGCCGCTGTGCGCGCGAAGGCCTCGGTGGTTCCCCCCCACCGAGGCGGTCCGATCGTCGTGACCTCCGCGCCTGTTCGCCAGCACCACCCGCCACCAGCCTGCCAGCGGCAAGCGCTTGCCGGCGGCGTAGGCGTAGAAGACGCGGTCATTGCGCCGGTAGATCGTGGTGGTCATTCCACTCCCTCGTTGCACCCATCCTCGAAGCCGCCATCGCATCCGGCCTCGTAGCCAGTCCGGTTGCCAGCCTTGTAGGCTGCCTCCAGCAAGGCCTTCAGGGTGCTGCGGTTCACCGAGGTGAAGTCGAGGGCGTCGCGGCCCCGGTTCTCGAAGTCAGTGATGGGCTCTCCTTCCTGATTGAGGATGTTGGCGTCGCGCAGGATGATGAGTAGGTCGGCGTGCATCGGTCTGATCTCGCATATGCATCGAGGGCGGCTCAGCACCGTGCGACGCCGATGAGACCAACACGCTTATTCCCACCGCGAAGTGTATGAGCCGCTCACACGGCCATGTGTTCGACGCAGATCTTGCGGGATTCCGCGCCTGTCAGTGGCTGTTCGAACAACAGACAACTATGCGGTCCCTGCGCATCGGCCTCGGCGCCCTTCTCGCTGAACCAGCGGCAGGAGCGGCACACGCCGAAACTCTTGAAGCTGCCGCGCGAAAGTTCGGCCTGCAACAGCTCGCGCAAGGCCTTGGCGAAACGCTTGCGCGTCTTGGGCTTGAGCTTGTCGATCGCGGCTGCGAGCCGCCGCCACGGATCGCGCGCCAGCATGGCTTCGCCCGGCTCGGTAAGGCTCAAGGTCACCGAACGCTTCTCTTCGGGGCGGGGCGACTTGTTGATCAGCCCCTTCTTCTCCAGCGCGATCACGGTCTGCGACACGGTGCCCTTGGTAGCGCCGAGATACTGCGTCAAGGCGCCAGGTGAATTGGAGAAGCGGTTGGCGCGGCCGAGATAGCGCAACGCCTCCCATTGCGCCGGGTTGAGATCACCCTCGTGCTCGGCGGCACGTATGAGGCGGGTCAGGCGTTCAAACGCTGCCGCTTCGTGCGCGCCGTAGTCAGCCATATCCGCTCCTGTCGTCGCGAGTCGAAATTAGTCTTGCCGTCATTTCCAAGGCTATGCGTCGACCGTTAGCGGATCAACATCAAATGTCTCCCGTTACAACTCACATGGGCGGCATACCGGGAAAATTCGCCGACGTTTCACCGAGACGATCCCACGGTTGTGCCTTGGCGGTGAAAAAGGCCATGTTCGGGGTGATCATGGCGGCGTCATCGAGGCTTCCGAGATTGATCCCCAACATGCCGCTATGGCCGGCACTCTTGCCGAACAGCGATGAGCCGCACACCGGGCAATGGCCACGCTCGGCGGCATTTCCGCTATCTGCAGTATAGCTCCAGTAGGTGATCTCGCCGGTGATTTCCACCGCATCGGCGGGAAAGGCCGCAAAGCTGGAGTGCCCGGTGCCAGACAGCATCTGGCACTTGCGGCACTGGCAATGCCCGGCCATCACCGGCTCGGCGTCGGTCTTGTAGCGTACCGCCCCGCAGGCGCAGCCGCCTTCGTATTTAGCCATCCTGGTTCTCCCTTCAATAATCGAACTTCGGTTGCCAGCCATTTGACCCTTGCGGAATGAGGTCCAGCAGGTGCCACACGCCGCAATAAAGGTCGCCGGGCTCGAACGAGGTATTGGAAACCCTGACCACCTTGCCGTTGCGCTTCTGGAACACCGAGACGCCCGGATAATAGCCGCCGTCCACGCCATAGCCGGTGTCCTCGGCAAGGCTCGTTCCCTGATAGCTGATCATCGGGAACCGCCAGCCGCGCGCGGCAGCGAACCTGGCCTGCGCCTCGGGCATGTCCGGGCTCGCGACCGCGAAGGCGGCGCGGTTGGCGAGATGGTCGTAGACGCCATTGAAGCCGTCCGCCCACAGCGTGCAATAAGGGCAGGTGCGGCCCATGTTATGGATGACGATGAGGTCATCCTTGCGGCCGAAGAGTTCCTTCCAGCCGGCCTTTTCTCCGCTGGACAGGGTGAAATTGTAGTCCTTCATCGGCTGTGGCTCGGCAGCGCGGCGCACCTCGACCATCTGCCGGCGCAGCGCTTCGAACTCCTGCTTCAGGTCGGCGAGTTTCTTGGATGCAGTCTCGTATTTCATGGGCGTTTCCTCTTCTTGCGTCCGGGTTCGGAGTCGATTTCGGCCAGCCAGCCGGACAGTTCGTCGAACTGGGTCTGCCAGTAGCTGCTGTAGCGGTTGAGCCACACTGCCGCTGCGAAGATCGGCCCGGCATCAAGCCGGCAGCGCGAGATGCGTCCCGAGCGTTCCTGGGTGACGAGGCCGGCCCTGACCAGCACCTGGATGTGCTTGGACACCGCCTGCAACGAAATGTCGAAAGGTGCTGCCAGTTCCGACACCAGGTGCTCGTCGCCATCAAGCCTTTCGAGAATGGCGCGCCTCACCGGATCGGCAAGCGCTGAAAAGACGAGATCGAGCCGCTGTTTTGACAGCGATACGACCTTGGGGGACTTGGCGGTCCGTGTGGACATTGCTCAACCTTTCGATTGATAATCAATCATAAGGTTGAGAATGAGTTAAGAACCGGGGGACGACCGCGACATCGGTCACTTCGCCTCCCGTCTCTAGTGGGCTTCTTCCCAGTTCTGCGCCGCGCGCGCATCCACCTGGATGGGAACGGAGAAATGGATGACGGGCTCAGATGCCTTCTGCATCACCACGACCGCCGTGTTCATGGTCTTCTCGACTTCGGTGTCCACCGCCTCGAAGATCAGCTCGTCATGCACCTGCAACAGCATCTTCGCCGACAGCTTGGCTTCGGCAAGTGCGGCCGGCATGCGGATCATGGCGCGGCGGATGATGTCGGCGGCCGAGCCCTGGATGGGCGCGTTGATGGCGGCCCGCTCCTGAAAGGCGCGCTCGGACGGGTTGGAGGCCTTTATGCGGGGGAAATGACAGCGCCGGCCGAACACCGTCTCCACATAGCCATGTTCGCGGCAGAAGCGCTTGGTCTCTTCCATGTAGTCGCGGATGCCGGGAAAGCGCTCGAAATAGGTCTTGATGTACCGCCCCGCCTCCTCGCGCGGGATGGAGAGCTGGTTGGCAAGGCCAAAGGCGGAAATGCCGTAGATGATGCCGAAATTGATCGCCTTGGCGCGCCGGCGCACGGCCGGGTCCATGCCCTTCACCGGCACCCCGAACATTTCCGATGCCGTCATGGCATGGATGTCGAGGCCCTCGGCAAAGGCCTTCTTCAACTGCGGGATGTCGGCCACATGGGCGAGCACGCGTAGTTCGATCTGGCTGTAATCGGCCGAGATGAGTTTCGATCCGGAAGGCGCAATGAAGGCCGAGCGGATCTTGCGCCCCTCCTCGGTCCGCACCGGGATGTTCTGCAAATTGGGATCGGTGGAGGCCAGGCGCCCGGTGGAGGTCGCCGCCAGCGCGTAGGAGGTATGGACGCGCCCAGTCTCAGGGTCGATATGGGCGGGTAGCGCGTCGGTATAGGTCGACCTGAGCTTTGTGAGCTGGCGCCAGTCGAGCACCTTGCGCGCAAGCTCTACCCCATCCGCTGCCAGGTCCTCCATCACCTGGCTGTCAGTGCTCCAGGCCCCGGTCGGGGTCTTGCGTCCGCCGGATAAGCCCATCTGGCCAAAAAGAATATCGCCAAGCTGCTTGGGCGAGCCGATATTGAAGGGCCCGCCCGCCAGCTTGTGCACCTCTTTTTCGATAGCCTCGGCGGCTTGCGCGAATTCGCCCGAAAGCCGCGCCAGCACCGCGCGGTCGACGAGCACGCCTTCCCTCTCCATCGCCACCAGCACCGGCACCAGCGGCCGCTCCAGCGTCTCGTAGACGGTCGCCTTGTGCTCGGCAGCAAGCCGGGGCTTCAGCAGGTGCCACAGGCGCAGGGTGACGTCGGCGTCCTCGGCGGCATAGCGCGTGGCGGCATCGACGGCGACGAGATCGAAAGTCACTGCCTGCTTGCCCTTGCCCGCCACCTCCTTGAAGCTGATGGGCTTGTGGTCGAGATGCACTTGCGACAGCTCATCCATGCCGTGCCCGTTCATGCCGCTGTCGAGGGCATAGGAAATGAGCATGGTGTCGTCGATAGGGGCGATGGCGATGCCGAGGCGCGCCATCAGCAGCATGTCGTATTTGAGGTTCTGCCCGATCTTGAGGACGCTTGCGTCTTCGAGCAGCGGTTTCAGCTTTTCCAGCGCCGTTTCGCGCTCGATCTGCGCGATGGTCTCACCGGCGAAATCGAGGCCATCGCCCGCCCGGTGGCCGAGCGGCACATAGCAGGCCTTGCCCGGCACCATCGCCAGCGACACCCCCACCAGTTCGGCCTGCATGGCATCGAGCGAGGTGGTTTCGGTATCGAATGAGACCCGGCCCGCCGCGGTCGCCTCTGCGATCCATTCATCGAGCCGTGCCTCATCGCTCACCGTCTCGTAAACGTCCACGTCGATGGGGGCGATGACGGCCGCATCGGGCGCCGGGGCTTCACCGGCAGGGAGCGGCTCTGGCGCCTCGGCCTTATTGGCATTTCGCGCGGGCGCCGCGGATGCCGCCTGCGCTTCGTCGCCCTCAGGTGGCCAGCCCTTGAACGTAACCGCGACGGGCTCGATGACCGAGGCGTCGGCTTCGAGGTCCGAGGCGATGCGGCGAGTGAGCGTGGTGAATTCCAGCGCCTTGAGGAAGCCGACCAGTTGCGCCGGATCGGGCGAGGTCACGGCAAAGTCGTCTATCGGCGTTTCCACCTCCACGTCGTCCTTGAGGGTGACGAGTTCATGCGACACCCGCGCCTGATCGGCAAAGGCGATGAGGTTCTCGCGCCGCTTGGGCTGCTTGATCTCCCCGGCGTGTTTCAGGAGGTTTTCCAGATCGCCGTATTCCTCGATCAGTTGCGCGCCCGTCTTCACCCCGATCCCCGGCACGCCGGGGATGTTGTCGACGCTGTCGCCGGCAAGCGATTGAACCTCGATCACCTTGCCCGGCAGCACGCCGAACTTTTCCTTGACCTCGGCCTCGCCGATCTCCCTGTCCTTCATGGTATCGAGCAGCGTGACGCCGTCGCGCACGAGCTGCATCAGGTCCTTGTCGGAGGAGATAATGCGCACCGTTGCCCCCTTCTCGACCGCCTGGCGGGCATAGGTGGCGATGAGGTCGTCGGCCTCAAAGTTCTCCTGCTCGATGCACGGCACGTTGAAGGCCCGCGTCGCCTGGCGGATGAGGCCGAACTGCGGCACCAGGTCGGCCGGCGGGTCGGGCCGGTTGGCCTTGTAGTCGGGGTAGATGTCGTTGCGGAAAGAGCGTCCGGACTTGTCGAAGATGACGGCGAGATGGGTGGGCCGCTCGCCGGCATTGGTTTCGCGCAACAGCTTGTTGAGCATGGCGCAAAACCCGTGCACGGCACCGATGGGCAAGCCATCGGACTTGCGCGTCAGGGGCGGCAGGGCGTGATAGGCGCGGAAAATATAACCCGAGCCATCGATCAGGTAGAGGTGGTCACCCTTGCCGATGGGGCGTGCGGATTTGGCGGACATGGACGTTAATAGATCAGGATTCAGCCGGGTTGGCCAGCGCGCTTGCGCAGCAGCCGCCAACGCGGTTCTATCGCGACAAAGAAGGGGGAGCGCATGAACATCGACGCACTGGAGGACTGGGGCAAACGCATCGGGGCATGGTCGAGACACTATCTCGACACCTTGCGCCAGCGTCCGGTAAGGGCGCAGACGGCACCCGGCGCCATCACCACGCAGATCCCCGATGCGCCACCTGAAGAGGGCGAAGCGATGGAGACGATTTTTTCCGATTTCGAAACGATCGTCATGCCGGGCATGACCCATTGGCAGCATCCGCGCTTCTTCGCCTACTTCCCCGCCAATTCCAGCCCGCCCTCGGTAGTGGCGGAATGGCTCACCGCCACGCTCGCGGCCCAGTGCATGTTGTGGCAGACCTCGCCGGCGGCGACCGAGCTCGAAACGCGCATGATGGACTGGCTCAGGCAGATGATCGGCCTGCCTGATGCCTTTTCCGGCGTGATCCAGGATTCGGCCTCATCCGCCACCCTCGCCGCCCTCTTGGTGGCGCGCGAGAAGGCGCTCGGCTTTACCGGCAACACCAAGGGCCTCTCAGGCGCCCCGCCCGTCCGCGTCTATGCCTCCGACCAGACCCATTCCTCCATCGACAAGGCCTGCTGGATCGCCGGCATCGGCCAGGACAACCTGGTCCACATCCCCTCGGGCGGGCCTTTGCGCGGCATGGACGCTGCCGCCCTCGATGCCGCCATCAGCGCCGACCGCGCAGCCGGCCTGCTGCCGGCAGCCGTCGTTGCCTCCATCGGCGGCACCTCGACCGGCGGCACTGACGATGTCGCCGCGGTGGCCGCCGTCGCCCGCCGCCACGGGCTCTATCTGCATGTGGATGCCGCCTGGGCGGGCAGCGCCATGATCTGCCCCGAGTTCCGTCACCTGATGCAGGGGGCGGAGGAGGCTGACAGCTTTGTCTTCAACCCGCACAAGTGGCTGCAACACCAATTTCGACTGCTCGGCCCATTTCGTGCGCGATCCGGAAAGCCTGGTGAAGACCCTCGGCATCCGCCCCTATTTCCTGCAGACGCACGGGGCGGACGGCATCATCAATTATTCCGAATGGTCGATCCCGCTCGGCCGCCGCTTCCGGGCGCTGAAACTGTGGTTCGTCATCCGCAGCTACGGCGTCGAGGGCTTGCGGGCGATGATCCGCCGCCACGTCGCCCTCGGCCAGGCCATGGCCGAACGCTTGCGCGCCGAGCCCGATTTCGAGATCGTCACCGAACCCGTTCTTTCCCTCTTCACCTTCCGCTACCGCCCGGCGGGCGCGGCCGACCTCGATCAACTCAATCTGCGCCTCGTCCAGGCGATCAACGACGACGGCCGCATCTATCTCACCCAGACGGCGGTCAACGGCGAAACGGTGATCCGCTTCCAGGTGGGCCAGGCCGAGACCACGGCTGAGGACGTGGACGAGGCTTTCAAGGTAATCACCGAGGTGGCGCGGTTCCTCTGAAGGTCGCTACCCCCATCATGCCCGCGCAAGCGGGAGTGACGAAAATCATTTGATCAATGTCGAAAATTCTTCAATCCTTCGCCCGCCCTTCACGCATCATCAGCCCCGTTCGATAGCGGGCGCTGGCCCTCAGACGGAGACCTGGCGATGAAGTTCCAACTGGCGATCAACATGGAGCGCATGGGCCCCGAGGCCGATATGGGCGAGGTTGCGCGGCACACGCTGGAAATGGTGCAGATGGCCGATCGCGGCGGCTTTTCCATCGCCTGGGCGGCCGAGCACCATGCGCTGGAAATGACCATTGCCCCAAATCCGTTCCAGATCCTCACCTGGTGGGCGACCCACACGGACCGCATCCGCCTCGGCAGCGCGGTGGTGGTGGCGGCCTATTGGCACCCGATCCGGGTGGCGGGCGAGGCCGCCCTCCTCGACCTCATCAGCGGCGGCAGGCTCGAGTTCGGTATCGGTTCGGGCGCCTATCAGCGCGAGTTCGACCGCATGTTCCCCGGCCTCAAGCAGTCCGACGGCTGGCGCTACATGCAGGAAATGCTGCCGGTGGTGAAGGCGTTGTGGGCGGGCGATACCGCGCACGAGGGCGAGTTCTGGTCCTTCCCCACCTCGACCTCGGTGCCCAAGCCGGTGCAACGCCCGCATCCGCCGGTATGGGTGGCGGCGCGCGCGCCGATTACCTTCGATTACGCGGTGAAGAACGGCTGCAACATCATCTCCTGGCCGCTTACCCGCCCGATGAGCGAGGTCGAGCTTTACAAGGCCCGGCTGGACGAGGCCATGGTCGCCAATCCGGGGGCGAAGCGGCCCACCTTTGCCATGATGCGCCACGCCGCCGTCTACGACCGCAAGGCCGACTGGGAGGTGCCGGTCAGGGCCGCCCAGCGCCAACTCGGCCAGTTCGAGAACCTGTTCAAGAATCTCGGCGACGTCACCAACGGCTTTCCAAAGGAAGTCGATCTCGCAGCCATCGCCAATCGCGACGAATACAATCCGAAGATGCTGCACGACAACCTGATGTTCGGCACGCCCGATCAGGTGATCGAAAAGCTGAAAGGCTATGAGGCGCTGGGCGTCGATGCCTTTACCTATTACGCCAGCCTCGGCCTCGGCCTGCAGGAACAAAAGCGCTCGCTCGAGCTCTTCATCAACGAGGTCATGCCGGCTTTCGCCGAGGACGGGGACCGCCGGCGCGGCGCGGCCTGAGGCCCGCGGGGCCTTCAACGAAGGATACCGGCCACGAGGGCGCCGCCTCGCCCGCCGGCCAGGCCTGGCGGTAATCGCTTGGCCGCTTGCCGAAGCAGGCAAGGAACGCGGCGGAAAAATAGGTCATCGAATTGAAGCCGCAGGCAGCCGAGACGTCGCGGATCGACAGGCCTGTGCTGGTCAGCAGGACGCGCGCGTGCTGCAGGCGCAAGTGCTGGCTGAAGCGCACCGGCGATACCCCCATGTGACGATGGAACAGCCGTTCCAGCCGCCGCTGGCCGAGGCCGAGGCGATGCGCGATTTGCGGCATCTCGAGCGGTTCGGCGATATGGGCCTCCATCAGCACCACCGCCGCCCTGACATCGGGATGGGCATCGCCGGTCGCCGTTCCCAGCGTGCGGCGCTGCGGCGCGTCGCCGGGCCGGGCCGGCGGATAAAGCACCTGGTCGGCCACCTCGGCGGCGAGGCGCGCGCCATGCTCGCGGGTCATGACGTCGAGCATGAGATCGAGCGCTGCGCTGCCCCCGGCGCAGGTCGCAACCTTGCCGTCGATGGCATAAAGCTGCTCCACCGCCTCGATGTGCGGGTATTTTTCGGCAAACCCCGGCATCCACGACCAGTGGGTCGTCGCCTTGCGGCCGGCAAGAAGGCCGGCGCGGGCGAGGATGTGCACGGCCATCTCCAGCGCCATCAGTTCCACGCCCTGGCGCTCCAGGCGCCGCAACCAGGCAAAGACATCCGGATCATGGAAGTGGTCCGCCCCCCAGCTCGCCACCAGGACGAGGAGATCGGGCGACCGGTCGAGATTGGCATAAGGGGCCGTTTCGACCGCGATGCCGTTGCTGGCACCGACGGGTTCACCGGTCGTCGAGATATGGCGCCAGCGATAAAGAGAGCTCGCGGCCAGATAGTTGGCGGCGCGCAAGGGTTCCAGCACCGCCGCCAGCGTCAGCATGTTGAAGCGCGGCAGCAGGAAGAAGGCGACCTCGCGGGCGCGCTGAATGGGGCTGTCGGCCGGATCCGCCATGGCCCGTCATAGCGCAGGACAAGCCTGTCGAAAAATGAAAACTGCCGACGATAAATCTTGCACAGCCGCGACCCCCAAAGCCGCGCCACGCAACAAACGCCCAACAATTCAGCCTTATGCGCAGGCGCCGTCTATTGAGCGTTGTTCAGGAGCAACCGCATGGCCTCGGCCAGCGTCGTCTCGGCGGCGGCATGGTCGCCGGCCTTGTGCTCGGTCATGCCCTTGTCCTTGAGCGCCGTCGCTTTCGCCTTCACGTCGGCACTCACATTGAGCACGCCCAGTGCATGATCGATGGCGGCAGCATCCATCGGACAATGATGCGCAAAAGCTGGCGTGGCGGTCAGCAGCATCGTTGCCGCTGCGAGTGCAAGTGTTTTCGTCATGGCGGTTTCCTCCTGGATACGACACCGGCATCGCGGTCAGGGCCGGCCGGACGGGCAACGCTTCTGCACGCGCCAGCTATTCCCGGCATGCAATAGTGCCCGAAGTGACAAGCAAGCACTAGCGCCAACTCATTCGCCGCCGGTAAATTCCTCGGGATCGAAATCATAGCGCGCCGAGCAGAATTCACAGGTGGCGGTGATCCGGCCATTCTCCACCATGTCGGTGCGCTCTTGCGGCGTGAAGCGCGACATGATCCCGGCAATGCGTTCGCGCGAGCAGGTGCAGTGGCGCTGCAGGCTTATGGCGGGAAACACGCGCACGCCGTCCTCGTGGAAGAGCCGGTAGAGCAGGCGCTCGGGCGCAAGCAGCGGATCGAGCAGCTCATGATCCTCCACCGTGTCGACCAGAAGCCGCGCCTTCACCCGTGGTCGTCCTCGGACAACACCTCGTCATCGCCACCCTCGCCGCTGGTCAGCGGCAACGGGCTTTGAGCGCCGTTGCCGGGCAGGTGCTGCACCATGATGGCGCCGGCGCGCCAGCTTGCCTCATCGCTCCCCCCGCGCCCCAGCAGCTGGCCGGCAGCGAGCTTCAGCCGGGTGAGATATGCTCGGAACGGGCGAAATAGCTATCGGCCGCCGCGCTCAGGTCTTCGCCCGCAAGCTCCACGATCCCCTGATAGCGCTCGGTCTCCGGGCCCTGGTCGATGGTCATGGCAAGATGGCCGTTTCCAAGCAAGCGGCGGACATCGGTCGCCGTGCTTTCACTGTCCACGTGATGGCGGGCATAGCCGCGCATGAGGCCGGGCGAGGTGTAATCGGCGACCAGCATGTCGACCGGCCCGTCGGTTCTGGTCTGCAGGATGAACTTGCCGTCCATCTTGAGGGCGCTGCCGAGCAGGCCGGTGAGCGCCATGGTCTCGGCCAGGAGCGCCGAGACCGGCAGCGGGTAATCGTGCTGGCGCACCACTTCATCGACCAGCCGGCCGAGCCGGATGATGCGCCCGCGCACCCCTAAAGGAGCAATCAGGAAGGGCAGGACGATGTCATCGGCGGGTAACAGCGGAGCATTCATGCCTTTCCATCCGCCAGGCACCAGGCGAGGATGGCCTTTTGCACATGCAATCGGTTTTCCGCCTCGTCGAAGACGATGGACTGCGGGCCGTCGATCACCTCGGCCGTCACTTCCTCGCCGCGATGGGCGGGCAGGCAATGCATGAAGACCGCTTCGGGGTCGGCCGCTGCCATCAGTCGGTCGTTGACCTGATAAGGCTTCAGGAGATTGTGGCGATTGCCGGCATCGACGGTGGACATGGAGACCCAGGTATCGGTGACGACGGAATCGGCCCCCTTCACCGCTTCATAAGGGTCCTCGGTGACGGTGACGTTGCCGCCGTTGGCCACGGCCCAGTCAATGACGGGGGGCTCCGGCTGCAACGGCGCGGGACTGGCGATGCGCATGGCAAAACCGTAGCGCGCGGCGGCCTGTACCCATGAATTGGTCATGTTGCAGCTATCGCCCGTCCAAGCCACCGTGAGGTGGTCGAGGGGACCCTTGTGCTCGCTCAGGGTCAGGAGATCGGCCATCACCTGGCAGGGATGCGACTTGTCGGTAAGCCCGTTGATCACCGGCACGCTGGCATTGCGGGCGAGTTCATCGAGGGTGTCGGCGCTCGATGTGCGCAACATGATGGCATCGACGAAACGCGACAGCACGCGGGCGGTATCGGCGACCGTCTCGCCGCGCCCGAGCTGCATGTCATCGGCCGACAGGAAGAGCGAGCCGCCGCCCATCTGGCGCATGGCCACATCGAAGGAAACGCGGGTGCGGGTCGAGGGCTTTTCGAAGATCATGGCGAGGATGCGCCCGTCGAGCGGACGGCCCGGCTCGGTCTCGCCTTGCGGATGGCCGCGGCGCGCCTTTTTCATGCGCGCGCTTTCGCCCAGAAAGCGATCGAGGGCCGGCCGGTCGAAATCGGAAATATCCAGGAAATGCCTGGGGCTGACGGACATCTCGGTTCTCCCTAGAGGCCGGCGGGCTGAAGCTTTACGGCAGCCTTCTCGATGCGCGTCACCGCTTCGTCGATGTCAGCATCGGAGACAATGAGCGGCGGCAGCAGGCGCATCACGTTCTCGCCAGCGGCGATCACCAGCAGGTGCTCGCCGATGCAAGCCTTGACCAGGTCGACGTTGGGCACCCGGCACTTGAGGCCGAGCATCAGGCCGTCGCCGCGCACCTCCTCGATGACCCCGGGATACTGGTCGGCGAGGCGGGCGAGTTTCTGGCGCAGGCGCAGGCCCGCCTGCTGCACATGGTCGAGAAAACCCTTCTCCAGCACCACGTCGAGCACCGCGTTGCCGACCGCCATGGCCAGCGGATTGCCGCCGAAGGTGGAGCCGTGGGTGCCCGCCGTCATGCCTTTGGCGGCTTTCTCCGTGGCAAGACATGCGCCCATGGGAAAGCCGCCGCCGATACCCTTGGCGATGGCCATGATATCGGGCGTGATCCCGGCCCATTCATGCGCAAACAGCTTGCCGGTGCGCCCGACGCCGCACTGCACTTCGTCGAGCATCAGCAACAGGCCGTTCTCATCGCAGATGCGCCTGAGGGCCTTGAGAAAGCCGGAGGGCGCCGGGCGGATGCCGCCCTCGCCCTGCACCGGCTCAATAGGATTCCCGCCGTCTCCGGGCTGATCGCGCGCTTACCGCCTCGATGTCGCCGAAGGCTACCTGGTCGAAGCCCTCGACCTTCGGCCCCAAGCCGTCGATATATTTCTGTTGTCCGCCAGCGGCGATGGTGGCGAGGGTGCGGCCGTGGAAGGCACCTCGAAGGTGATCAGGCGGAAGCGCTCTGGATGGCCTTCGCTGGCGTGGAACTTGCGCGCCATCTTGATGGCGCATTCCAGCGCCTCGGCGCCGGAATTGGTGAAGAACACCGTGTCGGCGAACGTGGCTTCGGTGAGCCGTTTGGCCAGTTCGCCTTCCGGGATGCGGTAGAGGTTGGAGGTATGCCACAGGTTTTCCGCCTGCCGGGTCAGCGCCTCGACCAGGTGCGGGTGGGCATGGCCGAGGCTTGCCACCGCGATGCCGGCGCCGAAATCGAGGTACTCCTCGCCCGTCGTGGTGAAAAGGCGCGCGCCCGCGCCGCGCTCGAAAGCGAAGTCAGCACGTGCATACGTGGGCAGCAGCGGTGCGATAACGGCGGCTCGGACCCCCAAAAACCAAAAATGCCGCCAACCGGCGGCGGCATCTCAAAAATGGGCTCTCGTTGCCTTATAGGTTGAAAGAGGCTAACGGTCAATGCGGGGCACGGAATGGCCTGGAAACAGCCCCCGGAACATCCAGAACACCTCGTCGAACTGAAGCGGAATCCACCATCGAGCTGGCTGAACAAGACCGTCAGGCGCCTGTTCGCAAACGCGCGCGAGCGCTGCCCGAGCGACCGTGTTCCGGCAAAGCGCGGCGCGTGACAGGCCAACCCGATGCCGCGCTATCGCCTTACAATCGAATATGACGGGAGCCCTTATGTCGGCTGGCAGCGCCAGTCGAACGGGCCCTCGGTGCAGGCCGCCATCGAGGTGGCCATCCTTGCCGTCAGCAGCGAGCAGGCAACCGTCTTCGGTTCCGGGCGCACCGACACCGGTGTGCATGCGGAAGGCCAGGTGGGCCAGTCGACCCCACACGCGAGTGGGACGGCGAGCGCCTGCGCGCCGCTATCCAGGCGCATCTGAGGGACCAGCCAATCTCCATCCTTGAGGCCGTGCCGGCAACCGACGACTTCCACTGCCGCTTCTCGGCCACTGCCCGGCATTACCTCTACCGTATCCTCAACCGCCGCCCGCCGCCGGCGCTCGATCTCAAACGGGTGTGGTGGATCAAGACGCCGCTCGACCACGAGGCCATGCACCGGGCAGCGCAAGTGCTCACCGGCCATCACGACTTCACCACCTTCCGCTCCACCCATTGCCAGGCGAAGTCGGCGATGAAGACGCTCGACCGGCTCGATGTGTCGCGCATCGGGCCTTTCGTCGAGATACCGTGCCTCGTCGCGATCCTTCCTGCATAACCAGGTGCGCTCCATGGCCGGCACCCTCAAGCTGGTGGGCGAAGGGCGCTGGACGACGCGTGACGTGGAGCGGGCGCTCAAGGCGAAGGACCGAACCGCCTGCGGCCCGGTGGCGCCGGCCTCAGGGCTCTATCTCGTCAGGATCGACTATCCGCCGGAATTTGCTCTTGAAGATCAGCTTTTCTGCAATTGGCTGATTTCCATCGAATTGCAGGCTGATCTAGTCGGGAAGGACAAGCCAGTGCGAGAGATCGCGGTGCAAAACCTGCGACAGGTGAGACACATCATCGCGGAAAACAGACTGCAGCCGGCGCGCCAGCGCCCGGTCGAATGGCACGGAGGTGACATCGACTGAGTTGCGGTGCTTGATCCGTTTGCGCAATGGCCGCGCGAGACGCGCCAGGCGATTGAGCTGCGGTGGCGCGAGCATGATCAAGTTGCCAAAACGTCCGAACATGGTGCCGGCGTACAGGTCCTGCAGGAAACCGCGCTTGAAGCGACGCTGCTGGTTCTTGCGCTTGAACTGGTCCCGCCCGTCGTCCGGCAGTCCCAGGAATGCAAGGGTCTGGCGGTAGACGCCCGCCGTATCGGAGGTGAAGTCCTCGAACAGGATCGGCAGGCACCGCTCTCGCCCGACAACGTCGAACAGTTGCGCGGTGTGGTAGCCAAGTTTCGCCACTTCTCGGTATTGCAGGAGGCGCGGATCGAAGCAGCCTTTCGGTATGCACTTTCCGGCTGCGCGGGCCTCCTGAAGATCCCATGCCGCCTCGAAGCTGTCTTCACTCTCCTGGCGCAAATAGAGCATGCGACCATGGTACGACTGAAGCAGTTCCAACGGATTACGCAACATCACGATGAATTTCGCCGTCGGAAAGCAGGCCAGTGCCCGCTTCAGCGCCGGCACTGAATAAAGCGTGGTTACTGAACCCTCGCCAAGTAATTGCTTCTCGCCGCTCGCCGGTGCAAAGAAGGTGCTCAGAAACTGGGCTTTCTGCAGCTCGATCGGAGCATCTTCCTCGGCCGTTACGAGGAAGTTCGTCTCCTTCGGCTTGGAAAAGCAGACGAGCGGATGTTCTCTCAGATAACTCGACAACGCGGTCGTGCCGCAGCGCGGAGCCCCGACGATAAAAAAGCATTCAAGATTTTGAACTACAGATGCATCCACGCAAGTGTCCCCAATTTATAAGCTCGATACGGCTCTCCCGTATCATTTGCTTTGATACAAATCAAAATTGGCCACAAGAGCGAAAGCGCAACAATCGGTTTCGCGCATTGCGTTTCCTGAGCCGCAGGCCGCGCCGAACGTGGAGCCAAGCTGCTTTAGCGGCCGCCCTGGATCAGCCTGCAATTGGATGAAATCGTCCGACTGCAGAAAAGCTGATCGATTCTAAGAGTCCGTTTGAAAATGTGTTCAATGGCTGATCCTTCGCAGCAGCAGGCTTCCCATGGCGACGTGGATCATAGCTTCGGAGACGTCGATGCGCTGCTCGTAGTCACGCACCAGGCGTCGCCAGCGCGTGAGCCAGCCGAAGGTGCGCTCTACCACCCAGCGCCGCGGCAACGCCTTGAAGCCAGGCTCGTTGTCGATGCGGCGAACGACCTCGATGACGAAGTCGAGGAAAGCGGCCTTGTCCATGAGTTGCGTCCTGTGATAGGGTGCGCCGTCCGCGAACAGGTGCTTGAGCCACGGCCAGCGCTTGCGGACGGCATCGAGGATCATCTGCGCGCCGGCGCTGTCAGAGAGGCCCGCCGGGGTGAGATTGACCATCAGCAGGCGACCGTCGGTATCCACCGCCACATGCCGCTTGCGTCCGACCGTCTTCTTGGCGGCATCATAGCCCCGCCGCGCTCCCGGCGCCAGCGCCTTGACCGTTTGGCTGTCGATGACGCCTGCACTCGGGCTCGCTTCGCGTCCGGCCCGCTCGCGGTCCATCATCAGCGCAATGTCGTGGATGGTGCGGAACAGCATCACCCGCACGAAGCGGCGGAACCACCAATAGACGGTCTGCCAGGGCGGAAAATCCTTCGGCAGCATGCGCCAACCGCCGCCAGAGCGGGTCATATAGCGGATGGCGTTCAGCACCTCGCGCAGGTCCACATCCCGCTTGCGCCCCCGCTTCGCCGGCTTGGGCAGCAGCGGCGCAATCCGTTGCCATTCTTCATCGGTGAGATCGGTCGGATAACGCTTCGTCTTCCGCTCGATCGCGGCCATACGGCCTCGCGTCGTTCGTGTCCACATGGAAATCGTAAATCACAACGCCGCTGATTTGCAAACCCTCATTCTCAAACGGACACTAAGCGGTTGAGCATGATGTTGTCCGATAATTGGCCTCCACTTTTCGGCATCTTGCTCTAGGGCCTGTTGAGGATCACGGTTGCGGCGCTGGCGTGATCCTCAACAGGCCCTAGCCGTTGATGAGCCGGCTGATGGCGAGGCTGAGGACGATATCGCCGCCGACCAGCCCCAGCGCCACCAGGGCCGGTGCCTCCAGCGCCAGGCGCGCGACCTGCCAGCGGTACCACAGCGCAGCCATGAGCAGCATGACCCCGGCCGACACCGCCGCCTTCAAGCCGATGAGGCCAAGATCGAGGGCGACAAGCGGGATCACCATGACGACGAAAACGGGTATCGAGGTCCAGTTGTAGACGGTAATGTAGCGCGCGAAGAGGGCGCTGAAACGGGTCCTGAAGGTGAGAAGCGCCACGGCAACAGGCCAGGCGATCCACTCGACCGCAAGCGTCAGGAGCGAGAGGGGGAACGAAAAGGCGACGGGTTCGCCTTGCGCAGGATAGAGCGCGTCGACCCGGTCGGCATAGACGTAGAGCGGGGCGACGACGATAACGGCGGCGAAAGAGCGCCAGAAACCCTCAGCCGTCAGGTCGAAATGCTCGAAGGCGTCGTCCCGGCCCATGGCCACCGCGAAAGCGCCGGAGAGGGCCGCGACGGCGTCCACCAGCCACATCATGCGGCGAGCTTGGCGAAATAGCGTTCGAGCACGGCGCCATAAATGCGGGTGAGCGCCCGCAGGTCATCGGCGGCGATGTTCTCGTTGGCCTGATGGATGGTCTGATTAACGGGCCCGAACTCCACCACCGGGCAGAAATCCTTGATGAAACGGGCATCCGAGGTGCCACCCGAGGTGGAGAGTTCCGGCGCGATGCCGGTCTCGGCGGCAATGGCCTGTGCGACCACGTCGACCAGCGGCCCCGGTTCGGTGAGGAAGCAGGCCGCGCTCTCGATGGTCTCGATGGCGAAGCTGCCGCCCAATTCGGCGCTCACCCGATCGCAATGGGCCCTGACCCAGCGCCCGAGGCTCTCGGCGTCGTGCTCGTTGTTGTAGCGGATGTTGAAGCGGGCGACGGCGCGCGCCGGAATGACGTTGTTGGCGGGATTGCCCACATCGAATCCGGTGACGGCAAGGGTCGAGGGATCGAAATGGGCATTGCCGTCATCGAGCCTTTCCGAAGCCACCCGGTCGATGAGACGGGCAAGGCGCGGGATGGGATTGTCGGCCTTGTGCGGATAGGCCGAGTGGCCCTGCACGCCGTCGGCGGTGATGCGGAAATGGATGGAGCCGCGGCGGCCGATCTTGACCGCATCGCCAAGGCGGTCCGGGCAAGTGGGCTCACCGACCAGGGCATGGTCGGGCACCTGCCCCTGCTCCTTCAGCCACGCCAGAACCTTGACCGTTCCATTGATGGCGGGGCCTTCCTCGTCGCCGGTGATGAGCAGCGAGACGGAGCCGGGAAGATCGCTGCCGTGCCTTTGGGCAAAGCCGATGGCGGCGGCGGCGAAGGCGGCGACCGAGCCTTTCATGTCGCAGGCGCCGCGCCCGTAGATGACGCCGTCCTCGATCTCGGCGGCAAAGGGCGCATGGTTCCACAAGCGGTCCTCGCCCGGCGGCACCACGTCGGTGTGGCCGGCAAAGCAGACATGGGGGGAGCCGGTGCCGAGGCGGGCAAAGAGGTTTTCGACGTCGGGCGTTCCTTTTTCGCTGAAGGTGAGGCGGTGACATTGAAAGCCTGCTGCGCCCAGCAGCTTTTCCAACAGGCTCAGCGCCCCGCCCTCAGCGGGCGTGACGGAGGGGCAGCGGATGAGATCTTGCAGGAGCGCGACAGGATCGGGAGCGGAGGTCATGGCGCGGTGAGGCTTAGCGGATTTGGAGTGCAGGTGAAAGTGCGCAGATGACGGGATCAAGCCCTACCCCGTGTCATCCCCGTGCTTGACCCGAGGATGACACCGGGGGGCATGGGCGATGCGATGTGTTCGCGTCACGCCCTCAACAGGTCGTTGATCGAGGTTTTTGACCTTGTACGCTGGTCGACCCGCTTGACGATGACGGCGCAGTAGAGGCCGGGGCCGGGCTCGCCGTTGGCCATGGGCTTGCCGGGGAGAGTGCCGGAGACGACGACGGAGTAGGCCGGAACCTCGCCCATGAACACCTTGCCGCTGTCGCGGTCCACGATCTTGGTCGACTGGCCGATATAGACGCCCATGCCAAGGACGGAGCCTTCGCGCACGATCACGCCTTCCACCACTTCCGAACGGGCGCCGATGAAGCAGTTGTCCTCGATGATGGTAGGGCCCGCCTGCATCGGCTCCAGCACGCCGCCGATGCCGACGCCGCCGGACAGATGCACGTTCTTGCCGATCTGGGCGCACGAGCCCACCGTCGCCCAAGTGTCGACCATGGTGCCGGAATCCACATAGGCGCCGAGATTGACGAAACTCGGCATGAGGATGACGCCGGGCGCGATAAAGGCCGAACGGCGCACGGTGCAGTTGGGTACGGCGCGGAAGCCCGCGGCGCGCCACTCGCTCTCGCCCCAGCCGTCGAACTTGGAGGGGACCTTGTCCCACCATGTGGCGTTGCCCGGACCGCCGGGGATGGGGGTCATGTCGTTGAGGCGGAAGGAGAGGAGCACCGCCTTCTTCAGCCACTGGTTGACCATCCAGGCGCCGTCGCTCGCGCGCTCGGCGACGCGCGCCTTGCCGCCATCGAGCAGATCGAGGGCGGTCTCCACCGCCTCGCGCACCGCGCCGCCGGTTGTCGTCGTTATTGTCTCGCGGTCGTCCCAGGCCTTTTCGACGGTGGCCTGAAGATGGGCATGGCTCATGCTCGAACTCCCCTTGATTGAGGCTTCAGTGGCGGGCGAGCGGGGCGAGGAACGCCGCCAGGTCGCCGGTCACATGGTGGACGTAAGGTGCGCCCTCGGCATCGCCGTTGAGCACGTTGATAAGGGTGCCGTCGACATTGGCGGCATCGCGCACCAGGACGGTGGTCATGCCGAGCGCCGCGGGCACCTCGAGATTGCGGGCTATGTCCTCGAACATGGCGGCGCGCGCCGGATCGATGGCATGGCGGGAGATGAATTTCTCATACGGACCCCGCGCCGGCTTGGGGATGTAGTCGGAATGGACGATGTCGAAGACGGCGTGGAACTGGCCGTGGACGCCGAGCCGGCGCATCACCTTGTCGGCGTGATCGACGGTGCCGTTGGTGAAGATGAGCTTTCTGCCCGGCAGCCCCTCCAGCGCCTCAGCAAGCGCATCATTGGCCGGCACCGGCGAGTGGTCGATGTCGTGCACGTAATCGAGGAACAGGTCGGGATCGATGCCGTGCTCGCTCATCAGGCCGCGCAGGGTGGTGCCGTGGCGAAAGAAATAGTCCTTCTGGATACGCTTGGCCTCCACTCGGTCAACCTTCAGGAGATCGGCGATGAAGGCGCCCATGCGCTGGTCGATCTGGTCGAACAGGCGGCAGGAGGCGGGATAAAGCGTGTTGTCGAGATCAAAAATCCAGGTCTCGACGTGACCGAAGCCTCTGGGTGCGCTTACCATGGCTCACGAGATCCGGGTGCCGACGCCGTGCGGCGTAAAGAGTTCGAGCAGCACGCAATGCGGGACCCGCCCGTCGAGGATGATGACGCCTTCGACGCCACCCTGCACCACCGCAACGCAGCTTTCCACCTTGGGGATCATGCCGCCGGAGATCGTGCCGTCGGCCACCAACGCGGCGACGTCGGCCACCTTCAATTCGCTGATGAGCCCCTTGTTCGCGTTGAGCACGCCCGCAACATCGGTGAGAAGCAGCAGGCGCTTGGCCTTCATGGCATCGGCGATGGCGCCGGCGAAGGTATCGGCGTTGATGTTGTAGCTGTCGCCGCCCGCCGACACGCCGATGGGGGCGATGACGGGGATGGCGTCGGACTGGAGGATGGTCCTGAGCAGGGCCGGATTGATGCTCTTGGGCTCGCCCACGAAGCCGAGATCGACCACCTTTTCGATGTTGCTGTCGGGATCGCGCTTGGTGCGGGTGAGCTTTTCGGCCATGCACAGGTTGCCGTCCTTGCCGGAGATGCCAACGGCACGGCCGCCGGCGCGCTGGATGTCTGAAACCACGCCCTTGTTGATGGAGCCGGCCAGCACCATCTCGACCACCTCCATGGTCGCAGCGTCGGTGACGCGCAGGCCGTCCTCGAAGCGCGAGGCGATGCCGAGCTTGTCGAGCATGCGCCCGATCTGCGGGCCGCCGCCGTGCACCACCACCGGATTGATGCCGCACAGCTTCAACTGCACGATGTCGGAGGCGAACTTGCGGGCGAGGTCGGGATCGCCCATGGCGTGGCCGCCATATTTCACCACCACCGTCTCGCCCCAGTAGCGCTGCATGAAGGGCAGCGCCTCGGAGAGGATGCGGGCGATGTCCTGATGGGCGATTGTCGCGGTCATGGGGCGGAGGCTTCCCTTGAGGCTTTGCGCGGGCCTTATAGCGGAAAGCGCCGGGCGGCCAAAGTGATTACCCCAACAATTCGGCGATCTCGGCGCGCAATCCCTCGATGCCCCAGCCCTTGGCGGCCGAGGTGATGAGGATGCGCGGAAAGGCGGCCGGACGGCGGGCGATGGCGGCCTGCGTCTTTTCAACGATGGCCTCGCGTTCGGCGGTCTTGAGCTTGTCGGCCTTGGTCAGCACGATCTGGTAGCTCACCGCTGCTTCATCGAGTTGGTCGAGGGTTTCGATGTCGATGGGCTTTATGCCGTGGCGGGCATCGATGAGGACGAAGACGCGGCGCAGGTTGGGCCGGCCCTTGAGATAGGCCATGATGATCGACTGCCAGGCCTTCACCAGCTTCTTTTCCGCCCGCGCATAGCCGTAGCCCGGCATGTCGACCAGGGCGATGCGCCCGCTTCCCGCGGTGAAATAGTTGAGCTCGCGGGTGCGCCCGGGGGTGTTTGAGGTGCGCGCCAGTTCCTTGCGCCCGGTGAGGGCGTTGAACAGCGACGACTTGCCGACATTGGAGCGGCCGGCAAACGCCACTTCCAGCTCGAAGGCGGGCGGGAGATGGTCGATGCCCGCCACGCCTTTGAGGAAATCGACGGGCCCGGCAAACAGCACCCGGCCCGTCTCGATGAGGCCGTCGTCGCGTGGCTCGCTCATGGGGTTTTCGCCGTCAGCTCGTTCCGCCCTTCTTCAGGAAGGCGAAGCTTTGGCGGATGTTGCCGAGGAGGTCCACGTTGACGCCCTGGCGGCGCATGATGGTGTATTGCTGGATGATCGACAAGGAGTTGTTCCAGGCCCAGTAGAGCACCAGCCCCGCCGGGAACGGCGCCAGGATGAAGGTAAAGATGATCGGCATCAGGTTGAAGAGCTGCGCCTGAACCGGATCGGGCGGCGTCGGGTTGAGCTTCATCTGCACCCACATGGTGACGCCCATGATGAGCGGCAGGACACCGATCATGAGGAAGTGCGGCGGCGTCCACGGAATGAGGCCGAAGAGGTTGAAGACGGTGGTCGGGTCGGGCGCCGACAAGTCCCTGATCCAGCCGTAGAACGGCGCATGACGCATCTCGATGGTGACGAACAGCACCTTGTACAGGGCAAAGAACACCGGTATCTGCAAGACTATGGGCACGCAGCCCGATAGCGGCGAGACCTTTTCGCGCTTGTAGAGCTCCATCATCTCCTTTTGCTGGCGGGCGCGGTCGTCGGGGAAGCGCTCCTTCAGCTTCTGCAGCTCCGGCTGCAGCTTCTTCATCTGGCTCATCGAGACATAGGACTTGTAGGCCAGCGGGAAGAACAGCGCCTTGACCAACACGGTGACCATGAGGATGGCGAGGCCGAAATTGCCCACCGCCCGCTGGATGTGATCGATCAGCCAGAACAGGGGCTTGGTGAGGAAGTAGAACCAGCCCCAGTCGATGAGCAAATCGAAGCGGTCGATATGCAGGCTGGAGTCGTAATGGTTGACCACTTGCACCACCTTGGCGCCGGCGAACACGTGCGACTGGTAGGAGGCCTGCCCGCCCGGCTGCACCACCAGCGGCTTCTGCGTCAGGTAGTCGGCCTGGTAGAAGTTGCTCTGGCCCTGGGGGATATGGCGGAACTCGCCCTTAATGTCGCTTTTCTGATCGGGGATGGCGGCGACTGCCCAATACTTATCGGTGATGCCGAGCCAGCCGCCCTTGGAGACCTTCACCACCGGCTCGGTCTCCTCGTTGGCGGCCTTGTACTTGATCTCTTCAAGGCTACCGTCGAGCACCCCGATAAGACCCTCGTGGATGACGTAGACGCCGGTGAGCTTGGGCACGCTCTGGCGCTGCACCCGGCCATAAGCGAAGAGCGAGACCGGCTGGCTGCCGGTGTTCGACACCTCCTGCTGGATGGTGAACATAAATTCGGGATCGACCGAGATGGTGCGTTTGAAGGTCAGCCCTTCGCCATTGTCCCAGGTGAGGGTGACGGGCGAGCCGACCTTGAGCACGGCATCGGCGGGCGCCGACCACAAGGTATCCGATCCCGGCAGCTTGATCTTCGTGCCGGCGGGCGCGGCATAGCCCTGTTCGGCGAAATAGCCCTCGGTCGAGCCGGAGGGTGACAGGAGCACAATCTCCGGGCTCTTGGGATCGACCGTCTCGTGGTATTTCCGCAAGCGCAGATCGTCGAGCAGGGCGCCCTTGAGGTTGATCGAGCCGTTGAGGCTGGGCGTGTCGATGGCGATGCGCGGGGTCTCGGCGATGACGGCGTCACGCGGCTTCGGCTCGGCGCCGCTGGCCTGGGTGGCGGGCGCCGGCTGAGGGGCGGGTGTGACGATGCCGGGCTGGCTCGCCGGCTGCTGGGCACCGGGCTGCGGCGTGGCGGGCTGTTGCTGCTGGCTCGTCGCCTGCTGCTGGGCGGCCTGCTGGCGCTGCTTTTGCAGCATCGGCTGGGCATAAAAATACTGCCAGCCGAAGATGATGGCGACGGACAGGGCAATGGCGATGATGAAATTCTTGTTGTCGCCCATTATGGCTTGGCCTCGCTGGCCGCTTCACGGCCGTTGTCGTGTGGACGGCGGCGAGCCGCATGGTCGCCGCCACGCTCATTCATATGAGCCGCATGCTCAAGCTTGTCGACCGCCTTCTCGAGGTCGGCAAGGAGCCGGTCGAAACTGACATCAGCCGTGGCCGAACGCCCGATCAATACATAGTCGTGACCGGGCAGGGCGCGCTCAGCCAGCACCGCCCGGGCGGCGGCGCGCAGGCGGCGGCGGATGCGGTTGCGTCGAACGGCAATCCCAAGCTTCTTCGTCGTGGTGAAGCCGAGACGCGCCGGGGCTTCATCACCGCGGTTGCGCACCTGCAAGACAAGGCTGGCCCGTGCCAGCGACGATGCGCGAGCCGCGGCAAGAAAATCTTTGCGCTTCCTGATGTGTTCCATGCCGGCTCCAAGGGCTTTCGCGGTGGCTCGCCGCTGAGGCCTGGTCCGGGCCCAATCGCTCAGGCCGACAGCCGGGCCCTGCCCCGCTGACGGCGGCGGGCAATGACGCGGCGGCCGCCCTTGGTGGCCATGCGGGCACGAAAGCCGTGACGACGCTTGCGGATGAGCTTCGATGGTTGATAAGTCCGTTTCACGGTGACAGTCTCCGAATAATGTCTTGAGGCCACCCTGCCCGGCAGCACTACCGCCTTGCCGTTCCCGAAGGTGGAAAACCGGCGGGCAGGCGAGCGCTCTCAGCCCCCAAGGTCCAAGGATCGCACGGGCTTATACGGACAACCGAAACCCAAGTCAACGCGGCGGATGCGCCGCTGGCCTCGCCATGTCCTCACGGGCGTTGAATTGTCCATCACAAGCCCTTGAGGCTGCATTTCTTTCGTCGGGCCATGCTATCTTGGTATCATCGGCGGTCGGGTGGATCGTGCGACGCCTGACCGCCCCGTTGGTTGTCGGGCGGACATTTCGATTGGCAACAACACCTGGTCCGGACAGCGCATGAGCGATCATTCCCCGCAATCGGAAGGACGGCGAGGCCACTGGCGCCAGTGGCTGCCACTCATCGTCCTCATCGCCGCCATCATCGCGGTGTGGGCGGGCGGGGCTGCCCGCTATCTGACGCTTTCCAGCATCGCCGAGCATCGTGACGGGCTCAAGGCCATGGTCGAAGCCCACTATCTTGCCGCGCTCGGCGGCTACATGCTGGTCTATTTCGCCTGCATCGCCCTTTCGCTGCCAGGCGGGGTGCTTCTCACCATCCTCGGCGGCTTCCTGTTCGGCTGGATCACCGGCGGGGTGGCGACGGTCATTGCCGCCACGGGCGGCGCCACCATCATCTTCCTCGTCGCCAAGAGCTCATTCGGGGCGTTCCTGGCCGAAAAGGCCGGCTCGCGCGCCAAAGCCTTCGCCGAAGGATTTCGCCGGGATGCCTTCAACTACATGCTTTTCCTGCGCCTGGTGCCGCTGTTCCCGTTCTGGCTGGTGAACATCGCACCGGCCCTGTTCAACGTCAGTTCGCGCACCTACGTGCTCTCCACCTTCATCGGCATCATTCCAGCCACCTTCGCCTTTGCAACGCTGGGCGCCAGCCTCGACAGCATCATCATGGCGCAAAAGGCAGCGTATCAGGCGTGCGTGGCCGCCAAGGGCGCCGGGCAATGCAGCTTTGCCCTCGACGCCAGCGCCCTCGTCACGCCGCAGCTGATCGCCGCCTTCGCCGCGCTCGGCGTCATCGCCATCGTTCCGGTGATGTGGAAGCGCTACAGGACCTACCGGACCGGCAACGGCACCGCATCCGGTGCCGGGCGGCAAGAGTGATGGCCATGGCGGATATTCTCGACTGCGACATCTGCGTGATCGGTGCTGGCTCGGCCGGCCTGTCGGTGGCTGCCGCCGCGGCCCAGTTCGGCGAAAAGGTGGTGCTGATCGAAAAGGGCCGGATGGGGGGCGACTGCCTCAATTACGGCTGCGTGCCCTCCAAGGCGCTGATCTCGGCGGCCCGCCATGCACACGCGTTTTCGAGCGGCGTTCCTTTCGGCATCGCCGCCGCGGTGCCCAAGGTGGACTATGGCGCCGTCATGGACCATGTCCACGGCGTCATCGCCGCCATCGCGCCGATCGATTCGCAGGAACGCTTCGAGGGGCTTGGCGTCACCGTCATCCGCGCCGCCGCCCGCTTCGTTTCGGCCAGCGAGGTCGAAGCGGAGGGCAAGCGCATCCACGCCCGCCGCTTCGTCATTGCCACCGGTTCGCGGCCGTCGGCGCCGCCCATCCCGGGTCTTGCCGAAGCGGAGTATCTGACCAACGAGACCCTGTTCGCGAACCGTGAGCTGCCGCGCCATCTGGTGATCATCGGCGCCGGCCCCATCGGCCTGGAGATGGCCCAGGCGCATCGGCGGCTGGGGTCCGAAGTCACGGTGCTCGAAGCCTTCACGCCGCTCGCCAAGGACGATCCCGAACTGGCCGCTTTCGTCCTCGCACAGTTACGCCATGAGGGCGTCGAAATCCTTGCGGGCATCAAGGTCGACAAGGTCAGCCGCGCCAGGTCGGGCGTTACGGTCGACATCACCGAGGACGGCAAGCCCCGCCGCCTGCAAGGCTCGCATTTGCTGGTCGCAGCCGGCCGCAAGCCGATAACCGATGGCCTCGGCCTGGAGGCCGCCGGCATCGCCTTCGATGCAAGGGGCATCAGCGTCGACAAGGGCATGCGCACCTCCAACCGCAGGGTCTATGCCATCGGCGATGTGGCCGGCGGGCTGCAGTTCACCCATGTGGCCGGCTATCACGCCGGCCTGGTCATCCGCAACGCGCTGTTCCGCCTGCCTGCCACCAACCGCCCCGACCTGATGCCGTGGGCAACCTTCACCGATCCCGAATTGGCCCATGTCGGCCTCGATGAGGCCGCCGCGCGCCAGCGCCATGGCGGCATCAAGGTGCTCAAGGCCCCGTTCGCCGACAGCGACCGCGCCCAGGCCGAGCGGGCCACCAAAGGCCTCATCAAGGTCATCACCGACCGGCGCGGGAAAATCCTTGGAGCGGGCATTGTCGGGGACCAGGCTGGCGAACTCGTCCAGGCGTGGTCGCTGGCCATCTCTGCCGGGCTCAATATCCGCGCCATGGCGAGCACCGTGGTGCCCTATCCGACGCTGGCCGAGATCAACCGCAAGGTGGCGGTGAGCTATTATGCCGACCTGCCGCGCCGGCCCTTCGTGCGCCGCCTGATCGGGTGGCTCAAGTGGCTGGGGTGAGAGGACGCACGCAATCCCAGCGTCAGCGTAGTATATTGATGCGGCGATGAGCGAGAAACCGGTGGACAGCGAGCAATCGGCCGACAGGGATGCGACCCGGCGGGTGCCGTGGCTGCGCGGCCTGTCGGGCAAGGTTCTCGCCCTCACGGTGCTGTTCGTGATGGTGGGCGAAGTGCTGATCTTCTTGCCCTCCATCGCCAATTTCCGCGTGACCTGGCTGAAGCAGCGCATCGCCATGGCCGAGATCGCCGCGCTGGTGGGCGATGCCGCGCCCAACCAGAAAGTCTCCGACGAACTGCGCCATGAGTTGTTGATGAGCGCCGGCGTGCACGTGGTGGCGCTCAAGCGCGGCGCGGCGCGCCAACTGGTGCTCAAGTCGGACATGCCGGGCGAGATCGATGCCTCCTTCGATCTGCGCACCGGCAACTGGGTCGACCGCATCACCGAGGCGCTGATGACGCTGGCGGTGGGCGGCAACCGCATGATCAGCGTGGTCGACAAGCCGCCCAACATGGCGGGAGACTTCATCGAGATCGGCATGGACGAGGCCCCTTTAAGGGCGGCGATGCTGCGCTACTCCGTCAACATTCTCACCCTGTCGGTGATCCTGTCGATGATCGTGGCGACGCTTGCCTACGTGGCGCTGCACCGGGTGCTGGTGCGCCCCATCCGCGCGCTCACTGGCGCCATGCAACGCTTCAGCGCCGATCCAGAGGATGCCGAGCGCATCGTCAAGCCGGAAGCGCGCGCCGACGAGATCGGCATGGCCGAACGCGAACTCGCCAAGATGCAGGGCGAACTGCACGGCCTGTTACAGCAGAAGAGCCGGCTGGCGGCCCTGGGGCTTGCCGTCTCCAAGGTGTCGCACGATCTGCGCAACATGCTCGCCTCGGCGCACCTCATCTCCGACCGCCTCTCCATGGTGGACGACCCGACGGTCAGACGCTTTGCCCCGAAACTCATCTCATCGCTCGACCGCGCCATCGATTTCTGTGCCCAGACGCTGAAATACGGGCGGGTGCAGGAGGCACCGCCGCGGCGCGAGCGCTTCGAGCTCGCCGCCCTTGTCGACGAGGTGGTCGATGCCGCCGTCATCCAGGCCTCCAGCCGGGTGGTAATCTACAACGACATCACTCCGGCCATGGAGATCGACGCCGACCGCGACCACCTGTTTCGCATCTTGATGAATCTGGTGCGCAATGCGGTCGATGCCATCGAGGAGCATGCGGCAAGCGAAGACGGCGTCATCCGCTTGCGCGGCTGGCGCGAGGGCGGGGTGGCCACCATAGAGGTCGCCGACAACGGGCCGGGGGTGCCCGAGCGGGTGCGCGAGCACCTGTTCGAGGCTTTTCGCGGCTCGGCGCGCTCGGGCGGCACGGGGCTGGGGCTTTCCATCGCGCGCGAACTGGCGCGCGCCCATGGCGGCGAGATCGAGCTGCTCACCGCTTCCGTCGAGGGCACCGTCTTCCGCCTCACCGTCCCCGACCGGGTGAGTGAGCTGCATTCCGGCCGGCGCGGCCAGAAGATGGCGTGAGGCTTCGGTTGCCGCCTTACGGCTTCGTTACCGCCACAACGCCTTCGCGGCGCGGGTCGGCGCCGCCGTCCTTGACTCCTTCGACGATGCGGATGCCGTGCAGGCCGGAATTGAGCCGCTTCACCTGAACGTCATGGCCCATGAGCATGAGGGCGGGTGCATCGGCGACGATGGGGGTTTCCGCTTCGAGCTCGGTGGCGCCGTTGCGGTTGACGGCGTGCGGCAGGGCGACCGCCTGCTGCATGGTCATGTGCCAGTCGATGAGGGCGATGAGCGACTGGGCGACGAAGCCGATGATGCGGCTGCCGCCGGGCGAGCCGATGGCGGCAAAAAGCTTGCCGTCGGGCCCGAACACCAGCGTCGGCGCCATGGACGAGCGTGGCCTCTTTCCCGCCTCCACCCGGTTGGCGACGGGCAATCCGTTCTTTTCCGGGCGGAAGGAGAAGTCGGTGAGCTGGTTGTTGAGGATGAAGCCCGCCGCCATGATGTGGGCGCCGAAGGGCTGCTCGACAGTGGTGGTCATGGAGACGGCGTTGCCGGATGCATCGACGATGGAGAGATGGCTGGTGCCATGCTCGACGAGCGGCCCGGAGGGGGCCAGACGGGCACTCGCCTCAGGTGGATTGCCGGCCTCGGCCTTGCCCATGTCGTGGCCGGGGTCGATCAGCAGGTCGCGCGATCTCAGGTAATGCCGGTCGAGCAGGCCCGCCATGGGCACGTGGACGAAATCACTGTCGGCCATGTAGCGGTTGCGGTCGGCGAAGGCGAGACGGCTGGCTTGCGTCAAAAGATGCACCGCCATGACGCTATTGGGTTTCAGCCCGCCCATGCGGTAGGGCTCCAGCAGCCGCAGGATCATGTCCGTCGTCAGGCCGCCGGAGGACGGCGGCGGCATGCCGCACACCCGGTAGACGCGGTAGGGCGCACAGACGGCCTGGCGCGGCACCGACTTGTAGGCGGCGAGATCGGCGAGCGTCATCAGGCCGGGACCGAAGGCATTGTTCGCCACGGCATCGACGACAGCCCTGGCGATCGGCCCCTTGTAGAAGGCATCGGCGCCGCCCGCGGCGATGAGCTTCAGGGTTGCCGCGTAGGCCGGATTCGTCAGGACATCGCCGACGGGACGGGGCGCATAGCCGCCTCTGCTTCGAAGAATCGGGCACGAAATAGAGCGCGCGGGCGGCGGGGTCGGCGGCCAGGCGCGGTTGCGAGGCAATGAGCTCGTTGAGACGGGGGCTGACCGAAAAGCCGCTCTCGGCCAGCCTGATCGCCGGCTGGAACAGCTTTGCCCATGCGAGGTGTCCGTCGCGCTCGTGCGCCGCCCACAGGGCCGCCACGGCGCCGGGGACACCCACCGGGCGGCCGCCGATGGAGGCGTTCCACCAGCTCAGCGGCTCACCCGATGCATCGAGGAAGAGGTCGGGGCCGGCTTTGGCGGGGGCCTTCTCGCGCCCGTCCCAGGCGGTGAGCTTTTTCTTCGCCTTGTCCCAGTAGAGCAGGAAGAGGCCGCCGCCGAGGCCTGGAGGATTGCGGCTCCACCAGTCCCAGCACCATCTGCGCGGCGATGGCGGCATCGAGCGCGTTGCCGCCCTCATTGAGGATTTCGATCGCCGCCGCCGTGGCGTGCGGGTTGGCGGTCGACACCATGCCCTGGCGCTGCGCCTTGCCGCAGGCCGCGGGCAGAAGCGCGATAACGACGACGAGGACAAGGCCGGCGATACGGCGATGAAGCGCTGTCATGGCGAGGAAGACTAATGACAGCGGATGCTTTGTGCAATTGACCGTGAGCGCGCAGCAAGACTAGGCTCGAAGCCATGCCGACACGCAACGCCGCGCGGCCCGGACCGCGCAATCTCATCACCGATGTCGCCGGGCTCAGGGTCGGCCATGCCGGGGATGAGCGCGCCCTCAGCGGGGTGACGGTCATCCTGCCCGAGCGCGAGGTGCTCGCTGCCGCCGATGTGCGCGGCGGGGCGCCGGGAACGCGCGACATGGATGCGCTGGTGCCCGAAAACCTGGTCGATGCGGTGCATGGCGTGGTGCTGTCGGGGGGCTCGGTGTTCGGGCTCGACGCAGCCGGCGGGGTGGTCTCGTGGCTGGCTGGCAAGGGTATCGGCTTTGCCTTCGGCGAGCAGCCCCTGCCCTGCCCGGTGGTGCCGTCGGCCATCCTGTTCGATCTGAAGAATGGCGGCGACAAGGATTGGGGCGACACGCCGCCCTACCGGGCGCTGGGCATCGCCGCGGCGGAAAACGCCACGCAGGACTTCGCCCTCGGCAATTTCGGCGCGGGGCTGGGCGCCGGTGCCGGCATGTTCAAGGGCGGGCTCGGCAGCGCTTCGGCGGTGCTCGATGGCGTGACCGTCGGCGCGCTGGTGGCGGTGAACAGTTTCGGCTCGCCCGCCGATCCGCGCAGCGGCAATCTGTGGGCGCGCGGGCTTGCCGTGGGCGACGAGATGGGGCCGATGAAGGCGATCAAGGCCTCATCCGGCCCGCCGCCGGTGCTTGCCTGGAGCAAGGCCGAACGGGGCGGCGCGAGCGCCGGCGCCAACACCACCATTGCCGTGGTGGCGACCGATGCCAGGCTCTCCAAGGCGGAGGCGCGGCGCTTCGCCATCATGGCCGCCGACGGCATGGCGCGCGCCATCAAGCCCGTCCACACACCCTTCGACGGCGATACCGTCATCGCGCTGGCGACGGGTGCAAGGCCGCTGCCGGAGCCGCGCGCGCTCCATCTCGGCATTGCCGGCGAGATGGCCGCCGACTGCCTTGCCCGCGCCATCGGGCGCGGCGTGTGGGAGGCGCGCAGCATCGGCGCCATGACGGCTTTGCGCGACCACAAATAATCGCCTTATCGTGGCCGGTTGGGGGCGACAGGCCTGGCGCTCAGCGGGTCCTCGGGCCAGGCGTGCTTGGGATAGCGGCCGCGCGTCTCGGCGCGCACCTGCTGGTAGCCGCCCCGCCAGAAGCTCGCCAGGTCCTGGGTGATGGCGAGCGGCCGCCCGGCCGGCGACAGGAGCGCCACCTTCACGGCCACCCGCCCGCCGGCGATGCGCGGCGTCTCGTGCATTGAAAAAAGCTCCTGCAGGCGGGCTGCCAGCACCGGCACCTCTTCACCGTAATCGAGGCGCACCTCGGCGCCTGACGGGATGCGCAAGCGCTCAGGCGCCAGCTCGTCGAGGCGCCGGCGCTGCTGCCAGGTGAGGCGGTCACGCAACAGCCCTGCCAGATCGAGCCGGCCAAGATCGCTCAGGCGCATGATCCCGGCGATGTGCGGCTTCAGCCAGTCCTTGAGAGACGCCAACAATGCGGCGTCGCCGGCATCGGGCCAGTCGTCCTCGGGGCAATGCCGCTTGACGAAGATGAGCCGGCTTTGCAGCCCGCGCGCCGCCGGGGTCCACGGCAATGCATCGGGTCCGGCCGCCTGAAGGCCAGCGATCAGCGCATCGGCGATACGTTCCGGATCGGCCTCGGGCAACGGCTTTTCACTCAAGGACAAAGCCCCCAGACGGCGGATCTGCCGCGCCTTCACCGCGCCCGCCCGGTCGTCCCATACGATCTCGTCGGCAGATGTGATCGAGGCGGCGAAATTCTGCTCCAGCGCGGTTTCATCGAGACGGGCGGCGAGGAAGATGCGGGAATCGCCCGGCCTTGCGTCAGTGAGCGCCACGGCGAGGAATTTTTCGCCGGCCAGCGGGTCGGCCTCGTCCAGCACCGCGCCGCCGCCCGAGGCCATGAGATAGCGCCCGCCCGCACCGCGCCGCATGGCGATGCGGTCGGGATAGGCGAGCGCCACCAGGAGGCCGGCATCGCCGCCGGTGTCGGCGGCAGTGACACCCGCGATGGCGGCGATCTGCCTGGCGGCGGCGCGTACCCGCGCCAGCGCGCCACGGTCGATATCCGCACCCTTCGCCTCTCCATCGAGGGCAAGAGCAAGGCGTTCGGCAAGATCACTGCCGGTGCGCCGGCGCACGATGTCGCGCTCGGCCAGAAGTGCTGCCATCACCGCTGCCCGCCGGCCCATGCCCACGCGGGCGCCTTCGAGAACCATGTGGGCGAGGCGAGGATGCAGCGGCAACGCCGCCATGCGCCGGCCCAGGGGCGTGATCGCGCCATCGGCATCGAGCGCGCCGAGGGCCGTGAGGACATCGCGCGCCTGGGCAAGAGCGGCCGGCGGCGGGGTATCGAGCCATTTGAGGTCTTTCGGCGCGCTCACGCCCCATGCGGCGAGATCGAGCAGCAGGGGTGCCAGATCGGTGGCGAGGATTTCCGGCGTGTCATGTTCGGGCAGGGACCGGGTCTTGCGCTCGTCCCACAGGCGGTAGCACAGGCCGGGGCCCAAACGGCCAGCGCGGCCGGCGCGCTGGGTGGCGGAGCCTTGCGACACCGGCACCGTCTCCAGCCGCGCCATGCCGCTTTTCGCATCGAAGCGCGGTGCGCGCTTGAAGCCGCAATCGATCACTGCGGCGATGCCTTCGATGGTGAGGCTGGTTTCGGCGATGGTGGTCGCCAGCACCACCTTGCGCCGGCCGGGCGGCGAGGGCTGGATGGCCTTGTCCTGCTCCTCGCCCGTCAAGGCGCCATAGAGCGGCATGATGTCGATGTCGCCTCCGAGGCCGGCATTGCTCAACCGTTCGGTAGCGCGGCGGATTTCCGCCTCGCCCGGCAGGAAGACGAGAACGCCCGATGCCGTCTCGGCCAGCGCCGTCCGCACCGCCCGCACAACCTCATCCTCAAGCCGCCCCCGCCCCGAGGGCGGCAGGTAGCGAACCTCGACGGGATAGGTGCGACCCTCGACGTCCGTCACCGGCGCGCCACCGAGGAGGGTGGACAGCGGGGCGGTATCGAGCGTTGCCGACATCACAAGGATGCGCAGGTCGGGGCGGATCGAGGCCTGGACATCGAGCGCCAGCGCCAGGGTGAGATCGGCATCGAGGCTGCGTTCATGGAACTCATCGAAGATGACGAGACCGATGCCGGAAAGCTCGGGGTCCTTCTGGATGCGCCTTGCGAGAACGCCTTCGGTCACCACCTCGATTTTCGTGGCCGGAGCCGATACGGCGCTCGAAGCGTACCGCATAGCCGACCCTGCCGCCCGGTTGCTCGCCGAGGCTCTGGGCCAGCCGGCGGGCGGCGGCGCGGGTGGCGAGCCGGCGCGGCTCCAGCATGACGATCTTGCGTCCGCCGAGCCATTCGGCCTGCATGAGATAGAGCGGCAGGCGTGTGGTCTTGCCGGCGCCCGGCTCGGCCACAAGCACCGCATTGGTCTTCTCCGCAAGGGCAGTGACGATCTCGCCGGCGATGTCATCGACGGGAAGCGGTGCCCCCCAGGCGGGCGCTCCCGCCGCCATCACATGGTGCGCAGGCGCTGCAGTAACTGCTGGTCGGGATAGGCATCGGCCGGCAGGCCGAGCTTCATCTGCATGTCCTTCACCGCCGCCCGGGTCGCCGAGCCGATGGTGCCGTCGATGCCGCCCACGTCATGGCCTCGGCGCGACAGGAGGTGCTGCAGCTCCTTGATCTCGGCGACGCTGAGATTGTCCACCTGGCGCGCGTCCGGGCGAGACTTTCGGGGCGCCGGCAAAGCGGGTGGCGAGATAGGCCGCCGTCGTCACATAGACCAGCGACTGGTTCCATTGCAGGAACGGCTGGAAATTGGCGTAGGCGAGAAACGCCGGCCCGTTGCGCCCCATGGGCAGGAGCAGAGAGGCAGGAAAACCGTCGGCCTTGATGGAACGCCCGTCCGGCCCGGTCACGCCCTGGCTCGCCCAGTACTTGCGCGGATGGGTGATGTCGATGCCGGCCTCCTTCCAGTCCATGCTGGCCGGCACCCTCACCTCCTCCAGCCACGGCTCGCCGCGGCGCCAGCCGAATTCGCTCAGCATGTTGGCGCTGGAGGCGAGCACGTCCGGCACGCTGTGGCGCAGGTCGCGCCGGCCGTCACCGTCGAAATCGATCGAGCGGGCATAGTAGTCGGACGGCAGGAACTGGGTCTGGCCCACCTCGCCCGCCCAGGCGCCGACCATATCGCTCACCGGCAGATCGCCGCGTTGCACGACGCGCAGGGCATCCATGAGCTGAGGGCGAAAGACCTCCGGACGGCGGCAGTCATAGGCAAGGGTCGCCAGCGAGCGCAGGGTGGAGAAGTCGCCCATATTGGCGCCGAAGTCGGTCTCCAGCGCCCAGAAGGCGGTGATGACCTCGCGCGGCACGCCGAAGCGTTTTTCCACCTGGTTGAACACGCCGGCGTACTGCTTCAGCTTCTTGGCCCCGATCTTCAGCCGGTAGCCCGACACCATGCGGCCGGAGAATTCGAGGAAGGTCTGCGAGAACACACCCTGGCGGCGGTCGAACTTGACGACCCTGGGGTCGAAGCTCAGCCCGTCGAGCGCCTCACTCACCACCTGGCGCGATATGCCCTGCCCCAGGGCTTCCTGCTCGAACCCACGCAACCAGGCATCGAAGCTGCCGGTGTTGCTGCATTCCGCAGCCGCGGGTCCGATGGTGAGAACCCCGGCGGCGATGGCGGTCAGTGTGGCGATGAGGCGGCGAGCCCGCATGGGATATGTTCTCCTCGTTTCAATGCAAATCGGTTGCGCAGTCTGACATGGGCGTCCTTTTCGTCAAGGTCGTCGCCGGGCGGTGCCTTTTGCGGTTGAAAGTTGCATAATCGCCGCCACAAGATGCCCTCATGCCTTTGTCGCCCGATTTTGCAAGGAGCCCGTCATGACCCAAGCCTATATGCCCGGTTTCGGCAACGATTTCGAGACCGAGGCCTTGCCCGGCGCCCTGCCGCAGGGCCAGAACTCGCCGCAGCTCTGCGCCTACGGGCTTTATGCCGAACAGCTTTCCGGCTCGCCCTTCACCGCCCCGCGCGGCACCAACGAGCGCTCGTGGCTCTACCGCATGCGCCCTTCGGTGCGCCATACCTCGCGCTTTGCGAAGACCGAACTGCCGTGTTGGAAGACGGCGCCGGCGCTGGATGAGCACGATCTGCCGCTCGGCCAGCTGCGCTGGGGCCCGCCGCCCATGCCCAACGAGGCCACCACCTTCCTCACCGGCATCCGCACCATGACCACCGCCGGCGACGTCAATACCCAGACCGGCATGGCGGTGAGCGTCTTCATGGTGAACCAGTCGATGGTGGATGAGTATTTCTACAATGCCGATGCCGAGATGCTGGTGGTGCCGCAGGACGGCGGGCTTTGCGTCTTCACCGAGCTCGGGCGCATGGAGGTGAGCCCGGGCGAGATCTGCATCATCCCGCGCGGCATGAAGTTCAAGGTGGAGCTGCTGAACGGGCCGGCGCGCGGCTATCTCTGCGAGAACTACGGCGCCAAGTTCACCCTGCCCAACCGCGGCCCCATCGGCGCCAACTGCCTCGCCAACCCGCGCGACTTCAAGACGCCGGTGGCGGCGTATGAGGAAAAGGACAGCGCCTGCACCATGACGGTCAAATGGTGCGGCAAGTTTTTTGTCACCGAGATCGGCCACTCCCCCCTCGACGTGGTCGCCTGGCACGGCAACTACACGCCCTACAAATACGACCTGCGCACCTTCTCGCCGGTGGGGGCGCTGTTGTTCGACCATCCCGACCCGTCAATCTTCACCGTCATCACCGCGCCCTCGGGCGAGGAGGGCACCGCCAATATCGACTTCGTCATCTTTCCCGAGCGCTGGATGGTGGCCGAGCACACGTTTCGCCCGCCGTGGTATCACCTCAACATCATGTCGGAGTTCATGGGGCTGATCTACGGGCGCTACGATGCCAAGGAGGAGGGCTTCGTTCCCGGCGGCATGTCCTTGCACAACTGCATGCTGCCGCACGGGCCGGATCTCGATGCCTTCACCAAGGCTTCCAGCGTCGACCTCAAGCCGATGAAGCTCGCCGACACCATGGCCTTCATGTTCGAGACGCGCTATCCCCAGCACCTGACGCGCTATGCAGCGGAGCTGGAGACCTTGCAGGACGACTACATCGATTGCTGGACCGGCCTCGAAAAACAATTCGACGGCACCCCCGAAGGCCGGCCATGAAACTCGCAAGCCTCAATGACGGCAGCCGCGACGGCCGGCTGGTGTGCGTGTCGACGATCTGACACGCTGCGCCCCGGCCGGTGATATCGCCTCGACACTGCAACATGCGCTCGATGACTGGGAAAGGGTTGCGGTCCTTTGCGCGAATTCGGCGATGAGCTCTCCCTCGGCCGCTTCGACGGCGAGCCTTCGACGAGACGCGCTGCCGCTCGCCCCTGCCGCGCGCCTATCAATGGGCCGACGGCTCGGCCTATGTGAACCATGTCGAACTGGTGCGGAAGGCGCGCGGGGCCGAACTGCCGGAGAGTTTCTGGAGCGATCCGCTGATGTATCAGGGCGGATCGGATGCCTTCCTCGATCCGCGCGAGGCCATCCAGCTGGCGGACGAGGCCTGGGGGATCGACTTCGAGGCCGAGGTCGCCGTCATCACCGGCGATGTACCCATGGGGGCGAGCATTGAGGAGGCGCGCGAAGGCATCCGTCTCATCATGCTGGTCAACGATGTCTCGCTGCGCGGGCTCATTCCGGCCGAACTGGCGAAAGGCTTCGGCTTCTTTCAGGGCAAGCCCTCATCGGCCTTCTCGCCCGTCGCGGTGACGCCGGATGAACTGGGCGCGGCCTGGGACGGGGCGAAGCTCAACCTGCCCATGCGGGTCGACCTCAACGGCTCACCGTTCGGGCGAGCAGAAGCCGGCGAGGACATGACCTTCGACTTTCCCACCCTCATCGCCCATGCAGCGAAGACGCGACCGCTTTCGGCCGGCTCGATCGTCGGCTCGGGCACCATCTCCAACAAGGATGCCGACGATTCGCCTGGCCGGCCGGTGGCGCAAGGCGGCAGGGGCTATTCCTGCATCGCCGAAATCCGCATGATCGAAACCATCCGCGACGGTGCGCCCAAGACCCCCTTCATGCGCTTCGGCGACACGGTGCGCATCGAGATGCTGGATGCCGAGGGCCGGTCGATTTTCGGGACCATCGAGCAGACGGTCGAGCCATACAAGGGAGCCTGATTGATGGCCAAGTCCTTCGCCTCCACCGGCGACACCAAAGAAAAAACGATCACCTTTTCCGAGATTGGCGCGGGACTCTGGGCCTTCACCGCCGAGGGCGATCCCAACACCGGCGTCATCATCGGCGATGAGTTCGTGATGATCGTCGATGCCCAGGCAACGCCGCGCCTGGCAAACAAGGTGATCGAGCACATCCGCAGCGTCACCGACAAGCCGATCAAGCACGTGGTGCTGTCGCATTACCACGCCGTGCGGGTGCTCGGCGCTTCCGCCTACAAGGCAAGCGAGATCATCATGTCTGAGGCCGCCCGCGCCATGGTGGCCGAGCGGGGGCAGGAGGACTGGGATTCCGAATTCGCCCGCTTTCCCCGCCTGTTCGAGGGGCATGAATTCGATCCCCGGCCTCACTTGGCCGACCCAGACTTTTTCCCGACGCATGAGCCTTTATCTGGGCAAGCGCCGGGTCGATCTCATGTGGCTGGGCCGCGCCCATACCGCCGGCGACATCGTCGCCAATGTGCCCGATGCCAATGTGATGTTCACCGGCGATATCGTGGAGTACAAGTCGGCCTGCTATTGCGGCGACGGGCATTTCCACGACTGGCCGGGAACGCTGGAAGCGATCCGCCGTTTCAACCCGGATGCCATCGCGCCCGGCCGCGGCGATGCGCTTGTCGGGGAAGCCAAGGTGAACGAGGCCCTCGATCTGACCGCCGATTTCGTCAACGCCACCTATCTGTCCGTCGCCCGGGTGGCCAAGGGCGGCGGCTCGCTCAAAGACGCCTGGGACGCCTGCCGCGTGGCCTGCGATCCCAAGTTCGCGGACTATGCCATCTACGAACACTGCCTGCCGTTCAACGTGTCGCGCGCCTATGACGAGGCGCGCGACATCGACACCCCGCGCATCTGGACGGCAGAGCGCGACAAGCAGATGTGGGAAGCGCTCCAGGGTTAGGGCCTGTTGACAGGTACGGTTGTGGTGCCGGTTTGGCAGGATTGGCTCAGATTTGCGTGGCTGAGGAGGAAGGACATGCTGGCATATTCGACGACGAAGCCGCGTGAAGATGGGCCAATCCTGCCAAATCCCGAAGGGACGTGGCCCATTTCGCTTCTGGACGTCACTTTGAGCGGCTTGAAGGGGTGGGGCCTACGGCGCCGCTCAAAGCTAGCCAGAAACGAAATGGGCTACGCCAGCGCCGCAACCGTACCTGTCAACAGGCCCTAGGCCATGACGAGGATTTTCGAGACGCCGCTTTATCCCTATCGGCGCTCGCCCGATCAGGACGCCAAGGCGCCCGTGAGGCACAAGGTGGTGGTGGTGGGTGCCGGGCCGGTGGGGCTCGCGGCAGCGCTCGATCTTGCCTATCACGGCATTCCCGTCGTGGTGCTCGATGAAAACGACCGGGTGAGCTGGGGCTCGCGCGCCATCTGCTTTTCCAAGCGCACGCTGGAAATCCTCGACCGTCTCGGCTGCGGCGAGCGGTTGGTGGACAAGGGTGTACGGTGGGATCGGGGCCGCGTGTTCTTCGACGATCGCCAGGTCTACGAGTTCGACCTGTCGCCCCAGACGACGCAGAGGCGACCGGCCTTCATCAACCTGCAGCAATACTATTTCGAGAAATTCCTGGCCGACCGGGTGCATGAGCTTGCAGGCGAAGACCAGCCCATCGAGTTGCGCGGGCAGAGCAAGATCACGGGGCTTGAGGCAAAGCCCGATCATGTCGCCCTCACCGTCGAGACACCCGAAGGTCCCTACCGGTTGGAGGCCGACTGGCTGATCGCCTGCGACGGGGCCAACTCGGCGGTGCGTGCCCTCATGGGGCTCGATTTCACGGGACGCGTGTTCGAGGACAACTTCCTCATCGCCGATGTGTTGATGCACGCCGACTTTCCCACCGAACGCTGGTTCTGGTTCGACCCGCCGTTCAACCGCGGCCAGTCGGGCCTTCTGCACAAGCAGCCCGACAATGTCTGGCGCATCGACCTGCAACTGGGTTGGGACATCGACCGGGAGAAGGAAAAGCGCCCGGAAAACGTCATCCCGCGCCTCAAGGCGATGCTGGGCGAGGCAATCGAGTTCGATCTCGAATGGGTGTCGATCTACACCTTCCAGTGCCGGCGCATGGAGAAATTCCGCCATGGCCGGGTGATCTTTGCCGGCGATGCGGCGCATCAGGTCTCGCCCTTCGGCGCGCGCGGGGCCAATTCCGGCGTGCAGGACGCCGACAATCTGGCCTGGAAGCTGAAGCTGGTTGTGGAAGGGCTGGCGCCCGATGCCCTGCTCGACAGCTATGACGTCGAGCGCGTTCAGGCCGCGGATGAGAACATTTTGAACTCCACCCGTTCCACCGAGTTCATCACGCCGAAATCGGATGTCAGCCGGCTGTTCCGCAACGCTGTTCTCGATCTTTCGGAAAAGTTCGCCTTCGCCCGGCCGCTAGTCAATTCCGGGCGTCTTTCCGTTCCCTGCATCCATGACGGCTCGCCGCTCAACGGTCCCGACACAACCGACCTGCCGGTTGCCACACGGCCGGGCGCGCCGGCGCTCGATGCCCCCATCGGCAATGGCTGGCTGCTCGATCGGCTGGGCGGGCGCTTCCAGCTGCTGACCATCGACGCCGAAGCGCCCGAGCGCATCGAGGCTAACACCATCGCGGTCGAGCGCGTGGACGTGTCGGTCAACGACGATCCTTCGGGTGCGCTCGCCGACCGCTGGCTGGGCAAGGCCTGGAGCGGGGTCTATCTGTTGCGCCCCGACCAGCACGTGGCGGCACGCTGGACGACATTCGATGCCGCCGCCGTCAAGGCCGCCATCGCGCGGGCTGTCGGACATGGATGAGGATGAAGGCATGAGCGCACTCAACACCAAACCAAATATCGCAAAGGCGGATGATTTCTACGCCGCGCTGATTGCGCTGCACGAGGGGCGTAGCAAGCCTGAGAGCGATGCCATCAACGCCCGCCTGATCTTCATCCTCGCCAACCAGATCGGCGATGGGGCGGTGCTGCGAGAGGCCCTCGTTGCGGCGGCGGAGAGTGCGCACGAGACAGTGACATAGGCCCTCCCTCCGTGTCATCTTCGGGCTTGACCCGAGGGCCCGGAGCACACGACATGGCATTCGCCTGTGGCTCCTGAGTGCTCGGGTCAAGCCCGAGGATGACACCGGTGGGGGTCCTATGACAGAAGTGGTGCTCTATGATTACTGGCGCTCGTCGGCGAGCTACCGGGTGCGCATCGCGCTCAATCTTTGCGGCATCGCCTACCGCGCGGTGGCGGTCAATCTCGTCACCAGCGCCCATCGGTCAGACGAACACCTTGCGCGCAATCCGCAAGGGCTGGTGCCGGTGCTCGACATCGACGGACTGCGCCTTACCCAATCGCTGTCGATCATCGAATATCTGAACGAAACCCGCCCCGAGGCGCGGTTCCTGCCCGACGATGCGCCCGAGCGGGCTCGTTTGCGCGCCCTCGCCTATGCCGTCGCCATGGAGATCCACCCGGTGTGCAACCTCTCGGTCGCCAACCAGGTTGCCGAGATGGCGGGCGGCGGCGATGAGGCGAAGACGGCGTGGATGCGCCACTTCATCCCGCGCGGCCTGTGGGCGGTGGAAAAGCTGCTCAAGCATCCGGCGACCGGCCGCTTTGCCCATGGCGAGCGGCCGGGACTTGCCGACATCTGCCTCATCCCGCAACTCTATAACGCCAAGCGCTGGGGCGTGGACCTGACGCCCATGCCGATCGTCGCGCGCATCGCCGGTGAGGCGGAAAAGCTCGATGCCTTCGTCGCCGCCCAGCCGGACAAGATAGGACCTCCGCCGTCATGAGCGGTTTTTTCACCGACCCGTTGAGCGCCACCGACCCGCTGATCGCCGGGGCGCTGGGCGGAGAGGAAGAGCGTCAGCAGAACCAGATCGAGCTCATCGCGTCGGAAAACATGGTGTCGCGGGCCGTGCTCGATGCGCTCGGGCACCAGCTCACCAACAAGACGCTGGAGGGCTATCCCGGCAACCGTTTCCATGGCGGCGGGGAATTCGCCGACATCGCCGAGCAGGCGGCGATCGACAGGGCGAAAGAGCTGTTCGGCGCGGCCTATGCCAACGTGCAGCCGCATTCCGGCAGCCAGGCCAACCTCGCGGCCTTCTTTGCGCTGGTGAAGCCCGGCGACAAGGTCCTGAGCCTCGATCTGGCGGCCGGCGGGCACCTGAGCCACGGTTACAAGGCCAACCTGTCGGGGCGCTGGTTCGAGGCCCACAATTACGGGGTCGAGCGAGAGACGGGCCTCATCGACTACGACGCGGTCGAACGCCAGGCCGAGGCGGTGAAGCCGCGGCTCATCATCGCCGGTGGCTCGGCCTATCCACGCGAGCTCGACTTTCAGCGCTTTGCCGAGATTGCGGCCAGGACCGGGGCGCGGTTGCTGGTGGACATGGCCCATATCGCCGGACTTGTGGCAGCGGGCGTGCATATGTCGCCGGTGCCGCATGCCGACATCGTCACCTGCACCACCACCAAGACGCTGAGAGGCCCGCGCGGCGGGGTGATCCTTGCTCGCGACGAGAGCTGGGGGCCAAAGCTGCAATCGGCGGTATTCCCGGGCGTGCAGGGCTCTATCCACACCCAGGTGATCGCCGCCAAGGCGGTTTGCCTGGGCGAGGCGCTAAGACCCGAGTTCCGCGACTACGGCAAGAGGGTACAGGCCAATGCGCGGACGCTGGCCAAGGCGCTGATGGAGCGCCAGATCGCCATCATCTCCGGCGGCACCGATACCCATATCGTGCTGCTCGACTTGCGCGGCAAGGGCCTCAAGGGCCAGGCGGTGCAAGATGCGCTCCATGCCGCCGGCATCATCTCCAACAAGAACCCGGTGCCGTTCGACGCGGGCCGGCCGGCCGACTGGTCGGGCCTCAGGCTGGGATCGGCGGCGGCCACCACGCGCGGGCTCGATGCAGCGGATTTCGCCGAGATCGGCAATATCATCGCCGACGTCATCGAAGAACTGGACCGCGGCTCAAGCGCGGATGAGGCGGCCCGCCAGCGCGTCTCGGTGCTGGCGCAGCGCTATCCGACCTATCGCTGAAAGATGCCTTCTCCCCTCGCGGGAGAGGGCAGTTCAGGATCAGCCTTCGACGTCGGGCTGCCAGCCGCTGATCGACTTCACCTCGAGAAAGTCCTCGATGCCCCAGCGGCCGCCCTCGCGGCCGTTGCCCGACTGCTTGTAGCCGCCGAAGGGGGCACCCGATGCCTGCATGGACAAGTTGATGTGCACCATGCCGGCCCTCAGCCGCCGCGCCACATTCTGGGCACGTGCCTGGTTGCCGCTCTGCACATAGGCGGCAAGACCGTAAGGCGTGTCGTTGGCAATGGAGACGGCCTCGTCCTCGCTGTCGAAGGGGATCATGGCGAGCACCGGCCCAAAGACCTCTTGACGGGCGATGGCCATGTCGTTGGAGACATCGGCGAAGACGGTGGGACGGACGAAATAGCCGCGGTTGAAGCCGTCGGGCCGTCCGGGACCGCCGGCCACCAGCCGCGCGCCCTCGGCGATCGCGGCTTCGATCAGCCCCTGCACCTTGTTGAACTGGGCTTCGGAGACCAGCGGACCGATATGGCGGCCCTCATCGGCCGGGTTGCCCACGGCGGTCTTGTTCGCGGTTTCCTCGGCCACAGCCACGGCATCGGCATAGACCGAGCGCTCGACCAGCATGCGCGTGGGGGCGTTGCACGACTGGCCGGTGTTGTTGAAGCAATGCAGCGCGCCAACCTTCACCGCTTTGCCGACATCGGCGTCGGCGAAGACGATGTTGGGCGACTTGCCACCCAGTTCCAGCGTCACCTGCTTCACCGTGTCGGCTGCCGCCTTGGAGACGGCGATGCCGGCGCGGGTCGAGCCCGTGAACGACATCATGTCGATGCCGGGATGGGCGGACATGGCCGCGCCAACGCTTGGCCCGTCGCCGTTGACGAGGTTGAAGACGCCGGCCGGGAAGCCCGCCTCGTGGATGAAGTCGGCAAAAAGCATGGCATTGAGCGGGGCGATCTCGGAGGGCTTGAGCACCACGGTGCAGCCGGCCGCCAGCGCCGGGATCACCTTCAGGGTGATCTGGTTCATGGGCCAGTTCCACGGAGTGATGAGGCCGCAAACGCCGATGGGCTCCAGCACGATGTGCTCGCCCGTCACATCGGGCCTCAACGGGTGCTCGAAGCTGAAGTCCTTCAATTCCTTGATGAAGCTGCGGATGTGGCCGAGGCCGGCGGGGCCTTGCGCCTTGCTGGCGAGGGTGATGGGGGCGCCCATTTCGCGCGAAATGGTGCGCGCCATCTGCTCGGCATTGGCCTCATAGAGCGCGGCTAGTTTTTCCAGCAGCTCAAGACGTTCCTCGCGGCTGGTCAGGCTCCAGCTTTCGAAGGCGCGGCGGGCGGCGGCCACGGCCTTGTCGACATCGGTGGCGGAGCCCAGCGAGATGGTGGCGAAGGGCTGCTCGTCGGCCGGGTTGATGACGGAGAAGTCCTTGGGGACAGCCGGGGCGACCCAGCGGCCGTCGATATAAAAATCGGTCCTGCGCAACATGTCACAAACCTCCAGAGGCATTGCGGGGAAAGATAAGAGTTGCATGCCACGCCGGAAAGGTAGCTGGCAAGGCAAGCCAGCCATGCGGGCATTGCGCGCCCTGTCCGCGCTCAGGCGTCGTCGAGGCGGTCGCGTAGTTGGCGGGGCGACTTGCCGGTCCAGCGGCGCATGGCACGGGAAAAGGCGGAGAGCTCCGAATAACCGAGCAGGAAGGCGATCTCCGACAATGGCAGGTGGCGCTGCCTGAGATAGACCAGCGCCAGGTCGTAGCGGGTGCGCTCGACCAGTTCCTTGAAGCTGACACCGAGCCCGGCCAGGTCGCGCTGCACCGCCGAGGCCGGCACGCGCAGCTGGTCCGACACCACTTCCAGCGTCGGGTAGCCGCGCGGCAGGTGGTTGCGCACGGCGGTTCTCACCGCGTCGATGAGACTGCGTGGGCCCGCCGGCCGGCGCCCCAGCTCGATGAGGCAGTTGCGCATCAAGGTCATCAGGGCGAGGTCACGCGTCGGCATGGGGCGGTCAAGGACATCGCTATGGAAGAGCAGCGCGTTGCTCTCCTGCGCGAAATAGACCGGCGCCCCGAAGGCGCGCTCATGGTCCTTCCACTCTGCCGGACGCGGATGCTCGAAATGCACCTCTTCGGGCGACCAGTTCGGGTCCCAAAGCCTCGCGGATCACGTTGAGGAACATGCCGAGCGACAGTTCGGCATCCTGGCGCCGCTCGATGATGTCGGGGGCCTCGATGCGATACTGCAAGGAGACGAGGCCCTCCTCAACCTTGGAAAAGCTCATCAGCGAGGATTCCTGGTGCCAGCCGAACAGCTCCACCAGGTTGGTCACGGCTGCCCCGAGGGTGGGGGCCGAGACCGCCGCATAGCCCCACAGGCCAAGGTCGCGCGGCTGGAACTGGTTGCCGAACCACAGGCCGAAATTGTCGAAGCCGGTGCGGGCGGCAGACTCCTCGAACAGGGTGCAGAAGTCGTTGAGGCGCAGTTTCAAGGTGGTGGCGCCGGCCATCTCGGGGGCGAGGCCGGAATTGCCGAAGATCGAGTCGACGTCGCCGCTGTACCTTTCGATATAGCCGACGATGCCGGTGGCCGCCGAGGCCAGAACGGCCGGTCCACCCTGCCTCCGCGCCGCGCCGAGGTCCCGCTCCATCGGTCTCATGTCGCTCCCCTTCCGTCAATGACGGACCATGAAGACCCCCACAGGGGCGGCATCTTTGCACGGGGGCCTGCGGGCGATCAAGCGCGAGAAGGCGCGGCAAGGCCGCTTGGCGCGCCGCGCGCCATTGGTGTTCCTTCGCACTTGCAACGGCGGCGGCAAAAGTCGATATAGTGCCGCCAGGGAGGTTGGCAGCGGACGTACCACTCGCCAACCGGGTCAGATCCGGAAGGAAGCAGCCCCAACGAGACCGGCACGGGTTGCCTGTCCAACCTCCCGCCCCGGGGCCTTTCGGCAAGTGGCGCACGGGTATTGGCGGAGCGTTGCACCCTGTCTTTCCAGAGCCGATCGCTTTGCCTATGGTCGGCTGGGGCGCGCGGCCCCGATCCTTGATCAGAACGTGAAGCGGCGCATGGACGTAGCAGCGAACACAAGCGGTGAGGCCGGGCGGCTTACCGCGTGCTTGCGCGCAAATACCGCCCGAAGGTGTTCGAGGACCTGATCGGCCAGGACGCCGTGGTGCGCACGCTCAAGAACGCCTTTGCCACCGGGCGCATCGCGCAGGCCTATATGCTCACCGGCGTGCGCGGCGTCGGCAAGACGACGACGGCACGCCTCATCGCCCGCGCCCTCAATTATGTCGGCCCTGAGGGCGATACCGGCCCGACCATGGACATGGCCAAGCCGGGCGAGCATTGCGAGGCGATCCTCGAATCCCGCCACGTCGATGTCATGGAGATGGATGCCGCCTCGCGCACCGGCGTCGACGATATCCGCGAGATCATCGAGCAGGTGCGCTACCGGCCGATCTCGGCGCGCTACAAGGTCTACATCATCGACGAAGTGCACATGCTGTCGAAGAACGCCTTCAACGCGCTGCTGAAAACGCTGGAAGAACCGCCCGAACACGTCAAATTCATCTTCGCCACCACCGAAATCCGCAAAGTTCCGGTGACGGTTCTGTCGCGCTGCCAACGCTTCGATCTGCGCCGCATTCCCTCCGGCCTGCTCATCGATCACTTCAAGAGCGTCCTTGAGGCCGAAGGGGTGGAAGCGGACGAGGAGGCCCTGAGGCTCATCACCCGCGCCGCCGAGGGCTCGGTGCGCGACGGGCTGTCGCTGCTCGATCAGGCGATCGCCTATGGCGGCAGCCGCATCGAGGCCGAGGCCGTATCGGCCATGCTGGGGGCGGCCGATAGCGCCCGCGTGATCGACCTGTTCGAAAAGCTCATGGCCGGCGATGCGGCGGCCGCGCTCGGCGAGTTCGACAGCGCTTTACCAGCACGGCAGCGACCCGCAGGCCATTCTCACCGATCTGGCGCAACTGGTGCACTGGGTGACGCGGGTGAAGGTGGTGCCCGACTTCGGCCGAGGACGTCAGCCGCGCCGAGAGCGAGCGGCAGGCCGGCCGGCATCTGGCCGAGACCCTTTCCATGGCGCAGTTGACGCGGGCCTGGCAGTTGCTGCTCAAGGGGTTGCAGCGAGGTCGCGCTGGCGGACAATCCCGCCAATGCCGCCGAGATGCTCATCATCCGCCTCGCCTATGCCGCCGGGCTTCCCGACCCGGCCGACCTGGTGCGCCGGCTCAGCGAGAGCGGGAACGATACGACCGCGCGGCAGCCGGCGGGCGAGCGCGCCGCACCGCCTGCGAGCGCACCGCAGTCCGTCGTCGCAGAGCATCCGGCCAGCGCGGCGATCGCCACCCGGCGGGCCGAACGGGCGACGGCGGAGCCCCCGGCCTCCCGTCGCGGCGGCACCGGCTTTTGCTTCACTGGCCGAGATCGCGGCCTTCGTGGGCGAGCGGCGCGACATCAAGCTGAAGAGCGACATCGAGCGCTTCGTGCGACCCATCCGGGTCGAGAGCGGGCGCATCGAGATGGCGCTGGAGCCCGATGCTCCGCCCAGCCTGCCGGGCGAGATGGCAAGGCGGCTGGAAGGCTGGACCGGCAGGCGCTGGATGGTGACGGTGGTACGCTCGGGTGGCGATGCCCCGCTCAGTATCGCCCGCAAGACGGCGCGCGAGGGCCTGTTCGCCGAGGCGCGCGAGCACCCGGCGGTGAAGGCCGTGCTCGAGCGCTTTCCCGGCGCCGAGATCGTCGATGTCAAGTGCACGAGCCGATGCGCGGATGAGACCGTGCGATGAGACCGGCTGATGACCGCCGCCTGCCCGCACGTGAACAGAAAGGATCCCCATAGATGAAGAATCTCGGCGCCATGATGAAGCAGGTGCAGGAGATGCAGGCGCGCATGCAGGAGCTGCAGGAGCGGCTCGACGGCATGGAGATCGAAGGCCGCTCGGGCGGCGGGCTGGTCAGCGTCGTCCTGTCGGGCAAGGGGGCGCTGAAGCCTTGCGCATCGACGACAGCCTGATGAAGCCGGAAGAGCGCGAGATCCTCGAGGACCTTATCGTTGCCGCCCATGCCGAGGCGCGCGCGCGGATGGAGGAAAAGGTGGCCGCCGAGATGAAGGAGATCACCGGCGGCCTGCCGCTGCCACCCGGCTTCCAGCTCCCGATGTGAGGGGCGGATGGCGCGCCAGACCATCGGTGCGGAGATCGAGCGCCTGATCCAGCTTCTGGCCGGATTGCCGGGGCTTGGGTCCGCGCTCGGCCCGGCGCGCCGCGCTCTACCTCATCAAGTACCGCGAAAAGCTGCTCGGCGCCCCTGACCGCGGCGTTGCAGGCGGCCGAGGCGCGTGTCGTCACCTGCGGCCGGCTGCGGCAATGTCGATACCGTCGATCCCTGCACCCTGTGCCGCGACGAGCGCCGCGACCGCTCGCTGATCGTGGTGGTGGAGGACGTCGGCGATCTGTGGGCGCTGGAGCGCTCCGGCGCCGTTTCCGGGCTCTACCATGTGCTCGGCGGCACGCTGTCGGCCATCGAAGGGGTGCGGCCGGAAGACCTCAACATCGACAGCCTCATCGCCCGCGCCGCCGATGAGGAGGTGCGCGAGGTGGTGCTGGCGGTCAACGCCACGGTCGACGGCCAGACCACCGCCCACTACATCACCGAGCGGCTCAAGGGGCTCGACATCTCCGTCTCGCGCCTCGCCCATGGCGTGCCGGTGGGCGGCGAGCTCGACTACCTCGACGAAGGCACCCTGGTCGCCGCCATAAAGTCGCGCCGGCCTTATTGAGGGCGGCGGGGACCGCCTCGCTCTTAACTTTCCGTCAACCATAAGCGCACTCCGCCGACTGCTCCGGCCGCCACGAGGCGCTGGCGGTTCGCCGTTTGCTCTGTCTCGACCAGCACGCCCCGCGCTGTTCCGGTCTGGCACACCGCTGCCGGCCGGCAGCGCAGCGAGTGGCTCAGGTCAGGACGGAGAAGCGGCAATGACGACAACCGGCAGCGACAAGGCAAAACATTGGTGGACGCGCTTCTGGCGCGACACGCGCGCCGACACGGCGATAATTTTTGCCCTCAGCCTCATTCCCATGCTGCTGGCGACGGGCATGGCCTATGACTATTCCCGTGCCATCACCTTCAAGGCCCGGCTGCAATCGGCCCTCGATGCCGGCGCATTGGCAGCCGCCGCCTCGGGCAAGCTGAGCGACAAGGAACGGAAAAACCTCGCCATGGCGGCCTTCGAGGAGAACGTCGGCACCGCCGCCGATCGGTCTCAAGGCCAAACCGAAAGTCGAGATCAAGGGCGACAAGGTGTCGATGTCGGTGGATGTCGGCTACCCGACCGCCTTCCTGCGCATCGTCGGCGTCAACGCCGTCAGCGTGGGCTCAAGCGTCGATGTGTCCATCCCCGGCGAAAAGACGGCGGAAATCGCGCTGGCGCTCGACTATTCCGGCTCCATGACCGAGGTTTCGGGCGGCAAGGTGAAGTATGTCGCGATGCGCGAGGCAGCGATCAAGCTCATCGACGATTTGTCGCAAAACGGCAAGTCCAATCGGGTGAAGTTCGGCCTCGTCCCCTTCTCGCATCAGGTCTACACCTCGTTGCCGGGCGAGGACGTGGTTGGCGGCACGCCGGGCAAGACCTGGACCGGCTGCACCCAGGACCGCAAATATCCCTTCAATCTTAGCGACGAGACGCCGGCCGCCGACAACGATGCCAGCAAATGGCACCAGGCCATGGCCGCAATACATGCCTCGCAGGGCTGCAACGGCTATGCACCGAGGAACCTGGTGGTCAAGCCCATCAGCGACGACTTTTCCGGCGTGAAGGCGCAACTGGAGACCATGCGCCCCTATGCCTATACCCATATCGCGCTGGGCTTTTCCTTCGGCTGGCAGCTCCTGGCGCCCGATGGAGCGTTCGGCGGTACCGCCGCCTATGACGATCCCGAGACCATGAAGGTGCTGGTGCTGCTCACCGACGGGCGCCAGACCGAGCCTGCCTTCGGTCCCGGCAAGATCCGCAGCGTCTCCCAGGGCGAGGACAATCTGGAGAACCTGTGCAGTCAACGCCAAGGCCAAGGGCATCACCGTCATCACGCTCGCCTTCGACCTGCGCAACGCCGCGACCAGAAACCGGCTCAGAGACTTGCTCCAGCGACGCGGACCGCTACTTCTTCGTGGCCGAGGACGATGCCGAGCTCGCCGCCGCCTTCGATCGCATCAGGGCCGCGCTCAAGACGGCGATCTATATCTCGAAATAGCGTCTCAAGATGCTTCCCGCCGCTCGGCCACCAGCGCCGGCTTGGTGGCGGACTTGCCCTCTGCTTCCTCGCCCAGTTCCACCTGCTCGATGCGGGCGCCGCGGCTGGCGATCTTCTGCGAGGAGATGAGGAGTTTTTCGATGTCCTGGCCTGCCTGGCCGAAATGCCGCTGCAAATCGATGACACGATCACGCATGCGCCCCACATCGTCCAGAAGGATCGCCACCTCCTTCTGGATCAGGTGGGCCTGCTCACGCATGCGCCCGTCCTTGAAGATGGCCTGCATGGTCTGCACCAGCAGCATCAGGATGTTGGGCGAGGCGAGCACCACGCGCTGGCGGTGGGCCTTCTGGATCACGTCCTCGAACTGCTCGTAGAGATCGGCATAGACCGATTCCGCCGGTACGAAGAGGATGGCGGTCTCGTGGGTCTCGCCGGGGATGAGATATTTCTCGGCAATGTCGCGGATATGGCGGCCCACGTCCTGGCGCAACTGCTGGGTGGCCTGGCGGACGGCGGTCTCCTCCTTCGCCGCCTTCAAGGCGTTGAAGGCCTCGAGCGGGAATTTTGCATCGATGACGATGGCGAGCGGCGAATCGGGCAGCGTGATGAGGCAATCCGGGCGGGTGCCGTTCGACAGCGTCGCCTGGAAGGAATAGGCCGAGCCGTGCAGGCCGTCGCGGATGATCGCCTCCATGCGCGCCTGGCCATAGGCGCCGCGCGCCTGCTTGTTGGACAAGATGTCGCGCAGGGTGAGCATTTCCGACGACAGGCGGGTGAGATTGGCCTGTGCGCTAATCGATGACGGCAAGGCGCTCGTGCAACTGTTGCAGCGACTGGGTGGTGCGCTCGGAATTCTCGCTCAGGCCGAGCCCCACCCTGTGGCTGACCTGGTGCAGGCGCTCATCCAGCGTCCTGGCGATATGGGTGTCGCGGTTCTGCGCCGCCTCGCCGAAGGCGCGCAACTGCCCGGCCATCTCGGCCAGGCGCAATTCCAGTTCGCCTGCCCGCTTCACCGCGTCCAGTGCCTCGTGCTGGCGCGTGCGCCCGGCTCGCCAGGCGAAGACGACGGCCGCGATCAGCAGCACAAGCACCAGGCCGCCCGCCGCCATGGCAAGCTCCAGCCCTGAGACGGCGTGACCGCCCAGGTTGAACACGGGATCCCAAACGCTCATTTATGTACCATAGCGCGATTCGCCCGCGGCCGGGGCAATGCCGCTGTAGCATAAGGTTTCCCGGTCCGGCGCTTTCGGCTATCGTGACGTTCCTTGCCGCACACGCACCCATCAACCCGGTCTCATCCGAACCATGCAGTACAAGGACTATTATGCCGTCCTCGGCGTCAACAAGGACGCCACCCAGGACGAGATCAAGCGGGCCTACCGCAAGCTCGCGCGCAAATATCATCCCGACCTCAACAAGGAAAAAGGCGCCGAGGACAAGTTCAAGGAATTGAGCGAGGCGCACGAGGTGCTGAGCGATGCGGAAAAGCGGCTCGCCTATGACCAGATCGGCAAAGGCTACCGGCCGGGCGAGGAGTTCCACCCGCCGCCGGGATGGGATTCAGGCTTCGAATTCTCCGGCGGCCCGCGCGAGGCCTCGCCGGAGGACATGGCGGCGTTTTCGGAGTTCTTCGAGAGCCTGTTCGGCGGAGCCCGCGCCGGCCCCGGGGGCCGCGCCGGCCCACGCGCCCGCACCCGCGGCTTCCATGCCCGCGGCGAGGACCATCACGCCAGGATCGAGATCGCCATCGAGGACGCCTTTGCCGGGGCGCAGCGGGCGATCCACCTGCAGATGCCGAAGGTGACGGCGGACGGGCATGTGGTGGCCGAGGAGCGCACCCTCAACGTCAACATCCCCAAGGGCGTGCGCGCCGGCCAGCATATCCGCCTCAAGGGCCAGGGGGCGCCGGGCCTGGGCGAAGGTGGCGCGGGCGATCTCTACTTGGAAATCGCCTTCGCGCCGCACCCGCTCTATCACGTCGACGGCCGCGATCTCTATCTCAACCTGCCGGTGGCGCCGTGGGAGGCAGCCCTCGGCGGCAAGGTCAAGGCCCCCACGCCCGGCGGCGTGGTCGATGTCACGGTGCCGGCCAATTCGGCGCAAGGACGAAAGCTTCGCCTCAAGGGGCGCGGCATTCCCGCCAACCCGCCGGGCGATCTTTATGTCGTGCTGCAGATCGCCCTGCCGCCGGCCGGCAGCGACAAGGCCAAGCAGCTTTATCGCGAAATGGCCGAAGAGCTGAAGTTCAACCCGCGCGCCGGCCTCGGCGTGTGACGTCTGAAACGAGGTGCTGCGATGCCCAGGTCCCCGCGATCCACTCCCGCCGCCGACATCATTTCGGACGAGCCTGAACTGAGCCTCGACGACGTCTGCGCCGCTTGCGGGCTGACGCACGAGCAAATCGGCACTTACGTGACCGAAGGCATTGCCGAAGCGCGCGGGCCGGCGATCGAATGGCGTTTTTCGCGCCTCACGGTGGTGCGGCTGAGCCGTGCCCGCCGGCTGGAGCGCGACCTCGGCCTCAATCCGGCCGGCGCCGCCCTGGCGCTCGACCTGATGGCCGAAATCGAGCGCCTGCAGCGCCGGCTGGCGCTGTTCGAAGACGAGGGTTGATCCTCAGGCGGCCCTGGCCTCAACTCCGATCGACGGGAAACCAGCCGGTGAAGGTCGCACCCCTTCCGGGGGGCGAGGCGATGTCGAGCCCGCCGCCGTGCTGCTCGAGGATCTTTTCCACCGCCGGCAGGCCGAGGCCGGTGCCGAAACTCTTGGTGGTGAACATCGGCTCGAGGATCTTCTTCATGTTCTCCTCGCTGATGCCGGGGCCGTTGTCGCAGACCGATATCTCGATGCCGCGCCGGGTCAAGGCGGTCGCCACGACGATCTGCGGGTTGTGCGTTACCACCTCGGGCCTGGCGGAACCCTTGCCGACCATGGCCTCGGCGGCGTTGCTCATGAAATTGACGATAACCCGGCTCAGGCGGTCGGGATCGAAATGCGCCTTCAGGTCACCCAGCCCCAGCCGGCACTCGATGGCAACCTCGGCCGGCAGGTGCTCGGCTTCTTCCTGCACCAGCTTCGCCACCCAGTCGTCCACATCGAGTTCCTGCTTCTGCAATTGCTTGGAGCGGGCGAAGTCGAGAAGCTGGGAGATGATGCTGTCGCAGCGCTTGATGCCGGAGGTGATGCGCCCCAGCGGCTTTTCAATGCCGGGATTGGCGGCCTTGAACCTGCGCTCGATCAGATAGGCCGAGGTCAGGACCGCCCCCAGCGGATTGCGGATATCGTGCGCCACGGTCGCGGTAAGCTGACCGAGCTGCGCCATCCTGCCCTTGCGGATGATCTCGTCCTGGGCATGGGAGAGCTTTTCGATGTTCGACTTGAGCTCCTGGTTGAGGGTGCCGATCTCGCTGTTGACCAGCTGCAGCTGCTCCGCCATCTGGCGGGCTTCGTGCTCGGCGGCCACGGTCTTGTCATGTGCCTCGCGGATCGCTTCGGCCGCCTCGTTGGCCTGCTGCAGCTTGGCGCGCGTGGCCGACTGGCTCTTCAGGTGCAAATGCCAGCTGAACGCCGCCGCCAGGGTGAGGAGCGCAATCGCCAGATAGCCGCCGATCTCGAACAGGCGGATGCGCCTGAACTCGGCGCCATTGAAAAAGGCGGCATTCGGCAGCCCCGACCACAGCTTCCAGGTGCTTCGCGGATCGAACCCCTTGAGATCCATGACGTCGGAAGCGATCAGGCGCGGGTCGGGCTTGCCTTGCGCCACCCATGACCCGGAGCCCTGCTCCTGGCCGCCCTCGTGCGCACGCGAGACATAGCCGTAGGCGGTATTCACCAGCGCATAGTTGCTGGGCGGCAGGAAATCGCGAACGGCATTGCTGAGGATAATGGTCGAAACACTGCCCTTGAGCGCCCCGTCGACGCCGTAGAACGGCACCGAGAAGATCAGTCCCGAGCGGTCCGCATCCTTGCCGGTGGTGGCGAAATAGGTGTTGTCGCAGGTGATCACCTCCTGGCCGCTGATCATCGGCACGTCGAGCTTGCTGATCGAGCCGAGGTCGGGATAGTGCGCCTTCAGCCAGGCTTGGTGCGTCTTGAGCTGGCGGTATTCGAAGGTTTCGACCTCCTCCAGCTTCGGCTGGCCGTTGCCCGAGGCCTGCTCGGCGGCGGCGAACGGATTGGCCGCCTTGGAAAACCGCCCGGCATCGACGATGAGCTGGTCGAACATGATGATGGGGGCTTGCGACTTGCCCGTCACCGGGTCGGTCTTGCCCGCATCGAAGTCGACCGGCAGGATGTAGACCTCCGACACCGCCACGCTGTTGGCGAGGTTGTTGTAGACCTGCTGGATGGTGGCGCGTCCGTCGACATTCAGATTGTCGCCATGGCGGTCGATATTGATGACGCTCGGCAGGCGCGAGATGGTGCGGATGTTCTCATAGATGGAACGGAAGGCCGTCTCGACCCTGTGGGCCTCGCGCACCGCATCGGAGCGCGCCGCTTCGGCGAAGTGCTGCTTCGCCGATGTGAATTCCTGCCGGATGTTCAGGTAATGCGCCAGAGACCAGGCACGCCGCCACGCCGAAGATCGCGGCATAGCCCAATGCCGCGCCTTTGGATACCCGCATCGCCAATCTCCCCCGTTGCCTCGGGAGAGCGATCGTCACATACAGGCGTTAACCATGGGTTAGTTTCGGCTGCTGCCAGGTCTCAGGCGCCGTGTTGGGCGGCCTTGCGGATGGCGGCGATGTTGGCGCCATAGGCTGAAGGGTCATTGCCCTTGAACACCGCCGAGCCGGCAACCAGCACGTCGGCTCCGGCCGCGGCGATGGCGCCGGCATTGGCGGCGCTCACCCCGCCGTCCACTTCCAGGCGGATGTCGCGTTCGCCGATCATGGCGCGGATGCGGGCGATCTTGTCGAGCATGGCGGGGATGAAGCTCTGGCCGCCGAAGCCCGGATTGACGCTCATCACCAGGATGAGGTCGACATCGTCGATGACGTAGGACAGGACGTCTTCGGGGGTGGCCGGATTGAGCGACACGCCCGCTTTCTTGCCCAGCGCCCTGATCGCGCTGACGGTGCGGTGGAGATGAGGGCCGGCCTCGGCATGCACGGTGATGACGTCGCTGCCCGCCTTGGCGAAGGCCTCGATATAGGGATCGGCGGGCGCGATCATCAAATGCACATCGAGCGGCTTTTCGGTCACCGGGCGGATCGCTTCCACCACCAGGGGGCCGATGGTGATGTTGGGCACGAAATGCCCGTCCATCACGTCGACATGGATCCAGTCGGCGCCGGCCTCGGTCCACCGCCCGCACTTCATCGCCCAGGCGCGAAAAATCGGCCGACAGGATGGAAGGGGCGATCAGCAGCGGCCGGGTCACCGGGGCGGCCGTCAGATCAGCTTGCCCATGGCGACGGCAGTGTCGGCCATGCGGTTGGAAAAGCCCCATTCGTTGTCGTACCAGGCGAGGATTCGCACAAACGTGCCGTCCATCACCTTGGTCTGCTCAAGCGCGAAGGTGGCTGAGTGGGCATCGTGGTTGAAGTCGATGGAGACGTTGGGCGCGGCGGTGACGGCGAGGATGTCCTTCAGTTCCTGCTGCGATGCCCGCGTCATGGCCTCGTTGATCTCCTCGATAGAGGTTGCGCGCTTCGTCACCACCTTCAGATCGATCACCGAGACATTGGGGGTGGGCACGCGGATGGAGACGCCGTCGAGCTTGCCCTGAAGCTCCGGCAGCACCAGGCCGACGGCCTTGGCCGCGCCGGTGGAGGTGGGGATCATCGACATGGCGGCGGCGCGGGCGCGGTAAAGGTCCTTGTGCAGGGTATCGAGGGTGGGCTGGTCGCCGGTATAGGCATGGATGGTGGTCATGAAACCCTTGTCGATGCCCACCACATCGTTGATCACCTTGGCCACCGGCGCCAGGCAGTTGGTGGTGCACGAGGCGTTGGAGACCACCTTGTGGTCGGCGGTCAGCTTGTCATGGTTGACGCCGAAGACCACGGTCAGGTCGGCGCCGCTGGCGGGAGCCGAGACGAGCACGCGCTTGGCACCGGCCGCCAGGTGCGCCGAGGCCTTTTCCTTTGCGGTGAAGATGCCGGTGCATTCCAGCGCGATGTCGACGCCGAGGTCGCTTCCACGGCAGCTTGGAGGGATCGCGTTCGGCCGTCACCCTGATGGGGCCGAAGCCCACATCGATGCTATCGCCGGAGACCTTGACCTCGCCGGGGAAGCGCCCGTGCACCGAGTCATAGCGCATGAGATGAGCATTGGTCTCGACCGGACCCAGGTCGTTGATCCCCACCACCTCGATGTCCTTGCGTCCCGCTTCGGCAATGGCGCGCAGCACATTGCGGCCGATGCGGCCAAAACCGTTGATCCCGACACGAAGGGCCATGGAAACCTCCTGACAAAGCATTGCATGCAGTTGGGCGCTCTTATAGACGATGGCGCATGCTGGTCAATCGACACCCGGCCGGCGTCAGTCACAATTTTCCATAGCTGACCGGAGTGCATCCGCATGGGCAAGCGCCTCGATGAATTCACCACCCTCACCTTCGACTGCTACGGCACCCTGATCGACTGGGAGACGGGCATCTGGGACGCCATGCAGCCGCTCATGGCTGCCAACGGGGCCGACATCGAGCGGGGAGAGGGCCTTGCCGCCTATGCGCGGGCCGAAAGCAGCGCGCAAGCCGAGCATCCGGGCATGGTCTATCCGCAAATCCTGGCACGCGCCCATCGTGCCATGGCCGCGGAACTGGGCCTCAAGACCAACGACGAGCTCGATATGGCCTTCGGGGCCTCACTGCCGCACTGGCCGGCCTTTCCCGATACGGCCGGGGCCCTGCGCAAGCTCAAGCGCCGCTACAAGCTGGTCATCCTCTCCAATGTCGATCGCGCCGGCTTCGCCGCCTCCAACCGCAAGCTGGGCGTTGCCTTCGATGCCGTCTATACGGCCGAAGACGTCGGCTCCTACAAGCCCGATCCGCCGCAACTTCACTTATATGCTCGAGCGCCTGAAGGCCGATCTCGGCGTGTCGAAGGCGCAAATCCTGCACACCGCGCAGTCACTCTTCCACGACCACGTCCCGGCGCGCGCAGCCGGCCTTGCCAATGCCTGGATCGACCGTCAGGGGCTTTCGCGAAAGCGACAACTGGGGCGCCACGGCAAAGGTCGCCGAGCGCCCCGAAGTGCGATTTCGTGTTTCCCGATATGATCTCGCTGGCGCGTGCCGCGGGCCTGGCATAGCGCGCTTCAGCGCGGCGCCAGCACCATGACCATCTGGCGGCCCTCCATGCGCGCCTCCGATTCCACCTTGGCGGCTTCGGCGGTATCGGCCTTGACCCGATCCAGCACCTGGCGGCCGATCTCGGTATGGGCCATCTCGCGCCCGCGGAAGCGCAAGGTGACCTTCACCTTGTCGCCGTCCTCGAAGAAGCGCTTCATCGCCCGCATCTTCACGTCATAGTCGTGCGTGTCGATGTTGGGGCGCATCTTGATCTCCTTGATCTCGATGATCTTCTGCTTCTTGCGCGCCTCGTTGGCTTTTTTCTGTGCCTGGTACTTGAACTTGCCGAAGTCGAGGAGCTTGCATACCGGCGGCGTGGCGCCCGGCGAGACCTCGACAAGATCGAGGCCCATCTCCTCGGCAAGTGCGACGGCTTCGGGCACCCGCATGATGCCTTTGTTGTCACCGCTCTCGGTGATCACCAGGACTTCTGGGGCTTCGATGGCCTCGTTGACGCGCGGTCCATCGTCCTGGGGCGGCACCGGTCCCCTGAAAGGTCTGCGAATGGTCGGTTCTCCTTATCGCTGTTGCTACTCGAATGGCTCGGGCAAATCCCCCTCGCCCGCACTGGTCCTGCAACCCGTGCGCTCCTATAAACCGTTAACACCCGGCGCAAGTCAAGCGAGGTGAGATGCAGCCGTTTCATTGTGATATCCGTCCCGGCGTGCGCCTGGCCGGCTTGAGCGACGGCCCGCTGCGGCCGCTCAGGCCCACAGGGCTCCTTTGGCTGGGGGGCTTCAAGTCCGACATGACCGGCACCAAGGCCGAAACGCTGGCCCTTCATGCGGCGCGCGAGGGCCGCCGGTCGGTGCGCTTCGACTATTCAGGCCATGGCGCATCGGGCGGCTCTTTCGCCGAGGGCACCATCGGCAAGTGGCTGGAAGAGACGATCGCCATCTTCGAGCACCACACCGCCGGGCCCGCAGGTGGTGGTGGGATCGAGCATGGGCGGATGGCTGGCGCTGCTGCTCGCCCGCCATCTCGCCAGGTCAGGCGATGAGCGGCTTGCCGGCCTCGTGCTCCTTGCGCCTGCCGCCGACATGACCGAGGATTTGATGTGGAACGCGCATGGCGACGAATTCCGCCGCGCCATAGTCGAGTTCGGCTTCTACGAGCGGGCCTCGGAGTATTCCGACGAGCCCTATCTCATCACCCGCGCCCTGATCGAGGACGGCCGCAACCACCTCGTTCTTGCCGACGGCCTCAAGCTCGCCTGCCCGGTGCGCATCCTGCAGGGCGATGCCGACCCCGACGTGCCGCGCGAGCATGCGCGGCGGGTCTATGACGCGCTCGATTGCGACGATGTCACGCTGACCCTCATCAAGGGTGGCGATCATCGCCTCTCCACCCCGAGCGACCTCACGCTGCTCACCGAAACCGTGTCGGCCCTGTGGGCTCGGGCCGAGGGGGACGGGTGAGACAGTTGTTTTCTTGCCGACATCTATGCCGGTGTCATCCTCGGCCTTGAGCCGAGGACCCAGGGCCGCACGCCAAAGCCTTGCCGTGTGCTCTGGGTCCCCGTGTCAAGCACGGGGATGACACAGAACGTGGGAAAAGGCCTCAGCCGAAATCGCGCAAATACGCCTCGCACAGGGGCACGGTGCCGGCGGTGTAGTCGATGCCCATGGACTGGGCGAGATCAGTCTCGGAATGCGAGCCGATCCAGGCGACCAGCAAGAGGCGGCGCAGCATGACGAAGGTGCCGATCTCGTGTTCGTCATCGAGGGGCAGGTCGATCACCCGGCGGTAGCCCTTGACCCAGCTCTCGAGCAGCACCGGAACCTCGGGCTTGTGCTCGAAGAACGACACCGTGGTGGCGCAGTCGTACATCAGCCAGCCGAAGCCGCAGTCGTCGAAGTCGATCACCTTGGTCACGCCATTGTCGATCAGAAGATTGGCCAGGCGCATGTCGCAGTGGATGAGGTTGAAGCGTTCGGGCGCATGGCCGAAGCGTTGCAGGCGTTCGCGTATGAGTTCCACCGTTTCGCCGAACAGCTTTTCGCGTTCTGGCGTCAGCCCCATGCCGTAGCGCCAGCTTCCCCAGTGGGGCTGCGCGCCGAGGCTGGTGTCGAAGTCCCAGCTATGGCGCTCGAAACCTTCAGGCTTTGCCCATGTGCGCACATGCAGGTGCATGCGCGCCGTGATCTCGCCCAGCACCTCGAAGGGCTGGCGCAGATCGTGCTGCTCCTCGTTGGGCTCCTCACCCTCCTCCCACTCGAACAGCACCACGTGGCGCGGCCGCGGCAAGCCGGCATGCGCCACCGACTGGATGAGCTCGCCGTCGAGGCCGGCGACCGGGATCGGCGTGATCACCGCGCCGTCGTTCCTCAAGGCCATCAGCCAGGCCAGCTCGGAGGCAATGGCGTTCTTCGCGTGATAGCCCTCGCGGTGCACCCTCAGCGCCCAGCGCTCGCCGCCCGGCGCATCCACCCGGTAAGTGGCGTTTTCCGACAGGTTGATCAGCCGGACGCTTGCGCCAGCGGGCAGCGGATAGCGATCGAGGGCAGCCGTGGCGAGCTTTTCCAGGCGCTGAAGCAGTTCCTCGTGCGTGAGTTCGTCGGGTTCCGCCATGTTGTCACCCCATCACCGGCAAGAGCCTCAACAAGAGCGCCCTTCATGCGCATGGCCATCGATCCTGTGCAAGACTAGGAGCCACGGCGGGCCCCTCACTTGACTTCACCGGTAGCGGACTTGACAGTGAGTTCAGGCACGTACCGGCCCGATTCGGCGCAAAGAAGCGGCGGCCGGGTTGTCAAGTTTGCCTGTCATCGTGTCAAGACCAACATGAGTTGCCGCATCTAGGATCCGGCAACGGTTGCTTGCTACGAGGGAACTGGTTTTCGTGAGCACGGAAAAGCTCGATTTTCTCGAAAGGTCGAAGACGTTCTGGAACCCGGGCAAGACCCAGGCCTGGCAGGACATGGGCATCGACCTCGTCATCGACCGGCGCGAGGGCTATTACCTCTACGACATGGACGGGGCTCGCCTGATCGATGTCCACCTCAACGGCGGCACCTACAATATCGGCCACCGCCACCCGGAACTGGTGGAGGTCCTCAACCAGGCGACGCGCCGCTTCGACATGGGCAACCACCATTTCCCCTCGCTGGCGCGCACGGCGCTGGCGGAGATGCTGGCGGCGTGCACGCCGGGCGAACCTGCAATACACCATCTATGGCTCGGGCGGGGCCGAGGCCATCGACATCGCCATCAAGACGGCGCGCAATGCCATGCAGAAGCGCAAGATCGTCTCCATCGTCAAAGCCTATCACGGCCATACCGGTCTGGCGGTCAAGGCGGGCGCGGAACGCTTTTCGGAGCTCTTCCTGTCGGAAGACACCGTCGGGGAATTCGTGCAGGTGCCGTTCAACGACCTCAACGCCATGGAGGACGCGCTCAGGAAGCGCGACGTCGCCGCCGTCCTCATGGAGACCATCCCGGCCACCTACGGCTTTCCCATGCCGCAGGAGGGCTATCTGCCGGGGGTAAAGAAGCTGTGCGAGCGCTATGACGCGCTCTATATCGCCGATGAGGTGCAGACCGGCCTCATGCGCTGCGGCGACATGTGGGCGATCAGCCGCTACGGCGTGGTGCCGGATATCCTCGTCACCGGCAAGGGCATCTCCGGCGGCATGTACCCGATCGCCTGCTGCGTGGTCGACAAGGACCGCGCCGGATGGCTCAAGACAGGACGGCTTCGGCCACATGTCGACCATGGGCGGGGCAGAGCTTGGCTGCATCGTCGCCATGAAGGTGCTGGAGATCTGCCAGCGCCCGGAGATCGCCTCCATGGTGCGCTACATCTCCAACTACATCCGCGCCGGGCTCGACGAGATCATGGCGCTCTATCCCGACTTCTTCACCGGCATCCGCCAGCACGGGGTGGTGATGGGGCTCGAGTTCAACCATCCCGAAGGCGCCAAGCCGGTGATGAAGCACCTTTACCGCAACGGCGTGTGGGCGATCTTCTCCACCCTCGATCCCCGCGTGCTGCAGTTCAAGCCGGGCATCTTGATGACGCAAGCGATGAGCGAGGATCTGTTGCGCCGGGTCGAGGTGGCGGTGGGCGCGGCGCGGCGCGAGGTGATGGGCTCAGGGAGCAGAAGGGTGGCGTGATGGATCCCGTCATCCGCAACCTGGTGGATATTTCGGCAACGCCTGCCGCCATGGCGGCCAAGGCCGACCTGGTGCTGGAGCGGGCGCGCTGGGCCTCTGCAGGTCTACCAGCGCTTCGACCGGGCAACGACCTACGCCATCGCCGAGGCAACAGCCAGGGCGGCCTTCGCCAAGGCGGGCGAATATGGCGAATGGGCGGTGCGCGAGACGGGCTTCGGCGTGGCCGCCCACAAGAAGATCAAGAACGAGCAGACCAGCCTGCCCTTCGTCGAATATTACCGCGACTGGGATTTCGTCAATCCGCGCATCGATGCCGCGAAAAAGATCATCGAGCTGCCGCGCCCGGCCGGTGTCATCTTCGCGCTGATCCCCTCGACCAACCCCATCGCCACCGTCAACTTCAAGGCGCTGTGCGCGCTGATGACGCGCAACGCCGTCGTTATCTCGCCGCATCCGGCGGCGCGCGAATGCTGCATCGATGCCGCCAACATGCTGGCCCGCGCGGCCGAGGAGGCAGGGGCGCCTGAAGCCATCATCCAGGTGGTCGACAGGCCCACCCTGCCGCTGATCGATGAGTTCATGCGCTCGCCCAAGACCGATGTGATCCTGGCGACAGGTGGCACCGCCATGGTGCGCGCGGCCTATTCCTCCTCCAACCCGGCCATCGGCGTCGGGCCCGGCAATGCGCCGGTGTTCGTGGCGCCGGATGCCGACCCCAAGGAGGCCGCGCGTCTCATCGTCGAGTCGAAATCCTTCGACAACTCCATCCTGTGCACCAATGAATCGGTGGCCATCACCCTTCAGGAGACCGAAAAGCCCCTATGCCGCGAGTTCGAGCGCGCCGGGGCGCATGTGTGCAACGAAGACGAAGTGACAGCGCTGAGGCGCTACCTGTTCCACGAGCGCGGATTCAACGTCGAGGCGCTGGGGCGGGATGCGACATGGATCGCCGAGCAGGCGGGCTTCAAGGTGCCGGCCAAGACAAAGATCCTGGTGGTGCCCATCACCCATATCGGCCCGGAAGAGCCGCTGTCGAAGGAAAAGCTCTGCCCGGTGCTGGGGCTCTACGTCGCCCGCTCCAAGGAGCAGGCGCTGATGCAGGCCCGCGCGCTTTTGCGGCTGTCGGGGGCGGGCCATTCCGCCGCCATCCACGGCCACGATCCGCAGATCATCATGGACTTTGCCAACGCGGTCGAGGTGTACCGCGTGGTGGTCAATGCCCCGTGCAGCCAGGGCGCGGCCGGCATGGGCACCAGCCTTGCCCCCACCTTCACCATCGGCACCGGCTTTTTCGGCCGTTCCTCGGTGGGCGAGAATGTCGGCCCGCAGCATCTGGTCAACTGGACCCGCATCGCCTGGCCGGACGATGCCGAGGACCCGGTGGACACCTATGCCTTTGCCCAGCCGGCCCACAAGGGACCGCTCCCCGAGGCGCCCTCCGACGGCGTGCCGGGCAAGTCGCGGCCGGCCAGCGCCCGCGGGGCGCAAGGACGAGACCAGCTACCACGCGCTGCGCGAGGAAATCCGCCGCATCATCGCCGAAGAGCTGCGCTCGGCGCTGAAAGGTTAGTCCATGGCCGAGCTCAGATCCTTCATCTTCATCGACCAGTTGCAGCCGCAGACGCTCGCCTATATCGCCACCTGGATGCGCGGGCACCTGCCGCGCGCCAACGATGCCGCGCAGATCATCGAGGTGGCGCCCGGGCTCGACATCGAGGCGCTCACCGACATCGCGCTCAAGCACACCGAGGTGCGGGCCGGCATCCTGGTGGTCGAGCGCCAGTTCGGCTATCTCGAATTCCATTCGCGCTCGACCTCGGCGGTGAAGGCCTCGGCGCAGGCGGTGCTGGATGCGCTGGGGGCACGCAGCGAGGACGCAACCCGGCCCGTCATCCTCGGCTCGCGCATCATCACCCGCATCGACAACCAGCATGCCTTCCTCATCAACCGCAACAAGCTGGGCTCGATGATCCTCGGCGGCGAATCGCTCTATACGCTGGAGATGCAGCCGGCCTCCTACGCCATCATCGCCACCAACGAGGCGGAAAAGGCCGCCAACATCAAGGTCGTCGACTACCGCATGATCGGTGCCAACGGGCGCGTCTATCTCGCCGGCGACGAGGCCGAGATCCGCAACGCGCGCGAGGCGGCAGAAGCCGCGCTCGCCGATCTCGGCGCCAGGAGAGGGGCCGGGCGGTGAACGCTGAAAGCCTCAGAACCCTGATCCGCGACGTGCTCGCCGAAGAATTGCGGCGGGTGAAGGCCGAGCGCGGCGGGGTATCCGAGGCGCCGCGCCCCAAGGTGCGCGAGGAGATGGTGGCGATTTCCAGCGATGCCGATCTCGCTCAATTCGTGCGCCGGCTCATGGAGGTGACGCGCGACGGCTCGGCGCGCGCCGAGATCGAGCAGGGCCGCTGGGTGTTCCGGCTCGGAGTTGGAACAAGCGCCGGCCGGCAGGGCGCGCCGGTCTCATCCGCTGCACCGGTTGCGCAGGCCGCTCGTTTCGACAAGGGCCTCATCACCGAACGCGAGATCGACGGCCTGCCCGAGGGGACCGGCGCCATCAAGGTGACGCGCTCGGTGCGCCTGACGCCCCTGGCGCGCGACCGCCTGCGCCAGCGCGGCATCGCGATCGAAAGGACGAAGTGATGGTGAAAGGCCGGGTGATCGGACGCTTATGGTCGACCAAGCGCGTCGGCACGCTGCCGCAAGGCGCGCTTCTGGAAGTCGAGCTGGAGAACGGCTCGCACCTCATCGCCTTCGACCCGCTCGGCTGCGGCGAGGGCGAGGAGGTGCTGATCACGCAAGGCTCCGTCGCAGCGGGCTATTTCGACAAGATCAAGGCGCCGGTCGATGCTCTCATCATCGGCTCCATCGACGAACGCAAATAGGATCATCAAGGAGGAAGATCGATGTCCAACCAGGCAATCGGAATGATCGAAACCAAGGGCTTCGTGGCCGCACTTGCCGCCGCCGATGCCATGGTGAAGGCGGCCAACGTCACCATCGCGGGGCGTGAGGAAGTGGGCGACGGGCTGGTGGCGGTCATCATCCGCGGCGATGTCGGCGCGGTGAAGGCGGCGACCGAAGCCGGCGCCGAGACCGCCAACCAGGTGGGCGAGCTTGTCTCGGTGCACGTCATCCCGCGTCCGCACGCCGATCTCGGCAAGTATTTCGCCGCCGCCAACGCCAAGGCCTGACGGATGACCGAGCTCCGGGTCTACCTGCTGGTGGAAGACCTGCAGCCGCAATTCGCGGCTTACATGAGCACGCCCATGCGGGCGCGCGGCTATCCGCCGTTCGAGGGCGAGACCAGCCTCATCGTCGAGGTGGCGCCGGCACTCGCCATCCACCGCATGTGCGACCTGGCGCTGAAGGCGGTGCCGGAGCTGGAGCCGGGGCTGTTGTTCACCGAGCGCCAGTTCGGGGTGCTGGAGCTGCACGGGAAGGACCGCACGCTCTTGGAGCGGGCCGGCGAGGCGATCCTCAAGGGGCTGGGCGCCAATGCCGATCATCACCTGAAGCCGAAAACGCTGTTCAGCGACATCATCGAAGACCTCGCCGACCAGCACGCCATCATCCTCAACCGCACGCGCGAGGCCTCGATGATCCTCAGCGGCCAGTCGCTGCTGGTCTACGAGATGGCGCCGGCGCTGTTCGCCGCGGTCGCCGCCAACGAGGCGGAAAAGGCGGCGCCCTCGCTCACCCTGGTCGATGTGCAGATGATCGGCGCCTCGGGCCGGGTGTTCCTCGCCGGCGAGGCGGAAGACCTCAAGCGCGCCCGCCAACGCATCGACGAGGTGCTGGCGGCGGTCGAGGGGCGTTGAGGCCTCATCAACGCCACCCCACCCGTCACCCCGGGACTTAGTGTGCAGGCCGCGGAATAGGCCGACTTCTTGAACGTGAGCATACGGTAGTGCAGATTCCGGACCTACGGATTGCGTGCTTCCGGAGCGGTACAAATCGCCCAAGAGAGGCCAATTCGGAAGCTTCTGGGGCGCGGGCAGCCACCATGGCTGGATGATTGCAGGCAGATGTCGGCGGGTCGAGCCGCACACGGGGCCGTACGCGCGCTTTGTGGGAGCGGTTGTTGGTAGCGGCCGAGAGAGCGAAAAGCGCACGTTGCGCCTTTGTAGCCCAACAAAGCGATTTCGCCCCCGGTGGACCAGCCGCTCGGCGTGGACCCAGCACAAGCCGTGGCGGCCGAGCCGGAATTGTCCGGCGTCGTCACTGACGATGACGGTGTTGGCGAGCAGCCCATGGGCCTTGATGCTGCCCCAGAGGGCGCCTTCGGTGGCGATCAGCACCGGGTCTGGCATCACCTTGAGCGTCGTGACGCTGAGCCGGTCGAGATGGGCCAACCACGTCGCCCGGTCGGCGAAGCGCTTGTCGGCATGCTCGGTGAGCAGCCGGATGACCGGCCCGGCGAGCGAGCGGCCGCGCATATAGGCGAGCGCTTCGGGGTTGATCACATAATCCCCGTGACCGGCGCGCAACAGCTCGAGGAAGTTGAGCCGGCTCTTGGAGCCGGTCGTCCCGAACCAGGCGAAGCGGTCGTTGCCGATGTGGGTGCAGAAGCCGTTCTTCGCCTTGTGGCGGGCGCCGGTATCGTCGACCGTGATCCAGGCGGCCGTGGTGAGGCCGGCGCGCAGCACTTTCTGTGCTTCGTCGAGGAAGCGGTCTTGGCCCTCGATCAGTAGCCGAACCACCTGCCGCTTGGAGACCGCGATGCCGATCGTGTCGAGAAGCGCCACCAGCCGCGGCACGGTCACCTGGCCCTGGTGGTATTGCGCCAGCACGAAGCGGCGCAGTGCCGGACCAAAATGGCCGTCGATCCCGGCCGGCAGCGGCGCCACCATGGTTCGGCCGTCCGGCGTCACCCAGCGCTCGCGCCGGAACCGGATCGCCACCGGCCGCAGTTCCAAATCCTGCACGAGAAAACTCTCGTAGCCCTTGAAGCGCGAACCCAGCGGCACCTCCGCCGGCACAACCCGATCCTCAATCGCCACCCGTAGCCGCTTGGCCCCGCGACCCCGACGCTTGCCACGCCCGCCCGGCGGCTTCGGCTCGGTCGCCTTCTCCATCCCGCTCGGCTTGATCGACGGCGGACCCTTCAGCCCCTTCAGACGGGCAATCTCCGACCGCTGCTCCGCCACCACCTGCTTCAACGCCGAAATCTCGCCCACGAGCGAGAGCACCAGCGTCTTCAAATCAGCGCAAGACAGAGAATTCGAGATCGGCGGGCGGCGACATGCCGCCACCGAATTCGGAAAACGGTCTCGCGCGAAACCCCTATCCTACGAGCCGAGTCAACTTGACGCGCCCGGGCTTATGCCCCTGTTACCGCAGCGGTCGCTAACCATCTGATCGGGAAGGCGAACCGGCCTCTACACTTCGCGGCGGGAATAAGCGTGTTGGTCTCATCGGCGCTGCACGGTGTACCGTGTAAAGGCCCATCCGGCCCGCCTCCTACTCACTGTGGGCGAGTCGGGCAGTTGCTTGACCACGATCATCTGAAGCCCGGCCGGCGGGTCGGTTCCGATTACACTTCGGCCACAACGTCCCGAGCCATCGCCCCAGAGCCTCGCCGCGGCGCAGCCACATCCGTGTGGCCCTAGCCGCCAGGTGGAACGAGGCGCGCTTCAATGCAGCTTCGCGCACCATGTCTTCGGTTCCGCTCGTGATGAATTCTCCCAGGTTTGTCACTGCGCCAACAATTGTTCGGGCTGCTGCCCGGACAAAACGGACGCGGCCTGCGTTGCATGAGCATCCCTCCTGATCGTGTAGTCGCCGGCGTAAGCGAGTAGCCCGGGGACAGCCTGACGAGCCTTCAGACCTCAATACCGGACACCGGCTCGCCCTCCGGATACTCCGGCAAACCGTCATCGAGCTTGATCCAAGCGGCGCGTCGGCTCACGTAGGCATGAAGCTGAGGTTCGATCTGATCCGGATCGTCGAGCGATCCGGCGGCGATCACGAGGATGCCGGGCTCGGCAAAATACCGGGCCGACACGGTGCTTCCGCATTTCGGGCAGAAGCCGCGTTCGCATATGCTGGACGAGGCATAGTATGTCGGTTCGTCGCCAGTCCAGACAAAGTCCTGAGTATGGAACATGGCATCCGTGGCAAAGGCCGCCCCGGTGTGCTTCTTGCAGTTGCCGCAATGACAGTGCCCCGCCCAGAAGGGAGGCGCCTTGACCTCGTAGCGGACGAGGCCACAAAGGCATCCACCGGTGTAAGACATGTCTTCCTCCCTTCGCTAAATCCGATCTGACTGGTCCGCGCTTGCATTTAGTAGCCCGGATGGAGCGCAGCGCGATGCGGGGACGGCCGGCACTGCAGCCGCACCGTCTTGAGCCACTGCTCGACGAAGTTGCAGAAGATACCGCCGGCGGCGAAGCTGAACGGCCGGCAAGAAGCCCGCGGCGGCGCCCGTCAAGATCGCGGCTCGGCAACTCGGCGGGCGAGCGCAATCGTCGATTCGGCGCTGGTAAGGCCGCGAACGGGTCGACATGGCATCCAAGAGCACGCGGGCCTTGTTGGGCGTATGGTGGAAACTGTTCGACATGGCAGAGTCTCCCCGTTGTCAGCCTCGGTGGCTTCACTGATGGCTCGTTGCTTGCGGTTTGGCGCCGGCGGTTACTGGTGATCCAGGATTTCCGCCTTCTGCAATCCGGTGATGATCTCGTCAGGGCTCGTGGTCTCGTACTTGGCCAGGTCGTCGGCCGTCCGGTCCCATTCGGCCCTGAAGCCCATGTAGACGTGGCTTTCCTTGTCAGGCGGGTGTCCGGGATGAGCTCCGCCGTCGAGCGTGGCCGGCATGATGTACATCAGCGTAGGCTGGCTCTCCTCGTAGCCGAACAGGTGGCAGCCGCAGGTCCCGCAGAAGCGTTCCGGGAAGGTTGGCGAGCTACGATAGGTGGTAAGATTGTCCTCGCCCTCGATGGTGACGGCATCGCGATGCACGACCGCTCCGGTGGCGAACACGCTTCCCGAGGTCTTTCGGCATCGCTCGCAGTGACAATGCTGCACACTGAGCGCCGGCTCGTTAAGGACATAGCGGACCGCACCGCAATGACAGCCGCCCTGCAAAGGGAATCTCGACATTGGTCATGCTCCTCTCGACGGCCCTGGCAGGCCCTGCGGGCATCGATGACGTTGCGAGCGATCACCGGATTTGGCCTGCCGCACTGGGGTTGTCGGCAAGCCTAGTCTGTGGCCTAAAATAAGGCCAATCGATTTGGGTGATGAAAGAAATGGAGATGACCGATATTCGTGCACTCGATTTCAACCTGCTATTGACCTTCGATGCCATCTACGAGGAGCGCAGCATCACGCGTGCCGCGCACCGGCTGGCCGTGACCCAGCCGACGGTCAGTGGAACGCTCGTGCGATTGCGGACGCTCTTCGCGGACCGGCTGTTCGTGCGCAAGCAATCGGGCATGGTGCCGACACCGCGCGCCGATCAGCTTTCCCCTGCAATCAAGCGGCTGCTGGCAGATGCGCAGGGTGTTCTGGCGCCCCGGAAGTTCATCCCCGAGACGGCCAGCTTCCGAACCCGAATCTCGGCCAACGACTACGGACAGATGGTCGTGCTCTTGCCACTGATCGAGCGGTTGAGACAGGTGGCGCCGGGCATCCAGGTTGCCATCATGCCATTCGAGACGGCGGAACTGGGCGACAGGTTCCAGAAGGGCCACGTCGATGTCGCCGTCACCATCCCGGAATTGGCGCCGGTTGACTACCCGTCACGCTTCCTGTTTACCGACCGTTATGTCGGGGTGGTGCGAAACGGCCACCCAGCGAAGACGGACCGCCTCGACCTCGACAGCTTCTGCGCTTTCCCCCACATTCTCGTCTCGCCCGCCGGCGGTTCGTTCGAGTTTGCCACCGACGTGGCCTTGCGCCACATGGGACGGCGACGCCACGTGGCTGTTTCGGTGCCTAACTTCCGCTCAGTCCTCGACCTCGTGAAGTGCGACGAGTTCATCGCGGTGCTGCCGGAGCGGATGCTGTCGAAGCGAAACCTGAGCGGGCTTCGCAAAATGGAGCTGCCGGTGGATCTCAAGGGGCCTGACGCCATCATCGTCTGGCATCCGCGGTTTCACGACGACCAGGCACACATCTGGCTGCGCAACCAGATAGTCCGGACCGTTGCAACGGTGGCGCAAGGCCGGTCAAATGGTTCAATATGAGCGGAAAGTGCACAGGCCTTGCAGTAAGTTGATGCTGGCCCGGTTGGAGAAATGATCCCGCTCCAATAGCCGACGCCGCGTGAAGCTTCGAGAACCCGGAATGCCAGAACCGAAGAATAAAACGCCGGCCGACCTGTCCGAAGTGGAACTGAGCCGCGACCTCGGACTGTTTTCGGTGACGATGATGGGCGTCGGCGGGATGATCGGCGCTGGTATCTTTGCGCTGAGTGGCATCGCGGCCGGGGTGGCAGGTCCGGCGGTGGTGCTGGTGTTCATCCTCAACGGCGCCATCACCTTCCTCACAGCCCTTGCCTATGCCGAACTGGGAGCGGCGTTTCCGCGCGCTGGCGGCGGCTATGTGTGGGTGAAGGAGGGGCTCGGCGGCGGCAGCGGGTTCCTCGCCGGGTGGATGAGCTGGTTCGGCTATGTGGTGGCGGGCGCGCTTTATGCGCTGGCCTTCGGCGGCTTTGCGCTCGATGGATGGCACGCGACGGGCCTGCCCACCGGCGGGCTTTCGGACGGCACCCTCAGTACCATCTTCAGCGTCGTGGTCATCGTGGTGTTCACCGGCCTCAATTTCCTCGGATCGAAGGAAGCCGGCGCCATGGGCGCCGCCATAACCGTCGTCAAGATCGCCATTCTCTGCCTGTTCATCGCCTTCGGGGCGGCCGTCATGTTCTCCGGCAATGAATGGCAATATCGTTTCTTCGACAATTTCATGCCCAAGGGGGTGGCCGGGGTCCTCGCCGGCATGGGGCTCACCTTCATTGCATTCGAGGGCTACGAAATCATCGCCCAGTCGGGCGAGGAGATCATCAAGCCGGCGCGCAACGTGCCGCGCGGCATCTTCCTGTCGATCGCCATCGCCATCGTCATCTACGTCGCCGTAGGGATCGTGGCGGTGGGGGCCATCACGCCGCCGCCCGAGGTGGCGGCCTACCAGTATCTGGGCGCTGAACGCGAACTGGCCATCGTCAGCGTGGCACGGCAGGTCTTTCCCTGGGGCACGGGCGGGGCGCTGATGCTGATCAGCGGCTTGGCGGCGACCATTTCGGCGCTCAACGTAACCGTGTTCTCAGCCGCAAGGGTGTCGTTCGCCATGGGGCGCGAGCACAATTTGCCGCCGATCTTCGCGCGCATTCATGCCCGCCAACTCACCCCCTATGTCGCCGTCATCACCACCGGCGCGCTGATGCTGGTGGCGGCGCTGACGTTGCCGATCGAAGCGGCGGCAACCGCCGGCGGCATCATGTTCCTGTTGATGTTCATCCAGGTGAACATGGCGGTGATCGCCTTGCGGCGCACCCGCCCCGAGGTGACCCGCAGCTTCCGCATTCCGCTGTTTCCGCTGCCCGCCATCATCGGCATCGTGGTCAACGGGGCACTGGTTCTCTACACCATCTCGGTCAATCCCACGGCGGTGTGGACGGCTTTTGCGTGGATCGTCGCCGGGTTGCTTGCCTACTACGTCTATTTCGAGCACGAAGAAGAGCGCGGGGCGCCGCGCACCATCGTACATGAAGAAGCCATCGGCAAGCACGGCTATACGGTGCTGGTAGGGGTGCGCAACGAGGCCGAAGCGGTCAATCTCGGGTGGTTCGCGGCGGCACTGGCGAAGGCCCGCGACGGCGGTCTTCTGGCAGCGGAAATGCTCGAGGTGCCGCCGCCGCTGAGCCTCAATGAGGGTCGGGCGCTGATCAAGTCGGGCAAGAAGCACTTCGAGACCATCAAGCAGGCCGGCGATCACCGCAACGTCGGCACCCACAGCCTCATCATGGTGGCACGCCGGGTCGCGGGGGCGCTGGAAAGCATCGTCGCCGAGCGCGATGTCGACTTCATCGTCCTGGGCTGGAGCGGCGCCGCCCGGCGCGGGCGCAGTTTCGGCCGCACCATCGATCCGCTGCTGGCCTCTCCGCCCGCCGACATGGCCGTGGTGCGGCCGGCCACCAAGCCCAAGGCAGAGGTGAAGACGATCCTGGTCGCCGTCGACGACGGCCCCAATTCCCGGCTGGCGGTCGAGCTGGCGACCGATCTGGGGCAGTTGGTGGCCGGCCGAGCGCATGCCGCCATCACCGTCATGTGCGTGACCCGCACCAAGACGGCGGCCGAGGCCGGAGAGCCGCAGCTGTTCGAGCGCCTGCTGAAGGACATCGACTACGGCAAGCTCGAAACGGTGACCCGCCAGGGCACCAGCCGCGCCAACACCATCATCGAGGAGGCGGAGAATTTCGATCTGGTGATCCTCGGGGCCGGCGAGACATCGCGACTGAGCCGCCTTTTGGGCCACAAGCCCGACAACCGCTTTACGGCACTGACCAGCAAGCGCGTCCTGCGCGAGGCCAGCCCGATGACGGTGATGGTCAAGCATTGTCCGGCGCTGCTGCGTTCGTTCCTGCAGCGCACCCTGTTCCCGTCATAGAATACAGCAAGCTTTCGTCATTCCGGCAGGCCGGACTGGCGGAGGCCGGGATCGATCAAACCGCTGCGACGGGGGTTGCCGTCGCGCGCTGGATGGGCTGCGTGCCGCGCGCCGCGTGCCTACTCTTCCGCCTAACGTGACTATTCCGTGCCAATCCAAGTCTCCTCCGTTGTCCGATTCTATGGTGTGTCGGGCTCGTTGCGGGGGGATGACCCGAAGCGGTCAGTTGCTCTTATCAATTGATCGAGGATACCGGGTTCTGAATAGGCATGACCTGCACCTTCGATCAGATGGAAATCCGCTTCCGGCCACGCTTTGTGCAGAGCATACGCATAGCGGGTCGGGCAAGGCATGTCATACCGCCCTTGGACAATAACACCTGGTATTCCTCGCAGCTTGCCGGCGTCGCGGAGAAGCTGACCTTCTTCCAGCCAACCACCATTGACGAAGTAGTGGTTTTCGATCCGGGCGAAGGCAATTGCAAAGTGCGGATCAGCATGAGCGGCTGAAAGATCGGGACTAGGCAGGAGCGTAATTGTCTCACCCTCCCAAATGCTCCATGCCGTGGCAGCCTCGAGCTGCACAGCCGGATCATCACTTGTGAGCCGGCGGCGATAGGCGGCCATCATATCGTTGCGTTCCTGCGGCGGGATGGGAGCCTGAAAGCGGTCCCACTTATCGGGAAACATCTCCGAGACACCAAACTGGTAGTACCAGTCGAGTTCGGCTTTCGTCAGCATATAGATACCGCGCAATACAAGTTCGCTCACACGAGCAGGATGGGTTTCGGCATAGGCTAGTGCCAGGGTGGAGCCCCAAGAGCCGCCAAAGACAAGCCACCGACTGACGCCGATCATTTCACGCAAGCGTTCGATGTCGGCAACGAGGTGCCAAGTCGTATTTGCTTCGAGTTCGGCATGCGGTGTTGAGCGACCGCAGCCACGCTGGTCAAAGAGAAGGACGTCATAGTAGTCCGGATTGAACAGACTGCGATATTCGGGCAAAGAGCCGCCGCCGGGGCCGCCATGGAGAAAGACCGCCGGTTTGCCGCCTTTCTTGCCGACACGTTCAAAGTAGATCGAGTGGCCGTCGCCCACCGACAGCATGCCGGTTTCATAAGGCTCAATTGCTGGATAAGGCGTAAGCAGGCTGGTCATCGTTGCTCCCTTTGGAAAGTCCATCGCACAGGGTTATTTGTGCACGTCCACCAGGACATCGGTAGCACGCATTGCCGCTGCCGGGCACCTGCAGCTGGTGAAGGTAAACAGCCGCTGAGCCCTCGACCAGCTGACCGCCGCGGAGGGGATGGGGGAACCGCCGAGGCCTTCGCGCCCGCAGCGGCGCACAGGGCGCGGTGGTCGGGCTGGTCGTGGTGGACGGGGTGATCTTACGCGGCCCGCGCGGGTGAGCGGCGCGACATATCGGGTGAGCGTGGCGCCATGGGCGCAAACGACACGACATTCTTCGCAGTCGTGCTCAGCCAATCAGACTCCAGAATGACTGCTTGCGGCCATGCTCCGGTCTCAGCCGGGCCTCATAGCCCTGGTGCGTCTCGAAGGCACTGAAGTCTGCGATCGCCGCCACCGCCAGCAGGCGCTTGATCTCTTCCTGGCACATCACCCGCGGGATCTTCTGCGGCTCCTTGAGGTGATAGACCTCGGCCGCCAGATCGTGCCGGCGCAGCGTCACCCGAAACAGAAACCTGACCCCGGTCATGATCCGGTTGCGGGTGCAGATGCTCGCCCCGGTCTCGATCACCAAGAGCTGGAACCGGCGGATGTCGTCGGCCGTCGCCGTGTCGGGCGAGCGCCCCAGGAACGCCGCCAATCGCGCGCAGCCGCTCAGGTGGCCGCGCTGGGTGTGCGGGTGCAGGTTGCGTGCCGTCATGTCTTCGATCATGCGCTGACGCAGCGGCGTCACCGCGGTGTCGTTCTGGATGTTCATGGGAAGCTCCTGTGTCGGTCGAGGCAAAATCACCTCGACCAACACGACAGCTCCCTGAGCCCCTAACGGCAATCACCACTCCGTTCAGCGCGCCTCATGGCAACGCTCCCAACCTATCGCGAAGCGATTTAGTGCTCTGGCCCTTCACTGCCATTCTGAGCCGCCCAGAAAACGGTAGCCAACGGGGCTGAAACGGAAATTCAATTATCGCCAATGGTCGAGAGATTTCCCTGGCAAAACCATCGTTCGGCCTGCCGCCCGGTTTCAGAACCTCGTCTTCTCAAGCCTCTGGCATGGTTGGATTTTCGAGTGGCATTGGTAGGCCGCTCAGGCCGTTCCTCGACGCGAGGTGCCGAATTCGGCACAATGGGGTCGCGCCGGACACATCCCATCCGGCCGGAAACAGGAGGAACTTATGGCTGAACACAAAGGAGGATGTGACCACATCCACACTCATTCCAGCGCCGAGCCGATCGACAATCACATGTGCCACTGCAATGTCTGCAAGACCGTGACCGGCCAGCAGATGACTTATGTCGCCTTCTTCAACTGGGCCGATCTGAAGGTCGACCACCCGGAGCTTTTGAAGCGCCAGCCGTTCAACAAGGACAAACCGGAAGGGGCGCTCGAGCTCTGCACCTGCAGCGTCTGCGGGACGCCGATCCTGCTGGACGACAAGCAGAGGCGGATCCGCGTCGCGGTACCGAGCCTAATGGGCTACGAGGCGTCCTTCCCAGACGCGACCTATCACGCGTTCTACGACGATACACGGGGCTATCCGAAGCCCGACGACGGGCGGCCGGTCCATGAAGGCTTCCGGCCGGAGTTCACGATGCCGCAGCCAGCCTGAGCGCTGCTGCCCCGCAATACTCAACGTGGCCCCTGCCTGTCGTTGGCCCAAAGCGGAAGTCAGCATGCTGAATCATTTTGAGCCTGACTCTGAGCGAGCGCACGGGCCGTAAAGTAAGCACCTGTCGCGCGAAGCTGGTCGGCTTGGGCCATGATGGCCGGCGGGGGGCAATTCGCGACGTTGGGGCTGTGTGGGCCAACAAACGGCTTCTGCCTTAAGCGCCGCTCATCCGGCCCGCCATGAACCGGCCGATTCCGCGAAACCTGCCTCACACCAGCGCATACGTCGTCACCCCCGCCACGCGCCGCGAGCGCAAGGCGGTGCTCGGCGCTCACAGTCTCGCGAGGTAGCGCGGCAGCTCGCGTTCGAACTCGGGAAAGTAGCGTGAGATCACCGTCACGTCGAAGCGTCCGAGGATCGACTCCTTGGGCTCGCGGTCAAGCAGAAACCGGAACGCTGCTTCCAGGCTGGCCTCCGGAGCGTACCTGCCCGATGTCAGTTGCTCGTGAGTTTGACGCGCCATGGTGACGTGATGGCGGCTCTCGCCCCGGCCTTCGCGAACGAGCACTTCAAATTCGAGCAGATCCCCGTCGGCAGTCCGTTTGACCTCGATCACGGGCTGCCTCGGTGCAACGGCAAGAGGTATGGCGTGGGCATCGCTACCACTATGTACCGCAGCTACGTCAACCGCAAGCAAGTGTCCCGGATCTTTGAGGACGAAGGCGATGTTGGCGACGTGATCGCGCGCGGGGGCGAGAAGCTTCTGGGCTATTGGCTGGAATGGAGATCAGACGATGGCCGGAGGAACACACGAACAGGCGGAGTGTTGGGCCGGTTGAAGCATCCGCGCTGAAGCTGCTATCCAGGTGCGCTCAGCCGGGACCGCCGGACCTCGCAGCGCTCTCCACATGCACACTGGCGGCCATTTCCGCGCCCGCCGGCAAATCGCAGAGGACTTGCATGCAGACCTTCGCCCGTTTCACGGCGGCCAATTCCCGGTGGCTGGCAGGCGGCTTCTTCCTCGCCTTCTTCTCCTCGTTCGGCCAAACCTTCTTCATCGCGCTCTCCGGCGGCGAGATCCGCAGGGCCTTTGATCTGACGAACGGCGAATTCGGCAGCCTCTACATGGTGGCGACGCTCATGAGCGCTGGGACGCTCCCGTTCCTTGGCAGGCTCCTCGACCGTTTCTCGGTGCTCACCGTCTCGATCGGCACCATGGTCATGCTGGCGGCCGCCACCGTTGCATTTGGCCTGGCCTGGAGCGTGCCAAGCCTCCTTGCCGCAATCTACATGCTGCGACTCTTCGGCCAGGGGATGATGACCGAAGTCGCCCTGACCGCAATCGGCCGCTGGTTCGCCGCGAACCGAGGGCGCGCCGTCGCGATCACGACACTCGGCAACTGGGTCGGTCAGGCCGTCTATCCCCTGCTATTCCTTCTGATTGCCGCGCACGCTGGCTGGCGTAACACCTGGCTGGCCTGCGCCGGCGTGGTTCTCGTTGTCGCACTGCCGGCGATCTCGGCACTTGTGCGGGTCGAGCGGGACCCGCGATGGGAGATCGCGCGGGAGGCGGGTCCGGAGATGCGGGACTGGACGCGCTGGGAGGTCCTCGGCGATCCGAAGTTCTATGTGATCTGCGCCGGCGCGCTGGCGCCCGCCTTCATCGGCACCACGATCTTCTTTCACCAGGCGTACCTGGCCCAAATCAAGGGCTGGTCGCTCAGCACGTTCGGCATTGGCTTCATGCTCATGTCGGCAATTGCGGTCGGTGTCGGCCTTGTGGCCGGCGCGCTGATCGACCGCTTTCTCAGCCGTTCGGCTGTTGCCGGTCAGCCTCGTGCCCCTGGCGCTCTCCTGCTTCTCGGCCGCCTGGATCGACCAGGAGGCGGGGATCTTCGTCTTCATGGCATTGATGGGCGTGAGCTACGGGTTCTCCTCAACGATCTCAGGAGCGATCTGGCCCGAGCTCTATGGCACCCGTCACCTCGGCGCGATCCGCTCGGTGGTGGTCTCGTCGATGGTGCTCGTGACCGCGATGGGGCCCGGCATCACCGGCGTCCTGATCGATGCGGGCGTGGCGTTCCCGCTGCAGCTCGCCGGCATGGGAGCCTACAGCCTCGGCGCTGCCGTCCTCATGTTGCTGCTGGCGCGGCGGCTTTCGGCCCGGCGTGCCTACTGCGAAATATCAGCGTCAGAGCCGGCGCTCACGATCGATCATCGAGAGGTCAGCGCTCGTTGGATTGCACGCGGCCGACACAGAAGCGGGCGGTCGTGTCAATCTCGAGGCGGCCTGCGGGAATCGCTTCGCCGCACCTGTCGCAGTAGCCGAATTCGCCGGCGTCAATGCGCGTAAGAGCCTTGCGCAGACCCGCAATGCGAACTTGCCGCCGCCGTTCCGCCGCCATCGCCATCGCCTGCATCTGCAGGGCATCCATGCGGGACAATCGCCCGATGCTCTGCTGATCCAGGCTGACCGGGGCACGATCCTGGCTGCTGGAGCGACTCTGCGCCAGGAGCTCCGCAAGCTCCGCTTCGATGCGTAGGCGCAGCCGTGCTTCAAACTCTGACTGATCATGGTCTTTGTGCAAAGCTGTCTACTCTTCGTCCGGCGTGATCTCTTTCCAGGCATTCACGATCCTGGGAAACTCAGTCCGCATCAGGGCCAGATCCTCGATTGCGGTGACTTCGACAGCAGTCCAGACTTTTGTCTCCTGCACTGAGAACCGGCCCTTCGCAGACCGTTCAAGGCGTGCGCGGACCTCGTCGATCTGCTGCGAACTCAGGTTCCGACGCAGGTAGATTTCTGCAACGGGCTTGGGCGATGCCTTGTCCGACCCGTCACTTGCAGTCAGCTTCACCATATGCATCGCCTCCTTTCAAGCGGTACTGGCGACAGCTTTGAGACCATCACCTTCTTTCGCGGACCGAGTGGAACTGGATGTGCGGCCAGTCCTCCTGGGCCCGGTTCAGGAGCCATCGGCTTCGCACCAGGAACACCGGCGCACCATAGCGATCCTCGGCCACTGTGGAGCGCTGGCTGGCAATGAACTGCTTGAGCTCTTCCGCATCGTCTGCACAAAGCCACCGGGCCAGCTCGTAGCCGGTAGGCTCGAACACCACTGGCACGCCATATTCCTTCTCCAGGCGTGCCGTCAGCACATCGAGCTGAAGAGGTCCAAGCACACCGACGAGCCAGCCATTGCCGGTCACCGGGCGGAACACCTGCGTCACCCCTTCCTCGGCCAGATCATGAAGGCCCCGCGCCAGCTGCTTGGCTTTCATGGCGTCCGCAAGCGAAACACGGCGAATGATTTCAGGCGCGAAGTTGGGAATGCCGGTGAACCTGATGTCACGACCTTCGCTCAGGGTGTCGCCGACGCTGAGCGTCCCGTGGTTGGGGATGCCGATGACGTCGCCGGCGACGGCCTCATCGGCCGTCTCGCGCTCGTGGGCGAAGAAGAACATCGGGTTGGAAACGGTGATGTCGCGTCCGATGCGCGTGTGGTGCAGCTTCATGCCGCGCCGGAAGCGCCCCGAGCACAGTCGCACGAAAGCGATGCGATCGCGATGGTTCGGGTCCATGTTGGCCTGCACCTTGAAGACGAAGCCGCTCACCTCGTCGGCCGACGGCAGAACGGGCCCAGGCGTTGCTGCTTGAGGGCGCGGTGGCGGCGCCCAGGCCGCCACGGCATCGAGCAGTTCGCGCACACCAACGTCCTTCAGAGCAGAGCCAAAGATGACCGGCGAGAGATGACCGCTGCGAAAGGATTCGAGGTCGAAGGCCGGCAGTGCCGAGCGGGCGATCTCAAGAGTTTCCAGCGCGGGCCCCATGACCGGGTCTCCACAAGTATCGGGGAGCTCATGCAGCTTCAGCCCGCTGCCCGCGTCGTTGCCTTCCCCGCGACCAATAATGCGCTGGTGCCGCACATCGATGCATCCACGGAAATCGATGCCCATCCCGAGCGGCCAGACGATCGGCGTGACGTCGAGCGCCAGCGTGTCGGCAATCTCGTCGAGCAGCGAAAGCGGATCGCGGCCCTCGCGATCGAGCTTGTTGATGAAGGTAATGATGGGAATGTCGCGCAGCCGGCAGACCTCGAACAGCTTCAGCGTTTGCGCCTCGATGCCTTTCGCTGCATCGATGACCATGATGGCAGAATTGACGGCCGTCAGCGTGCGGTAGGTGTCCTCGCTGAAGTCGGAGTGGCCGGGCGTGTCGAGCAGGTTGAAGGTGAGACCGTCGCGCTCGAAGGTCATCACCGAGCTTGTGACGGAGATACCGCGCTTCTGCTCGATCTCCATCCAGTCGGACCGCGTGCGGCGACGCTCGCCGCGGGCCTTGACGTGGCCGGCGAGCCGAATGGCCCCGCTCGCCATCAGCAGGCGTTCCGTCAGCGTCGTCTTTCCGGCGTCGGGATGAGAGATGATGGCGAAGGTTCGCCGTGTCTCGAACGGGGCGCAGGCCTGGGCTGTCGGCGTCGCGCCAGATTCTGCAACCATGTCGCCGTCGAGCAGCATCATTCGGTTCCCCTGCCGCCGCCCACCGGGTCGGCGAATTGGCTGCGCGCCTTCACTTTTCTGTCGTCTTTCATGCCTTGTGTGCCTGTTCCTGAGGAGACCGGAAACGCAAATGCACTCACTGAAACGGGATTGCTTCAGTGGGACATAGTCACGGACCACGGACGCTGGCGAAGCCCTATGCTCGCTAGCGATGCCGGGCCCGATCAAGCCCGTCATGTTAGGCGAATCGGACCGATGCCCCCCGGTATCCGGGTGCCGAGCACCTGACGGTGGTCGGAAAGATGCCCGTTATATAGGGGAAGCCTATGGGATTTTGTAGCCCGTAGCTGTTGGAGGAGACAGTTGGCTCAGGTCTCCTTGCCATGACGCGCTGGCAGTCGCACACCCTGCGCGGCTTCTGCAGCCATCAGATCCGGGGGCGTGCGTCGCGGCGCGTGGCGGGAGTGGGCAGGCCGCCCCTGGCTGGAAGCCGGATTCGGCGTTCAGGGGCCTATGCCCTTTAGCGCGACGATGACAGGAGCATTGGATGATGTCACTTCGCTCTGCGCCCTAGCGCCCTGATGGCGATCAAAGCGCACGCCTCGGCATCGGACAGTGCATCGTGGTGATTGAGAGGGATGCCGAGATGCTGACATACGACAGGAAGCCGTGCCGAGGGCAACTTCCATGCCGCCCGCGCCAACTTCACCGTACAGACGAATTCGTGCTCAGGTGGGCGAAGACCGGCAGTCCGGCAGCAGCCGTGGAGCACGCTCCGGTCGAATGGCGCATTATGGGCGACCAGAAACTCCGCAGGCGCAATCAACGCCTCAAGGTCCGACCACATCTCGCCAAACGTTGGACTGCCCCTGACCATCTCCCAGGTGAGGCCGTGTATGTAGGTGAACAGGAATTGCCGCCGCGGCGGCCGGATCAGTTGATAGTACCTCTCGACGATGCGCCTGCCCTCGACGAGGACCACACCGAGCGCGCAGGCGCTGTCTCGGCCGTTGTCAGCCGTCTCGAAATCGATGGCGGCGAAGATGCTCACGGCCTTCCCCCTCCGGCCTTCGGTCCACAGTCTACAAACTGCACCGCGGCTTACCGCGATGGGACACTCTCACAGTTCGCTTTGAGGTGCCATGGGCGGACCGGAGTCATCAATGGAGCCGAGCAGCAGCGAACCCATTCTCGTGCTCAATGTTACAGGTCGTCTCCATGTTCAGGAACCAGCGCGATCGCGACGCCGTTGGCGACCGACCAATGCTAATTGGTGCAGGCCGCCCTGGGGTCCTTGGGCGACAATGCGGTTTGCGGCCTGCTATTGTGGCATGGGCCCCAAGACAAGCCCCACAGCTGGCACGTGTCGCGCGAAGCTGGTCGGCTTGGGGCCATGATGGCCGGCGCGGATCTATTCACCGGCTCATCTGGTGCACAATGCCTTGTGGGCCTAAGCATGAGGAATGGCGCTGTAGTGTGCGGGGGGTGGCGCGTGACGTCATGTCAGGATCAGGCACGGGCTGACGAAACCGGTGGCAAGCCCGACCGGCCGACACCTGCCGGATCAGCGGGCGAAGTTCTTCGAGCTTTCCTCAAGCTCGGTTTGACTTCCTTTGGAGGCCCCATCGCGCATCTCGGCTATTTTCGCGATGAGTTCGTGGTTCGGCGCAAGTGGATCGACGAAACCGGCTACGCCGATCTCGTCGCGCTGTGCCAGTTTTTGCCAGGTCCCGCTTCAAGTCAGGTCGGCTTCGCGCTTGGCCTGCTGCGTGCAGGCCCGCTCGGGGCACTCGCCGCATGGTGTGCGTTCACGCTTCCATCGGCCTTTCTGCTGGTGCTCTTCGCGTCGGGCGCAACGGCATTCGGCGGACCACTCGGGACAGGCGTGCTCCATGGCCTCAAGATTGTCGCGGTGGCGGTTGTGGCGCAGGCGGTCTGGGGCATGGCGCAGAAGCTCACCCCGGACAGGAAGAGGGCGGCCATCGCCCTCGCAGCGGTGTTGGTCGTCGTGTTCACCGCGGGATCGACAGGCCAAATCGCGGCAATCATCATGGGCGGGCTCGCCGGGCTGTGGCTCTGCCGTGACCTGACATTCACCGCTGTCGGGCACTTGACCTTTCCTGTGTCGCGACGAGCGGGTGTTACGGCGCTGGCGGCGTTCTTCGTCCTGCTGGCGGCGTTGCCGTTGTTATCGGCCAACTCCGGTGCGCATGTCGTTGCGTTGGTCGATTCCTTTTATCGCTCAGGAGCGCTGGTGTTCGGCGGTGGGCATGTCGTTCTCCCGCTGCTGCAGGCGGAGGTAGTGCCGCCGGGCTGGATCAGCGCCGATCGCTTCCTGGCAGGCTATGGCGCGGCCCAGGCAGTGCCGGGTCCGCTGTTCAGTTTCGCCGCCTATCTTGGCACGGCCATGGGGCCGCAACCGAATGGCATCGCAGGGGCCGCAGTCTGTCTTCTGGCACTGTACCTTCCTGGCCTGCTGCTCGTGATAGGCGCACTTCCCTTCTGGGATACTTTCCGCACGCGGCGAATGGCGCAGGCGGCCATGCGCGGAACCAATGCGGCGGTCGTGGGAATCCTTGCTGCCGCGCTTTACAGTCCGGTGTGGACAAGCGCGATCTTCAGTCCACGGGATTTTGCGCTCGCGTTGCTAGGCTTCGTGCTGCTCACGGCATGGAAACTGCCGCCCTGGATCGTTGTCGTTCTGTTGGCGGTGGGCGGAGTCGCACTCCGGTTCGTTCCGTGATTTCTTACGGCGCGTGTCGTCGAGATAGGTCGACAGCATGTCCCGGTGACGTTTCGATATCCAAGCCGGAACAAGCCCCACAGCCGGCACGTGTCGCGCGAAGCAGGTCGGCTTGGGGACATGATGGTCGGCGCGGGCCGTTGGGGCTGTGTGGGCCGCCAGTGGGCTAATACCCAATTGCCGGCGACCCACGCAACGCACAAGCCAGCCAATCCCCCGCCCCACAGTCTCGCACTCTCCGGTTTGCTCTCCCTCCTGCCATGCGCCCCGAGCACGATCACCTGTCGGCTAAAGGGCAAGCCTTTGCCCGGCCTCGCTTGCCAGGGCGCGTTCGAACAGGGCGCGGGCCACGACGATATCGCAAACGGCCATGCCGATATTGCTATTGACGATCAGTTCGTCCGCGCTCTCGCGCCCGGGTCTGAGCCCGGCCAGGACCTCGCCGATCTCACAGGCAATCCCCGGCAGCCCGCCCGGGAAATACCCCATGCCGGCAAACAGCTCGTGCTCCTCGCGGCTGTCGACGATGTATTTGTCGGCGCGCCGGCTGGTCAGCGGGTCGAGGAAGGTGTTCATGTCGCAGGGCACGAAAGTCTGGCCCGGTGCCACCCACTCGTCGCGGATCACCGCCAGCGGCTCTTTGAGGATGATCGTGGCCGAGCTGACAACCTCGCAGCTCTTCACGAGCGCCTCGGGCGTTTCCGCGCGCACCAGTTTGGGCGCGACCTCGGGCTGGAGATCGCGGATGAGCTTGTCGGCCACGGCGGGATCGCGGTCGTAGACCATGATCGTTTCCAGCTTCTCCAGGGTGTGGACGACAAGGCGTACATGCTCGCGCCCCTGTATGTCCATGATGTCGACCGCTTGTGGCCCACAGAACTTCACAGGCGCGGCAACGGGCCGTCCCGAACGCACAAATAGCTGTCTCGCCTGTCGAAACTATCTTTCCCGCTTCACCGCTATGGTACCGACCCAAAGCGCGCCATCGGTATACCAGGGATCCCCACCCCCATTCCTGCCTCGCAACACTTTGTGAAATCCCTCCACCTTGAACGTGTCTGACAGCGTTGCCGCCTGCTGAAGGCTTGCAAACAGGTGGTCCCTTTCGGCGTCCACGTCGGGCGCGACATGATGGGTTATCTGACCAGTCGTGTGGCTCAGCCCAACGCGTTCGTCATATGAGGCGGCACCGATCCAGACCGGCCGTCCCAGCGCATCCGGTTTGCCTATCAGCCAAAGGCGGACGTGATTGCGTCTGCGCGGGCTATCCCCCACCGGTTGCTCAAACGCCAGGTCTTGCTTACGACCGAAGAGATAGAGGTCACTGACCGGGGCCCTGTCGAACGCTCGTTTCAGGACAGTGCCCTCGGCGATCTCGATGTCGCTCCTGAAGCCGAGAGCATCTGCTCTGTACCACTTGGCCGCTCGCATGGCTTCATGCACGCCATCTTCGCTGCCGATCAGAGCGACATTTAGGGGGTCCCCTGGGTGTCCGTCGGCTGTCTCGGTAATCCGCGGATTATCATCAAACGACGGATGCCGTTTCGCATAGCGTTCCCAAGCAAGCGGAATGAGGAGGTAGGCCAATGCCAGATACACAGCCACCAACGCCACGAACGCGATTGCTACACGCTGCGCATGTCGAACGGATTTCGCATGTCCTCTTGACGGCAGCCGTGACGCCGACTTTGGTTTCATCAAACCATCCAGTTTCCCCACCGGCAGCGTCGACTGTGAAAGCCACGCTACTCCGGCCCTGGGCAATTCTATCCAAGTCACAAGCCGGATGTCATTCGTTCATCTAGCCGAACCCGTCGAAGGGCACCGGAACAATGTGGATAGCCTGTGCGGCATCAGCCTTATGCGGGGATCATCCGGTGCCCCGGTTTACGAGCGGTTGCGCTGACGCTCCCCGGAAACAGCACCGGCTGCACCTGAGCCTGGCTGCCGTCTGAGGCACTGGCAACGTGTCAGGCAGCGCCAGGGCGTGGGGCCGTGCCGGTCGCATTTCATGCAGCCGATTTCGAGCGCCTTGCCGCTCCGGCGGAGATCGCCGATGGTGACCGGGCCGGGTGTTCCTCGCCGGCGACGCGGAAGACCTCAAGCGCGCCCGCCAACGCATTGACGAGGTGCTGGCCGCAGTCGAGGGGCGGTGAGTTTCACTATTTTTGTCATTCCCGCGAAAGCGGGAATCCATTGGCCGGTCCGCGGAGTGTAAAGTTGAATTTGCAACTCGCCATTTTGGCCAATTCTGTCTTAAGTTGTAGTGGTGGCTTGATTAACTTGCGAAGTTAGGCGGATGCAGGAAACCGCGTCGTCATGTCTGTCTGAGATTCCTGGACTGCTGATAAACGGCGTAATTGCGCTTGCAGCAGCATTTTCTGGCGCGTGGGCTGCTTTTAAGCTCGAATACAGTCGCGTCGGCGCGCGATTATTGACGAACACATCGCTGCCGGCAACCGCGCAATCTACACATTATTCAATATATACAACATACTTAGGCAATTTCAGAAAGAAGCAATCGACGAAACGCGAGGGATGCCCGATCAATGGCTCAACTTGGTCGCTACAAAACCGGCAGAGTTTGGGTTCACAAGATTTGAATTTAAAGAATTATCATTTCTCTTGCAAAAGGGCGAAGCGACCACATTCGCTAACGTGATGCTTGAGGAACAGCGCTTTCATGTGGTCATGGGCCTGATCGGCCAGCGTTCGCAATTGGTGTTAGATGAAGTGTTTCCTCGACTTTCCAATGCTGACATTCGAGTGGGTGAACAGAGACCGATCGCTGATATCGAGGCTATACTTGGAATTAGTATTACACATCAACTCAAAGAATTTACGGCAGATATTGTCTCTCATGTCGACGAAGATGTCGATTCAGTAAAGAAAACCTTTGTTGAATTGAGAGCCGCAATCCAGAAAATTTATCCTGAGCGAAAGCTCGTGGACGTCAAATTCCAATAGAGTGCTGCTGGCTTGACCACTCTAGCATCGGCTACGTGCTCGCGGCACCAGAGCGCGGACAAGGTGCTTGCCCGCTCGTCATTCCTGCGCAAGCGGGGATCCATTGACATCCGCCTCAGATACGGACCCGCCAATGGATTCCCGCTTGCGCGGGAATGACACTTCAATCCGCATCCGTCCGTTGACAATCAATGACCTCATCAAGGACTACGACGCGGTGATGGACAGTGTCGAGCACCTCAAAGGGCTGCTGGAGCCTGCCAGCGACTGGCCGGTGGAACTGACCCTAGAGGAACCGACATTCCCCGCCATATGGCCAGGTTACCAACGCCAATAAGCGGTTATCCAGCGGCCTCACGGCAATGGCAGCGGATCGGCGCTCTGGTTCCGTAAGTAAAGGATGAGGTCGGCCCGTTCACCGCTGTCCGGCAAACCCCTGAAGCTCATCGCCGTTCCCGGAATGGCAGCTCGCGGATTGGCAATCCATGCGTTCAGTTCCTCGTAATTCCAGATTCCGCCAGTGGCCTTCAGGGCATCGGAATATTGCTGGCCGGCCATGCTTGCCTTGGCGCGGCCTACGACGCCGCCCAGCGCTGGCGCGTGGACGAAACTCTCCGTCAGCCGGTGGCAAGCTGCGCATATCTTGTCGAAGACAGATTTGCCCCTCGCGGCGTCCGCATCCTTCAGTGCTGGCGAAATGGGCGCGAGACGGGGCGGTTCATAGCCGTGAGCCAGGAGAAGCGCCGCAATGTCCGCGTGCCCCGCGAGCTTGGCCAAATGAATAGCGGGAATACCATCGGAGGTAAGAACATTAACGTCGGCGCCCGCAGCCACGAGCAGTTCCGCGCACTTTAAGCAACCAGACTCGGCGGCGCGATGAAGGGCAGTATAGGAGTTTGTCGAGAAGCGCGGGTCAGCGTCCTTCTGCAATAACATTTGCACAATGGTCGCATCACTTATGCCGCACGCCATCAACAGCGGTGTGTTGGCACCAATCCCCTTGTTGGGGTCTGCGCCTTTGTCGAGCAGCAGCGCGGTCATTTCGTGGTTCGCCGCGCGGATAGCGGCGACCAGCGGTGTCTGAAAGCCGGTTTTTTCATTGACGTCCGCGCCTTGCGAAATCGCAGCCTCCGCTCCGGGTAGATCGCCCGCTATCACCGCGTCGAGCAGCTCCCCGGCCCTCGCGTCCGCGGTGAGGGCGAGGATCGCAATGGCAGTCGCGCAGAACCTTAGCATGGAATCATCTCCCATCACTGTCGAGTCCAGGAACGAGCGGCGGCCGCGCAACTCCATCGCCGGGTAACACAGCCAAGAAAACCGCTGCCATTCTCATCAACCGACATTCCCCGGATGAACCGGCATCGCGTAGTCAGATTGGACCGTTTTAGCCTTTCCGGCAAGGCTGAGCGCCGGCCGCAACCCGACAGGCGTTCCCGCTGAGCCAAAATGGATGGCAGCCCACCGCGTGTCGTTGGTTTCACCTTCATCAGGACGCACCTGTCTCGTGGCTTTGACCGGAACGCGTGACATCCGTACGCCTCATGCTGTTGAGGTGACGGGCGGCGGCCGCAATTCGGCGATCAACCGCAGGATCTCGGCGAATAGACGTCTCGGGACAGCCACCTCGGCCATCTGGAAGGCAACGTAGCGGCCGTGACGGACGACCTTGGCGCCGATCTTGATCAGTTTCTCCTTGAGGCTGGTCAGCGACCAGTCCCTGATCGGTTCCGGTATCGCCAGAGTGCGCAGGAAGTTGCCGAGATTGTAGGCGAGTGCGTGAAGCTGAAGCCGGACTGCGTTGGCGGCAAACGTCCGGCACGACAGCCGCGTCCACTTGATGGCATCCTTGCCTTCCTTGATGTACTGCTCGCACGTGCCGCGCTTGTTATAGAAGCCAACGACATTCTCGGCGACGCGCGCCGTGTTGGTGACGATAAATCCGACGCGCGGAACGAGTTCGCCGGGATGCCATTCGACCTTTGCGACGATGCGGCGGGGCTTCGTCCAGCTTCCGGCCTGATAGTGGAAGTTCGCATACGAGCGTCGGACATGGTTTGGCGGCCGACCGACCGGCCTCGTCAGCAGATAGCCAATCTTTTCCTGCAAGACGTTGTTCTTCGGCAGGCGGATCGCGTACTTGATGCCCTCGGCTTCGAGGTACTCGTAAACTTCGGGATTGGCGAAGCCCGCGTCAGCGCGAAAATAAATGCGCGACACCTTGCCCTTGTAGCGCGCCACGACCGGCTTCAAGACGCCCTCCCAGCCATCGGCGCTATGGACATTACCGGGACGCAGCGAGCACCTTTCCAGATCGCCGAACTGATTGAAGACGAACAGCGGATGATAGCACAAGCAATCGTAGTGGCCGTTCCAGACGCTGTTCTCCTGTTCGCCATGCGTAGGGCTGACGCTCGAATCCATGTCGAGCAAAATGCCGCGCGGGGGACGGCGACTATGAACGCGCTCGATCCATTGACCCGAAAGCTTGGTGAGGACCGGCAGGTTGTTTCCAGCAGCAAGCCACTGCGTCTCGAACCGCCCCATCTGGCTCGGTGAGGCAGCAGCACCCGAAGTTGCCTTACCTCCGACGATCCAGCGCATTGCCGGATCATGGCGCAGGCGTTCGGCGTCATTGACATCTTCATAGCCCGCAAGCCGCCCAAACACCGCCTGCCGCAGCAAACCCACCAGCGCATGACGGCTATTCTTGCCAGTGCGGGTATCGGCGAGCATGTCGCCCGCCATCGCACTGAGACCCAGCGCATCGTCGAGTTCCCGGTAGGCCAGCAATCCGGCATCCGAGGTAATCCGAGAACCATGGAACTCAAGCTTCACACGGCGGTCGAAATCGAGCCTGAGAAGCCCATCGGCTGATTCACCCGCTGGGTTATCCATGACAGCCTCGCACGATCCAGTTTAACATACTGATTATTATAGCTAAATCGCTCTCGGGACACCGCAAAATTGAGCTTCATCCGGCGAATGCGGGTTCAAAAGAGCAAACGTCGTTACGCCGCGACGCGCTTGGGCACCTGGCGTTCGCTCTTGAGCGCTTCCTGGGCGCCCGAGGTTCCCGCCTCGTGATATTCGGCGTCCTCGTTGACGTCCCACACGTCGTAGACCCGCTCGCCCGCCAGGATGTTCTTGGCGGTGAGCATGGCGGTCATCATGGCATGGTCCTGGTTGTTGTACTTGTGCATGCCGTTGCGGCCGACCAGGTGCAGCGTGGGGAAATGTAGCTCCAGGTCGAGGCGGATGTTGCGCATGTTCTCCTTGTAGGCCTCGTCATAGACCGGATAGGCCTTGGGCTGGCGCACCACCGTGGCATCGAGCACATCGCCCGGCGCGACCAGGCCGATCTTGGCGACCTCCTTGGTGGCGAGCGCCCTCAGGTCTTCATCGCTCGAGGTCCAAAGCCCGTCGCCCTCGAAGCAGAAATATTCAAGGCCGAGGCAGCTCAAGGACGGATCGGGCACCAGTTCCGGCGACCAGGAGCGGAAATTTTGCACCCGTCCCACCTTCACCGACGGGTCGTGGATATAGATCCAGTTGTCGGGGAAGAGATCGGGCTTTTTCACGATCAGCGCCACGGTGAGGAAGTCGCGGTACCTGAGTTCGCGCGCATGCAGCAGCGAGATGGGCGTTGGCGCGATCTTTTCCACCAGCTCACGCACCGGCGCCGAGGAAATGACGTGGCGCGCGGTATGTTTCTTCGTTTCGCCCGCGGCCGTCACCGTCTCGATGGTCCAGCGGCCGGCATCGGCGCTGTAGCTCAGGTGCTCGAGTTTTTCGCCCATGAGGATGCGGCCGCCGCGCTCTTTCACCTTGCGGGCGGCTTCCTCCCACATCATGCCGGGGCCGAGGCGGGGGTACTGGAAGCTCTCGATCAGGGTCTTGATCACTTCGCCGTCAGCGCCTTTCGCCCGCCGCCCTTGGGCTTGAGCGAACGCTTGAGGGCGTGCATGATGGCCGAGGCCAGATCCAGCCCCTTGATGCGCTGGGCCGCCCAGTCGGCGGAAATCTCGTCGCACGACATGCCCCACACCTTTTCGGTGTAGGTCTTGAAGAAGATGGAAAACAGGCGCTCGCCGAACTGGTTGCGCACCCATTGATGGAAGGTCTTGGGATCGGGCACCGGGCGCATGCGGGCATAAGCATAGGACAGCATGCACGCCGCGCTCTCGATGAGGCCGAGATTGGTCAGTGCCTCGAAGGCCTTGAGCGGATAGGAATAGTAGTTGCCGCCGTAATAGATGCGCGACAGGCGCGGGCGCTCGATGAAGTCGTCGGGCAGGATCTCGTGCCACAGGTCGACCACCTCTTTTGCCTTGGAAAAGAAGCGGTGGCCGCCGATGTCGAAGCGGAAGTCCTTGTAGGCGACGGTGCGCGAGATGCCGCCCACATAGGTGGGGTCCATCTCGATCACGGTGACCGAGGCGGTTTCCTTGGTGAGGCAGTAGGCGGCGGTCAGGCCGGCCGGACCGGCCCCGATGATGAAGACGTCACTGTCGACGTGCATGGTTCCCCTCCCCGGGTTGGTATCGCTCAAGTGTTGTCGGCATCGCCGGCGCCGCGCGATGGCGCCGCGGCGAACGAAAACAGCCGGTGGCCGTTGTAGGAGGCCACCGCCGCCAGTCCCGCGCCAATGAGGATGGCGGCCTGCGGCAGGCTTGCCAGCACCGTCATCACCAAGGCTGCGAATGTGAGATAGCTGAGCCCTTGCGCAAGGCCGTCACGACGGCATAGCGCACCGCCTCGGCGTGCGGGCGCCGCCCGCTTTCTTCGAAAGTCACCGCCCGGTTGAGCCGCCAGGTCACGAAGGTGGCAAGGCCCAGCGACAGCGCACGCGCGATCAGCGGATGCATGCCGAACAGGGCGAGCAAGGTGAAACCCGCCATGTCGACGGAAAGCCCGATGGCCCCGACGCTCAGGAAGCGCAAGGGTGCCGGCGCTGCCATGAAGAGATCGTTGAGGCGGGCACGATGGCCTGCGACATTGCCGCCTAATTCGCTCAAGACACCAAACTCCGTTCGACGCAACTCACCATCTCGCAATCGCCCTGATGCGCGGAGCCTACAATGGCACCGAGAGCGTAAAGATTGGGTTAGAGCCGGTTAAGCGCGTTTGAACCAATTTCGATGAGACTGCCCGCGCAACGAGGAAAGCCGCGCCCATGACGCCGACGAGCAGACCCTGCGAACCCGACGAACGCGCCCTGTGGCTATGGGTCGTCCTGGCCTGGCTGGCCGTCGTCGCCTTCCAGATGTGGACCGGCGCGGCGGGCCTCGATATCCGTCTCGGCGACAGCGACGATGCCATGCGTCTCGTCGAGGCGCGCGCCTTCCTTGCCGGCCATGGCTGGTACGACATGAGCATCGCCCGCCTGCAGCCGCCTCAAGGGTATGTCTCGCACTGGTCGCGGCTGATCGACGCCGGCCTTGCCGGGCTTTACCTGGCAGCGAGGCCGTTTGCCGGGCCGGCGGGGGCGGAATGGTTCATGCGTCTCGTCTGGCCGCTGTTGTGGCTTCTGCCCTCGATGGCGGCGGTCGCCCTCATCGCGAGAAAGCTCGGCGGCGAGCGGGCGGCCCTCATCGCCATCGCCTTTGCCGCCGTGGCGCTGCCGGCGCAGATCCAGTTTCAGCCGGGCCGCATCGATCACCACAACGTACAGATCGCGCTTGCCCTTGCCGGCCTTGCCGCTGCGGTGTGGCAGGAGCACCCCATGGCCCCCGCGCTCGGCGGCATCTTCGTTGCCCTGATGCTGACGATCGGCCTCGAAACGGTGCCCTTCGCGGTGCTGGTGGTCGGCGGCCTTCGCCCTCACCGGCGTGATCGACGGCAGGGGCTGGAAGCGCGCGGGCTCCTTCGGTGGCTGGCTGGCGGTCGCATCGCTTGCCGGCCTTGCCATAAGTCTGCCGCCGACACGATGGTTTGCACCCTTGTGCGACCAGATCGGCATCAATTCCGCCGGCGCGGTTGCGTTGGGCGGCGCGGGGCTGTGGCTCGCGGCTCGCATCGATGCCGCAGGGCGCACGCTTTGCGGTCGGCTCGTCAGCGGTGCCGTCATCGCCGGCATCGCGATAGCCTTGTTCGCAGCGGCCCAGCCTGCTTGCCTTGCCGGACCGTTCGCGCTGGTCGATCCGGCCATTCGGCCGATCTGGCTCAACCTGGTGGGCGAAGCCAAATCGCTGCCTGCCTCGCTCGATCAGAACGCCGCCGCGGCGCTGTCGGCCCTGGCATTTCCGCTGGCGGCGCTGATGCTCGCCGGACTCATGGTCCTGCGCGACCACAAGTGCGCGAACGTGGCGTTCGCCATCATGTTCGTCGCCGTTCTCGCCGGCGTGGCGCTGATGTTCGCGATGATCCGCACCTATTCCTATGCCGCCTGGTTCGCCATGCCCCTCGCCGCGGCGGGCGTGGTGGCGCTGTGGGACGCATTGGCGCTGGAACGGCCCTGGCAGAAGGCCGTGCCCGCCGTCATGTGCTCGCCCCTGGTCCTCACCATGCTGGCGGTCATGGCCGTCAAGACGATGGAGCCCGGCAACCGGCACGCCGCGCATGCCTCGCGGGGCGATGCCTGCCTTGCCAGCACCAGCTACAGGCCGATCGCCGCGCTGCCCAAGGGGCTCGTGGCCGCCAATGTCAACATCGGCGCGCACCTGCTGGCGCTCACGCCGCACGACGTGCTCTCGGCGCCCTATCACCGGCTGTCGCGCGGTATCGTCGTCACCCACGCCATCATGGCCTCAGCCCCCGATGAAGCGCACAAGCTCGCCCGCGACAACGGCGTCGACTGGATCGTGCTGTGCGCGAAATACGCGCCGGGCGGCATCAGCGACACAGCCTTGTCGCAAAGCCTGTTCGAAGCCCTGAAGGACGGGCGCACGCCCTCATGGCTACGCGAAGTCCCCGCCACGGCGAGCGGGCCGCTCATCGCCTATGAGATGAAAAACTAATCGACCCCGAGGACGGCGCGCATCAGGTGGTGGGCAATGGCCATGGGGGTCGGCACTTTCAGCCCGTCGGGGTGGGTGTCCGCCAGCATCGCGAGCGCTTCAGCACGGGTGAACCAGCGCGCATCCTCGAGCTCCACCTGATCAACAACAATATCGCTGTTCAAAGCCTCGCCGATGAGGCCGATCATCAGGTTGGCGGGAAACGGCCACGGCTGGCTGGCGCGGTAGTCGATCTTGCCGACCCGGATACCCGCTTCCTCGAACACCTCGCGACGGGCACAGTCCTCGATGGTCTCGCCCGGCTCCATGAAGCCGGCGAGCGCCGAATAGACGCCGGGCGCGAATTGTCTCTGGCGACCCAGCAGCAGGCGCTCGCCGTTCTTGACCACGATGATGGCGACGGGATCGGTACGGGGGAAATGATCGAGACCGCACGAGGCGCAATGGCGCCGATAGCCGCCCTCAGCCGCCACCGTCGCTGCCCCGCAATTGGCGCAGAAGCGGTGACGCTGATGCCAGGCCAACAAGATGCGGGCTTGCGCGACGAGACCCAGATCGGCGGCCGACAACAGACCCTGCATGGCGAGGCTGCGCAGGTCGATGAGCTTGGCCTCGCCGGTGCCGGGTGAGGCTTCGGCCGTCTCGCTGACCAGGCGAGCAAAGAGGGCGTTGCCATCATCGCCAAGGCCGAGAAAGACGACGGGCACGCCCTCGACCGGCGCCGCCACCACCCCGCCCCTGCTCCAGGCAACGGCCGGTGTGCCGGGTCCATCCACGGTAATCGCCGGCCGGTCGCCGTGGAAATCGACGATGCGGCTGGCGGCATCGGCCAGCCGTCGGCCGAGCCACTCGCTATCACTGCGCCGTTCGGCCGCCCGGTCGTGCGTGGCCCCGACATATCCGAGCGCCGGCTTGGTCATGGGCTTTCCTTGGCTGAGGGCAAACGGGTCCGCCTCAATAGGTGGCGCGGCCGCCCGACAGATCGAACACGGCGCCGGTGGTGAAGGAGTTTTCCTTCGATGCCAGCCAGGACACCATGGCGGCGATCTCGTCCACCTCGACGAAGCGGTTGCGCGGGATCTTCGCGAGCATGTAGCCGATATGCTCCTCGGTCATCTGGTCGAAAATACGGGTGCGCGCCGCCGCCGGGGTGATGCAGTTGACGGCGATGTCGAGGCCGGCGAGCTCCTTGCCCAGCGACTTGGTGAGAGCGATGACGCCCGCCTTGGAGGCGGAATAGGCCGCCGCGTTGGGGTTGCCTTCCTTGCCGGCGATGGAGGCGATGTTGACGATGCGCCCGTAGCCCGCCTTCTTCATCACCGGCGCCACCGCCTTGTTGACGATGAAGGTACCGGTGAGATTGATGTCGATGACATCCTTCCAGTCAGCAAGCGGGTAGTCCTCAACCGTGGCGTTGCGCCCGGCGATGCCGGCGCTGTTGACGAGGATGGAGACGGGCCCGAAGGCTTCACCGATAGCGGCGACCGCAGCGGTCATGGCCGCCTCGTCACGCACATCGCCCGAGAGCGCCAAAACGTCCGTGCCGAGCGTTGCCGCCGTCGCGCGCGTCAGATCGGCGTCGCGGTCGACCAGCGCCAGCCTGGCGCCAGAGGCTTTCAGGCGCTGCGCCACGGCGAGGCCTATCCCCTGGGCCCCGCCTGTCACCATGGCGATGCCGCCTGCAAGGTCGATGGCATTCATGCGAAAACTCCCCCCACTCGATGACCGATCTTGTCTTGATAGTCGCCGTCCGGCCCGCTGTCACCACCCATTCTAGCAACAGCGCGCGGTCGGGCGGATTCACGGCGCCTTGATCGCGCCAAAGGTTGCAAGGGCACGCTCTCGGCTGGCCTTGAGATCGACGAGCGGGCGGGGGTAGGTCTCACCGAGTATCACGCCGGCGACCGACAGCGCCTCGCGCGGCGCTTCCCAGGGTCGGTGGATGAAGCGGGCAGAAAGCCGGGCCAGTTCCGGCACGAAGCGACGCACATAGCTGCCTTCGGGGTCGAAGCGCTCGCCTTGCGAGAGCGGATTGAAGATGCGGAAATAAGGCGCGGCATCGGCGCCCGAGCCTGCCACCCATTGCCAGCCGGCCGGGTTGTTGGCGGCATCGGCATCGACCAGCGTATCCCAGAACCAGCGCTCGCCTTCGCGCCAGTCGATCAGCAGGTTCTTGATGAGGAACGAGGCGGCGATCATGCGCACCCGGTTGTGCATCCACCCGGTTTGCCACAATTGGCGCATGCCGGCATCGACGATGGGAATGCCCGTCGCCCCGCGCTTCCAGGCCGCCAGCGCGGTGTCATCGTTGCGCCATTTCACCCGTGCGAATTGCGGGCGGAAGGGCTCGTCGTGCAACGCCGGGGCCTGGGCCAGCAGATGATAGCAGAACTCCCGCCACAAGAGCTCGCTAAGGAATTTTTCGCCCGCCCGATCGACGCGACCGTGCTGCTGCACCATTGCGGCCGTAACGGCCTGCCAAACCTGCAAGGGGCTCACCTCACCGAAATGCAGATGCGGTGACAGCCGCGATGTCATCTCCTCATCGGGTCGGTCGCGCCCATCAACATAGCCGGCCAGCGCCTTGTCGATGAAACGGCGAAGCCGAGCCAGTGCTCCCGCCTCCCCCGGCGTCCAGTCATTGGCGAAACCGCGCGCCCAGTCGGGCCGACCGTCGTAAAGTGACCAGCCGTCCAGCCGCTCACCCGCGATGCGTTCGGGGTACGCTCGCAGGCCAGCCGGTCGGTCCTGGGGGGTACGCTCGAGGCCGCGCTGGCGGCAGGCCCGCGCGAAAGGCGTGAAGACCTTGAAGGCACCGCCCGCACCGGTCCTGATGTCATCGGGCTCGAACAGGAGATAACCGCGGTAGCGATGGCAGGTGGCGCCGAGCGCTTCGGCGCGGGATTTTACGCGCTCTTCGAGCGCTGCGCCCCATGGCGTGTAGGCGCGGCTGAAATGCACCGAGGTGGCGCTGGTGCGGCCGACCACATCCGCGATCGCCTCCTCGGCCGGGCCGCGCCGCAGAACCAGCTCGATCCCCGCGCTCGCGAGATCGGCACCGAGAGCCTTCAGACTGTGCAACAGCCACCAGCGGCTGGCGGCCCCCGCCATCCGCTCGAGCGGCGCGCCGTCATCCAGCACATAAAGCGCCACCAGCGGGCGGCCGTCCTGAGCGGCGGCGCGCAAGGCGGCGTTGTCGCGGAGCCGCAAGTCGTTGCGGAACCACACGAGAGCGGGGCTGTCGGACAATCGGGCGGCTCCGGTGGGAGATCAGTTCCCGGCAGCCCCCATGGCGCCGGTCTTTTCGCGGTGCTCCAGCAGGCTGGTGAGCCAGTCGGGGTCCATCTGCGGCACCGACGACAGGAGCAGCTCGGTATAGTCCGGATGCGGCGGCTTCAGACCTTGGTCTTCAGGCCCTGCTCGACCAGCTGCCCTGGTACATCACCACGATCTCGTCCGAGATCGCCTCGACCGTGGCGATGTCGTGGGTGATGAACAGATAGGTGACGTTGAGTTCCTTCTGCAGCCGCAGGAGCAGGCGCAGGATGCCTTCCTGGACGATCTGGTCGAGGGCCGACGTCACCTCGTCGCAGATGATCAGCTCGGGCTCGGCCGGCAGTGCCCGGGCAATGCAGATGCGCTGCTTCTGGCCCCCGGACAGTTCCGAGGGCAGGCGGTCGATGAAACTCTCGTCGAGCTCGATCAGGTGGAGCAGCTCGCCGATGCGGCGGTCCTGCGGCCCCCTTGAGGCCGAGATAGAACTCCAGCGGCCGACCGATGACGTCGCGCACGGTGTGGCGCGGGTTCATCGCGGTGTCCGGCATCTGATAGATCATCTGGATGCGCTGCAGGGTCTTCTTGTCGCGATCCTTGAGGGCGGCGGCAAGGGCTCGCCGTCGAACCGGATCTCGCCCTTGACGGCGGCAGAAGGCCGGTGATGACACGTGCCAGGGTCGACTTGCCCGAGCCCGATTCGCCCACCACCGCGACGGTGCGCCCGCGCGGCAGCTGCACGTATCTTGAAGACCTTCACCTCCCCGCCATAGCCGGCATCGACACGTGCATCCGAGGATCACGTCCTCGCCGGGCTTTCCTCGGCTTCTCGAGCTCGCGCACCGCCCACAGGGTCTTGGTGTAGTCCTCTTCGGGCTGCTTGAGCATCTTGCGGGTGTCGGCTTCCTCGACGATTCGCCGTAGCGCAGCACCATGATGCGGTCGGCCATCTGGGCCACCACCGCCAGATCGTGGGTGATATAGAGCGCCGCGGTGTGGAACTCTTCGACGATGTCGCGGATGGCGGCCAGCACCTCGACCTGCGTGGTCACGTCGAGGGCGGTCGTCGGCTCGTCGAAGACGATGAGGTCGGGCCGGCAGACATCGCCATGGCGGTCATGGCGCGCTGCAGCTGGCCGCCGGAGACCTGGTGGGGATAGCGCTCGCCGATGGTTTCGGGCGGGGAGCTGAAGGCGGCCGTAGAGATCGAGGGCGTCGCTGTGCCTGTTCGCGGCAGCAGATATGTGCGACACCGCCGCCTCGGTGGTCTGGTCGATGAGCCGGTGGGCCGGATTGAAGGCGGCGGCGGCGCTTTGCGCCACATAGGCGATGCGCGAGCCGCGCAAGCGCCGCCGGGTGTCCTCGCTGGCGGCGGGCAGATCCATGCCGTCGAACATGATCGAGCCGCCGCGAATGCGGCAGCCGGGCCGGGCAAAGCCCATGGCGGCCAGGCCGAGGGTGGACTTGCCGGCGCCCGATTCTCCGATCAGCCCCATGACCTCGCCGCGCCGCAGGGTCAGGTCGACGCCCTTGACGATGTGATGCCAGGCATCGTCGCGAAGCCGTCGATCGAGGTCCTTGATCTCCAGCAGGACCTCGCCCTTGCGGTCGGCCTGCGCTGGCGTCTTCAGTGCTCATCGCGCAATCCGCTCGTCTTGTGCAGGAACCAGTCGACAACGAAGTTCACCGCCATGGTCAACAGCGCGATGGCGCCGGCCGGCAGCAGCGGGGTGAGGCTGCCGTAAGTGATGAGGGTGGCGTTCTCGCGCACCATCGAGCCCCAGTCGGCGGTAGGCGGCTGGATGCCGACGCCGAGGAAGGACAGCGTCGCGATGGTGAGGAACACGAAGCAGAAGCGCAGGCCGAATTCGGCCACCAGGGGCGGCATGATGTTGGGCAGGATCTCGCGGCGCATGATCCAGCCCAGGCCTTCGCCGCGCAGGCGCGCCGCCTCGACATAGTCCATCACCACCACATTCATGGCCACGGCCCGCGACAGGCGGAAAACGCGGGTGGCATCGAGCACCGCGATGATGAAGATCAGGTTGGGCACGGTGGAGCCGAAAATCGACAGCAGCATGAGCGCGAAAATCAGGCTCGGGATGGCCATCAGCACGTCCACGACGCGGGACAGGAGCTGGTCGAACCAGCCGCGCAGGATGGCGGCCAGGATGCCCAGCGCCGCCGATGAGGAACGACAGGATCGTGGTGGCGACAGCGATGCCGATGGTGTTGCGGGCGCCGTAAATCAGGCGGGTGAGCATGTCGCGGCCGAGCTGGTCGGTGCCGAGCAGGAAGTGCGGAATCCCAGCCGAACTCTGAAGCCGGCATAGGGCATGTCAAAGACCTGCGACTCGCCGTAGGGCGAGAAAGGGCGCGAACAGTGCCAGGATCATATAGCCGAGGATGACGATCATGCCGAACCAGGCCGTACAGGGGGCCTTCTTCAACTCGCGCCAGGCGCGATCGAGCACGGTGCGGCGGGCGTGCGGCTGGCCGACGGGGCGGGTCCCTTGTGGCTCCCGGCAGTCATCGCGGATGCAGCAGCCTCGGGTTGGTAACGATGGAGATGATGTCGGCGAACAGATTGAGCAGGATATAGGTGGCCGCGAAGATGAGGGCGCAGGCCTGCACCACCGGAATGTTGCGGCTGGTCACGAATCCACCATGAGCTGGCCGATGCCCGGATAGACGAACACCACCTCGACCACCACGACGCCGACGATGAGATAGGCCAGGTTGAAGGCGATGACGTTGACGATCGGCGCCCAGGCGTTGGGCAGCGCATGGTGCAGGATCACGTCCCGCCGACGCGCCCTTCAGTTGCGCCATCTCGATATAGGGACTGGCGAGAAGGTTGATGATCGCCGCGCGCGTCATGCGCATCATGTGGGCGACGATCACCAGCGTAAGGGTCAGCGCCGGCAGGGCGCAGCGGTAAATGCGTTCAAGCAATGCCGTGTCGGGGCTGACATTGGACAGCGAGTGGAAAGCGGATGACCGCCGGAAACTTCACCGCCAGGAACAGCATCAGGATGTAGGCGACGAAGAATTCCGGGAACGAGATGGTGGTCAGGGTGGGCGTTGATCGCCCGATCGAACAAGCTGTTGCGATAAAGCGCGGCCAAGAGGCCCAGCCCCAGGGCCAGCGGCACCGCGATGGCGCGGTCATGGCGGCGAGAAACAGGGTGTTCCACAGGCGCGGCGCAATCAGTTCGGCCACCGTGCGCGGGCTGGAGGAGCCGTAATCGGCGAAGGAGTTGCCGAAATCGCCCTGCGCCACGCCCTCGATCCAGTCGACGTAGCGAGTGAGCGCCGGCTTGTCGAGGCCGACCTCGTGTTCGAACGCCGCCACCGTCTCGGGCGTCGCCGACTGGCCGAGGATGGCATAGGCAAAGTTGCCCGGCAGCAGTTGCATGGACAAGAAGATGATGCACGAGACGAAGAAAAGTGTCAGGACGCCCAGCCCGAGCCGCTGCATGACAGTGCGTAGTACAGGATGCATGGGCCCACCCGCTTATCGATCAGCTCCGCGGGCCATCGAACTGTCGATTTGGCCCCACGGTCGAACGACCAATTCACGTGCACTGCCGATTGACGGTCACAACTGGAACACCGGCGCCCTACGGCCTACTCCCTCCGCCGGGCATAGTGGCAAACTTGTGGGTGGCTTGCCAAGCGAAAATTGAAAAAGGGCCGCCGCAATGCGACGACCCCTTGTGCATGACTGTGGTTCGACGCTCCGATCAGGCGAACCACCAGCGCTCGCCGTTCTTGTGTCCGTCGAGCTCCCAGTTGTTGGCGATCTTGTCGGGCAGGCCGATGGTCTTGGTGGCGCAATGCGTGTAGGCCATGAACATCGGAATGACGGTCCCGCCATCGTCACGCACCAGGTTCTGCATCTCCACGTACATGGTGCGGCGCTTCTTGGCATCGAGTTCCCCGCGCGCCTGGATCAGCAGCTCGTTGAAGCGGGCGTTGTCCCAATGGAACTTGTTCCAGTCGGCGCCCTTCTGGTCTAGATTTGCGAGAAGATCCAGTCCTCGGTCGTATGGCTGCCCCAGTAACCACCGCACCAGCTCTTCTTGAGCCAGACGTTGTCCCAGTAGCTGTCGTCAGCCTCACGCATGATGTTGAGCTCGATGCCGCAGGCCTGGCGCTTTCGCTGTAGAGCTGGGCTGAATTCTACGGCACCCTCAAAGGCGGTGTCGGCGATCGAAAAGGTTCACCTTGAGGCTGTCGAGACCGGCCTTCTTGAGATGGAATTTGGCCTTTTCCGGATCATACTCGCGCTGCGGCATTTCCTCGGTCGTGGCACGGTAGATGTTGGCGGGACCGATCGGAGAATTGTTGCCGACCTCGCCCTGGCCGTTGAGGATCTTCTTCACCCATTCATCGCGCTTGACGGCATATTTGAGCGCCAGGCGGACGTTGACATCCTTGAACGGATCGGCGTCGCAGAACATCGGCAGCACGGCGTGCTTGTTGCCGGTGATCGGGAACACCTGAACGTTTTTGATCTTTCATCAGCAGGTTGACGGTCTTCAGGTCGAGGTTCGACATGGGGGGAACCCCGGACCACCCGAGCGCACGCCGTTGGTGCGCGCGGTCGCATCGGGAACGAACAGGTTCTCGATGCTGTCGAAATAGGCCGCGTTCTCTTTCCAGTAATTGGCGTTGCGCGACACCTTGGTGTTGACGCCGGCATCGAAGTTGTCGAGCTTGTAGCCGCCGGTCCCGACGCCCTTATCGCCAATCATCCTTCGCCATCATCCTTTGCCGGGCAGATGACGAGATGGTAGTCGGAGACGATAAAGGGCCAGTCGGCATTGCCGCCCTCAAGCTCAAAGATCACTGTGCTGTCGCCGTCGGCGCGCACGTCCTTGATCTGCTTGGTCAGGCCCGATGCCGCCTGACTTGTTGCCCTTCGCCGCGGTGATGGTTGAAGGATGCAACCACATCATTGGCCGTGAGCGTCTTGCCATTGTGAAATTCGACGCCCTTGCGAAGCCGGAATATCCACTTGGGTGGGCATCGGCCGATTTAATAAAAACTCTCGGCCAGTTCGCCGCGCAGGTCGCCGCTGGGTGCGATCTCGGTCAGGTCGTTGCGCAGCTGACCGAAGGACACGTTGATCATGTAGCTGTCGAGGGTCTGGGCCGGGTCGAGCACGTCGCTCGTGCCGCCACCGGTGAGGGCCTGAATATAGTGCCCGCCCTTTTTGGGCGCCGCGCGCCTGCGTTGCCAAACATAGTGTCGGCGGCTGCGGCGGTGAAGCCGGCGGCAAGCGCCAGGTGCACGAAGTCGCGGCGAGAAAGCTTGCCCTTGCCGGCAAGTTTATTGGCGAGTCGAGCTTGTGGTCGAGTTCTGACATGGTTTGAATTCTCCCTTGGTCCCGACACTTAGCTTCGATATGGCAGCCGGTCACGGGACGTCCCCGGCATACACCTCACCCAACGGCGACCGTGAGGGGACGTTGGCGCTCGTGAGCGTGTCATTTCGCCCCGTCGGCGTCAACTGGCATCGAACCGCAGCGGGGCCGGCGCTTGCGCGCCGGCCCTGCCCCAATTGCAGATCTGTGTTACGGCTCAGGCGAACCACCAACGGTAGAAGATGTAGCCGCCGTCATGATCGTAGTTGGAGTTGATATTGCGGTCACCACCGTCTTTGACGAAACGTCGACCCAGTCGTTGAACATGAACACGATGATGCCGCCATCGTCATGCAGGATCTGCTGCATCTCGGCATACATCGCGGCCCGCTTTAGCTGGTCGGTTTCGGCCCGCGCTTCGGCAAGCAACTCGTCGAAGCGGTCGTTCTTCCAGAAGGTATCGTTCCAGTCGGCGCCACCCTTGTAGGCGGTGGTCATCATCCAGTCGACCGTGGGCCGCCCGCCCCAGTAGGACATGCACCAGGGCTTCTTCATCCACACGTTCGACCAGTAGCCGTCGGACGGCTCGCGGATGAATTGATGTCGATGCCCGCCTTCTTGGCGGACTGCTGCATCAGGACGGCGGAGTCCACGAGCCGGCAAAGGCGGCCTCCGAAGCCGAAAGATCGATCTTGAGCGAGGTGGGCCGGCCTTCTTCAGGTGGAATTTCACCTTGTCGGGGTCGTATTTGTGGATCGGCTCGGGATTGGTGGCATATTTGATCGCGGGCGCCATAGGGTCGTCATTACCGGCCTGGCCATGGCCGAACAGGACTTCTTCACCAATTCCTCGCGGTCGAAGCAGTATTTCACCGCGTTGCGCACATCCGGGTTGTCGAAGGGCGCGACGGTCACGTTCATGGGTGCCACGTAGTGGCCAAAACCGGTGGTGTCTCGACCGTCACATCGGGATCGCGCTGGAACAGCCCGAGGGTCTTGAGGTCGGGGCGGTAATATAATGAACATCGCCCGAATTCAGGGCGTTCTGGCGCGCTACCACGTCGCCGATGGCCAGCATCTCGATCTCGTCAAACCAGATATCCCTGAAATAGTTTGGGTTGCGCTTGCCCTTCATGGTGACGCCCGGATTGAAGTGATCCATGACGAAGGCGCCGGTGCCGATGCCTTTTTGCCAGTCGATATCGTCGTTGCCATTGGCCGGGAAATGGCGAGATGATAGTCGCTGGTGACATAGGGAAAGTCGGCGCTGCCGGAGTTGAGCTCGAACACCACGGTGTCCGGGCCATCGGCCTTGACGTCCTTGATGATCGAGAGGGCGGATTTCACCGCCGATTTCGAGCTTTCCTTGCGGTGGTAATTGTAGTTGGCCACCACATCGTCGGCGGTCACCGACTTGCCGTTATGGAACTCACGCCCTTGCGCAACTTGTAGACCCATTTCGCGGCGCCTTTCGACGGCTCGAAACTCTCGGCCAACGAGGGCACAAATCGTTCTTCTGATCCATGGCGCAGGGCAGGTCGCCGACGGTACCGGTACCGATATAATGGTAAAGGCGTTCTCCCAAGTCGCAGGGTCGAGGGAGTCGGTGGTCGAGCCATGGCCGATGCCCATCTTGAAGGTGCCGCCCTTCTTGGGCGCGGCGCGCACGGCCTCGACGAACAGGCCTTGCGCCGTCGAAACGGTCAAGCCGGCGGCGAGCGCGAGCTGCACAAAGTCGCGCCGGGAACATTCCCCCGGATGCGGCCAGCTTCTTCATATCGTCAATTCGCATTATTCCTCCTTTTATCAGGCAAGGGGCATGTTCTGCCCGCCGGGCGAAGGGCGGCCTCACAGTCGTATGAACGCGCCCCCGCCGGGTCGTGTGACCCACGCATACTTGCACAAAGCTTTGGCGACGCAAGGGGAGGCTACGACATGTCGCACTCACATGGCGGCCACAAAGCCTCAGTTGCAATCGCGCGGGATCGTTTCGGCAAAGTCCTTCTCGAACAGCAGCTCATCGTCTTCATAGGCCTCGATGCGGGCGGGGAGATGGAAATGGGTCGGATCGGCGTGCATGTCGGAAAAGGTCTCGGTACGCACCCTCCAGCCCTCGCGCTCAAGCTCCTCGGTCCAGTGACATCGTGCAAGGGCCGAGAGCGGATCGTCCTCAGGATGGAATAGAACTCGCGCGCCAGCGAGCCGGAGATGAGGCCGTGATCGGTGTTGCGATACTTGCCGAAATCATCCTCGATGGTGAGGGTAATCGCGCCGGTCTCAGGGTCGATGCCGCGCTCGCGCCGGTTCGCGGCGGGCGCAACTCGTCCTGCGCGAGCGCCAGAGCGCCCACAGCATGGGGGAAATGCGGCGCCTTGTCGGTCGCGGCGGCGGCACGCACCGGCACCTCGAAACGCTCTCACCCGTCGCCACGGTGAAGCTTACCGGCGCAGGCGATGGCCACATAAGCGGCCAGTAGGTGGTGGAGATCGCCAGCCGCAGGCGATGGCCGGTCGGCAGGTGCCAGGCGATATCGTCGAGCCCGATCCTACACGGTAGCATTGCCCGGCTCCAGCGGCGCGGCCTGATCATGGACCTGGAGATCGGTCAGGTTCATCAGGGCATAGGTAATACGGGTGACGGCGCCGTCCGGCCATACATCATTCAGCCTCACCGCCACCTGCGCTACGGGCCTGTCGACGCTGAAAGCAAGATCCAGCAGCGGCTGGCCGACGATATCCATCTCCACCCCGACGGGCGGTGTCTCGAAGGTGAGGGAGCCTTCATCGTCGGCGCGCTGGTCGCCGGCGAATTCCGGGCCCAGCCAGATGACGCAGAACTCACCCCCGTCCATCCCCACCGTTTGCGCAGAGCAGATATCGGTTTCCCCCGGCGTCTGCGCTGTCTCGGACAGGCCTTGCCGGTGAGATGCAGCCGCAAGGTCTCGGCCCGGGCCGGCGGCCAGGTGCCGTCGGCGAGCCAGCGCCCGGCAAGGCGCGCCGGCAGCCCTTCGGGGCGATAGGCGTCCATGACGTAATAGCGAAAAGGCGCATCGCGCATGACGCCCGTTGCCTCTCCCTTCAGCCAGAAATCCCACCACCGCAGCGCCTCCTGCAGGAAGCCGATGCGCGGCTCAGGCACGGCGAAATGCGGATACTTGTGCGTCCATGGCCCGATGATGCCGCGCGCCGGCGAGCGCAGGTTCCTGACCATGCGCGGGATGGCGTTGGAATAGGCATCGTTCCAGCCGCCAACCGCCAGCACCGCTGCCTCGATGGCGCCGAAATCCTCGCACACCGAGCCGTGCTGCCAATAGACATCGCGCAAGGGATGCCTCAGCCAATGGGCGGCAAGAAACGGCTCGATCTCGAGGCGCTCCATCCACATCTCGCGCCACGCATCGCCCACCAGCGCCGGATCGGGGGGGCGCGAGGAATAGGCGAGCATGGTGGCGCCCCAGCCAAGATTCTCGTTGATGAGGCATCCACCCTTGAAATGGATGTCGTCGGCGTAGCGGTCATCGGTCGAGCACAGGGTGATGATGGCCTTCAGCGCCTCGGGCTGCCTTGCCGCCACCTGCAAACCGTTGAAGCCGCCCCACGAGATACCCATCATCCCCACCTTGCCAGAGCACCAGGCCTGAGCGGCGATCCAGGCGATCACCTCCAGCGCGTCGTCCTGCTCCTGCAGCGCGTACTCATCCAGCATGACGCCGTCCGATTCCCCGTTGCCGCGCATGTCGAGCCTGAGGCAGGCATAGCCGTGGCCAGCGAAATAGGGATGGGTCAACTGATCGCGCACCGCCGTACCGTCGCGCTTGCGATAAGGCAGGTATTCGAGAATCGCGGGCACCGGCTTTTCTTGCGCCCCCTCGGGCAGCCACAGGCGGGCGGCAAGGCGCGTACCGTCGCTCAAGGGAATCCAGATGTTGGGATGCTCGACGACGGGATAGGGAAACTGGTCGATGGTGTGCATGGAAACGCTCAAACAAGTTGGCCCGTGAAGGCGAGCGCGCGCGCCTGATCGAGAATGGCGGCGAAGGAGGCTCCCGCCGGTCCGCTCATATGGCGGGCGCGCAGGAAGGCGTGAACCAGAAGCGGCTCGTGGCGCACCTTCGCCTCACCGCCCGCCGCCCTCATGCGCTCCTGCCAGTCGTAGCAGTCATCGCGCAAAGGGTCCCATTCGCAAGCGACCAGAAAGGCCGGCGGCAGCCCGGCACAATCGGTCTCCTTGAGCGGATAGGCGAACTTGTCCGCATGGGCGGGATGCCCTTCGGGGCCGACATAGATGCTCGTGTAGTAGCGGATGTCGGCGGTCGAGAGACCCGGCGCCTCGGCCCGCTCCAGATAGGAGCCGCGCGCAAGATCGCCGCCGAGTGCGGGATAGATGAGCACCAGCCCGCGGATCGCCGGTCCACCGTCATCATGCGCCTTAAGAGCGAGGGCAGCGGAGAGATTGCCGCCGGCCGAATCGCCCCCGACGATGAGGCGGGTGTGATCGAAGCCTTCACCCGCTCCGCCGGCGCTCAGCCATCCGGCCACCGCCACAGCGTCCTCGAAGCCGGCCGGGAATGGATGCTCGGGCGCCAGCCGATAGTCGGCCGCCACCACGGCGATGCCGGCGCCGGCCGCGATCTCGGCGCAGACGTCGTCATGGCTGTCGAGGCTGCCAAGAATGAAGCCGCCACCATGCAAATAAAGCATCACCGGCAGCTTCTCCCTGGCCGCCGGGCAGTAGAGCCTGACCGGGATGGCACCTCGCCTGCCCGCCACCTCGGTGTTGCGCACCTCAAGGCCGGCCGGGCGGCTCTTGCGAAAATGCGCGCACATCCGGTCGTAGAAGGCCCGCTGCTCGGCGATGGTGAAGTTCACCGCATCGGGCGGATAGAGCATCTCGGACTCCACCATGAAGCGGCGGATGCCGGGATCGGCGAGCATCGTGTATTTGGCCTCGGGGGCGGTAACGGCCTGGCTGGTCATCACGGCAGCTCCAATTGGCGTAAGGCGGCAATCTGCGGTCTTTCTCGCCGCCCCGCAAGCACCGTCATCGCCCTGCCATGCTGCCGTCACATCGTGTAGGCTTCGCCACGGGCGCAAGTGAGGATTCGAGGCAGTGATCTGGCGCTGGATCGCCAATTCGGCGGACGACATCGAAAACGGTCGGGGCGCATCCCTGCCCGCCTCCGCAACGTCCGAGGCCCTGCAGGCCCTCGCCGCTCTCACCGAGGCCCTGCCCGACCCGGCGCTGGTGCTCGATTCCGCGGCCCGCATCCTCATCGCCAACCCAAAGGCGCGCGAGGCCTTCGAGCACGAGCCGGCCGGCCAACATCTTTCTGCCACCATCCGCGCCCCTGCCGTCCTGCAGGCGGTGCAGCAGGTGGCATCCGGCGGCGGGCCGGTCGAGGTCGATTACGAGCAGCGGGTGCCGATCGAGCGCCTGTTCGAAGCGACCATCGCCCCCGTCCGCGCGCGCGGCCCCGCCCCCGGCGGCGCTGCCGTGCTGGTCATCCTGCGCGACCTCACCCGCCAGCAGCAGGTCGAACGCATGCGCGCCGATTTCGTCGCCAATGCCAGCCATGAGCTGCGCACCCCGCTCGCCTCGATCATCGGCTTCATCGAGACCCTCAAAGGCGCCGCGCACGACGACGCCAATGCGCGCGAGCGCTTCCTCGACCTGATGCAAACCCAGGCCGACCGCATGCGCCGGCTGGTGGACGATCTCCTCTCGCTGTCGCGCATCGAGATGAACGCCCACCGCCGCCCCACCGAAAAGGTGGAGCTAGGTGCCACCGCCCGCCAGGCCGCCGACCTCCTCGCCGGCATGGCCCAGGAAGCAGGCGTCGCCGTCTCGATCGAGGCGCCCGAGCCGGTCACCATCACCGGCGACCGCGACGAGCTGTTGCAGGTGGTGGCCAACCTCATCGAGAACGCCATCAAGTACGGCACCACCGGCAAGACGGTTGAGGTGAAGGTGCGCCGCGAGGCAAACGAGGGTCTGATCGCCGTCACCGACCACGGCCCCGGCATCGCCCAGGAGCATATCCCCCGCCTCACCGAGCGCTTCTACCGGGTGAGCGTCAAGGACAGCCGCGCCCGCGGCGGCACGGGGCTCGGCCTTGCCATCGTCAAGCACATCCTCAACCGCCACCGTGGCAAGCTGAAGATCGAGTCGACGGCAGGCAAAGGCTCGACGTTCACGGTGCGGTTGCCGGTGGACAAGTAATACCAAAGGACCTGAGGTTTGAGCGCCGCCCCACGGCAACCCGTTTGCACACGCCCAAGACCCAACGCAATTTCAAGACGACAGTGCGGCGTCCTTCAAGGATACCAGCCGGCGTTCCTCGTCATGCCACAATACCAAGCGCACACAGCGAAGGCTTTCAACAAACGTCAACCGGCCAATATTGGCTAACTCCGGATAGTCGCGCAGCACGCTGCGCAGCCGGTAGTAGGGAATGCGGCTGGACAGGTGGTGCACGTGATGGGCGCCTATGTTGGCGGTCAGCCAGCGCAGCACGCCGGGCAGGTCGTAATGCGAGCTGCCGTGCAGTGCCGCATCGTGCCAGTTCCATGTGGCCTCGGGTTCCCAACTGGTGTGCTCGAACTGGTGCTGCACGAAGAACAGCCACACACCGATGGAGGCAGCGAGAATCGTCACGGGGAGTTGAATGAGCAAAAATGCCTTGAGCCCGATGAACCAGACAATGGCGAAAATCACCATGGCAATGGAAAGGTTCGTTCCCATGGCGCTGGACCATGGCTGCCATCCCCCGCGCCACAGGCCGCCCGGGTAGCGATGCTGCAGAATGAACAGATAGGCAGGGCCCAGGCCAAACATGACCAGCGGGTGACGGTAGAGCCGATAGCGCAAGCGCCCCATGGATGAGAGAGCACGATATTCGGAGACCGTCAGCGTATCGATGTCGCCATACCCGCGCCGCTCGAGGCAACCCGAGTTCGCATGATGCATGGCGTGTGCCCGCCTCCACACACCATAAGGCGTGAGTGTCAGCACGCCGATGGTGCGGCCCGTCCAGTCGTTCAGGAAGCGCTGGCGGAAGAAGGCGCCATGGCCGCAATCGTGCTGGATCATGAACATGCGCACCAGGAATGCCGCTGTCGGCACGGCAAGCGCCAGCACCAGCCAATAGCTGATGGAGAGCGCAAACCACATCGACACCCACAGTGCAACGATCGGCACGATCGTGACGGCAAGCTCAAACATGGCGCGGGCATTACTGGGCTGACGGTAGGCGGCAAGCGCCTTTGACCAGTCGCGCGCACAAGGTGCGGCAACGATGGCGGGTCCGGAGTGTGGTTCGTTGTGCAACCGGAGTATCCTCGTGGCTTTGGTTCTGACGCTGCTACAGCATGATGTCGAAAAGTGGATGCATTATTCGGACAACATCATACTCAACTCCTTGGAATTCATCAATTTTTCTGCAATAGGGCGAGTCCGCCCGATTGCCGGCTGATCTAGTCATGCTGGCTGATCTAGTCATGCTGGAAAGCGGTTTCATTCATGCTGCACGCAAAGGCCAGCTCGCGCTCCCAACGGTTTGCCGGCAGAGCGCCTGCCGGCCGCCCATTGCGGTTCGCCGAGGGCAATTCTTGTGGATTTGTTCCGACAATTGGTGAGTGGACGACAGCACCGGGGCGCGAACATCGCGAGGCTCGGTGGTTGCGGCGGTGCGGGAAGGGCGTCGCAGTGGAGGCAGCATGAAGGCGGCCGACCTTCGGGTGTCGGTTCGAGCCATCCCGGCGACATCGCGTCCGCCGAACATTAAGACGAAAGGCCTTGGTGTGAGCGGTTGTGGGGTATGGCGAGCCTGTGCGACCAGCGCTTCGAGCATCAGCCTGTCGAAGCCGAGATCATTGAACGTCAATCGATTGTCTTTCTTCGCAATGGCGGCACCCGCGATCAACGGGCGCATTGGCAGTTCTGGGCTTCGGTAGCGATCAACCCTTCATGAGGGCGTCAATTGCCGACGAACCGATTGGGTGGATTTGCGCTGAGAGCTGTTCACCTGCCGACCATGCAGCAGAGCGGCCAAACCGGCCCATATCCAAGTGTCGTTCACTAGGGCACGCGAGGCAGCGCAAGTCAAGGAATTAAGGCACTATTGGACGCGATCCGGCCAGGACGGCAGGGAGGGCTTGAGAACCTCCCCCTGGCCCGCATTTCTCACACTCGTTGTGCCCGCTCAAGGGGAACACCGTCGGCAACCTCAAGCAATGCCCGCCTTTCCCACGTTTTCGTCTGTTGTTGAGGGCAAACCAGCCTTCGTCGTCTGCTTTCAAAGATGGCCGGGGTTGACCCAACTGAGACATTCCTCGCGATCCCGATCGGTTACGGTGGAATACTGCGGGGGCACGATCTACTGCGCGATAGGCTATGCAAACCAACTACTTTTTGTGGTGCGATTCCACCGTCGCTGAGGCCTGAAGAATCGGCTCGCCGCGCTGGCCGCGCCGTCTCGCCAGCGTGATCTCGGCGATGATGGACAGGGCGATCTCTTCCGGCGTAATGGCGCCGAGATTGAGGCCGGCCGGCGCCTTCACCCGGTCGAGCAGCGCAGCCTCGATGCCGTCGTCGAGCAACTTTGCACGCAGCGCCGCCATCTTGCGCCGGCTGCCCACGAAGGCGTGGTATTCGGCATCGAGCGACAGGGCGGCACGCAGTGCCGCCTCGTCGCCCTTGCCCTGGGTGGAGACCACGACGAAACAGCGGGCCCTTTCTTCCAATTCGATGGCAAAGCCGTCGATCCGCGCATCCACGGCAGGAAAATCCGCCACATCGCTCGCCGGCGCTGCAAGGGTGACGTGAAAGCCGAGCGCGCCCGCCTGCCGGACCAGCGCGGCCGCCACCGGGCTGGCACCGAGAATGGCGAGTACCGGGCGCGGCAAGACCGGTTCGACGAAAATATCCATTGTTCCCTGGCTTGGGCACATGTTCTTGGCAAAGCGCACGCCGGCACGGCTTTCGCCCGCCTTCACCCCGAGTTCGGCGAGGAGATCTTCCGGCTGCACCGAGACCAGTCGTGATTGGCCGTCGGCGAGCGCCTCACGGGCCGCCTTAAGCACTGCCCCGCGGGCGCAGCCGCCGCCGATCCAGCCGGCGGCGACGGTGCCGTCGCGGCGGATCACGGCCTTGGCGCCGGCCTTGGCCGCGGTCACCGAGACGGTGCGCACCACGGTGGCGAGGACGAAGGCCTCCATCGTCAGCCTTCAGGCGGTTGACCACATCCATCACATCCGCATGGGTCGTCACCGTTGTCTTCCTCACAGCCTTGTCAAATAGGGCTCAAGCGCAGCCAGGCTCTTCAGCGTATGGGCCGGGGCATAGAGATCTATATGGTCAAGGGCAGCGCGATTCCTTGTGCCTCGGGCGCATAACCCTCCCAGCCGATCATCGGATTGAGCCACACGATGCGCCGGCAGCGCCGCAAAGCGCGGCCATCTCGGTGCCCAAAAGGGCGGCATCTCCGGTTTCATAGCCATCCGAGACGATCATCACGCAGGTGCGTGAATGGATGACGCGCCGTGCATGCCAGCGATTGAAGGTCTGGAGCGATTCCCCGATTCTGGTGCCGCCGCCTGCGCCTTGCGCCATCACCGAGAGCCGGTCGAGGGCGCGCGCCGGATCCTTCTCGCGCATGGCGTCGGAGACGTGGGCGAGCCGGGTGTGGAACACGAAGGCTTCGGCCTCGCGGAACGCATCGAGGACGCCATGGATGAAGCGCACGAAGATGCCGGTATAAAGGCTCATGGAGCCTGAGGCATCGAGCAGGACGACCAGCCGCAACGGCTTTTCCTTGCGCTGGCGCCGCACCAGCGAGATGGCGGCCCCACCATGGCTGACGTTCTTGTGGATGGTGCGGCGCGGGTGCAGGCCACGACCGCGCCGACGGGCAAGATCGCGCCGCGTCAGGCGAGTGCGCATGGCCTTGGCGAGCCGCGCAGCGACCAGATGCGCTTCCTCGATCTGGGCCGGATCGGTCATCTTGCGGAAATCGATCTCATCCAGGCTTTCGGCGCGCGAGGCGCCTTCGGCACGGCCCTCACCCGAACGCCTCTCGGGCGCCTCTGCATCAACCGAGGCCTGGTCGCTTGCAGGGCGCTCGTCCTTGCCTTGCGAACTGTCCTGCAACGACTTCAAAGAGGGGCTGTTCGCCGGCTGGGCGGCATTGCTGACCAGCGAGCGCTGGCGCACGCGAACCCCGAGCCAATAGGCCTCGAAGAGACCGTCGAACCTGTCCCAGTCGGACTTGCGCGTGCACAGGAGATGCTTGAAGGCGGCGCGCAACGCCTCGGGCCGTGCCGTGTAGCCTGTCGCCATGATACGCGCGGCATCCTGGCCTTCCTTCAGGCCCACCGCAAAATGATTGTCGCGCAGCGTCGCCAGAAACCCGCCGAGTTTACGGGCAACCAGCATGGACAGCGCGTCCATGCCATCGTCGGCAATCGATTTGACGGCGGCGCTCATGCCACGTTACTCAACAGCCGCTCCGTCACCTCGCGCCGCACACGCGCCTTGTCCTCACGCGTCTTGATCAGGCACATCAATGTCTCGTGCACCACCTCCGGTGCTTCGGCGAGGTCGCGCACATCGAGCCCTACCAGCGCAGCGGCCCAGTCGAGCGTCTCGGCAACGCCAGGCACCTTTCGCAGGTCCTCCTTGCGCACCGCGGCCACCATGCGCGCAATCTGCAGCGCCAATGAGGCGCCCGCAGCGGGAATGCGGGCCATGATGATGCGCGCCTCACGATCCACGTCCGGATAGTCGACATAGTGATACAGGCAGCGCCGGCGCAGCGCGTCGGAAAGCTCGCGGGTTCCGTTCGAGGTCAGCACGACATAGGGGATCGAGGTGGCATCGATGGTACCGAGCTCGGGTATGGAGACCTGAAAATCGGAGAGCAGTTCGAGCAGGAAGGCCTCGAACTCCTCATCGGCGCGGTCGACCTCGTCGATGAGCAGGACCGGCGCCTTCTTCTGGCGAATGGCCGCGAGAAGCGGTCGCTCCAGCAGATATTTCTCGGAAAAGATCTGATCCTCGATGTCCGTTGCAGCCCTGCCGTGGCTGGCCTGGATGGCGAGGAGCTGGCGCTGATAATTCCATTCATAAAGAGCAGCCGACTGGTCCAACCCTTCGTAGCACTGCAACCGGATCAGATTGGTGCGGTGAACCGCCGCCAGCGCTCGAGCCACCTCCGTCTTGCCCACCCCGGCCTCGCCCTCCAGCAGCAGCGGGCGCCTGAGAAACTCCATCAGCGCGACCGCCGTCGCCAGCTCGCGGTCGGCAATGTAGCCGGCTTTGGCGAGCCGGTCGGCGATCTCGTCCTGCGAAAGGCTCATGGCTTGCCGCTGCTTCCTTCAGTCCGGCCGTCAAACGACCCCTATCCCGCAACCCCCAGGCGCTTGGCCTCCTCCCAGTTGCGCCAGAAATCGTGGGGCATCTGGATGTGGGTCGATCCGAGGAAGGAAAAGGCGTCGTTGACCGCATTGGAGAAAGCCGGGACGCCGCCGACATTGGGGCTTTCGCCCACGCCCTTGGCACCGATCGGATGATGCGGCGAAGGCGTGACGGTGAAGTCGGTCTCCCAGTGCGGCGTCTCCACCGCCGTAGGCATGAAGAAATCGAGGAACGAGCCGGTCATTACGTTGCCGGTCTCGTCATATCGGATCTCCTGGCCCATGGCGATCGCGAAGGCCTCGGTGAGGCCGCCATGCACCTGCCCCTCGATGATCATCGGATTGATGCGGGTGCCGCAGTCATCGAGCGCATAAAAGCGGCGCACCTTGTAGACACCGGTGTCGACGTCGATATCCATGACACAGATATAGGCACCGAACGGATAGGTCATGTTGGGCGGGTCGTAATAGCTCACCGCTTCCAGACCCGGCTCCATGCCGGGTGGTACGGAATTGTAGGCGGCCCAGCAGATGTCTTTCATCGACAGGAATTTCTCCGGCAGGCCCTTCACCTTGAAGCCATCGATATCCCATTCGAGGTCGTCCTCGTGGACCTCCAGCTTGTAGGCGGCGATCATCTGCGCCTTGGCCCTGATCTTGCGCGCCGCCATGGCGATAGCGGCACCAGCGACCGGCGTCGAACGCGAGCCGTAGGTGCCCAGGCCATAGGGTGCCGTATCGGTGTTGCCCTCCTCGACCATGATGCTGTCGGCGGGAAGCCCCAGTTCCGTGGCAATGATCTGGGCATAGGTCGTTTCGTGGCCCTGGCCCTGGCTCTTGGTGCCCATGCGGGCGATGCCAGCACCTGTCGGGTGCAGCCTGATCTCGCAGCTGTCGAACATGGCGATGCCCAGAATGTCGCAGTTCTTCGAGGGACCAGCACCGACGATCTCGGTGAAAAAGGAAACCCCGATGCCCATGATCTCGCGCGTTTCGCCGCGCTTGAAGGCGCCGCGCTTTTCCGCCTGCTCCTTGCGCAATTCGGCATACTGGACCGTCTCCATCGCCTTGGTCATGGCGGTGTGATAGTCGCCGGAATCGTATTCCCAGCCGAGCGCCGAATGGTAGGGGAACTGCTCGGGTTTGATGAAGTTCTTCAGGCGCAATTCGGCCGGGTCCATACCGAGCTTCTGGGCGAGGATGTCCATGCCCCGCTCGATGCAGTAGGCCGCCTCGGTCACACGGAAAGAGCAGCGATAGGCCACACCACCCGGTGCCTTGTTGGTATAGACGCCGTCGACCGCCAGATGCGCGACCGGGAAGTCGTAGGAGCCGGTGACGATGTTGAAGAAACCGGCGGGCCATTTGGACGGATCGGCGCAGGCATCGAAGGCGCCATGATCGGCCAGCACATGCACGCGCAAGCCCGTCACCTTGCCGGCCTTGGTGGCGGCGATCTCCGTTGTCATGTGATAGTCGCGGGCAAAGGACGTGGCGGTGAGGTTCTCCATGCGGTCCTCGACCCACTTCACCGGCTTGCCGGTGACGATGGAGGCAACCGCGGCACAGATGTAGCCGGGATAGGCGCCGACCTTGTTGCCGAAGCCACCGCCGATGTCAGGGGCGATCACATGGATCTTGTGCTCAGGCAGCTTGGCGATCAGCGAGACCACGGTGCGGATGACATGGGGGGCCTGGAAGGTGCCCCACACCGTCAACTCGCCCTGGATCTTGTCAAACGAGCACACGCACTGGCAGGTCTCCAGCGGTGAGGGGTGGGTACGGTGATAGGAGATCATCTCCTTGACCGTCACCTCGGCCTTCTGGAAGGCGGCGTCGGTCAGATCCTTGTCGCCCACCGTCCATTCAAAAATGTGGTTGTGGTGCTTGCGCGGCCCGTGGGCGCCTTCCTTCTTGCCCTTGAGGTCCTCGCGCAGGACCGGCGCGCCACGCTTCATGGCCTTGAACGGGTCAACGAGGACGGGCAGTTCCTCATACTCCACCTCGACGGCCTGGATGCCGTCGTCAGCGGCATAGCGGTCGGTGGCCACCACGAAGGCGACCTCCTGGCCCTGGAACAGCACCTTGCCGTCGGCCAGCACCATTTGCACATCGCCGGCAAGCGTTGGCATCCAGGCGAGATTGACGCCCTTCAACTCTTCCGCGGTCAACACGGCCAGAACGCCTGGCACCTTGAGGGCGGCCTCAGTGTCGATCGACTTGACGCGGGCATGAGCATAGGGCGAGCGCACGAAGTCGCCGTGCAGCATGCCTGGCAGCTTGAGGTCGTCGACGTAGTTGCCTTTTCCTTGCGTGAAGCGGACATCCTCGACGCGCTTTCTCTTGCAGCCCATGCCTTCGAGCCGGGCCTCGCGCTGTTCGCGTGTGGGGGTCTGGTCGTTCATTGCGCGGCCTCCGTGAATTCGGTTCCGTTGAGCTTGGCGGCGGCGTACTGGATCGCTTTGACGATGTTCTGGTAGCCGGTGCAGCGGCAGAAGTTGCCGGAAATGCCGATGCGGATCTCTTCTTCGCTCGGGTCGGGGTTTTCCTGGAGAAGGCGATGGGCCCTGAGGATCATGCCGGGGGTGCAGAAGCCGCATTGCAGTCCGTGCATCTGGCGGAAGCCTTCCTGCAGCGCCGACAGCGTGCCGTCGGCATTGGCCATGCCCTCGATGGTGGTGATATCGGCGCCGTCGGCCTGTACCGCGAACATGGTGCAGCTTTTCACCGACACGCCGTCCATATCGACGGTGCAGGCGCCGCAATGGGTCGTCTCACAACCGATATGCGCGCCGGTAAGATTTAAATTTTCCCTGAGGAAATGGATGAGCAGGGTGCGCGGCTCGACCAGCCCTTCGACCTCGCCGCCGTTCACTTTCATCTTGATGTGGGTCTTGGCCATTTTCACTCTCCCTCAGCCGGCCCGGGCGGCGGCGCGCTTGAGCGCCCGCGCCACCATGATGCCACCGACGTGTTTGCGGTATTCGACGCTGCCGCGTCCGTCAGCGGCCGGCGACATGATCGCCCGAGCCGCATCGGCCGCCTTCTTAAGGGTGGCGTCATCGAGGTCGGAGCCGACCACCAGACTTGCCGCCTTGCTGGCCAGAAGCGGGGTATCGCCGAGATTGGTGAGGCCGATGGAGCAGCTTGCAACCTTGCCCGCCCTCATCGTCAGGACGACGGCGGCAGCGGCGGTGGCATAGTCGCCCACCTTGCGTTTGAGTTTCTCGTAGGCATAGCCGTGGCCGGCCGGCGGCACCGGTATCGACACGGCGGTGAGGATCTCGCCCTCCTTGAGGGCGGTGTCATAAGCACCCTTGTAGAATTTCGCCGCCTCGACCTCGCGTTTGCCACGTGGGCCCTCGGCATGGTAGCGCGCGCCGAGCGCCAGCATCACGGCCGGCATGTCGTTGCCGGGATCGCCATTGGCGACATTGCCGCCGATGGTGCCGCGGTAGCGTACCTGGGGATCGGCAATCTGCGCTGCGGCTTCCAGGAGGATGGGCAACGCCTTGGCGATTTCGCCGGAGACCAGGAGGTCGTGCTGGGTGGCCATGGCGCCGATGACAAGGCGCCCGGCACTCATCTTGATGCCGCGCAGCACCGCGATTGCCCCGAGATCGACGAGATGCTCTGGCGCCGCCAGCCGCAACTTCATCATCGGAATGAGGCTCTGGCCGCCCGCGACGGGTCGCGCCTCGTCACCGAGTTTGGCGAGCAGCTTGACCGCCGCGGCAACAGTGGCGGGCTTGTGATAGTCGAATGCACCTGGAATCATTTGCTCCTCCCGTCGCCCATCTCATTTTCGAATTTTCTGCCGTGTGCGGACCCAGCTGGTCGCTCCGGACTGTGGGCGAACACGAAACGCTAACACCTTCCGTCCCAAAGTTCATCGGGCTTTTCCGTAGTGCGCAGGCCCAACGGCTTGGCCGTGCTCCCGAGACAACAAGGCAACCGCAAGCCGCAGGGCCGTGGGCCTCGAAGCGTTCTGCAGAACACCGGATCTTGCATCGTGGTGTGGCGGAACCGCCAGCCCTTGTGACCCAGTCTGGCCCTTCGCTGCGATCCTACGACAGCATCGAGTGTAGCGGCTATCGGGGGTAAAGCGGACATCGTACGGAAAATGCCCACCTTGCCGTGCTATTCGCGCGCTATTGGGGGACCAGGCAGCCGCGCCAGAGTCCTTGCGAGGACAAAAATTCGCCACAGCGCCAAACAAATTACTCGCTGCCCACCTCCCGAGGTATTGGCGACATGTTTGGTTTTCGACATATTTATTATCAATATCAATCACTTATATCGTCATAAAACTGTCGCCTCACTGTCATACACACGATACCGGAGCGCTTTAGGCCCTCATGGCGGCGATCGAGACTATGGAACGCCATAGATCGCCGTTCATTCGATCCAGCCAAGGAGGCACAATGAAACCCCTTTCCATTTCCATGCTGGCAGGCGCCGTTGCGCTGGCCGGCATCCCCGTGGCCCATGCCGCCAACATCTCCGGCGCCGGCGCCACCTTCCCCTATCCCGTCTACGCCAAGTGGGCCGATGCCTATAGGAAGGAGACCGGCAACGGCCTCAACTACCAGTCGATCGGTTCAGGCGGCGGCATCAAGCAGATCAAGGCCAGGACCGTCACCTTCGGTGCCTCGGATGCGCCGCTGTCGGGCAAGGAGCTGGACAAGTACGGCCTCGCCCAGTTCCCCATGGTCATGGGCGGCATCGTGCCGGTGGTCAACGTCCCGGGCCTCAAGCCGGGCGAGCTGGTGCTCGACGGCACCACCCTTGCCGACATCTTCCTCGGCAAGATCACCAAGTGGAACGATCCGGCCATCGCCAAGCTCAATCCGGGCGCGAAGCTGCCGGGCCAGGCGATCGCCGTGGTGCATCGCTCCGACGGTTCCGGCACGACCTTCAACTTCACCTATTATCTGGGTGACGTGAGCCCCGAGTGGGACGACAAGGTGGGCGTTGCCAAGGCGGTCGAGTGGCCGGTGGGCATCGGTGCCAAGGGCAACGAGGGTGTCGCCAACAACGTCTCGCAGACCGGCGGCTCCATCGGCTATGTCGAATATGCCTATGCCAAGCAGAACAAGCTCACCTATGCCGACATGATCAACAAGGACGGCAAGGCGGTGGCACCGACGTCGGAGGCTTTTTCGGCCGCTGCCGCCAATGCCGACTGGAGCTCCAAGCCGGGCTACGGCGTCATCCTGGCCAACCAGCCGGGTGCCACCTCGTGGCCGATGACAGCGGCGACCTGGATCCTCATGTACAACAAGCCCGGCGATGCGGCGGCCTCGGGCGAGGCGCTGAAGTTTTTTGCCTGGGCCTATGCCAACGGCGGCAAGATGGCCTCGGAGCTCGACTACGTCCCGATGCCCGACAACGTGGTGAAAAGCATCGAGGAGATGTGGGCCAAGGAGATCCTCGGCAGCGACGGCAAGCCTGTCTACCAGGCGATGTAGTCCGCACTGGCATCGGGGGCGGATGGCTTGTCCGTCCGCCCCACCCCGTGCGATCCTTCTTGAACAGGCAGGGCCCCTTGAGGGCGATTCGAAAATGGTCGACGCCGTGGCCGACGTGCAGATGGTGAACGCCTGCGAGAACATGGCGCGCAGCGCTGTTCTGAGGCGTCTTCGCTTCAATGATCGGCTGTTCAGGTGGCTGACCTGGGCTTGTTCAATCGCTGTTCTGATTGTTCTGGCGGGGGTCATCGTGGCTCTGGTGCGGGGTTCGTGGCCGGCCCTTTCGCACTTCGGTCTCGGCTTCCTCACCACCCAGTCGTGGAACCCGGTGAAGGAAAGATTCGGTGCCGTCGCGCCTGTTTACGGCACCTTGATGACCTCGTTCATCGCCATGCTGCTGGCGGTTCCCTTCGCCCTCGGCATCGCTTTTTTCCTCACCGAGATCTGCCCGGTGAAGTTGCGCCGGCCGATTGCCACGGCCATCGAGCTTCTGGCCGCAATCCCTTCCATCATCTACGGAATCTGGGGCCTTTTCGTCTTCGCGCCGTTTCTTCAGACGCACCTGCAGCCGTGGGTCATAAGCCTCTTCGAAGGCGTGCCTATCTTGCAGAATCTGTTCGCCGGCCCGCCCTACGGCATCGGCATCCTGACCGCCGGTCTCATCCTGTCCATCATGGTCCTGCCTTTCATCACCGCCATTTCGCGCGATGTCTTCACCGCCTGTCCGACCGTTCTCAAGGAAGCGGCCTATGGCATCGGCTGCACCAGATGGGAGGTCTTTCATAGCGTTGTGCTGCCCTATTCACGCATCGGTGTCATCGGCGGCATCATGCTGGGCCTCGGCCGGGCGCTGGGCGAGACCATGGCCGTCACCTTCGTCATCGGCAACGCCCACCGCGTCTCGGCATCGCTGTTTGCCCCCGGCACCACGATTTCCGCCAGCATTGCCAATGAGTTCACCGAGGCCGATGGCGATCTCTACACCTCCTCGCTGATCCTTCTCGGCCTCATCCTGTTTGTCATCAGCCTCATCGTATTGTCCGCTGCGCGCCTCTTGTTGATGCGGGCGCAGCGGCGCATCGGAGGCTGACCCCGCATGAACCGCTACGCCGCCCGCCGCCGCCGCGACGGCATCGCCACAGGGATCGCCACAGGCATGGCGGCCATCGGCCTCGGCCTTCTCGTGCTCATCCTGTGGGAGCTGGTTTTCAAAGGCGCTGCCGGCCTCAAGCCCAGCGTCTTCACCCAGATGACCCCGCCGCCCGGCGGCGCAGGCGGGCTGCTCAACCCGATCGTCGGCAGCCTCATCCTCACCCTTCTCGGTGTCCTGTTCGGGGCGCCGCTGGGCATCCTCGCCGGCACCTACATGGCCGAATACGGCCGCTATTCGAAACTCTCCTCGCTGGTGCGCTTCATCAACGACATCCTGTTGTCGGCGCCCTTCCATCGTCATCGGCCTCTTCGTCTACGAGATCATGGTCGCGCGCATGCACCATTTCTCCGGCTGGGCCGGTGCCGTGGCGCTCGCCATCATCGTGGTGCCGGTGGTGGTGCGCACCACCGAGGACATGCTGAGCCTGGTCCCCGACACCTTGCGCGAAGCCGCCGCCGCCTTAGGCTTGCCGCGTTCGCTCATCATCCGCCATGTCTCCTACCGCGCCGCCCGCGCCGGCATCATCACCGGCGTGCTGCTCGCCATCGCGCGCATCAGCGGCGAGACGGCGCCCCTGCTCTTCACCGCCCTCAACAACCAGTTCTGGAGCCTCGATCTCAACGCGCCGATGGCGAGCCTGCCCATCGTCATCTTCCAGTTCGCCCTGTCGCCCTATGACGACTGGCAGCAACTCGCCTGGACGGGTGCGCTGCTCATCACCTTCGCGGTTCTCGCCTTCAATGTCCTTGCGAGATATCTCGCCAGCCTGGGAAGCCAACCGAAATGACCGAGATGTCCGCCAGGATCGATATCGCCAGCGCCGCAAAGGCCGGCGGCAAGGAGAAAATCTCGATCAAGGACCTGCAGTTCTTTTACGGCGACTCGCAGGCCCTGAAGGACATCAACCTGCCGATGTACGAAAACCAGGTGACGGCCTTCATCGGCCCGTCCGGCTGCGGGAAGTCGACGCTCTTGCGCGTGCTCAACCGCATGTACAACCTCTATCCCAACCAGCGCGCCGAGGGCGAAGTCATGCTCGATGGCGAGAACATCCTCGATCCCAAGCAGGACCTCAACCTGCTGCGCGCCCGCGTCGGCATGGTGTTCCAGAAGCCGACGCCCTTCCCGCTCACCATCTACGAGAACATCGCCTTCGGCGTCCGCCTTTACGAGCGGCTGTCCAAATCGGAACTCGACGGCCGGGTGGAAAAGGCCTTGCGCGGTGCTGCCCTGTGGGACGAGGTCAAGGACAAGCTCAGTGCCAGCGGCCTCAGCCTGTCGGGCGGCCAGCAGCAACGGCTGTGCATCGCCCGCACCGTGGCGGTGCGCCCGGAAGTCATCCTGCTGGACGAGCCGTGCTCGGCGCTCGACCCGATCTCCACCGCCAAGATCGAGGAACTGATCGACGAGCTGAAGGCCAGCTACACCATCGCCATCGTGACCCACAACATGCAGCAGGCAGCACGCGTCTCGGACTACACGGCCTTCATGTATCTGGGCGAGATGGTGGAATACAGCGCCACGTCGGACCTGTTCACCACGCCGGCCGACAAGCGCACGCAGGACTACATTACCGGCCGCTTCGGCTGAGTGGAGAATGAAGATGGAGAACCGTCCTACCGCAGACCATATCGTCAAGGCGTTCGATAACGACCTTGGCGCCATCCGCACCCTCATCGCGCAGATGGGCGGCATGGCCGAGGAGCAGCTTGCCAGGGCCATCGACGCCCTCACCCGGCGCGACCCGGAACTGGCCGAGCAGGTGATCTCCGACGACAAGAAGCTCGATCAGTTTCGAAATCGAAATCGAGGAACGCTCGATCCGCACCATCGCCAAGCGCCAGCCCATGGCCAGCGACCTGCGCGAGCTGATGGTGGCGATCCGCATCGCGTCGGACCTCGAACGCATCGGCGATCTGGCCAAGAACATCTCCAAGCGCACCATCGCCATGACCGATCACATCCCGTCGCGTGTGCTCGGCGGGTTCAAGCGCATGGGGCTTCTGGCGCTCGAACAGCTCAAGACGGTGCTCGATGCCTATGCGCGGCGCGACACCGAAAAGGCGCTCAGCGTGTGGCACGAGGACGAGAACATCGACCAGCTCTACAATTCGGTGTTCCGCGAGCTCCTCACCTACATGATGGAGGACCCGCGCACCATCGGCATGTGCACGCACCTCCTGTTCGGGGCCAAGAACATCGAGCGCATCGGCGATCACGCCACCAATATCGCCGAGAACGTCTACTTCCTGGTGGAAGGCCACCAACTGGTCGAGGAGCGCCCGAAGAAGGACAAGACGTCGCTCACCACCTTCGAGGGTCCCGAGGGCTAGGCATGGCTGCATCGATCCTGATCGTCGAGGACGAGGAACCGATCCGCATCCTGCTCACCTACAACCTGGAAAAGGAAGGTTTCCGGGTGCGCGAATGTGAAAGCGGCGAGGAGGTGATGCGCCTCATCGGCGAGGAGCGCCCGGATCTCGTGGTGCTCGACTGGATGCTGCCCGGCATTTCCGGCATCGAGGTGTGCCGGCTGATCAGGACCCGCAGCGAGACGCGTGACATTCCGGTGCTCATGCTGACCGCGCGCGGCGAGGAGGCCGAGCGGGTGCGCGGGCTCGCCACCGGTGCTGACGATTATGTGGTCAAGCCGTTCTCGCTGCCCGAGCTCATCGCCCGCATCCGCTCGCTCCTTCAGGCGCGCCAGCCCGGAGACGGTCTCCGACCGGCTCGAAGCGGGTGATCTGGCGCTCGACCGGGCGACCCGGCGGGTCAGCCGCGGCCCGCGCGACATCGACCTGTCGCCCACCGAGTTCCGGCTGCTCGAACATCTCATGCAGAACCCGGGCCGGGTCTACAGCCGCCCGCAGCTTCTCGATGCCGTGTGGGGCGCCAACGTCTATGTGGACGAGCGCACCGTGGATGTGCATGTGGGCCGCCTGCGCAAGTCGCTCAGCCGCGGCCGCGAGATCGATCCCATCCGCACCGTGCGCGGCATGGGCTATGCCTTCGATGAACGCTACGGCGAGGAGGAAGCCGGCGCCAGGGCGTCATAAAGAAGGCCGCCCGAAGGATATATCGGGCGGCCAGTTTCCAAGGGAGGATGCCAGAGTACCTCCCCGACGGCTCTCGCTGATGCGGTCAGGGAAGCGCTCTTACTCCACAAACAGGGGCAGGCTCTCTCAATTCCCCCAAGACGAAAGCCCGCCCACTCCAAGCTCATCCGCGCGCGCGGCTCACCCGCCGCCGGTCGTGCAGCGGCTGGTAGGCAAGGCTGGCGTGATATTCGCAATAGGGCAGCCCGGCCTTGGGCGTGTGCCCGCAAAAGCAGAAGTCGTCGCTGCCGGGATCGCCGAGCGGCCAGCGGCAGGTCTTGTCGGAGAGCATGAGGATGCTGACGCGCTCGGATTTGGGCATCTCCACCAGCCGGATGGGCTGCGGCTCCGGCTCGGGGCGAGGCTGGGGACGCGTCTCCGGCTTGAGCGCGGCCGCCGCCTGGCCTGCCGCCGGCCGGCCCGGGTGCGAGGGCTGGCGGGGACGCCGGGGGCGCGGCGCCGACGAGCGCTGGACCGACTGCCTTCCTGACAGGCCGAGGCGGTGAACCTTGCCGATCACCGCGTTGCGGGTGATGCCGTCGCCCAGGCGGGCAGCGACCTGCGAGGCGGTGAGGCCGTCGGCCCACAGTTTCTTCAACAGTTCGACCCGTTCCGGCGGCCAGGTCAGCTTGGCGGTGCCCGGTTGCTGGTCCTGATCGTTCGACATCGTTAGAATCCTTCCCCTCCGGCCGGACTCCGCGTCCGCCGCTACGCCTGCACCAATTCCACTGATTACGCTACATATCGTGTATGCGTGACAAGGAACCTACTATATGTGACGAAACCCTGACAATGCATCAATGCGTGCCTGGTCGGGTTTTCCCCAGATTCCTCCTTCGAGCTCAGCGCCCGCCTTAAGGTTAACAAGCGCTTGACTCGAGCGTCGATGCGACGTTGTGACTCAGGGCGAGCCCGCAGCGACCGGCCCCCTCGCAAAGCGGGTCGTTTCAAGCCCCCGGCGCCGTGTTATAGAAGCGCCGAGCACCAACCGAGGAACCTGCGTCCCACCGTGAACAGGCTCACCAGCAAGCTGAGCGCCCTGCTGCCGGGCCATCGCGCGGCGCTGATCGACGTCAACCGGGTGTGCTTCATCATCGGCATCATGTTCCTGGTGATGACGGTGTTCATGTTTCCCCCGGCGCTGACCGATGCCGTGGCCGGCGAAGGCGACTGGCGGGTCTTTGCCGGCTCGGCCTTCGTGACCGGATTTGCCGGGCTGATGCTGGTGATGACCTCGCGCGGCAACTGGTCGCCGCAGGTCTCGCTGAAGGAAGGTTTTGTGCTGACGGTGACGAGCTGGGTGGTGATGTGCGCCGTGGCGGCCATCCCCTTCGTCTTCTTCAACGGCCACATCAGCCCTGTCGATGCCTGGTTCGAGGCGGTCTCCGGGCTCACCACCACGGGATCGACGGTGCTGGCGGGGCTCGACCGGATGCCGCCCGGCATCCTCTTGTGGCGTTCGATCATCCAATGGGTGGGCGGTGTCGGCACGGTGCTCATGGCGCTCATCATGCTGCCCTTCCTGCGCGTCGGCGGCATGCAGCTGTTCCAGAGCGAAAGCGCCCGGCGCAGCGACACTTTTGCGCCGCGCGCAGCCGAGCTCATGAGCCTCATCGCCGTCACCTATACGGTGCTGACGGTGTTGTGCGCGCTCGCCTACCGGCTCGGCGGCATGAGCACCTTCGATGCCCTCAACCATGCCATGACCACGGTGGCCACCTCGGGGTTTTCCACCCGCGATCTCTCGTTCGATGAGTTCGATGCCTCCGCCATCCAGTGGACCGCCACCGGCTTCATGTTCGCCTCGAGCCTGCCGCTCATCGTCTATGTCAAGGCGGTGCGCACCCGAACGCTTGCGAGCTTTGCCGATGAACAGGTCATGGGCTTTGCCAAGATCGCAGGCACAACGGTTCTCGCCCTGACGCTGTGGTACTGGTGGACATGGAATGTGCCGTTCCTCGATGCGTTGAGAGCGATTGCCTTCACCACCGTCTCGATCCTGTCGACCACCGGCTATGACCTGGGCGGCCATGCCATGTGGGGCCCGGGCGCGGCCGGCATCTTGCTGCTCTTGATGTTCTTTGGCGGCTGCGCCGGCTCCACCACCGGCGGCATGAAGACCTTCCGCCTGCAGGTCATGTACAAGACCGCGCGCGCCTATATCGGCCGCCTGATGAGCCCCAACCGGGTTCTGGTGTCCACCTTCAACGAGCGCCAGATCACGCCCGACATCGCTTCGGCGGTGCTGGCCTATGTGATCGTCATGTTCGCGTCGGTCATGGCTTTCGCTCTCATCCTGTCGCTGTTCGATCTCGGCTTCGTTGCCAGCCTGACGGGCGCCATCTCGGCCATCGGCAATATCGGGCCGGGGCCGGCCGCGATCATCGGATCGGGCGGCAGCTACGCCGGCGCTACCGGACGGCGCCAAGCTGGTGCTGACGGTGCGATGCTGCTGGGCCGGCTGGAGTTCTTTACTGTCCTGGTGCTCATCAACCGCAACTTCTGGCGCTGAGGGGCGTGCGGCGGGCGGGGTGGGCGAGGGCTGAAGGCGCCGTTGCCTGAGGCGGACCCATCGGCTATACCTCGCCCGGTTCCGGCCCCATGCACCCGTAGCTCAGCTGGATAGAGCGCTGCCCTCCGAAGGCAGAGGTCACAGGTTCGAATCCTGTCGGGTGCGCCAAGTTTTTCAAGCACTTAGCTGATCCAAATAAGACTTCCTTTCGTGGTTGCCACACGTACGCCACACGGAAGGAACGGTCATGGCTACTATCAGGAAGCGAGGGGCCAAATACGAGGTGCAGGTCCGCAGGAAGGGCCAGGCGTCAGTCACCAAGAGCTTCATTCAGTTGGACGACGCTACCAGCACCAATGGGAGGAATTCAGGAAGCTACATCCGGATGCAGGCGCAGATTGGTATAACGAACTATATAAGTCTCTTCAAACGCCATATAAGGCGCATACAGAGGTTTTTCGTAGTTTTGGTAAGGTATATGCCTAAAAGTAATAAATCTCCTGTACGGTCTTTAAAATGGATTCTAGAGGCATATGGAAATTTCTATGTCAAGTTCTAGATAATCTGTGTGATTGACACTTTAATTCTGTCACTGTGAATTCCAACACTCTCGATTATACATTAATAAGATTCGCTACCAATCATAAATGCGAAGCATCAAGGAGCGTGAACTCCCCCGTATGCGCTCACAAGAATGAATTAGTGCTATAATCGGACGGCAACTCTGACCGCAGAGCATCATTTCAATTCGCTCATAATTCACATCTAAACTACTAATATATTGATTTATATAGATTTTTTTACTCAATGCGCTTAGCCTTCGCCTTGGACATTACCTTTATTGGTCGGGGTGAGCGTAGGGGGTGGCGTTGGGGGCACCACTGGGGTGGCATAGGGGGATAGCGTAGCCGGGCCTTCTGCTTAATCCCAACCCCAAGATTAGCACCGTGGTCCACCCAGAATTTCTGTGAGTAAAATTCGAGGGGCGATTCCGGTGAGGCGAGGCAGGGGCGGCCCCCCTTCCCCACCCCGGGCGCGGCACCCTGGGCAAATTAGAGGCGGCTCTCCCATAAATCCTGCCACACCTGTGCCACACTGAGCGTCGTTTTCAGGTTCTGCGAGCGGTAGTCCAGGCGAGATCGCTTCGCTTGGCCTTTCACTTTAGTTTGTGCTAAGTTATTGATACGAAATGAAGTCTTAGCTGGATCAAAGACAGCTTGCCTGTCGTGAGTGATCGGTAGATCACTCTAGCGCTGCCCTCCGAAGGCAGAGGTCACAGGTTCAAATCCTGTCGGGTGCGCCAAGTTTTTCAATGGGTTATAATATCTATCGTGCTGCAATTTTGCGTCGGGCTACAGCGGGGCTACCTTACCGGTGTTGCACCACCGCCGCAGCGCGCATAAGCTGCAGCGTGGATTGCGGGCAAGGCACCTCGAACTGCCAAGGTCAAGAGCTGCCCAGTTCACGAGTGCGGGTTCCTTGCTCTGCACGAGCCAGTGTGCCGCTGCTTGGAGCCAAGGATTGTGTCGTATGTCCGCAAGTTTCCTTGGACGCAAATATCTCTCGATCACCCTCGCCATGTTTATGTCAACTGGCCTGCCCCCTGAAAAGTGGTCCTCCCTGAGGTATGGCTTTGAGCCTGATGGAGGATATGAAGATGCCGAGAAAGAGACACACAGCCGAGGAGATTGTCACCAAGTTGCGGCAGGTTGACGTTCTGAGTTCGCAGGGCAAGCCGATGGCCGAGGCGATCCGGTCAATAGGGGTGACGGAAGTTACCTATTATCGCTGGCGCAATGAGTACGGCGGCCTGAAGGGCAGCCAGGTGAAGCGGCTGAAGGAACTGGAGACCGAGAATGCCCGGCTCAGACGAGCGGTTTCCGACCTGACTTTGGACAAGATGATCCTTGCTGTGGCCGCCCGGGGAAACTTCCAGGCCCCGCACGCCGCCGTGCCTGCGTGGATCATGTGGTTGGTGAACTTGGCGTGTCCGAACGGCGGGCATGCCTGGTTCTCGAGCAACATCGATCCACGCAGCGCAAGGCCCCGACGAGCCCGGCTGACGAGGCCGCGCTGACCGCCGACATCATCGCGCTTGCTCTTCAGTATGGCCGCTACGGCTATCGCCGCATCACTGCGATGCTGCGCCAGGCTGGCTGGGTGGTGAACGTCAAGCGGGTGGAACGGATCTGGCGGCGTGGATCTGGGCAAAGGAGAGCCGGGAGTGGTCATCGATGGCGACATGGACGTATTCCCAGCCATAGCCGCCTTGCTTGCGTGCGCGCGCATTGGACTGGCCCCTGCGGTCGCCGGTGATGCGGTGGCCGGTGCGCTGGAAGCGGCCGAGTTTCTTGATGTCGAGATGGATCATCTCGCCGGGGCGATCACGCTCATAGCGCCGTTCGGGTTCAGGCGGATCGATGTCCTTGAGCCGCGACAGGCCGGCGCGCCTGAGCACCCGGCTGACGCTCGCCGGCGAAACGCCGGTCTCAATCGCGATATGCTTGCCGGTCCACCGCTTCCTGCGCAGCGCGATGATGTGGGCAATAGTCGTCTCGGGCACGCGAGCGCGCAGCCTGCGCGGGCGGGAGGAACGGTCGACCATCCCGGCACGGCCGTCTGCCTTATAGCGTTCCACCCAGCGCGCCACGATCTTCGCGCAAACACCAAAGCCACGCCCGGCTTGGGCTTTGGAAAGACGGCCTTCGATCACGCAAAGGGCCATCTCCTCTCGACGGCGCGGTGTCAGACGGGCATTCTTGTGAATGTTCATTCGGACCCTCCGAGCGAAGCTGAAGTCTGGTAACTCCAGTCTCCTCGGTCCGGTCCGAATGGACAACCTGTTGAAAGCTCACAGCTAGCGAGCTTCATTGCCTCCTTCATTCGCGTGATGGACTGGTCAGGATTTCCGCAATAGCGCATGACCTCGGCCAGCAGGCCGTTCGCGAGGGGACAGCTCGGTCGCCGCGAAACCGCTTCGATAGACAGGGCCACCGCCTTGTCATATCGCCGCCGATGGAGCTGCACATAGCTCAAGATGATACGGCCCACGCCCTCCGGGTCGCCCAGATCCACAGCTCTCTGGGCAAACTCGGCAGCCTTCTGTAGCGAAGTTTGTGGATCATCGGACCACCTGAATCGCGAGTCGCGCCAGTGTGTGAAGGCGATCATAGCGAGTGCCGTCGCCACGTTTGGCTCAATTTCCTCGACCTTTTCGAGCATGCGCCGGGCCTTTTGCGAGTTCTCCCGGTCGCCCTGGTAGAGATGACTAATGCCGCGGTGAAAATATTCTCGCGCCGCTGGATCTGAAATCGTTGAAAAGCGAAGTCGCGCCACGTCGCCACCGCGCAGTTGAATATCAAGCGCATCGACGATCTTTCGGGCGATTCCGTCCTGAAGGTCAAATATGTCGTTCAGCACGCGATCATAGGTTTCCCCCCAGACCACTTCCTGTGCAGTGGAATCGGTCAGTTCAACGATGACCCGGACGCGTTCGCCCGCGCACTGCACCGCCCCCGAGACGACATATCGAACGTCGATTTCATTTCCAACGTCGGCCGCGGAATAAGTCTGCCCCCGATATCTCTCGACAACGCCTGTATGAAGCAAAAAGAACCCGGGCAGCTTGATGAGCACCGAATGCACACTGAGGCGCAAACCCTCCGCGAGCGAAGCATTGTCGGCACCGCCCAGGTTCTTGAATGGCATGACGATGATCGAAAGGCGCTTGAACCGATTGATGTCGAACGGTGCCGCGTCATCGGCTGGGGATGATGGGGTCTGTTCGCCATCTGGATATTCTTCGCGGGCCTTTTCCAACGTATAGGCCCAAACTGGCCGTTCGATGTTCTTGAGCCTGAGTTCGCCCAGATCGACGACATTGACAGCAAGCTTTCCGACGATCTGATCGTACACCGATGCACTTATGCAGATATCGCCCAGGCTTTGCCGTCGTCTGCAGCCTTGCGGCCACGTTGACCCCGTCACCAAGCAGGTCTTCGCCCTGGATGACAACATCCCCCACATTGATACCAATGCGAAACTCAAGCCGGCGGTCGCCGGGAATATACTGTATTGCGGCCGGTAATTTCCCGCTGCATCTCGGTTGCGCGGCGTCGGCGTCAACCGCGCTGGCAAATTCGATGAGCAAACTGTCGCCGGCCGTGTTAAGCAAATTACCGGACCACCGTGCAGATCGAGCATGGGGTCGAAATAATGCGTTCGCGGACCTCTCTCAGGGTCGCGATGGTACCCTCTTCATCAGCCCCCATCAGCCGTGAATATCTCGCCACATCGGCGCACACGATGGCGGCTAGCCGGCGTCTGAGTTCCTTTCGACATGAATTTATCAGTCGCCGGTTAGCAAACTGCGGACTACCAAGCAGAAAACGTCGGCAGTTGGCCCAGGCTGTGTGAGAATGTCCGCGGAGAGGGGCTCCGTGGGTGCGACGCCAGTATGCGCGCTACGGCGCGCCAAAATTGGTTGAACCAGTTTCCCGGTTGCCTCTGAGACGCCCTGGGGCACCCAATGGCTTCCTGTGTGGGTAGATTTCGGCGGTGCAGCTTCCAGGTCACCCCGACATGGCTTCCAGCAGTGCACCGACGCCCATAATCGCGATCACGCGCTTTATGTTGTAGGCGAGCACGTTGAGCGCCATTTCTGTTGCCACCTTTGGCAGCGTCATCGTGACAAAGTGTGTTGCGCCCATCCAGCATTTGATCGTGCCGAAAGGATGCTCCGCCGTCGAGCGGCGGACACGCATCGCATCAGGGTTGTGATCAAGCCGGGCCTGGACCTTCTCCAGCACCGCCTCGTGCTCCCAGCGTGCGATGCGGCGCTCGGGTCCAGTCGTGCACTGAGCTTTCAGCGTGCAGGCCTTGCAAGCGCTCGCCCAGTAGCGACGGATCGTCTTGCCATTCTCCACCCTCGCGTAGCGATAGGTCAGCTGCTCGCCTGCGGGACAGCGATAGACGTCGTCGGCAGCGACGTAGACGAAGTCTTGCTTGCCAAAGCGACCTTCCGCTTTGGCGCCGGATGTCTGCGGTTTGGGCAGCGTGACGGAGATACCGGCGTCCTCGCAGGCCTTGATCTCCTTGCCCTCGTAGTAGCCGCGGTCGGCCACCACATCGAGCGTCCCGGAGCCCAACTCCTGGCACGCCAGTTCGGCCATGTCAGCGAGTTGGTGGCGATCCGAGCCGACGTTGGTCACCTCGTGCGCGACAATCAGATGATGCTGTGTATCCACGGCAACCTGCACGTTGTAGCCGACGATCCCGGTGTCCTTGCCACTGGTCGCCATCGAGCGCGCGTCGGGATCGGTGAGCGAGACCTGCTTGTCATGGCTGCGCATCATCTGCTCGTTGATCTCGTTGAGCCGGATGACCTCCTCTTTCAATTTCTCAATCTTGCTTTTCAGTCGCACCACTTTCGCGGCCGGCACCGCCTCGCCATGACGGTCGGCAGTCTCGAGTTGCGAGAGATAACGCGCGATGCTCTCGTCGATCCTTTCGAGACGGCGTCTCATTTTCGCCTCGGTGAAATTCTTGTCGCGCGCGTTGACAGCCTTGAACTTCGAGCCATCGATTGCCACGCTCGCCGCGCTCAGCAGATCGAGCTTGCGGCACAGCGCGATGAACTGGCGGCATACCTCGCGAATGGCCTTACCGTTGCAGAAGATCCATGGATCAATTGATAAACTTTCGGAAGTCGGCAATGGTCTTGAAGTCGGGTGTCAGATGGCCGGTCAGCCACAAGACCTCGATGTTGCGCTGGCACTCGCGCTCCAGCCTTCGGCTCGACGGCACCCGATTGAGGTAGCCGTAGATGTAGAGCTTGAGCATCGTCCGAGGATCATAACCCGGCCGCCCGACATCGAGCGGCTGGACGCGCATGAAACCGAGCTTGTCGAGATCGAGACCGTCGACGAACACATCGACCGCTCGCACAGGATTATCCTCGGCCACGTAGTCATCATACTGTGCCGGAAACAGCGTCGACTGCTCACGACTGATCCCCTCCACAAAGCCTGCCATCACCCCCCGCTCCAACCGCGATTCACGCAGACAGACGATACCATGATCGGTGAACGTTTTCACACAGCCTGGGCCCTAAGCGGATACGCTGCGATGCCTCAGATGACGGCCACTGTTGGGGGTAAAGGTCACGCCGCATCAAGTGGTGTAGCTCGGCGGTAGTGAAGCCGCTCGCGAGCGCGCCATCGATAGCGCTGTAGCGAGCGAGCGGCGATGCGCTGGCCATCGGCGCTTTCCGGTAGGGTCTGGTTGCAAACACCAACCTGTAACCGGAGAGACCACCGATGACCGACGACATGATGAACCTGCGCGCGCTTGTGGAGAAGACCCCCGACGCCGATCTGCTGCGCGAGATGATTGGCTTTGCCGCTGAACGGCTGATGGAACTGGAAGTCGGCGTTGCCGCCGGTGCGGGTTACGGCGAGAAGAACCCGTTGCGCCTGGCCCAGCGCAATGGCTACCGCGACCGGGACTGGGAGACACGGGCGGGAACCGTTGAGCTGCGTATCCCCAAGCTTGGGAAGGGCTCCTGTTTTCCAGGTTTCCTGGGGCCCGGCGCATGGCCGAGAAGGCGCTCACCGCTGTCATCCAGGAGGCCGGAGCCTGCCCTCGGGCTTGTCTTGATGATTTGAGCAATAATAGGCCCAGCTTCACGGGGCCTTGGTTGCCCCGCGAGCCGGGGGGAGGGGCAGGAGGCCGTTCTTTCGGGCCGGTCGTTGTGGACCGAGGTCAAGCTTGGCCGCTGCCGTCTGGTGTTCCCCCGAACAGTTGACTGGGGCGTGGATCGGTTACGACCCCGCGGATGACAAGCCAGGGACATCTTAACTCCATGACACAGAGATCAGCGCTTTGTCGGCATCGACGTATCCAGCTCTCGCCTGGACGTTCATTGCCATCCCGATGGCGAGAGGAGCTTTGCTGTAAACGCCTACACCCGCCAGGGTATCGCCGGGCTTCATGGTCCGCCTGGGCCCCTCAGGCTGGATCGCCGCCTGCGGAGGCCACCGGCGGTATCGAGGAGCGAGTTGCAAAATCATCGCCATCAACGAAGAGCCGGCCACGACATCTGGTGCCTGCATCCAGGCAGACGTGCGCGCCTTCACGCGCCTCACCGGCCGCCGGGCCAAGAGTCTGATCGCCTCGATGCCCGCGCCATCGCTCGTGCCCTGCAGGCGGCGCACACCACCCGCAAGCCCACACGCCGCACCAGAACGCAAAGCGATCTCAAGCAGTTGATGGCCCTCAGGCATCACGTTCTTGCCAGCCTCACCCAGCTCAGGAGCCTCATGGCCACCATCACCTGCAACCAGGCCCGCTGCCTGATCGAGGAGCGCATCGCCGCTGCCCGACAGGACCTCTCCCATCTGGCAGGCATCCTCAAGCACCGCATCGCCGATGATCCCCAAATGGCCGCAACAGCCCGCTGCGTCATCTCGGTGCCCGGTGCCGGCAAGGTGCTCGCCACACAGATCATCGCCTCCATGCCCGAACTCGGCACCATCTCCGCCAAGCAGGCCGCCAGCCTCGCCGGCGTTGCTCCGCATCCGCGCCAATCCGGTGCAACCACCCGGCCAGGGCGCTGCCAGGCCGGCCGTGCCAATGTCAGGCGCTGCCTCTGCATGGCCGTCCTCAGCGCCATCAAAGCGCGCCTGTCTCCCTTGTTCCCCACCTATGAGCGCCTGCGTCAAAACGGCAAGCCCGCTAAAGTTGCCATCGTCGCATGCATGCGAAAGCTCATCACCATCCTCAATGCCATTCTCAAACAGCAGCGAGGCTACCAACCGGTCCAAAAACCCTCCCAATCAACAGTTGCTTGACCCGAGGGTGCAGGGTATCTCGACCCGCTCGGTCGACGATCTGGTCAAGGCCATGGGCATGAGTGGCATCTCCAAGAGCCAGGTCAGCCGGCTGTGCGAGGAGATCGACGGCAAGGTGAAAGCCTTCCTCGAAAGACCCATCGAGGGCGACTGGCCATACCTGTGGATCGATGCCACCTATCTGAAGGTTCGTCGCGGCGGGCGTATCGTCTCGGTCGCCGTCATCATCGCCGTCGGCGTCAACAGCGACGGCCGGCGCGAGGTTTTGGGCATGGAGATCGGCACCTCTGAGGCCGAGCCGATCTGGACGGAGTTCCTGCGCAAGCTGACCCGCCGGGGCCTGAGAGGCGTCAAGCTGGTCATCTCCGATGCCCATGAGGGTCTCAAGGCTGCCGTCACCAGGGTGCTGTGTGCCACATGGCAACGCTGCCGCGTGCACTTCATGAGGAATGTGCTGGCCCATGCCGGCAAGAGTGGACGGCGCGTCGTCTCGGCTTTCATCGCCACTGCCTTCGCCCAGGAAACCCCAGAGGCTGCCAGTGCCCAGTGGCGGGCCGTTGCCGACCAGATCCGCCCGAAAGTCCCCAAGCTCGCCGCCATCATGGATGACGCCGAACCGATGTGCTGGCCTACATGACATTCCCCAAGGAGCATCGGGCCAAACTTCACTCAACCAATCCGATCGAGCGTCTCAACGGCGAGATCAAGCGGCGCACCGATGTCGTCGGTATCTTCCCCAATGACGAAGCCATCGTCCGTCTCGTCGGTGCACTGCTGCTCGAACAGAATGACGAATGGGCGGTCCAGCGCGCCAGATACATGACACTGGAAACCATCGCCCAGATGAACGATGATCCCATCATCAGCCTGCCAGCCGTGGCACGCTGATCTTCCCGGCCCATGCCGGAAAGCGTGGAGGCCAGACCTCAGTTACACCACGCTACGGGGCACGATCCTCTCTGACAACGGCAGCTCTCGGAGATAAAGCAGCTATTCGCTGCTGATGTCCGCTTTTCGTCGATTTTCTTCGGCCGTTGGGGACACAGCGGCCGTGCATGTCCGCTCTCCAAGCCGGCAGAGTCTGACCCACAAGAGAAGTTTGCGGGCGTGCTGGGGCGCGCTGCAGAGAACACCAGTACGGGTGCTTGTGCCTACAGCACGAAATCGCCGTCGGTCAGGGCGTAGCTGCCCACCACAAGCGCGATCTGGAAATCACACCTTGCCGTCGCCGTCGACGTCGCCGGTGATGACGGTGTTGCCGCCGGCGGCAGCGAACTGGCGAAGCTCGCCAGCGACGTTGTGGAACTGTGCGCCGCACCGATGAAGGTGAAGGCCTGGTCGCCGGCGTGCCCGGCGCCGGTCTGGGCATCGATACCCGCGAGGTCGATCCTGTCGGCGCCTTGCGTGAAGTCGCGGACCTTGTCGTGCAAGGCAAAGCCCACCT
>CAVYOQ010000049.1:0-15384 GCA_963770075.1 uncultured Alphaproteobacteria bacterium
GACCATCGGCGTATTCCCGCTCGAGCTCACGCGGGGCCCCGATAGCCTGTTCTGCCCATTGCCGACCCAGTCGGCCTGTTTCTCGGTCGGGACCTTGTACATGCCGCGCTCTGCGGAAACACGCAGGAGATGGGACCGCGCCATGCCGGCCCCAGGATGTCGGCGGCCAGATCGTTCATCTGTGCGTACGAGCTGTTGCACAAGATGAGGCGCCCTTCCTCATCGTAGAGGGCAAAGCCTTCGGAGATCGATTCTATGGCATCGGCCAGCAGTTCGCGGGCGCGGCTGAGTTCGCCTTCGCGCCGCTTCTGGTCGGTCACATCCAGCACCCCCGCAAGGATGACCTCGCGGCCGTCGAATTCAACCAGCCGCAGGTTGACCTTCACCCAGAACCGCGACCCGTCCTCGCGCTTCCACTGCACCTCATGGTCATCGACCCGCTGTGTCGTGCGCAGTTCGGCTATCAACCTCGCGCGGTCCTTGGGATCGACATAGTTGTCGGTGATGTGGATCTCCTTGCCGCTGTCGGGTGTCCGACCGAACAGCCTGGCATAAGCCGGGCTTTCCATGATCAGACGGCCGCTCTCGACCTCATTCATGGCAACCGGGAGAGGATGCCCGGCCAGCATGAACCTGATCTGGTCTTCACGCTGCTTGCGGGCGGTGACATCGACGATGCCGGCAATCAGCACCCGCCTGCCGTTGAATACGCCCGGCCGCACGTTTGCCAAGATCCACATCTTCGTCCCGTCGGCCTTCTTGAACCGCACGACGTAGTCCTGCAGCAGACCGTGCTTGCGAAGTTGCCGCCTGACTTCATCGCGGGCCCCCGGTTCGGCATAGTGGTCGCCGATGAATTGCGGCCTGCTTGCGTCCCAATCGCGCCCCAGCAGCTTTGAGGCCTCGATGCTCTCGTAGAGGATTTCGCCCGTATCTTCGTCGGCCATCCACACCGGCAAGGGATGGCTCTCGGTGATGCAGCGGAAGATCTCTTCATTGCCATTCGGCTTCACCTCGGCCTGTCTGGCCGCCGTGATGTCGGCGCTGATGAACGCCGTACCGCCATCCGCTTGCGGGTGACTGGTCAAGAGCTTCCAGGCGCCGGCTGTCGTCCTCGCTTGCAGGGGAGCGCCGGCCACATCGGCCCAGCGCTGCATCAACGACTTGATGTAACGCTGCGATGATTTCACCGGCGCCACGTCGACTTCCTGCAACTGTGCGGCGACGGTTGCGACAACATCCAGCATGGGCTTGCCGATCAACCGCTCGGTATCGACACCTTCCTGATGAAAGAATGCCGAATTGGCAGCGACGAGCTTGCGTTGCCTGTCAAAAAGGGCATAGCCGGTGATGGCCTGCTCTGTCCGCGCGCTGTCGTGCTTCATCAGTCTGCACCCGCTATCTCCAGATCCCGCAAGGATTCTATAGGGCGTTTGTATCTGCCGGTTTTCAATACCGGGGCCAATCGTTTCAATTGTTTCAGCGCAAACCGTCTCACCTGTCGATGTTTCCCTATCATCGCGGCGCCTTAGCGGCAATTGACGCCGCTCGCCCGGCCCAGGGCGCGGCGAAACAAAAGAAACACGAAGCCTTGCCACCAGAAAAACCGCTGAAACGATGCCGGCGTAAACCGTGGCTCATCGATTTTGACGTCAACGGAAACCACGCCATGATCAATACAGCAATAACAAGCAAGGCCAACGAGGCACAGGTGTCGTTCGTCACCGTGTTCCTCAACGCCTACCTCGCCTTTCGGGACGGCCTGCGGCAGCGCCGCGCCCTGGCACAACAATCCGCACTCAACGATCACGCACTGCGGGATATCGGGCTCGACCGGTTTGAAATCTCGCCGGTCGCCAGCGCAGCGCATTCGAACAGGAGACACCGTCATGCACCGGCTTGATGTCAACGGATCCCGCCTTGCCTTTGAGGCCTTCGGTGGCGGCAGCACGGTCGTCGCCTTGCACTCAAGTGCCAGCACCGGCAAGCAGTGGAAGAGCCTTGCCCAGCATCTGGAGCGGCAATTCTGCATCTTCACGCCGGACTTGCCCGGCTACGGCGGCTCATCCGCCGTCGCTGGCGCCAATGGTCCTTCGGTTTTCGCGGAGGCCGAGAGCGTCTTCGGGCTGATCGAAGCCTGGCAGGAGCCGGTCCATCTGGTGGGCCATTCCTACGGCGGAGCGGTTGCACTGCAAGTCGCATTGCACCACCCGGCGTGGATCAAGAGCCTGACCCTGATCGAGCCGGCGGCATTTCATGTGCTGCGCACCGGCCTTAGCGACGATGCCGAACTGCTGGCCCGCATCAATGGTGTGCGCGAAGCCCTGAGGTCCGCAATCGCCGATGGTCGCCCGCACGAGGGCATGCGGCAATTCGTCGATTTCTGGAATGGCGAAGGCGCCTGGGCCCGCACCAGTCCTGCTCTGGCGGATCTGCTTGGCGGACAGGCCGCTCAGGTGCTGAGGAATTTTGAAGCGCTCGAGCGGGACCAGCCTTCACTGGCAAGTCTTGGCAAGCTCGACGTTCCGACGCTTGTCATGATGGGTACGCAAAGCCCGCTGATGAGCCTGCGGGCCACCGAGATCGTCGCAGGCGCGCTGGGCAACGCCAGGCTGCAGATAGTTGCAGATGCCGGCCACATGCTACCGCTGACCGATCCTCACATCGTCGATCCGGCAATCGCGGCGCACGTGAAAGCCGCGGACAAACAGGGAATTCAGACGGCGCGCCCGCTCGCTGCCTGAAGCCGCAAGGCCAGAAAAAGCGGGAAACCGGTTGCCGGGCATGTCGTCGGGCAGTCGCGTCGATCACCACCCAACCGAACCACCAGCAATTGGAGACAGGACCAATGGATACCCAGACCGCTCAACCCCGGATCAATGGCGTCAACGTCACCGCTCTCAAGGGCGCCCGCGAAGCGCTCGAGGCAGCACCCACCGCCGCCGAATTCACCTGGAAGGCCTCGGCCGAATGGATCGACGGCGTGCACACGCGCACTCAGATCAGCGGCTTTTTTGGCCTCGGCGAGGAGCAGCCCCGCGGCAAGACCTTCGTGGTCGATAGCGATCATCCCGAAGTGTTCGCGGCCCGCGACCAGGCGCCGACGCCGGTCGAACTGGTGCTTGCCGGGCTCGCCGGTTGCCTGACCGCCGGCATCGCCTCGGTTGCCGAGAACCGCGGCGTCAAGCTGCGCTCGGTCAAGGCGACGCTCGAGGGCGACATGCACCTGTTCGGCATCCTCGGCGTCAACTCCAACGTGCGCAACGGCTTTAAGGCCATCCGCGTGAACTACAACATCGATGCCGATGCCAGCGCCGAAGATATCCGCGCCATCGTCGCCCAGTCGCAGAAGCGCTCGGCGGTGTTCGACATCATCACCAACCCCACCAACGTGAGCGTGACGGTCAGCTGACCTGAACCGCACAACACCAGGAGCGAGTCCCATGCAACACAGAGACGTGATCATAATCGGTGCCGGCCAGGCCGGTCTGGCAATGAGCTGCCGGCTGTCGCAGATGAATATCGAGCATGTCCTGCTGGAGCGCGGCCATGTCGCCAATTCGTGGCAGACCGAGCGCTGGGACTCGCTTCGGCTGTTGACCCCCAACTGGCAAAGCCGTCTTCCCGGCTTTTCCTACACCGGCACCGATCCCGACGGGTACCGGACGATGCAGCAGACCGCCGATTTCCTGACCATCTACGCCGCGCGCATCCATGCGCCCGTCGAAGCACAAACGACCGTACTTTCGGTTGCAAGGACCAACGATGGCTATCGCGTCAGGACCAACCGCGGCGAGTGGAGCTGCCGGGCTCTGGTTTTGGCCAGCGGCGCCTGCAATCGCCCGAGCATCCCGGCGTGTGCCGCGGACCTGCCGAACGATACGGCATCGTTGACGCCCATGGACTACAAGAACCCGCACCAGCTCGATCGGGGCGGCGTGCTGGTGGTCGGCGCCTCGGCCACCGGTGTCCAGCTGGCCGCTGAGATCCAGCAGTCCGGACGCCCGGTGTATCTGGCGGCAAGCGAGCATGTGCGGGTGCCGCGCATGTACCGCGGCCGCGACATCAAATGGTGGATGGACGCGACCGGCATCCTCGACATGGACCCTTCCGACGTCGGCGACCTGCGCCGGGCGCGTGAGGTGCCTTCCTTGCAGCTCATCGGCTCCCCGAAGCGTGAAACGATCGACCTCAACAGCCTGCAGGCCATGGGGGTGAAGGTCACCGGCCGCCTGATGGGCGTAAACGGTCACCGGCTGCAGTTCTCGGGATCGCTCATCAATGTGTGTGCCCTTGCCGATCTGAAGATGAACCGCCTGCTGCAACACATCGATGACTGGATCGAGGATCATGGGCTGTCGGACAGGATCGTGGACCCGTACCGCCCGGCGCCCACGCAGTTGCCGGAATCGCCGGTCCTTGGGCTGAATCTGCGCCAAGCGGGGATCCGCACCGTTATATGGGCGACCGGCTATCGGCCCGACTATTCCTGGCTGCAGGTGCCGGTGCTGACGCCGCGCGGCGAACTGCGCCATGCGGGCGGCGTGGTCGATGCATCGGGACTCTATGTCCTCGGACTGCCGTTCCTGCGCAAGCGCAAGTCCTCGCTCATCGATGGCGTCGGCGATGATGCCACAGCCTTGTCGGCGCATTTGCGCGCCTATCTCGACGGCGAAATCTCGATCGCCGCGTAGAACATTCAACCGAGGAGCCAGAGAGATGGCCAGTCCCGAAGTCATCAGACAGTCTCTCGAACGCGCCGTGGAAACCGTGACTTTACGGCCCAACCGCGGTCAGCGGACCTATGCCAATGTTGCGACCATCGCCGAAGGCACGCATTGCCGGGTCGTCGAACAGCATGACGACCTCGTGCTGGACATCCCGAAATCGGTCGGCGGTGGGGGCGAGGGCCCGTCGCCGAGCATGATCCTGCGCTCGGCCATTACAAGCTGCGTGGCGATCGGCGTCAAGCAGTGGGCGGCGCGCCACGAAGTGCCGGTCGATCGGGTGGACGTTACGCTCGAGACCGATGTCGATGCGCGCGGCCAGCTCGGCGTTCGCGACGATATCGCCCCTGGCTTCCTCGGCATGCGCCTGGTGATCAGCGTTCTTTCAGCAGCCGACCCGAACGTTGTGGACGACGTCGTTCGCAAGTCGCTCAAGTACAGCCCGCTCATCGATGTGCTCGCCCGCACCCAATCCGTGGAAACCCGGCTTGAACTGGCCCAATGCACCTAGCGCAACAAGGAGACGAGTGATGAACGAGAGGTTTCAGCGGCGCATCCAGCGTTATGGATGGGACAAGGCGGTCGGGCACTACGAGGCAGGCTGGAAGCACAGCCTTGCGGATGCGCAAGCCCAGCTCCTCGCGATGGCCGATGCCAGGCCCGGCGAGCACGTCCTCGACATCGCCTGCGGCACCGGGCTCGTGACCTTCCCGCTGGCCGAAACCGTGGGGCGCGAGGGTCGCGTGGTCGCCACCGACATTTCCGAACGCATGGTCGAACATGTTCAGGCAGAAGCGAGCCGCCGCGGCATCATCAACATCGAGGCCTTTCGCGCCGACGCCGAGGGACTCGACATGCTCGCCGACGCAAGCTTCGACCTCATCACCTGTGCGCTGGGTCTCATGTATTTTCCCGAGCCCCTGGCCGCCATGCAACACGCCCAGCGCCTGCTGAAGCCGGGCGGACGGGCCGTCTTCGCCGTCTGGGGCGCCCGTGGCAACTGTGGCTGGGCCGAGATCTTCCCGATTGTCGATGCCCGTGTGCAGTCGAGCGTCTGCCCGCTGTTCTTCCGCCTCGGCACCGGCCGCACCTTGTCGTCCGAGATGGCGACCGCCGGCCTCAAGGATGTGGAAGAGGTGCGGATAGACACCAGTCTGCCTTACGCAGACGACGCCGCGGCTCTGCAAGCGGCCTTTGCGGGCGGGCCTGTCGCACTGGCCTATGACCGCTTCGATGCGACCACGCGTGAGAGCGCTCACGCCGAATACCTGGCCTCCATCGCCGCGTACCGCACCGAGGATGGCCATCGCATTCCCGGTGAGTTCGTCGTGTGTTCCGGCAAGGCGGCCTGACCGCGCCATCCCGCCGCCACGTTACGCTGGTCCTTGCAGCCATTAGGGGTAGCCGATCAGCTTACCGGTGGGCGGCTTTACCCTGTCGGACAGTAACGAGATCCGGCGAACCTGGCCGGATATCGCTCCAGGGACTGTTGGATATCAGGGTTGTGGTGCCGGCGCCGCAACCCTGATATTCAACAGACCCCTAGTGGCTGGTGCCTTCCGCGAAGGTGATCTTGTTCCAGACGTTGTACTTGCCGGAGGGCTTCGACATCGCGATGCGCTTGATCTCCTTGAAGGTCTTGGCGTCGTAGACCACGATTGCCCCTTTCATCTCCCAGATGGAAACAAGCGCGTGCGTGCCCGAGCGGTCGAACTCGACATGCGCGGCGGTCTTGCCCGGGGCCGGCTGCAGTACCTTGACAATCTCGAGCGTGCGCTTGTCGATCACGTCGATGAGATCCTTGTGCGGCCCGAAGAAGACATCGGTCCAGGCATAGGGCGTGTTCTCGTGGCTGCGCATGAAGAAGCCCGGCCCTTGCGTATCGATGGTCTTGATCACCGACCAGTCGGTCATGTCGATGATGGAAATCTTCGCCTCCTTCAGATGCGGCGTCGCCATCACCGGCCGGCCATTCCACATCCAGGAGATACCGGAGCCCAGATGCGGCAGGCCGGGCAAGTCGATACGCTTGATGTCGCGCCCGACATTGAGATTGACCACGATGGCCGATTTACCGTTCCGCGCCGAGCCGATGAGGTTGCGGTAGTCGGGATCGAAGAAGAAGTCGTCGATGGGCTCGGGCACCGCGATGCGGCGCAGGGCGAACAGGCCCGATGAGGATGAAAGCGCCTCCTCCATGCCCTTCTCGTAGGAATGAACGAAGCCTTCATGCACCGGCGGCGCGTTGGGGTCGGTGGCGATCTCCCAGATCTCCGGCACGTCTTTCAGCGCCGCGATGAAACTGTTGCGCTGCGGCGCCTGATAGACGGCCGAGACCCGCGATGGGGTCTTGTGGCGGTCGGCGACCTGGAACAGCTTTTCCAGCGCCAGATCCTTGGTCGACAGGATGGCGAGGGTGCGCGGCAGGTAGCTGGCCACCGCCAGATGCTTGCCGTCCTTCGAGATGGCGATGTTGCGCGAATTGATGGCGGCGCGCACCTCACCCACCTTTTGCAGGCCCCAGAGATCGTATTTCGTCACCCAGCCGTCGCGCGACATGATGAAGACGAAGCGCCCGTCGGGAGTGAATTTCGGCCCCCCATGCACGGCGTAATGGGTCGAAAATCGGGCGAGCGGAACGAACCTGTCACCATCGAGAATGGTGGCGTGATGATCCCCGCTTTCGATCACCACGAAAAGATTGAGCGGATCGGCGTCAAAGACCGGCTTGGCCACCGCCTTGTAGTCTGCATTGAAGCTGCGACTGGCGGCGATCTCTTCCACCCCCCACACCGGCTCTTGCGCCGGCGGCGTCAGCACGTAGGCGGCAAGCGCGGTGATCTCATCGGGCTGTAGCTTTGCCGCAAAGGACGGCATCTGGGTATCGACGCGGCCTCCCGCGATCACCTTCGCCGCAGCGTCCGCCTTGAGCCGGCCGAGGCTTTCCGGCAACAGCGCCGGCCCGGTGCCGCCAAGCCGGCCCTCGCCATGGCAACTCACGCAATGGCTCTGGTAGAGCTTTGCCGCATCCGGCCCCGCAATGGCCGGTCCGGCAAGCCCCAGCAGCAACGCCGCGAGGGCGAAGCTACTCGGCCGCCGCATGCCGCCTCCCTCTGAAGGGCGTGACTTCGAGACGCTCACCTTGCCCGCTGACGCCAATTTCCTCGTCCGAGAGATAACAGGCCGGGTCCTCGGCCCAGGGATCGCCGGTGAGCTGCATCGCCCTGACGCGGGTGTTGCCGCCGCAGACATCGAAATAGCTGCATTCCCCGCAGCGCCCTGAAATGCTGCGCGGCTTTGCCTTGAGGCCGGCCATGACCGGATCGGAGGTGTCGGGCCAGATTTGTGAAAACGCCCGCTCCTTCACGTTGCCCAGCGAATAGTGCCACCAGAAGGTATCGGGATGAACATTGCCCAGGTTGTCGATGTTGGCGATGTTGACACCGGAGGAATTGCCACCCCATTGCGCCAGCTTGGCGCGGATATGCTCCTCCAGATGCGGGAACTTTTCGCGCACCCAGAACAGCAGATAAACCCCGTCGGCATCGTTGTTGCCGGTGACGAACTCGCGCATTCCCCCGGCGGTGGCATCGGCATAGGCGCGTTCGAACATCAGGTCCATCACCTGCCGCGTCAGGTCGCGCCGGGCATCGTCGCCGCGGTTCTTGTTGCCGCGCCCGGCATAGACCAGATGCGAGAGATAGAACTTGTCGATGCGTTCCGTTTCCGCCAGGTCGAGCAGCGCTTCCAACTCATGCGCATTGTCCATGGTGGCGGTGAAGCGCATCCCCACCTTGATGCCGTGATCGCGGCACAGCCGCAAGCCCGCCAGCGCCTCGTCGAATCCGCCGATGCGGCGGCGGAACTTGTCGTGGGTCTCTTTGAGGCCATCGAGCGAGATGCCCACATAGTCGTAGCCGATGGCGGCGATGTCGGCGATGTTGTGCACGTTGATGAGGGTGCCGTTGGTGGACAGGCCCACATAAAAACCCATCTCCTTGGCGCGGCGCGAAATCTCGAAAATGTCGCGGCGCAGGAGCGGCTCGCCGCCCGACAGGATGAGCACCGGCACCCCGAAGGCTTTCAGGTCGTCCATCACCGTGAACACTTCAGCCGTCGAGAGCTCGCCGGGGAAATCCACATCGCCCGAGATCGAGTAGCAGTGCTTGCACATGAGGTTGCAGCGTCGGATGAGGTTCCAGATCACCACCGGTCCCGGCGGTGAGCGGCGGGGCCCGAGCGGCTTGGGATCGACGATCTCGTGCATGAACTGGCTGAGGCGGAACATCGGTTTTCTTCCTTAGGCCGCGATACGCAGGCCGGTCTTCTTGAGGATGCGGGTGGAGCCGAGCACGGCATGGTCGCGCACCGCTTCGCCCAGCAGGGCGGCAATCTCGGCGACCTTGGCTTCCATCTCCTCGCGGCTTTTCCCGTGCACCATGGCAAAGAGATTATAGGGCCAAAGCGGCAAATGGCGCGGGCGCAAATAGCAATGGCTGACGAAGGAAAGCGCTCCAACCTGCGCCCCGAGCTCCGCTGCCTGTGCATCGGCAACGTCCCATACCGTCATGCCATTGAATTTCAGGCCGAGGGCATAATGGTTGGGCACCGCGCCGATGCGGCGGATGATGCCGGACTCCAGCATGCGCTGAAGCCGCTGGCGCACCTCGGCACCGCTCAGGTCCAGCTTGCGCCCGATGGCGTCATAGGGCCGCGCAGTGAGCGGCAGCCCGTCTTGCGTTGCTGCGATGATGGCGCGGTCGACGGCGTCTATGGTCGCGCTTGTGCTCATGCCTCCACCCTGAAGCCGATGAAGAACTCCTGCTCCTTGGGGAAGTCATAGACCTTGAGCCCCGTCTCGGCCTCGATGCCGGCGATCACCCGGGCGATGTCGGCCACATCGTCGCTGGCGATCACGAACCACATGTTGAGAGCGTGCTCGCGGGCATAGTTGTGCGCGACTTCGCGATGCGCGTTGACCGTCTCGGCCACCTCGTCGAACCTTTCGGACGGCACCGCCATGGCCGCCAGCGTCACCGCCCCGCCCAGCGCCTCGGCGTTGAACATGGGGCCGAAACGGCTCAGAACACCGGTGTTCAACAGGCGTTCGAGACGTTCAAGCAATGTATCTTCGTCTGTTCCGAGCCGTTCTGCCGCCTCGCGATAGGGTTCATCGCTCAATTGGAACCCGCCCTGCAGGCCATTGATGATGGCCCGGTCCATGGCATCGAGATGGACGTTGGTCATGCCGCCCCCCGTTGCAGCGGGGCGAAGCGGGCGCCGCATTGCTTGAAGCAGCGGCGCGAGAACAAGACCGCGTTATCGCACCCGGCAAGGCCCGTCGCCAGTTCGATTTCCGCAAGACTGGCAAGCACTTGCGCCCGCTCGCGCCCGTGCAGCATGGCAAAGAGATTATAGCCCCAGGCCGGCGGCCGCCGCGTGCGCCGGTAGCACAGCGTTACCCCCGGCCGCCGCGCCAGCCTTTCTGCGACCTCATCCACCGTCTCGTCGTCCACGTCCCACACCGCCATGGCATTGGCGGTAAAGCCCAGTTTTCTGTGCCTCAGGATGCAGCCGAAGCGTGAAACGATACCGATCTCGATCAACCGCGACAGTCGGCCAAGGATCTGTGCTTCCGTCCAGCCGAGACACTGCGCCAGATCATGATAGGGGCGCGGGGTGAGCGGCAGGCCGCCTTCCAGTGCGGCCAGCAGCAACCGGTCTTCATCGTCGGCGGTTGCTGCGGGTTCGAGTATGAAGGTCGGCGGCGGCTTTTCACCCGAGCCGTGCAGGGGAAAGCCCAGATCGATGTGATAGGCCCGCTCCAGCGGCAGATCGAGCACCTCAAGCCCGGTTTCCCGGGCAATGCGCGCCAGCGTCGCGTCGACCTCGCCGCGATCCCGCGCGGTCACCACGAACCACAGGTTCAGGTCGTGCTCGCGCTCGTAATTATGGTTGACGGCGGGCTCGGCCGAAACTTGTGCCGCCACCTCATCCAGCCGCTCAGGCGGGGCGGCAAGCGCCGCCAGAGTGCTGGCGCCGGCGGTGTTGGGCCTGACCGCCGCGCCGATGCGCGCGAGGATGCCGTGCTCCTTGAGGCTCACGAGCATTTCGATCACCTCGCGCTGGGTGATCTCGGCCCGCTGGCCGATGGCCGCATAGGGCGCCGGCGTCAGCGGGAAATCGCGCTGCCATCCTCCCGCCAGTTGCAAGGCGGGATTTTGCGCGAAGATACTCATAGCCCGATCTTGTTGGCGCGGGCGGTGAAGAAGATGCCGGACGGCTTCTTCACCGGCAGTTCGCCCAGCTTCTCGAAGGTGCGCGTGTCGTAGATGACGACCTTGTCGGCATCGCGCACCGACACCCACACCTCGTTGCCGCGCGGAGTGAATTCCATGTGCAGGACGGCAGGGCCCGGCTTGAACTCGTGGATGATCTTCAGGCTCGGCACATCGATCACCTGCACCGTGTCGTTGAGCGGATGGGCGAAGTTCACCCACACCTGACGCCCGTCGGGCCGGGCTTCGGCAAAGACCGGCTGGCCGTGGACGGCGACCTTGCCGATCTCCTCGAAGGTGCGCGCATCCATCGCCAAAAGCTCGTGATGGCCAACGGCGGGCAGGATGAAGCGGTCGCCGGCCAGCGCCCAGCCTTCCAGATGCGGCATCTTGTAGACGGGCAGCTTCTGCTCGCCCTTGCCGTAGTGATCGAGGATGCGGCGAACGACCGGCTTGTCGGCCCAAAGGTCCACATGCGCCAGGCCGTCCTCGCCGAAGAGGCCGGCGATATAATGCCGGCCGTCCCCGGTGATGAGGCCGTCATAGGGTTCCCTGCCGGCCTTGCCCAGTGAGGTGACGACCGGCGGGCCGGACTTTGAGAAATCCGCCATCCAGATCTCGCCCGCCTCGAACAGGCAGAACACGAAGCGCCGGCCCGGCGCGTCGACGAGGCCGACCACCTTGGACGGCTTGTCGCGGCCGCTGGTCACGGCGGGAATGTCGGCGACAGGCGCGAGCGTTTCGGCGTCGAACACTTTTACCCCGCCCGGCACATAGTTGGAGACCGCAACCAGCTTGCCGTCGTCGGAAATCGCCCCGCCGATGGAATTGCCCGCTTGCATGATGCGCTTCACGATCTTCTGCTTGAGCAGGTCGATCTTGGTGAGGCCACCGTCGCGGCCAAACACATAGGCATAGCGCATGTCGTGCGAGAACACGGTGGAAGCGTGCGAGAGATCGCCCAGCCCCTCCACCCGGCCAAGGATCGAGCGCGTGGTGTTGTCGACGATGACCACCGAGCCGCTCGCCCGCTCGATGACGATGCCGAGGTCGCCGGTGCCGCGCAATGTGTCAGCCCGCGCGAGGCCGGGCGCCACAAGCATGAACAAGGCGGCAACAAGCGGCAAAAGCCTCATTGGATCTGTCCCTTCTTCAACGCATTGGCGATCCAGTGCGCCTCGTCCTCACTCAACAGCCCGCGCCACGGCGGCATGGGCGTGTCCGGCACACCGTCGAGTATAACCTCGGCGATGGTCGCGGCATCGACGCCGGCAAGGTCGCCCGGGTTGAGCGGCTTGCCGAGCCCGCCCTTCAGCGTCATGCCGTGGCAGGCCCCGCAGTCCTGACGCACCAGGTAGCTGAGCTGGCTTGCCCGCTCGGGCGTCACACCGCCCGCCATGGCGGATGCCGTGAACAGGGCGAGCGCGCCCGCGACCGTGGTCAATCCGACAATCCTGCCCGGCATGGACTTCATGGCTGATCGGACCATTGTGCGTGCGCTCCCGGGGACGGATGGATCGTCCCCGGGAATAGGTCCCGCTCCGCGTCAGTAGACGTCGTTGCGGGTATTGTGGACGTTGAACTTGCCGGTCGGGGTGACGAGGCGCTTGTCCTTGATCACCGCCTTCAGCTTCAGCGTCTTGTCGTCAACCACCACGATGGCCGATTCCTGCGACTTGGAGTTCCACACCGAGAACCAGATTTCGTCGCCCGCGGCATTGAACTCACCCTGCACCACGCGGCGCACGCCTTCCGAAATCCCCGACCATTCGCCGATCGGCAACACCTTGTATTCGGGCGCGTCCTTGGTGAGGTCGGCGATGTTGAACACCGCCACCGAAGAGGCGACTTCGGCTTCCGGGTTGAGCGGGGTATCGACATAGAGATGCGCCGACTTCGGGTTCGACTTGACGAACAGCGCGCCGCCACCCTGGCCCTCGAGCTTCTGCACCACCTTCCAGGCGTATTGCGGGTGGCCCACCGGATCAGTGCCGATGAGCGACACGGTCTCGTCGCCGAGATGGCTGGTCACCCACACCGGCCCGTATTTGGGATGGATGATGTTGGCGCCACGGCCCGGATGTGGCCTCTGGCCGCCAGAATTGATCACCGCGACCAGCTTGTCCTCCTTGGTGTCGACGATTGCAATGCGGTTGCGCGCATTGGCCGCCACCAGGAAGTAGCGCCCGGTCGAATCGAAGCCGCCGTCATGCAGGAAGCGCTCGGCCGGAATGTCGATGGTCTTGAGGTTCTTGATGTCGGAATAATCAACCAGCAGGATGTGGCCGGTCTCCTTCACGTTCACCACGAACTCGGGGTGGAAGTGCGAGGCGACGATGGCGGCCACGCGCGGCTCGGGATGGTATTCCTGGGTATCCTCGGTCATGCCGCGGGTGGAGACCACCTTCAGCGGCTCCAGGGTGAGGCCGTCCATGATGACGTATTGCGGAGGCCAGTAGGCCCCGGCGATGGCGTATTTGTCCTCATAGCCCTTGTACTTGGAGGTCTCCACCGAGCGCGCTTCGGAGCCGATCTTGACCTCGGCCACCTTGTCGGGCACTGGCATCCACAAGTCGATCAGGTCAACCTTGGCGTCGCGGCCGATGACGAACAGATAGCGCCCCGAGGCCGACATGCGCGAGATATGCACGGCATAGCCGGTCTTGATGATGGTTACGATCTGCTTCGTATCGCCGTCGATGAGAGCCACTTCGCCGGTATCGCGCAGCGTCACCGAGAACAGGTTGTCGAGGTCGAGCTTGTTCTGCGGCGAGGTCGGCCGATCGGCGACCGGCACGATGACCTTCCAGGTCTTCTTGATATCGGGCATGCCGAATTCCGGCGGCTGGGCCGGTTCGTTGAGCAGGTATTTGGCCATCAGTTCGACTTCTTCGGGCTTCAACTCACCCGATGTGCCCCAGTTGGGCATGCCGGCCGGCGAGCCATAGGTGATGAAGTCGCGCAGATAGTCGAAGCCGAGCTTCCTGGTGATGTCGGTGGTGAGCGGCTTGCCCGTCGCCCCTTTGCGCAACACGCCATGGCAGCCGGCGCAACGCTGGAAATAAATCTGGTTGGCGTGGCCAAATTCGTCAGCGGTGAGGGTCGGAATGCCCGGCTTGGTGCCCGGTTGCTCGACCTTTTCCTTGCCGAGCACGTTGAGTTCCGGCTCGTAGCGCCCGCCGGGCGTCGTCTCGTGCTTCTTGATGTCGCTCGGGCTCGGTTGCTGCTGAGCGGCCAGCGGCGTTGCCAGCATCATGGCAGCCGTCAAGGCCAGAGCCGACAATATGGTCGAATTCCTTGCAATACCCGTAAGTTTCATGGCCCTCTCCAGTTGAACCTGTGTGACGTTGCATAACTGGCATCTGTGAGGCTAACTGCACCTTGATCAAAGTCAAGGCTGCGGCAAGGCAGCCATTCCATACGTTCTAATATGCCTAATATGCTGGATGGGAAACTAACACGCCGCTTGCGGCTGGCGCTCGGGGTGATAATCACAGCGCTGGCGCTTGCGGCACTTCCCGCTGCTGCCGATCAGGCCAGCGACCTGCGCCATGTGGCGGCCGGGCTGTTCGGCCCCCCGGCTCAGGACATGGAGGTCGGCCCCGCAACCGGTAACCCGCCGGCGCGCGAGGTGAGACGCAACGGGCGCCTCATCGGTTATCTCGCCTCCACTGCCGAGGTGGCCCATTCGGTCGGCTATTCCGGCAAGCTCATCGATATCCTGGTGGCGATCGATCCCGAAGCCAAAATCGTCGGGGCGCACCTCGTTTCGCAGAGCGAGCCCATCCTCACCCTCGGCATCCAGCAAAGCGACATCGCCGCCTACGTGGCAGGCTTTGCCGGTTATGACCTCGCCAAGGCGGTAACGAAACAGGGCGCAAACGGCTTGCCGGATGCCATATCGGGGGCGACCGTTTCCAGCGGCGTCATTCGCGACGGTATCATCCGCACCGCCCGCGCCGTCGCCGTCTCCCGCGGCCTGATCGCCGGTGGCGGCGAACGCAAGCTCGATATGGGGCAGTTCACGCCGCGAGACTGGCCGCAGCTTGTCGCATCCGGCGCCATCACCCATCGCAGCATCAGCCTCGGCGAGGCGCGCAAGGCGCTCTCACCCGAACTCTATCGCACCGCCGGCGCCCCTGACAGCGAGACCTATATCGAGCTCTATCTCGCGGTCCTCAACCCGCCGGGCATCGGCCAGAACCTGCTCGGCCAGCGCGACTACAATGCGCTCATGAGCGGGCTCTCGGCTGGCGATACGGCGCGCTTCATCCCTGCCAACGGGCTCTATTCCTTCAAGGGCACCCAATGGCGCAAGACCGGTCGGTTCGAACGCATCGAGATCATCCAGGCCAATCACACCATCACGCTCAACGGTG
>CAVYOQ010000050.1:0-40239 GCA_963770075.1 uncultured Alphaproteobacteria bacterium
ACCTTGCGCCCGCCGATAAGCACGTCATTAGGCCATTTGAGCCGCAGATCGAGCCCCGCCCGCCCAGCCGGCCGATGGTATCGACCACAGCCAGGGCGGTGGCAAAACCGGTCTGGCCCAGCGCCCGCGCTGGCGCCGGAAGAGTGACGAGACAGGTGGAATAGAGGTTGCCCGGCGGCGAGGTCCACACACGGCCGGCCAGACGCCCCCTGCCCTGGCTCTGGGCGCCCGTCACGATCCACAGAGGGCCGCGCTCGCCGGCAGCATAACGGCGCGCCGCTTCCATGTTGGTCGAGTTGATATCATCAAAACGCGCAAGCCGCCGCCCGGGCAAGGCCTCCGACGTCACTATGCGGGCCGCTTGCACCTTTCGCTCAGAACAGCGAGGCGGCTGCGGCCTGTGCCAGGGTCACGACGGGCTTGGCGAAGACAACGAAGCCGACCACGAAGATGCCGGCCACGCCGATCACCAGCTTGATCTCGGCCGGAATGGGCTCGAAGCTCTCCGCCGGCTCGTCGAAATACATGATCTTGACGATGTTGAGATAGTAGAAGGCCGACACCACGCTGGCCAGAACGCCGATGACGGCAAGGGCGAACATCCCCGCCTTGATGGCGGCGAGGAAGACGAAATACTTGGCGAAGAAGCCCGCCAGCGGCGGAATGCCGGCCAGCGAGAACATCAGCATCGCCAGCACAAAGGCCAGCGGGCGGTTGGTGCGGGCAAGGCCGGCAAGTTCGCCGATCTCCTCCACAGCGCCGTCGGCCCGGCGCATGGTGAGCACGCAGCTGAAGGTGCCGAGCGTCATGATCAGGTAGATCAGCATGTAGACCACGACGCCGCGCACGCCCTCCTCGCTACCGGCGGCAAGGCCGACGAGCGCAAAGCCCATATGGCCAATGGAGGAATAGGCCAAGAGCCGCTTGATGTTGGTCTGTCCGATGGCTGCGAACGCGCCCAGCACCATGGAGGCGATGGAGATGAAGACGATGATCTGCTGCCACTCGGCGGCGATGCCGGGAAACGTCTTGATCATGACGCGCACAAACAGCGCCATGGCCGCCACCTTGGGCGCGGCGGCGAAGAAGGCGGTGACCGGCGTGGGCGAACCCTCATAGACATCGGGCGTCCACATGTGGAAGGGCACGGCCGAGACCTTGAAGGCAAGCCCGGTGATCAGGAACACCAGCCCGAACACCAGTCCCGTCACCTGCTGGCCGTCCGCCACCGCCTTGGCGATCACGGGGAACATGGTGCTGCCGGTAAAGCCGTAGATCAGCGAGGCGCCGTAGAGCAGCATCCCCGACGACAGTGCCCCGAGCACGAAATATTTGAGGCCCGCTTCAGATGAGCGGGCGGAATCGCGGTTGATCGCCGCCAGCACATAGAGCGCGAGCGACTGCAACTCGACACCGACATAAAGGGCGATCAGGTCGTTGGCGGAAATCATCATCATCATGCCGAGTGCCGCCAGCATGACGAGGATGGGATATTCGAAACGCTCGAAGCGCTCGATCTTCATGAAGTTGACCGAGATGATGAGGGCTGCGGCCGAGCCGAACAGTGCCATCACCTTGAAGATGCGGGCAAAGCTGTCGACCACGAAGGCTCCACCGAAGGCCAGTTCGACCCCCTCCCCGACGAAGATCACCATGAGGGCGGCGATGGCGAGCGCCACGATGGCCAGCATGTTGACGACATCGCTGGCGTTTCCTTTTCGAAACGCGCCCAGCATGAGGAGCGCCATGGCGGCCACCGCCAGGAACATTTCCGGCAGGGCGGCAAGGGCATCGGCGCTTTTCAGGATGGCGATCATCTCTTGGCTTTCCTAACCGTCATGTCAGTTGAGGCTTGCCGCCTGCATGGCATTGGCCGCTTCGACGCCGGCATGGATCGACTTGATGAGGCTGTCGGTTGCCGGTCCGAAGACGTCGAGAAGCGGCGCCGGATGAACGCCGAAATAGATCGTCAGCGCCACCAGCGGCAACAGGCACACGGCCTCGCGTGGCGTCATGTCGGTGATCGACTTCAGACTGTCCTTTTCCAGCACACCGAAGATCACCCGCCGGTAGAGCCACAGCGCATAGCAGGCCGACAGGATGACACCGGTGCTGGCGAACACGGCGACCAAGTTGTTCACGCCGAAGACCCCCAGAAGCGACAGGAACTCGCCGATGAAGCCGGACGTGCCGGGCAGGCCCACATTGGCCATGGTGAACAGCATGAACACGAAGGCATAAAGCGGCATGCGGTTGACCAGCCCGCCATAGGCGGCGATCTCGCGGGTGTGCATGCGGTCGTAGACCACGCCCACGCACAGGAAGAGCGCGCCGGAGACGAGGCCGTGCGAGATCATCTGGAATAGTGCGCCGTCGATGCCCTGGCGGTTCATGGTGAAGATGCCCATGGTCACGAAGCCCATATGGGCAACGGAGGAATAGGCAATGAGCTTCTTCATGTCCTCCTGCATCAGCGCCACCAGCGAGGTGTAGATGATGGCCATCACCGACAGGACATCGACGAAGGGGGTGAAGTAGGCCGAGGCGAGCGGGAACATGGGCAGCGAAAAGCGCAAAAATCCATAGCCGCCCATCTTCAAAAGAATGGCGGCAAGGATCACCGAGCCGGCCGTGGGGGCCTCCACATGGGCATCGGGTAGCCAGGTGTGCACCGGCCACATGGGCATCTTGACGGCAAACGAGGCAAAGAAGGCAAGGAACAGCCAGGTCTGCATGCCGGCCGGGAATTTGGTCTCTTTGAGGATCTGGGCGATGTCGGTGGTGCCGGCCTGCCAGTACATTGCCATGATGGCGAGCAGCATCAGCACCGAGCCGAGCAGCGTGTAGAGAAAGAATTTGAACGACGCATAGACCCGGCGCTGGCCGCCCCACACCCCGATGATGAGGAACATGGGGATGAGGCCACCCTCGAAGAACAGGTAGAACACCACCAGATCGAGGGCGCAGAACACGCCGATCATCAGTGTTTCGAGCACCAGGAAGGCGACCATGTATTCCTTGACGCGCCTGTCCACCCGCCAGCTGGCAATGATGCAGATGGGCATGAGGAAGGTGGTCAGGATGACGAACAGCATGGAGATGCCGTCGACGCCCATGCGGTAGTTCATGGCGCCGCCCAGCCAGATATAGCTTTCCCCGAACTGGAAGCCGGATGCGGCCGGGTTGAAGTCGGCCCAGATGAGCAGCGAAACGAGGAAGGTGATGATGGTGGTCGACAGCGCCGTCCAGCGCATGTTGCGCACCGCGATGGCATCATCGCCACGGATGACCAGGATGAACAGCGCGCCCACCAGCGGCAGGAAGGTGGTGACGGAAAGGATGGGCCAGCCGGGCATCAGTGGACCCCTCCGAGCATGTACCAGGTAATGAGGGCGGCCACGCCGATGAGCATGGCGAAGGCGTAGTGGTAGACGTAGCCCGTTTGCAGCCTGACGACGCGGTGGGTGATGTCGATGACGCGGGCCGAGACACCGTCCGGCCCGAAGCCGTCGATGAGCCAGCCATCACCCTTCTTCCACAGGAAGCGGCCGAGCCACATGGCCGGGCGCACCAGGAAGAAGTCGTAGATCTCGTCGAAATACCACTTGTTGAGCAGGAACTTGTAGAGTGGCTCGTTCATCTGCGCCAGCGTCACCGGCAGGTCGGGGCGGCGGATGTAGAACAGCCAGGCGATCAGCACGCCGATCAGCATGGCGACCGACGGCGAGTAGCTCACGTAGGCCGGCAGGTGTTCCATGGCGTCGATCACGTTGTTGGTGGTCGAGCGATAGATGGCCGTGCCCCAGAAGGTCGCCTCCCCGTGGCCGATGAACCAGCCCTTGAAGACGAAGCCGGCCAATAGCGCGCCGGCCGCCAGCACATAGAGCGGGATCAGCATCACGTTGGGCGATTCATGCACATGGCTCATCACGTCGCGGGTGGCGCGCGGGCGGCCGTGGAAGGTCATGAACATCAGCCGCCAGGAGTAGAAGGCGGTGAAGAGGGCCGAGATGACGAGGAGTGCGAAGGCAAACTCGCCGATGCCGGAATGGGCGGCAAAGGTCGCCTCGATAATGGCGTCCTTGGAGAAATAGCCGGACGTCAACGGAACGCCGGTGAGCGACAAGGTGCCGATCAGCATCATCAGCCAGGTTACCTTCAGGTGCGGGAACAGCCCGCCCATGTTGCGCATGTCCTGCTCGTCCGACATGGCATGGATGACCGAGCCCGAGCCAAGGAACAAGAGCGCCTTGAAGAAGGCATGGGTGAAGAGATGGAAGATGCCGACCCCGTAGGCGCCGACGCCGAGGGCGGCGAACATGTAGCCGAGTTGCGAGCAGGTGGAATAGGCGATGACGCGCTTGATGTCGTTCTGCACCAGCCCCACCGTGGCAGCGAAGAAGGCGGTGATCGCGCCGATGAGCGTCACCACCATGGCGGCATCGGGCGAGGCCTCGTAGAAGGGCGATAGGCGCGCCACCATGAAGACGCCGGCCGTCACCATGGTGGCGGCATGGATGAGGGCCGAGACCGGGGTCGGGCCTTCCATGGCATCGGGCAGCCAGGTGTGCAGGAGGAACTGTGCCGACTTGCCCATGGCGCCGAGGAAGAGCAGCAGGCACAGGACGGTCATGACGTCGAGGTCATAGCCGAGGAAGTGGATGACCTGGCCGGCCTGGCCGGGCACGGCGTTGAAGATGGTGTCGAACTCCACCGAGCCGAACACCCAGTAGGTGCCGAAGATGCCGAGGCCGAAGCCGAAGTCGCCCACCCGGTTGACGACGAAGGCCTTGATGGCGGCGGCACAGGCAGACGGCCGCGTGTACCAGAATCCGATCAGCAGGTAGGAGGCAAGCCCCACCCCTTCCCAGCCGAAATAGAGCTGCACCAGGTTGTCAGCCGTCACCAGCATCAGCATGGCGAAGGTAAAGAGCGACAGATAGGCGAAAAAGCGCGGCCGGTTCGGGTCGTGGCTCATGTAGCCGATGGAATAGACATGCACCAGCGAGGAAACTGTCGTCACCACAACCAGCATGACGGCGGTGAGCGTGTCGATGCGCAAGGCCCAGTCGGCGGTGAGCGTGCCGGAAGAAATCCACCGCCCCACCTCGACCTTCAGCACCTCGCCTGTGTCGGGGACCTGGAAGAAGACGATCCACGACAGCAAAGCGGTGAGGAGCAAAATCCCCGAGGTCAGATAGGCCGGCCAGTCGGGCGCGCTGCCGTGGCCGTGCGCCTCGCCGTGGTCATCATGGGCGGCATGAGCGGCTGCACCGCCATGGCCGCCCTCGATGGCCGAGCCCATCATGCGGAACATGTTGGTGCCGATGATGCCGGCGATGAGTGAGCCCACCAGCGGCAGGAAGACGATGAGGAGGAAGACCGTATCCATGGCGCCCTTGTTTCTCAGCCCTTCATCAGGTTGATGTCTTCAACCGCGATGCTGCCGCGATTGCGGAAATAGGTGACCAGGATGGCGAGGCCGATGGCCGCTTCGGCCGCCGCCACGGTCAGCACCACGAGGGCGAAGACCTGCCCTACCAGGTCGCCGAGGAAGCTGGAGAAGGCCACGAGGTTGATGTTGACTGCCATCAGCATGAGCTCGATCGACATGAGGATGACGATCACGTTCTTGCGGTTGAGGAAGATGCCGAAGACGCCGATGGTGAAGAGGATGGCGGCGACGGTCAGGTAATGCGGGAGTCCAATCGTCATCTTTACAATCCCTGCCCCGGCTTGACGGTGCGGATCTCCACCGCCGTCTCAGGCGTGCGCGCTACCTGATCGGCGATGACCTGGCGTTTTACCCCGGCCTTGTGGCGCAAGGTGAGCACGATGGCGCCGATCATCGCCACCAGCAGCACCATGCCGGCGGACTCGAAGAAATAGACATAGCGGGTGTAGAGGACGAGCCCCAGCGCCTCGGTGTTGGTGATGCCGGCCGGGCCTTGCGGGGCCGCTACGGTCGCCAGCGCGCCGGGCGAGATGGCCCAGGTCGTCAGCACCAAAGTGAGCTCCACCAGCAGGATGAGCCCGATGGCGACACCCACCGGCACATAGTTGAGCATGCCCTGGCGCAGCTCGGTGAAGTCGATGTCGAGCATCATGACGACGAACAGGAACAGGACAGCCACCGCGCCGACATAGACGATCACCAGGATCATGGCGAGGAACTCCGCGCCCAGGAGCACGAACAGCCCCGCCGTGTTGAAGAAGGCGAGGATGAGGAAGAGCACCGAGTGCACCGGATTGCGCGCGGTGATCACCATCACCCCGGCGGCTACGGCCACGGCCGAAAAGAGATAAAAGAACGCTGCGGCGACTGCCATTTTCCCCGGTTCCCCTTCAGCGACGCCGTTTAGCGGTAAGGCGCATCGAGCGCAATGTTGCTCGCGAGCTCGCGTTCCCAGCGGTCGCCATTGGCAAGCAGCCGGGCCTTGTCGTAAAGCAGCTCCTCGCGCGTTTCGGTCGAAAATTCGAAGTTCGGTCCCTCGACGATGGCATCCACCGGGCAGGCTTCCTGGCAGAAGCCGCAATAGATGCACTTCACCATGTCGATGTCGTAGCGGGTGGTGCGCCTGGTGCCGTCATTGCGGCGTGGGCCTGCCTCGATGGTGATCGCCTGCGCCGGGCAGATGGCCTCGCACAGCTTGCAGGCGATGCAGCGCTCTTCCCCGTTGGGATAGCGCCTGAGCGCGTGCTCGCCGCGGAAGCGAGGCGAGAGCGGGCCCTTCTCATACGGGTAGTTCACCGTCGCCTTGGGGGCGAAGAAATAGCGCATCGACAGGAAAAAGGCCGAGATAAACTCGGAGAGAAAAAGTGAACGCGCGGCTTGTTCCAGTCTCATGTCCTACTTCCTCATGACGACAGGAGCGGCCTTAGGACCGCATCACCGAACAACAGCCCCAGCGCCGGCAGCACCAGAAGATTGACTGCCTTGAACACGGCCATGATGACGTTGGGCTCGATGCCCTGCGAGCCCGTGACCTTGGCCTCCTCGTGGTGGCGGCGCAAGGCGGGATAGATGGCGCTACGCATCAGGCCGAGATCCAACACGCCGATGATCAGCATCGCCAGGCCGCCGATCAGGCTGTAACCGCTGAGGGTCATGGTGTCGGCCCCCCGCTCAAGGTGCCCAGCCAAAGGCGGTCAGCACGCCCGCCGTCAACACGACCCAGAAAATGGAGATGGGCAGGAACACCTTCCAGCCCAGCCGCATCAACTGGTCGTAGCGATAGCGCGGCACGAAGGCCTTGACCATGGCGAACATGAAGAACACGAACAAAAGCTTGAGCACGAACCACACCACCCCCGGCACCCAGGTAAACGGCGGCACCGCCACCGGCGGCAGCCATCCGCCCATGAACAGGATGGCGGTCATGGCGCACATCAAGGTGATGGCGACGTATTCGCCCAGCATGAACAGCAGATAGGGGGTGGAGGAATATTCCACCATGAAGCCCGCCACCAGCTCCGATTCGGCCTCCACCAGGTCGAAGGGCGGCCGGTTGGTCTCGGCCAGCGCCGAGATGAAGAAGATGACGCACATCGGCAGGAGCGGCAGCCAATACCAGTCGAGGAAGGTATTGGGCAGGCCCAGGGCGGTGCCGAGACCAGTTTTTTGCGAAAGAACGATGTCAGTGAGGTTGAGTGAGCCCGCGCACATCAAGACGGTGATGATGACGAAGCCGATGGAGACCTCGTAGGAGACCATCTGTGCCGCCGAGCGCAGGGCAGCGAGGAAGGGGTATTTCGAGTTGGAGGCCCAGCCGCCCATGATGACGCCATAGACGCCGAGCGAGGAGAGCGCGAAGAGATAGAGGATGCCGACATTGATGTCGGCCACCGCCCAGCCCTTGGCGATCGGCACCACCGCCCAGGCCGACAGCGCCAGGATCGCCGTCACCAGCGGGGCGATGATATAGACGCCCTTGTTGGCGCCATCGGGGATGACAACTTCCTTGAATACGAACTTCAGCAGGTCGGCAAAGGTCTGCAGCAGGCCCCAAGGGCCCACGACGTTGGGTCCGCGACGCATCTGCACCGCCGCCCAGATCTTGCGGTCCGCATAGATCAGATAGGCCACGACGATAAGCACCGCCACCAGCAGGGCGACCGACTGGATGGCGATGATGGCAAGTGTCCAGATAAATTCCTTCATCGCCCCTACTCCGCCGCCTCCAGCGCTTTACCGGCCCGAAGCGCCGAGCATTCGGCCATGATGCGCGAGGCACGGGCGATCGGGTTGGTCAGATAGAAGTCGCCGATCGGACTGGCGAAAGCCGCCTTGCGCATGGCGCCCCCGGCCTTGGCCAGCGCCTCGATGCCTGAAGGATCGGCAGGCTCCAAGCGGTCGATGTGCGCCAGATACGGCACCTGCCCGTACATGGCCTTCCTCAATTCATCGAGCGAATCGAAGGGCAGCGTTGCCCCCATCGCTTCGGAAAGGGCGCGGATGATGGTCCAGTCCTCGCGCGCATCGCCGGGCGGGAAGTGGGCGCGGTCGGCCATCTGCACCCGGCCTTCGGTATTGACCCAGGTGCCCGACTTCTCGGTATAGGCGGCACCGGGCAGAATGACGTCGGCGCGGTGGGCACCGGCATCGCCATGCGTGCCCTGATAGACGACGAAGGCATCGCCCAGGCTGTTCATGTCGATCTCGTCCACCCCCAGCAGATAGACGAAGCCGATGTCGCCGGCCTTGGCGCCCTTGAGGATATCTGCCGTCGCCTTGCCGCCGTCGCTCGCCGGCAGGGCGCAGATCTCCAGCCCCCCTGCCCGGCCGGCCGCCGTGTGCAACACGGAAAAGCCGTTCCAGCCGGTCTTGACCGCACCGACGGCAAGCGCCAACTTGGCCGCCGCCGACAGCACCGCCCCACCGTCGGGCCGCGCGATGGCGCCCTGGCCGATGATGATGAGGGGCCGTTCGGCCTTCTTGAGGGCACGGGCGAACTTGCTCCTTCCACTGCCCGAAGCGAGTTCAGAAAGTGAATCCGGTCCTTCGCCTAAATAGTCGTAATCATAAGTCAAATCGACCCTCGGCCCGATGAGGCCGATAGGCTGTCCACTACGCCGCCAGGTCTTGCGGATACGGGCATTGAGGACCGGGGCCTCATGGCGCGGATTGCTGCCGATGATGAGGATGGCATCGGCCTCCTCGATGCCGGCGATGGTGGCATTGAACAGATAGCCGGCGCGGCCACCCTTTTCGCCGAGGCGCGAATGGGGCTCGCGGCAGTCGATGTTCTTCACTCCGAGCCCGCTCATCAGCGCCTTGAGGGCGAACATGTCCTCGACCGGATTGAGGTCGCCCATCAGAGCGGCCATGCCTTCGGGCCCGGCCGCCTTGGCCTTTGCGGCGATGAGCTTGAAGGCCTCGGCCCAACTTGCAGGGCGCAGCTTGCCGTTCTGACGCACATAGGGCTTGTCGAGACGCTGCGTCTTGAGGCCGTCCCATACGAAGCGGGTCTTGTCGGAGATCCACTCCTCGTTCACATCGTCATTGGTGCGCGGCAGGATGCGCATGACCTCGCGCCCGCGGCTGTCGACGCGGATGGCCGAGCCGATGGCGTCCATGGCATCGACGGTCGCGGTCTTGCGCAGCTCCCACGACCTTGCCTTGAACTCGTAAGGCGCCGAGGTGAGCGCACCCACCGGGCACAGGTCGATGACGTTGCCCTGCAGCTCCGAGGTCATGGCGTGTTCGAGATAGGTGGTGATCTCCATGTCCTCGCCGCGCCCGATGGCACCAAGCTCCTCCACGCCGCCCACCTCGGTGGTGAAGCGCACACAGCGGGTGCACTGGATGCAGCGGGTCATCACGGTCTTGACCAGAGGCCCGATATACTTGTCCTCAACCGCGCGCTTGTTCTCGGCAAAGCGGTTCTTGTCGATGCCGTAGGCCATCGCCTGGTCCTGCAGGTCGCATTCGCCGCCCTGGTCGCAGATGGGGCAGTCGAGCGGGTGATTGATGAGCAGGAACTCCATCACCCCCTCGCGTGCCTTCTTGACCATGGGCGAATTGGTGAAGACGACGGGTGGTTCGCCATTGGGGCCGGGGCGCAGGTCATTGACGGCGAGCGCACAGGAAGCCTGCGGCTTGGGCGGGCCGCCCTTTACCTCAACCAGGCACATGCGGCAGTTGCCGGCGATCGACAGACGCTCGTGATAGCAAAAGCGCGGGATCTCGGCGCCGGCCAGCTCGCAGGCCTGCAACAGCGTCATGCCGTTCTCGGCCTCGACCTCCTTGCCGTCGATGATCAGCTTAGGCATGCGTCTTGTCCCCTGACCACATCCCGTTCAATTCCCTCAAACCGCCGCGCATGGCCTCGACCTTGCTCACCAGCATCCTTACGCCCTATGCACAGCGCTGGGCCTGCCAGCGCTCCTTGTCGATCACCTCAGCCCAGCCGAAGGCGCGCTCGCCGGGACCGTTGGCGCGGTACTCATCGAGCCGATCCATCGCCTCATCGAGGCTCGGCGCGTGGCCTTCCGGCACCCACCAGAACACCATGTGCGCGTCTTCCATCGCGTTGAACCATTCGGCCCGGCGGCGGTAGAACTGCACGTGAACGGTGCGGAAGACGAAGGCTTCCAGCGCCTCGGCATTCTCCCACACCGAAAGGTTTACCGCACAATCGTCGCCCACCCGGGTATTGGTCGCATTGCCGGTCTCGTCCTGGAAGCGCCAGACGAAGCCTTGCGAGCGCTCAGCCAGCGCATTGACGCGATCCAGGTTGTCCATGAACCCCGCCATGCGCGGATCGTCGGTCGGATAGCGGAAGCGGCCGATATTGAGCTGTGCCAGATGCATGTCGCTACTCCGCCGCCACTTGCCGCGCAACCGAGCCCTCGGCATCGGCGCGGGCGGTGAATTCATCGATCCGCGCCTCGATATCGTGGCGGAAATGGGTAATCAGGCCCTGCACCGGCCAGGCCGCCGCATCGCCAAGCGCGCAGATGGTGTGACCCTCGATCTGCTTCGAGACATCGAGCAGCATGTCGATCTCGCGCTTTTCAGCGCGGCCCTCGACCATGCGCGTCAGCACCCGCCACATCCACCCCGCGCCCTCGCGGCACGGTGTGCACTGGCCGCAACTTTCGTGCTTGTAGAAATAGGAGATGCGGGCGATCGCCTTGATGATGTCGGTGGATTTGTCCATGACGATCACCGCCCCCGTACCGAGACCCGACTTGAGCGCCGCCAGATTGTCGAAGCACATGGGGCAGTCGATGATCTGGTCGGCCGGCACGCAGCGCACCGACGAGCCGCCCGGAATCACGGCCTTCAGATTCTTCCAGCCGCCGCGGATCCCGCCAGCGTGCTTTTCGATGAGCTCGCGGAAGGGGATGCCCATGGCCTCTTCCACGGTGCACGGCTGCTCCACATGGCCCGAGATGCAAAAGAGCTTGGTGCCCGTGTTGTTCTTGGGCCCGATGGAGGCGAACCACGAGGCGCCGCGCCGCAGGATGGTCGGGATGACGGCGATCGATTCGACGTTGTTGACGGTGGTCGGCGCGCCATAAAGCCCGACATTGGCCGGGAACGGCGGCTTCATGCGCGGCTCGCCCTTCCCGCCTTCCAGGCTCTCCAGAAGCGCCGTCTCCTCGCCGCAGATATAGGCGCCGGCGCCGTGGTGGATAATGATGTCGAAATCCCAGCCGTGGATGTTGTCCTTGCCGATGAGCTTGGCCTCATAGGCCTCATCGACGGCCCGCTGAAGCGCCTCGCGCTCGCGGATGAACTCGCCGCGCACATAGATGTAGGTGACATGCGCGCCCATGCCAAAACTAGCCACCAGGCAGCCCTCGACCAGCAGGTGCGGGTCGTGGCGCATGATGTCGCGGTCCTTGCAGGTGCCGGGCTCGGATTCATCGGCATTGACCACCAGATAATGCGGCCGCTCGCCGATCACCTTGGGCATGAACGACATTTTCAGGCCGGTGGGAAAGCCCGCCCCGCCGCGCCCTCTGAGGCCCGACTGCTTCACCGCATCGACGACGCCATCGCGGCCCATCTCCAGCATCTTCCTGGTGCCGTCCCAGGCGCCACGGGCACGTGCGCCCTTGAGGCCCCCGTCGTGCAGCCCGTAGAGATTGGTGAAGATGCGATCGGTATCAGCGAGCATGACCGTTCCTTACTTCGCCTTGGGCTTCTTCGCCGGTGCCTTGGGCTTGGCCTTGGCGGCCGCCGGCTTTTTCGCCGCCGCGTTGCGCGCCGGCGCGGCGGCGGACCTGACCTTTGCCGCCTTGCCATTATACAAGGACGGATCGGTGAGGCTCGTCAGGCCACTCGCCGGCTCGCTGGACTTGCGCCCGCTCTGTGGCCCGGGCTTTGGCGTCCTGCCGGCGGCGAAATCATCGAGGATGCGCTCGAAGCTTTCCGGCGTCAGGTCCTCGTAGGTGTCCTTGGCCACCTGCACCATCGGCGCATTGACGCAGGCGCCGAGGCATTCGACCTCCTCCCAGGAAAAATCGCCATCGGCGGACACTTCGAAGGGGTGCTCGGCGATCTTCTGCTTGCACACCTTGATCAGGTCTTCGGCCCCGCGCAGCATGCACGGGGTGGTGCCGCAGACCTGCACATGCACCTTCTTCCCAACCGGCGAAAGCTGGAACATGGTGTAGAAAGTGGCGACCTCGTAGACGCGGATGAATGACATATCCAGCATCACGGCCACGCGCTCCATGGCCGGCCTGGTCAGCCAGCCTTCCTGCTCGTGTGCTCGCCACAGGATGGGGATCACCGCCGAGGCCTGCTTGCCCGCCGGATATTTCTTGATGGTCTCCTTGGCCCATTTCAGGTTTTCGGCTGAGAACCTGAAGCTCTTGGGCTGATTGGGATCGAGACGGCGCACACTCACCGGTCCACCTCACCGAAAACGATATCGATCGAGCCGAGGATGGCCGAGACGTCGGCCAGCATGTGGTTACGGCACAGGAAATCCATGGCCTGCAAGTGGGCAAAGCCCGGCGCCCGGATGCGGCAGCGGTAGGGCTTGTTGGAACCATCAGACACGAGATAGACGCCGAATTCGCCCTTGGGCGCCTCGACCGCGGCATAGACCTCGCCCGCCGGCACCTTGTAACCCTCGGTATAGAGCTTGAAGTGATGGATGAGGGCTTCCATCGACTGCTTCATCTCGCCGCGCTTTGGCGGCACCACCTTGCCGTCGGTGGAGGAGACCGGCCCCTTGCCTTCCTCGGACGACAGCTTTTGCACGCACTGCTTCATGATGCGCACCGCCTGGCGCATTTCTTCCATGCGGATGACGTAGCGGTCATAGCAGTCGCCGTTCTTGCCGATTGGAATGTCGAAGTCGAGCTCGGAATAGCACTCATAGGGCTGCGCCCGGCGCAGGTCCCATGCCGCGCCACAGCCGCGCACCATCACGCCGGAAAAACCCCAGGCGAAGCAGTCATCCAGCTTCACCACGCCAATATCGACGTTCCTCTGCTTGAAAATCCGGTTGTCGGTGAGCAGCCCTTCGATGTCGTCGAGCACCTTGGGATGGGTCTCGCAGAAATGGCCGATATCGTCGATGAGCTTCTGCGGGATGTCCTGATGCAGGCCGCCGGGGCGGATATAGGCGGCGTGCATGCGGCTGCCCGAGGCGCGCTCGTAGAACACCATGAGCTTTTCGCGCTCCTCGAACCCCCACAAGGGCGGGGTGAGCGCGCCCACATCCATGGCCTGAGTGGTGACGTTGAGGAGATGCGACAGCAGCCGGCCGATCTCGGAATAGAGCACGCGGATCAGCTGGCCGCGCTTGGGCACGGTGATGCCGAGCAGCTTTTCGGTGGCAAGCGCAAAAGCGTGCTCCTGGTTCATCGGCGCCACGTAATCAAGGCGGTCGAAATAGGGCACGGCCTGCAGATAGGTCTTGGTCTCGATGAGCTTTTCGGTGCCGCGGTGAAGCAGGCCGATATGCGGATCGACGCGCTCCACCACCTCGCCATCGAGCTCCAGCACGAGGCGCAGCACGCCATGGGCCGCCGGGTGTTGCGGCCCGAAATTGATGGTGAAATTGCGGACTTCAACTTCTGCCACGGTCAGCTTTCCTGTCCAGAGAAGAAGGCGAACAGCTCTTCGCCGGTCATTTTCTTGGTCTCTTGCTCAAAGCTGTAGAAATTAGGCTTTTCGTCAATGAAGACTTCTTCCGTCAAAACGGGTTCTTCGAGGTCATCAATGACGCCGGCTGAAACATAGGTGTGATTACCGTCCTTCAGCCGATAGAACAGTGTCGTCCCGCATTGGCGGCAAAATGCGCGCTCTGCCAATTGTGAGGACTCGTAGATGCCCAGGCTGGTGTCGTCATCCGTCCTGAAGGATGTCCCACAATCGACACCCATGAACGGGCCACCGGTCCAGCGCCGGCACATGCCGCAGTGACAGGCAGCGACTTCGCTGCCGACAGGCTCGACCGTGAACTTCACGACGCCGCACAGGCAATGCCCGTGATGCAACTTGCCGGCCATGTCAGTTCGTGCCTCCCGCCTTTTCATCCCCGGGCAGCCGGTAATCCGGCCCCTGCCAAGGGCTGAGGTAATCGAAACTGCGGAACTCCTGCACCAGCTTCACCGGCTCGTAGACAACGCGCTTTTTCTCGTCGTCGTAGCGCACCTCGACATAGCCGGTGGTGGGGAAATCCTTGCGCAAGGGATGGCCGGAAAAGCCGTAGTCGGTGAGGATGCGGCGCAGGTCCGGGTGGCCGGTGAAGCGTACACCGTAAAGGTCGAAGACCTCGCGCTCGAACCAGTTGGCCGCCGGGAAGATGTCGATTGCGCTGGGCAGCGGGGTTTCCTCATCAGTCGCCACCTTCACCCGCACACGGGCGTTCTGATAAGGGCTCAGGAGGTGGTAGACGACATCGAAACGCTCTTCGCGCTCGGGGTAATCGACGCCGGCGATATCGGTGAAGCAGCAGAAGCGGCAGGTGGCATCGTCGCGCAGGAAGCGCAGCACCTGGATGATGTGGGCGCCGTCGGTGAGGATGTTGAGCTCGCCATGGTCCACCGACCAGGTGAGGCCCGTCTCGGCCAGGGCGCCGGCCACATGGGCGCCAATGTCCATCAGGGTTTCGTCCATGGCTGAATGCGCTCCCGAGAAAAACAGGCTTTTGTCAGCGTTCGAGCGTGCCGGTGCGGCGGATCTTCTTTTGCAGCAACAAGATGCCGTAGACGAGCGCCTCGGCAGTGGGCGGACAGCCGGGGATATAGATATCGACCGGCACCACCCGGTCGCAGCCGCGCACGACCGAATAGGAGTAGTGGTAATAGCCACCGCCATTGGCGCATGAGCCCATGGAGATGACATAGCGCGGCTCCGGCATCTGGTCGTAGACCTTGCGAAAGGCCGGCGCCATCTTGTTGGTCAAGGTGCCCGCCACGATGATGACGTCGGACTGGCGCGGAGATGCGCGCGGGGCAAAGCCGAAATCGCTCCACGTCATAGCGCGGCATGGAGGCCTGCATCATCTCCACCGCGCAGCAGGCAAGCCCGAAGGTCATCCACATCAGCGAGCCGGTGCGGGCCCAGTTGATGAGGTCGTCGGTCGAGGTGACGAGAAAACCCTTGTCCGCCAGCTCGGCATTGATGGAGGTGAAGAACTCCTGCTGCCCGGGCGTTATGGCGCCGTCGGCGGATGTGGGCGTGATCAATCCCATTCCAGTGCCCCTTTACGCCATTCATAGACGAAGCCGATGGTGAGGATGGCGAGAAACACCATCATCGACCAGAAGCCGAAAACGCCCACTTTCTTGAGGGTTATCGCCCAGGGAAAGAGGAACGCCACCTCCAGATCGAAGATGATGAACAAGAGCGAGACCAGATAGAAGCGAATGTCGAACTTCATGCGCGCATCGTCGAAGGCGTTGAAGCCGCATTCATAGGCCGAGAGCTTTTCCGGGTCTGGCTTGCGCACCGCGATGATCATGGCCGAAACCATGAGCGCGATGGCGATGGCGGCAGCGACGCCCACGAAGATGACGACCGGCAGATAGTCTCTCAGAAGGTCTTGCATGATCTGGCTCACTTTGCTGGCGGTCTTGCCCTAAACCCGCCGCAATCGGGTTCAGGTGGTAGCGCACCATCCCGAGGGTGGCAAGCCCAATCCACCCGCCTTGAGGCAGCCTGACGCAGGCGCCGGGCCGGAGCGAGCGGCCAACCGGAAAAGTACGGTCCCAAGCGCATTGTTGCGTTGAATTGGCGCGAGTGACGGGACTCGAACCCGCGACCTCCGGCGTGACAGGCCGGCGCTCTAACCAACTGAGCTACACCCGCATTGACCGGGCCGAAGGACCCTGGCAGCGACGGCGCTGACTTACGAGCTTCATCTGGCCAAGTCAAGCACGGCATCGGGCGGGAACTCGCCGACCTCGCCGCTGCCGGCTGGCCCTCGCCACGCGGGCAGGTAAAGCCTCCCCACGGCCTCGCGGTCGGCAGCGAAGCGGGCGTCAAGCTGGCGCTTGAGAGCCGCGCGGGCTTCATCGGTCCCGCTTGCCTTTGCAGCAGAGGCGAGCGCCTCCCCGACCAGTGCCTTCGCCGAAGCCTCCGGGATGCCCGCCAGAGGCAGGCCGGCATCGAGAGCGCGTTGTGCCCAGCGATAGGCGCGCATGCTCGCCACGGGCAAAAGCACGCGCCGCGCCGCGCTTGTCAGCGTCTCCACGATCTCGCCCTCGCTGTCGGCGGCGGCATCGGGCAGCAGCAGACGCTCCTTGAGCGCCACCGTCGTCAACCTCGGCAGCACCACACCACGAGCGTGCAACGTCTGCATGAGGGCGATGAAGCGGGCATCGGCAGAAACATTGGCCAGCGGCAGTTGCAAGGGCATCGGCAGGCGCGTGCCGGCCAGTTCAAGCATGTGCCACAACAGCGCCTTGCCGCCGTCGCGCTTCACCGCATCGTAGGAAAAGACATGCAGCCGCTCGCGCCCCACGGCCCCGGCCACGGCATCGAGCAGCCCGCAATAGCTCACCGACGAGAGGTCGGCACGGGCGATGAAGGCGGGGAAGTCTCGCGGCTCGCCGTGCCAGGCGGCGAAGCGATGGATCGATTCGAGCCAGTCGGCGTGCTTGCGCAAGATGGCGACGGTATGAACCTCGCAGGTTCCGGCCAGCAGGCCCAGCATTGCTGCAAAGCGGTCGGCGCGGGAAAACGCCCCGCCCCTGTCGCCGATCATCAGGCCCGGCATGTTCTCATCGGAAAAGATCACCGCATCGAACTCCGCCGCGATCGCTTTCAAGTGTGTTTCGATGCGGGCGAAGTTGGACCGTGGCCCCCTTGCGCCGATGTGAATGCCGTTGATCAGCGTGAAGGTGCGGTACGGCTCGCGCTGGGCTGTGCGCTGGCTGAGGGCGAGCACGCGGCGTTTGCGCAAGGGCCGGTGGCGCTCGTTGAGAACGCGTTGCAGGGCGCTCGATGCCGAACGGTGCAGGCCGAAATGCAGGATCAGTTTCAACCGCCAAGCCGCCCTTCGGCCTTTTTGCACGGATGCGAATGGTGGGCGGTGAGAGGCTCGAACTCCCGACATCCACGGTGTAAACGTGGCGCTCTACCAACTGAGCTAACCGCCCTCATTTCCGTGGCATGAATAGAGGCCGGAGCAGGCGCTGGCAAGCGCGGCGGGTCTGCCGGCAAAAGAAAGGCCCCGCGCCCTTTCTGAGGGGAAGCGCGGGGCATGTCTGTCCGGCGGCCCGCTGTCAGCTACGGTCCATCGGCGCCGCTGCGGGCTAGTTGTTGACCGCCTGCTTGAGCACCTTGCCGGCCTTGAACTTGGCATTCTTGGAGGCCGGGATATGGATGGCCCTGCCGGAGCGCGGGTCGCGGCCTTCGCTGGCCGCGCGCTGGCTCACCGAAAAGGTGCCGAAGCCGACGAGGCGCACATCGTCGCCGCTCTGCAGGGCCTTCATGATGTTGGCGAGGGTGGCTTCCACGGCCTCGCCCGCATCGCCCTTGGTCAGCTTGGCATCGGCCGCCACCTGGGCAATCAGTTCCATCTTGTTCATAACGAACCTCATTGGTTGTTGGCAGGAAGTCTGCACTACGCAAAACGCAACACAGCCGTCTATGGCAGAAAACAGGAGAATTCCGCCAAAAATGCAAGTGCAGGAATGGTTAACGGAAATTAACCACTATTCACCAAGTACTTAGCTGCCGCGCATGCGCCAGGCTGGGGTGCCGCGCACTCACCGTCGAGTGAAAACGGACATTTTCGCGATTCGGGGAAACCCTCAATTCGGCGCAGAATTCCGGCCCTTGCGAACCCGACAAGCCTGCGGCCAAGAGAAAGGGCGGCCTCGCAAGAGACCGCCCCAGCTCAATCCTGTGCCGCGATCAATGGGCGGTGAGGGCCGGGCCGTGGGCCTGCGCGGCCGCTGCGGCTCGGGCAGCCTCTTCGGCTTCCTCGTCCCACTGGACCGGCTCCGGGGTCCTCACCAGCGCCACATCGATCACCTGCTCCATGCGCGAGACAGGAATGATCTCGAGGCTCGACTTGACGTTGTCGGGGATCTCGGCGAGATCCTTCACGTTGTCCTCGGGGATCATCACCTTCTTGATGCCGCCCCTGAGCGCTGCCAGGAGCTTTTCCTTGAGGCCGCCGATGGGCAGCACCCGTCCGCGCAAGGTGATCTCGCCGGTCATGGCGACATCCTTTCTCACCGGAATACCGTTGAGCACCGAGACGATGGCGGTGACCATGGCGATGCCGGCCGAAGGACCGTCCTTGGGGGTCGCGCCCTCTGGGACATGCACGTGGATGTCGCGCTTTTCGAACATTGGCGGCTTGATGCCGAATTCGGCGGCGCGCGAGCGCACAAAAGACGAAGCCGCCGAGATCAACTCCTTCATCACGTCACGCAGGTTGCCGGTGACCGTCATCTTGCCCTTGCCGGGCATCATGACCGCTTCCACCGTCAACAGCTCGCCGCCCACCTCGGTCCAGGCAAGGCCGGTGACCACGCCCACCATGTCCTCGCCCTCGACCTCGCCATAGCGGTATTTCGGCACGCCGAGGAAGTCGCCGAGCACCTTCATGTTGATGGTGATCTTCCGCTTCTTCTTGTTGGACTGCAATTCGCGCACCGCCTTGCGGGCGAGGTTGGAAAGCTCGCGCTCGAGGTTGCGCACGCCCGCCTCGCGGGTGTAGCGGCGAATCATCTCGAGCAAGGCATTGTCCTCGACCACGAACTCCTTGGGTCCAAGGGCATGGTTGGCCATGATCTTGGGCAACAGGTGGCGGCGGGCGATCTCGACCTTTTCGTCCTCGGTGTAGCCGGCGATGCGGATGATCTCCATGCGGTCCATGAGGGCCGGCGGGATGTTCAGCGTGTTCGCCGTGGTGACAAAGAGCACGTTGGAGAGGTCGTATTCGACCTCCAGATAGTGGTCCATGAACGAGTTGTTCTGCTCAGGGTCGAGCACCTCCAGCAGCGCCGAAGACGGATCGCCGCGGAAGTCCATGCCCATCTTGTCGATCTCATCGAGCAGGAACAGCGGGTTGGCCTTCTTGGCCTTCTTCATCGACTGGATGACCTTGCCGGGCATGGAGCCGATATAGGTGCGCCGGTGGCCGCGGATCTCGGCCTCGTCGCGCACCCCGCCCAGCGACATGCGCACGAACTCGCGCCCCGTCGCCTTGGCAATCGACTTGCCCAGCGAGGTCTTGCCGACGCCGGGCGGGCCGACGAGGCACAGGATTGGGCCTTTCAGCTTGTTGGTGCGGGTCTGCACCGCGAGATACTCGATGATGCGCTCCTTGACCTTGTCCAGCCCGTAGTGATCGTGGTCGAGTACCTCCTGGGCAAAGTCGAGGTCGGACTTGACGCGCGAGCGGGTAGCCCCAGGGGATGCCCAAGAGCCAGTCGAGGTAGTTCCTCACCACCGTCGCCTCAGCCGACATCGGGCTCATCTGGCGCAGCTTCTTGACTTCGGCCTCGGCCTTCTCGCGCGCTTCCTTGGAGAGCTTGGTCTTGCCGATTCGGGCTTCGATCTCGCCGATCTCGTCGCGCTCCTCGCCGTCGCCGAGCTCCTTCTGGATGGCCTTCATCTGCTCGTTGAGATAGTACTCGCGCTGGCTCTTCTCCATCTGGCGCTTGACGCGCGAGCGGATGCGCTTTTCCACCTGCAACACCGAGATCTCGCCTTCCATGAAGGCATAGACCCGCTCCAGCCGCTTGTTCACCGAGACGATCTCCAGGAGCGCCTGCTTGTCGGCCAGCTTGATGGCGAGATGGGCGGCCACCGTGTCGGCAAGGCGCGCGGGATCGGTGATCTGGCCGATGGAGGCGATGGCTTCCTGCGGCACCTTCTTGTTCAGCTTGACGTAGGAATCGAACTGCTGGGTGACAGTGCGCATCATCGCCTCGAGCTCGGCGTGTTCGCTCTCCTCATCGGAGATGAGGGCCGCCTGGGCCTCGAAATAGTCCGCATTGCCGGTGAAGCCCACGATGCGGGCCCGCTCGTTGCCTTCCACCAGCACCTTGACGGTACCGTCGGGCAGCTTGAGGAGTTGGAGCACCGAGGCAATGGTGCCCACATCGTACATGCCCTCGGGCGCGGGATCGTCGTCGGCGGCCTCGCGCTGGGCAATGAGCAGGATGCGCTTGTCCTCGCGCATCACTTCCTCGAGCGCCTTGATGGACTTCTCGCGGCCCACGAACAGCGGCACGATCATATGCGGAAACACCACGATATCGCGCAACGGCAGGACCGGAAACGTCTCGATGGCATTGCCGTTGCCCTGGGTGGGGTTGTCGCTCATGTTGTTCTTGTTCCTTTCACGATGCGGCCGCAAGCGGCACCAGATAGACCCGGCAGCCCGCTAGGCGGCGATCGCCGGTCATGCCCGTCTGCAATCTAGACCAATTCGGCCCGCTTGCGCCTTGAAGCCGTCCCCGCCGGCACGCCCGCCGCTGGGGCGAAAGCGCAGAAGCCGGAATCGGCACACTCCGAACAAAAATGGCGGCGACCAGGCGTCGAATTCAAGTGTTGCCGCCGATTATGGACAACGACGGCGCCGGCGGGGCTAACATGAAAATAACTGGCTATGGCCCGCGGGCGGTGCTTCAGGCTGAAGAGGGAACCTTGGCCTTGGAGGGCTTTTCGTCGTGATCGGCATAGATGAGCAACGGCTTGGCCTCGCCTTCCACCACTTCGCGCGAGATGACGGCTTCCTCGACGCCTTCGAGGCCCGGCAGTTCGTACATGGTCTCGAGCAGGATGCCTTCCATGATCGAGCGCAGGCCACGGGCGCCGGTCTTGCGCTCGATGGCCCGCTTGGCGATGGCCTTGAGCGCTTCCTCGGGCAGGTTGAGGCGCACGTCCTCCATCTCGAACAGGCGCTGATACTGCTTGACCAGCGCGTTCTTGGGCTCGGTCAGGATCTGCACCAGTGCTTCCTCGTCGAGGTCCTCCAGAGTGGCGATCACCGGCACGCGGCCGACGAACTCGGGGATGAGGCCGAACTTCAACAGATCTTCCGGCTCCAGGTGCTTGAGAACCTCGCCGGTGCGGCGGTCGTCGACCGACTTGACGTCGGCACCGAAGCCGATGCCGGAGCCCTTTCCGCGCCCGGCGATGATCTTCTCTAGCCCGGAGAAAGCGCCACCGCAGATGAACAGGATGTTGGTGGTGTCGACCTGCAGGAACTCCTGCTGGGGATGCTTGCGCCCGCCCTGCGGCGGCACCGAGGCAACGGTGCCCTCCATGATCTTGAGCAGCGCCTGCTGCACCCCTTCCCCGGACACATCGCGGGTGATGGAGGGGTTGTCGGACTTGCGCGATATCTTATCAACCTCGTCGATATAGACGATGCCGCGCTGGGCACGCTCGACATTGTAGTCGGCCGACTGCAACAGCTTGAGGATGATGTTCTCCACGTCCTCGCCGACGTAGCCGGCCTCGGTGAGGGTGGTGGCGTCGGCCATGGTGAAGGGGACATCGAGGATGCGGGCGAGCGTTTGGGCGAGCAGCGTCTTGCCGCAGCCGGTGGGCCCGACCAGCAGGATGTTCGACTTGGCCAGTTCCACGTCGTTGTTCTTGGCGGCGTGGTTGAGGCGCTTGTAATGGTTGTGGACGGCCACCGAGAGCACGCGCTTGGCGTGATCCTGGCCGATGACATAGTCGTCCAGCACCTTGCATATCTCGCGTGGGGTGGGCACGCCGTCGCGCGATTTGACCAGCGAGGATTTGTTCTCCTCGCGAATGATGTCCATGCAAAGCTCGACGCATTCATCGCAGATGAACACGGTGGGCCCGGCAATGAGCTTGCGCACCTCGTGCTGGCTCTTGCCACAGAACGAGCAGTAGAGGGTATTCTTTGTCTCGCTGCCGCCTGCCTTACTCATCAGTCCTCCTTGGCCGCAATTCGTTCCCAGACTAGCCGTGCAACCGTTAACGGGTCGTCATTATGACCAGCTGCCGGTCTCGAAGTCCGGCCCTCGCAAAGCTCATGCCACGGGTTGCCACACCGAAGCTGATTCCTACAACAGCATGGGCAGGTATGGTTAATCAAGAATTGATTGCGTGCTTCGGCCCCATACGGCTCGTTCCTGTCGCCCCATGCACCCCCATGTCAATGCCGATAAATTGGGGCGCGAGCGAGGCCAATCAAGGGGCCGAGGGCCACCGCCGGCAAGGCGGGCGCGTTCGCACGCACGACGGCGGCGAATTTCACTGCGCCACCAGCCGCTTGACCTCGCGCTGTACCACCGGCACCACGTCGGCCTCGAACCAGGGATTATTGGTGATCCAGGCATTGTTGCGCCAGGAGGGATGCGGCAGGGGGATGACCGGCGGATCGAGGCTCTCGAGGCATTCGCGCCAGTTATAGACCGTCTCTGACACGGTGGCTTTGCGCAAGCCGCCCAGGTGCCAGGCTTGCGCATATTGCCCGATCACCAGCACCAGTTCGATGGCCTCGAGCCGTCGCATGAGGCGGCGGCGCCAGCGGGCGGCGCATTCAGTACGCGGCGGCAGGTCGGAACCCGAGCGGTCGAGACCGGGAAAGCAGAAGCCCATGGGCAGGATTGCCACCCGCGTCTCGTCGTAGAAGATGTCCGGGCCGATGCCCAGCCATTCCCGCAAGCGGTCACCGGAGGGGTCGGTGAAGGGCTTGCCCGAGGCGTGCACCCGGGTGCCCGGCGCCTGGCCAGCGATCAGGAGGCGCGCCGTGGTGCTTGCCTGCAAGACCGGGCGAGGTTCATGTGGCAAGGCCGGCCCCTCCGGCCGGTCGCGGCAGATACGGCAGGCCCTGACCTCGGCCAGCAGCTTGTCGAGATCGCTCATGCCCTGGCGCTGGGCCTAGCGGAAACCTCGCCGTGCCAGCGGCGCAGATTGGGATGCTCATCGCCCGGCGCCAGCTTCAAGACGCGCATGAAGTCGATCGCGCACAAGGCTGTGATATCGGCCACCGAATAGGCATCGCCGGCGATGAAGGCACGGGTTTCCAGCTCGCCGTCGAGGAAAGCCAGCGCCTCGATGATCTTGGGCCGGTTGGCCTCGGCCCAGGCCGGAATCTGCGGTGTCTCCAGATGCGCCATGCGCGGATTGCCATGGCGGAAGGCGAAGGACACCGGCATCATCAGGTTCTGCTCCACCCGGCGCTGCCACATCTCCACCATGGCGATCTCGACGGGGTCGCGGCCAAACAGCACAGGCTCGGGCTGCAGCGCCTCGAAATAGCGGCAGATGGCGATGCTTTCGGCGATGACGCGTCCATCGTCCAACTCCAGGAACGGCGTGCGGGCCATGGGATTGCGCGCCAGCATGTCGGCGGCCTTGTGCTCGGCGGCCATGATATCGATGTGGCGCCGTTCCACCTCTATGTCCTTTTCAGCCAGGAAAATGCGTACCCGGCGCGGGTTGGGCGCCCGGTTGTCCTCGTAGAGCAGCATGTCGACCCCCTGATGATCTGCAACCGACCCAACACTGGCCGCGCGCACGGCGTCAGGCAAGCCCGGCGTCATCACAATTCGGCACAGATTAGGTCAATTTTTACCGTCTTCAATCACTCGCGCTTAAGTTTCTTGCAGTTAACGTTGTGGTCGTAAGTGCTTGCATTGCGGCTCCACGCGCGTGCCGCACCGGGGAGTGAGGTTCGTGAGTGTGTTGAGCGGGTCGAATGACATCACCGATCCCTTGTCGCTGTCGCTGGCCGACGGCGCCGATGAAAGGCGTACCCCCTCCAAGCCCGCAGACGACGCCTGGCAGAATCCCGACCAGATCGCCTGGCAGCGCGACCTGCTTGCGCTGTTTGCCCGAAACCAGATGCGGGTGGCGCTGGCGCTGCCGGTGATCGCGCTCCTGTTCGCGCTGGCGAGCCTCATGTGGACGCCACTGTCGGCGGCCGGCGGGTGGCTCGCCTGCGCGCTTGCCGCCCAGGCGGTGCAGCTGCACCTGTGCCGGCATTACGAGCATTCCGAAAAGGCCAACGCCAAGGTGCCGGAGTGGATCGGCATGCTGGCGGCCTCGGAACTGCTCTATGCCTCGTGCTGGTCGCTGCCACTGTTCCTGTTCTGGCAGTCGGGCAACGACCTGCAGCACATCTATCTCATCGCCACGTTGATGTCGGTGGTGGCGGTGCGCATCATGATCGCCAACAATTTCATGCCAGTGGTGATTGCCGGCTCGGGCTTCATCACCTTCGCCATCGCCATCCGCTGCCTCCTCGAGGCAACGCCGCTCTACATCGCGCTCGGCACCATGGCCGTGCTGGTGGAGGTGTTCTTCATCCAGCTCGCCCTGCGCCTGCAGGAAACCGCCCGCGACATGCTGATCTTCAAGGCGCAGCGCGAGCGGCTCATCGACGAGCTCAAGCTGGCGCGCGAGCAGGCCGAGACCTCGCGCCACAAGGCGGAAGAGGCCAGCCGCGCCAAATCGCGCTTCCTTGCCACCATGAGCCATGAGCTGCGCACCCCGCTCAACGCCATCATGGGCTTTTCGGAAATCCTCAGCCACGAGATGATGGGGCCGCACGCGGTATCGGCGTACAAGTCCTATTCCACCGACATCCACCACTCCGGCCACTATCTCCTGCACCTCATCAACGACATTCTCGATCTGTCGCGCATCGAGGCGGGACGGGTGGAGTTGCAGGAAAAGCCGGTCTCGCTCACCGCTATCGGCGAGGAATCGGCCCGCCTGCTCAATTTACGCATCGGGGACAAGAAGCAGACGCTGGTGCAACACTTCCCCGAGCGCATGCCCGACATCCTGGGCGATGAACGCTCGGTGCGCCAGATGTGGCTCAACCTGCTTGCCAATGCCATCAAGTTCACCCCGCCCGGCGGCAAGATCGAGATGGCGATCAGGCGTCACGACAACGGCGCCCTGTCATTGGTGGTCAAGGATACCGGGCCGGGCATTCCCAGGCACGAGCTCGAGGCGGCCATGGGCGCCTTCACCCGCGGTTCGCTCGCCACGCGCCATGCCATCGACGGGGCCGGACTCGGGCTTCCCATCGTCAACGGCCTGGCCAAGCTGCACGGAGCGGAACTGCAGATCAAGGCGCGCAAGGGCGGAGGCACCGAGGCGGTCGTCGTGTTCCCGCCCAGCCGCGTGCTCGACGGGCCGCGCGCCGAGCTCCTCGCCGCCGATCGCATCAAGAGCCAAAGCCAGCGCAGGCTCATCGCGCTCACCGCCTGAACGATTACTGCGGAAACCGCAGCCGGCCAGAGCATGATGTTCTCCGAAAAGTGGTTGCCACTTTTCGGATAATATCGATCCCAAACTCCTGGAATCGATCAGCCGGCCCAGGAAAACGGTGCGAAATGGCCGTTGCGGGTGCCGGTCTCGTCCTTCCAGGTGATGCCGAAGGCGTTGTAAATGCTCTTCACCGCCTTTGCCAGCGCCAGGCGCGCGTTGGCCGGATGGCCGGTGTTGTCGATGTGGATCGGCACGGTGGGATCGTCCATGCTGGCGACGCCGGCGATGGCCTGGTCGATGAGTTCGCCGGCCTTGACCGCAAAATTGAGCCCATCGGCGGTGAAGCTAATCGGGCGCTTTTCGATGCCGGCGATTTCACCGACCAGCGGCGCCAGGTTTGCCATGGGACCGCCCTCGGCACCCGAGGCGATGGCCGCGATGGCGTCGGTCTGGGCCTCGCTGGCCTCATCGTCGATGATGAGTCCGACCTTCATATTGCCGTCGATCATCGGGCCCGGGCTGTGGAGCAATACGATGAATTTGAGCCCGTCCAGCTTCACGCCGTCCTTTTCGCCCTTGTCTATGCGCATGGCGATTGCGGCTTTGCAGTCGCCTTCGCTGGGTGTTGCAGCAAGATTGGAGGTGATGCAAGGGCACAAGTAGGTGCAGTTGCAGGTCTCCATATACTGGCCTTCAATCGTCCACTTCGCCATGCCTCGTGTCCTCCTCTGACTGCCGTAAGGGCAACACCATAGCCGATCCGACGCGATCCGTCAGCCCGCCATGAGCCGGGTCAGGCGTGCTCGCGGATCAGCGCGATCACCAGCGAGGCGACAAAGTACAGGACCATGAAAATGATCGCCCCGGTCACCATAATATACGGCCGGTTTGGGTATTGCGACGACTCGGCGCGCGATGGCGAGGCGACCACCACCAAGTATTTGAGCCGCCGCGCGGCCTCGATGCGGGCCTGCTCGAGGGCATTGAGGTTGGCCTTGTAGATGTTGGTCACGAACTCCAGCGACATCTGGATCTCGCTGAGCTTGGAGCCGAGCTGGCTCAGCGAACCGGACGTCTGGCCGGCCAGGCGGTCGCGCTCACGCTTGATCTGCTCCTTGAGCGCGGTGATGTCGAGGCGCATCGTCGTCAGTTGCGGGGCATTGGCATCGAGCACGGCAAGGCGGGAGTTCAGATCGGACTGCTTCTGCGCCAGTTGCTGCTCCAGCGTGCCGATGGTGCCGAGAATGGACTGGCTGGCGCTTTCCGTGTTCAGCATGTTGTTCTTTTGCTGGAAGGCGACGAGGCGGTTTCTCTCCTCGTTCAGGCGTTTTTCCGATGCGGCGATCTGGGTATCGAAGAAGGCCATCTGCTCATGGCTGACCTTGTCGTTCATCCGATCGATGAACTCCTGGCTGCGCTCCACGATGGCCTGCGTCACCTTCTGAGACAGCACGGGATCGAAGGTCTGCACCGAATAGCGGATGAGCTGTTGCGTGGAATCGAACTCGCAGGTGGCGTATTTGAGAAAGTAGGCGTGAAAGTCCTCGAACGAGGCGTCCGACGGCAGGCGCGACCACCAGTCCACCTTGGGGTTGGAGAAATGTTCCCTGAGATGCAGCCGCGCGTCAAGATATCTCAGCATGTCGGCCGACTGCATGAACTCGGTCAGCACATAGGCGTCACGGTTGGAACCGTAGTTGGTCATGCCCAGCAGCGACAGATCGAGCGTCGAGCCGGCCTGCGATTCCTGCGTGATGATGGTGGAGGCGACACTTTCGTAGCGGTCCGTGGCGTAAAGCATCTCATAGGCCAGCAGCGTCAGGAACGGTATGATGAAAACGAGGAGGAAGGTGACCTTGTGAGCGGTCGGGCGAAACAAGGCTGCAAGGACCCCCGGGCGCCTTTCCTTGCCTGCCTTGCGTGAGCCATCCGGCACCGTGGCCAGCACGGGCCGGCCCGCCGGTTCGTCACCGGGCGGCGCCTTGTCGGTTGGAGCCTTCCTCCGCAATGGCAATCGACGCTGCGTAGTCATCACTTGGCCTCCTTGCCGGGTCGCGGCGCCATGGGAGCAGGTCGATGGGAGGTCCTCAGCGGACCGCCCAACGACGCGATCGCCGGGGCACGCACCGTAGTCGCCTGCTGTTGCCCGCCCGGCGCCAGGGCAAGCGCGCTGCGGGGCATTTCCGGGGTGTCTTGTGCTAGCTGACCTTGCGCTTTGCGCTTGGCGCGGCGGTGGCGGCGGCGTTGCCTGTCGGCGTTGGCGGCCGACTGCTTCTTGGCTGCGTGGGTTCGCCCGTGAATGGCGAATTCGTCATCCTCGACCTCGATCTCGCTGTCGTCGCCCATCAACTCACGATAGTGATCCACCGCCGCCTCGATGCTGTCGAAGCTGTGAACCAACCCGTTCTCGACCACGATACCGCAATTGCATTCCTGCAACAGCTCGCCAAGCCCGTGCGATACCTTGATGAAGGAGGCGCGTTCGCGCTTTTCGCGGAAGACGTTCCTCGACTTGTTACGAAACGATGCATCACCTACGGCGGTCAGCTCATCAATAATGTAGCAGTCGAAGTCGAACGCCATGGCCATGGCGAATTTCAGCCGCGACTTCATGCCGGAGGAATAGGCGCTGACCGGCAGATCGAAGAACTTGCCGAGCTCGGAAAACTCGCGCATGCCCTCCACCATCGCTGGAATCTCGCGCAACGGCACACTCTGGATACGGCAGCAGAAGCGGGCGTTTTCGGCACCCGTCATCGTGTTCTGGATGCCCGCTCCGACGCCCAGCGGCCACGAAATATGGGCGTCGCGGATGATGCGGCCAGCATTGGGCGTATCGACGCCACCGATGAGCCGCAGCAAGGTCGTCTTGCCCGCGCCGTTGCGCCCCAGCACGCCGAGGCGCGCGCCGTGCGGAATATGCAGGTTCACGTCGCGCAACACATAGTGCCGCCCGAGACGGGTGGGGTAGAACTTGGTGACATTCTCGAGCCGGATCATTCCTGGATCAGCCTGTAGCGATTGACGTAGTAGGCAAGAATGCCGACGCCCAGCAGGCTGACCGCCCACATCGTCGGGTAATAGAGATTGACCTCCGGCAGCGGCACGATATTGAACATCGAGGTGCGGGCGGTATCGACCAGATGCGTGATGGGATTCAGCAAAATATAATAGCGCCCCGATGCCGGCACGTCGCGCAGCGAATGGATGACGCATGAGAGGAACAACAGCGGCCGCGCCACCAGGCTGGCCAGCTTGCCCACGGTATCGTAGAGCGTGACGTAGACGCCCAGGAGCAATGACAGGCCGAAGCTGAGCGTCAATGCGATCGCTACGGCCTGAATGAGACGCAAGGGATCATGGAAGGATGGAACCAGGTCCCAGAACCACCAGAGGATGAAATACAAGATGACCGCCGTGATCAACAAGAGGCACATCTCGAAAAGGAAACGCGCAGCGATACACGATATCGGCCGCACTTGCGGAAAATTCAGCAATGACGAATTCATTTTTATGGCCCTGGGTACGCTGCCAATGCCCTGCTTCACAATGGCATAGGTAATGAAGCCGGACGACAAAAAGAGAAAGATACTGACGCCTTCAATGCTGGTGCGCCCGATCATGTAGTGGAGAACGGCAAACATGACCATCATCACCATCGGGTCGAGGATCATCCAGAGCATGCCGAGCCGGACCTTGCTGGAGCGCGACTTGAAGTCCTTGATGACGAGCGCCGCGATCACGCTGGCCTGCTTGCGCGCGCCGGAGGCGAACTGCTGCCAGAAACCGGTCGGTCGATGCAGGGAGATGTGGGTCATTGCTTGACGGGTTTTCCTCGCCTCACGCGCAGGTGCCGATCAGGCCAGCCATGCCCGTGCGTCCTCTTGCTGATACGCCCTTTGCTCCGCTGCGCCCGCAGCAATTCGCGGCCCCGCAGGCCGTAACAACAACCATATTATAAAGATGCCGCCGCCCTTTGACCATTCCCTTAAAGAGTAAAATGGGCGGATTCGAGGCGTTTTGGCTTAGAATCGACGCAAAATCGAACTTAGGTGAATTTATCGTCCCCGTGCCTGCGGCGTGCTGCCGCGCCGTGGTCGGCAGGTTCACGATGCCTCATCGGCGCCACCGGAGCCGCCTTCGTCCTCAACGCTCACGTCGTCTTCCTCCTCCGAGATACGTTCGACCGCGACCACTTTTTGGCCCTCGGCGGTATCGAAGATGGTGACGCCCTGCGTTGCCCGCCCGGCAATGCGGATGCCGTGGACCGGGCAGCGGATCAACTGGCCGCCGTCGGAGACCAGCATGATCTGGTCGGTGTCCTCCACCGGGAAGGAGGCGACAAGCTCGCCATTGCGCTCATTGACGGCCATGGCCACGATACCCTTGCCGCCGCGCCCGGTCACCCGGTATTCGTGCGAGGAACTGCGCTTGCCGTAGCCCTTGTCAGACACCGTCAGGATGTACTGCTCGACCGCGCTCATGGCCGCGTAGCGCTCCGGTGAGAGGGCCGCGCCGGTATCGGCTTCTTCCTCGTCGGGCTCACCGCCGAGTGCATCTTCACCCTCCACCGCCCTGCGCAACTTGAGGTAAGCGCTTCGCTCGCCGGCGTCGGCCTCAAAATGCCTGAGGACCGACAGCGAGATCACCTCATCGCCCTGGCCCAGCGAAATGCCGCGCACGCCGATGGAATTGCGTCCGGCGAAAACGCGCACCTCTCCCACGGCAAAGCGGATGCAATGGCCATGGCGGGTGGTGAGCAGCACGTCCTCGCTTTCCGAGCACGTCTCGACGCCGACGATGCCGTCGCCCTCCTCCAGCTTCATGGCGATCTTGCCGTTCTGGCGAATGTCGACGAAATCGGAGAGCTTGTTGCGCCTGACGGTGCCGCGGGTGGTGGCAAACATGACATCGAGGCTCTGCCACTGTTCCTCGTCCTCGGGCAGCGGCATGATTGTGGTGATGGCTTCGCCCTGGACCAGCGGCAAGAGGTTGACCAGCGCCTTGCCGCGCGCCTGTGGGGCGGCCAGCGGCAAGCGCCATACCTTCATCTTGTAGGCCATGCCGCGCGAGGAAAAGAACAGGACCGGGGTGTGGGTGTTGGCAACGAACAGGCGGGTGACGAAATCCTCCTCGCGCGTCTGCATCCCCGAGCGGCCCTTGCCGCCGCGGTGCTGGGCCCGGTAGGTGGTGAGCGGCACCCGCTTGATGTAGCCGGCATGGCTCACGGTCACCACCATGTCTTCTTTCTGGATGAGGTCCTCGTCCTCGACGTCGCCGACAAAGTCAGCGATCTCGGTACGCCGCGGGGTGGCAAACTCCTCGGAAATCGCGGTGAGTTCGTCCTTGATGATGGTCAGCACCCGGGCACGCGAGCGCAGGATGTCGAGATAATCGGAAATCTCCCCGCCCAGCTTGTGCAGTTCGTCGGAAATCTCGTCGCGACCGAGGGCAGTGAGGCGCTGCAGGCGCAGTTCGAGAATGGCGCGCGCCTGTTCTTCGGAGAGATGATAGCTGCCGTCCTCGGCCAGCACATGGCGGGGATCGGCGATCAGCTGAATCAGCGGGGCCATGTCGCGCGCCGGCCAGGCTCTGGCCATCAACTCGGCGCGCGCCGTTGCCGGGTCGGGAGCCTGGCGGATGAGGCGGATCACCTCGTCGATATTGGCCACCGCAATGGCAAGACCGACGAGGACGTGGGCGCGATCGCGGGCCTTGTTGAGCAGGAATTTGGTGCGTCTGGTTACCACCTCCTGACGGAAGGCAATAAAGGCCTGCAACAGGTCCTTCAGGTTCAACATCTCCGGCCGGCCGCCGATGAGGGCCACGTTGTTGACGCCGAACGAGGATTGCAGCGGCGAGAAGCGGTAGAGCTGATTGAGCACCACGTCGGCCATGGCGTCGCGCTTGATCTCGACCACCACGCGCATGCCCTGACGGTCGGATTCGTCGCGGATGTCGGAGATGCCCTCGATGCGCTTTTCGCGCACCAGATCGGCGATGCGCTCGACCATGGTCGCTTTGTTCACCTGATAGGGGATCTCGGTGATGATGATGGCTTCGCGGTCCTTGCGCACCTCCTCGATGGCGACGCGCCCACGCATGACGACGGATCCGCGCCCGGTATGGAAGGCCTGCTTGATGCCGGCGCGGCCGAGGATGATACCGCCGGTGGGGAAATCGGGGCCCGGTATGATGTCGATCAGTTCATCTATGCTGATGGCCGGGTTGTCGATGACGGCGATGCAGGCGGCGATCGCCTCGCCCAGGTTGTGCGGCGCCATGTTGGTCGCCATGCCTACGGCAATGCCGCCGGCACCGTTGACCAGCAGATTGGGCAAGCGCGCCGGCAGGACCGTGGGCTCGCGCTCGGACTCATCGTAATTGGGCTGGAAATCGACGGTATCCTTGTCGATGTCCTCCAGGAGCGCGTGCGCCGGCTTGCCGAGGCGCACCTCGGTGTAGCGCATGGCCGCGGGCGGATCACCGTCGACGGAACCGAAATTGCCCTGCCCGTCGATCAACGGCAGGCGCAGGGAAAACGTCTGCGCCATGCGCACCAGCGCGTCATAGATCGCCTGGTCGCCGTGCGGGTGATATTTACCGATGACGTCGCCGACCACGCGGGCTGACTTGCGGTAGGGCTTGTTCCAGTCGTAGCCGTTCTCATGCATGGAGAACAGGATGCGCCGGTGCACCGGCTTCAGGCCGTCGCGCACATCAGGCAGCGCCCGCGACACGATCACGCTCATGGCGTAATCGAGATAGGAGCGGCGCATCTCCTCCTCGATGGTCACGAGGCGGATGTCGTCGCCCTCCCCGGGTTCGCCGGGAGCGCCCGTTTCGTTGTCGTTTTCGTCGCTCAAGTGCGAGCGTTCCCTTGTTCTTGGCCAACGTGGCGGAGAGGAATGAGAGGCAAGGGCTCAAGGAGCCAATGCAAGCCACTTACATAAACATACTAGTTAGCAGATTCGAGTCCTCACGGCAAACTTGCGAGGGAAAGGAAAAATCAATAAAAACAAGGGTTCAGACTCATGTTTCAGAGCCTTTCCGGTGAGGCGCGGCAATTGCGCCGGCCAGGTGCGGCTAGTCGCCGCCGCGAGGCAACTCAACGCTCACCTCGTGCCCGCCGAAGCCATGCACCTTGTCATGGGCGCGCACCGTCACCCGAAGCACGCCGGCGGGAACGACAACCCCCGACAATGACCGGGTGAAGGGCTGCTCGTTCTCATGCGGGTGAAGCAGGACCCTCGTGGCCAGAACCCGCCCATCGGGGGCCAGCACCTGCCAATTGTCGGCATAATGCGACCAGCCCTCATCGGCATGGCTGACGGTCACGTCGAAGCGCCAGGTGCCGGACGACTCGGGTGTGACCTTCACCGCCACCGCATCGGCCTCGCCGGCCCAGGCCGGCAGCCATGATGCCACAAGCACCGCCACGGCGATGATCGCTGTGCGAACTCTCATGGCCCCACTTTCCCCGACGTATCGCGATGGGGCAAGTCACATTGATGAGATAGGCCGGATGGGCACGCCTGGCCTTGCCCGTACTGCGGCTGACGCCCTAACGCCGGCGGAATTTCAGGCGCGGGGTGCCGTTGGGGCGCATGAGGCTGATATACCAGTCGCCCTTCTCCCTCACCGGCCCGCACTTGGCCTTGCTCCAGCCGCCGAAGGTGATGCACATGATGTTGCCCCTGATCGACCAGGTGCCCTTGTCGCTGGCAAACCAGGTACGGCCAGCGAGCTTGCCGTCGGCGCTCGCATCGAGGCTGAGATTGAGGCTGTCCTTCCACACCGCCTCGAAGTGGCCCGGGAATAGATGGCGCAACTTGCTAGCGCTGAGATTGCCGGCATGGGCACCGGCGGCCGTGGTGCCAAGAGCGGCGCACAACGCGGCGGCGACAAGCGGATTGCGCATCAAGGCCGTCATCCTCGCCGGGTGAAAGAGCAAGCGCATATGCTCCACCAATTGAGGCGCAAATCGGGCCGGCCACGCTGCAAGGACGTCACCCTAGAACGGCACTTCGTCGTCGAGCTCGCGCGAAAAATCCTTGGCCGGCTCGCGACGCGGCGAGTCCATGGGGCCGGACTGGCCGAAATCACCGCTGCCGCCAGAATAGCCGCCGGGCTGATCGCCGCCGGCGCGGGTATCGAGCATGGTGAGGGCGGAATTGAAGCCCTGCAGCACCACCTCGGTGGAATAGCGCTCCTGGCCCTGCTGGTCCTCCCACTTGCGCGTCTGCAACTGGCCTTCGAGATAGACCTTCGAGCCCTTGCGCAGATACTGCTCGGCGATCTTGGCAAGGCCCTCGTTGAAGATCACCACCCGGTGCCATTCGGTCTTTTCGCGGCGCTCGCCGGTCGCCTTGTCGCGCCAGCTATCCGAGGTCGCCACCCTGAGATTCACCACCGGGCGGCCATCCTGCATGCGACGCACTTCCGGGTCGGCACCGAGATTGCCGATGAGGATCACCTTATTGACTGAACCGGCCATATCTGCCTCCTTTTCGTCAGCCGACGCCGAAGACGCCGTTCCCTGCCAAGGACCCTAGTCCAAGCGCCGCGGCGATGCCAGCTTGCCGCCCATCTTGTCCACATGGGGCGAACGCATGTGCAAACCAAGTTTGTTCCACTTTTGTTCTAAACTGTTGCGCAGGCAGAGGCAAGGGCCTGCAACAAGGGAGAAGCGCAGATGATCAGATATCTTTCCACCGACAAGGCGCCGCCGGCCTTTTCGCGCTACAGCCAGGCGGTGGAGGTCGGCGGCGGTCAACGCCTCGTCTTCGTGTCGGGCCAGGTCGGCGTCCGCCTCGACGGCAAACTGGCCGAAGGGTCGAAGGCGCAGCACCAACAGGCCTGGCGCAACGTGCTCGCCATCCTCGCCGCGCACGGTCTCAGGTCCGGCGACATCGCCGAGGTCACCGCCTATCTCACCGACCCAGCCGACGTCGGGCTCTATCGCAAGGTGCGCGATGCCGTGCTCGAAGGGGCAGCCCCCGCTTCCACTCTTCTCATCGTGGCCGGCCTTGCCGATCCGCGCTGGCGGGTGGAAATCTCGGCGGTTGCGGCCACGAGCGCTGCCGCTCAGTCGTGATGGCGGGTGCTGTCGGATTCGTAGCCCAGCACGACCATGAATGTGCAGGTTGCCGCGATCACCATCAGCAGATAGGCCGTTTCACCGCCGGTCATGAATCACCCTCCTTACCTTAGGGAAGTCAAGAGTCCCGCGGACCATCGGGCAATTCCTTGATCTGGATCAAGTCTTGAGGATCAAATGAGGCCGGCGCCGGACAGGCGGGCGAGGACACCTCCGCCCGCGGCCTCGCCGCTGGCAAGCGCGCCCTCGAACCAGCCCGCATCCTCAGGTGCGATGTCGGAGCCGGCGAACAGCAGGCGGCCTTCGGCGCTCCTCATGCGCGCATCGGCCATATCGGGCATGGCGGCGGGCACCCCCAGCCAGGTGCCGCGGGCGAAGGGATCGCTGATCCAGTCGGTCCAGTCGTAGCCGACCAGCCTTGCAGCGGGCAAAAGACGCGCAACGGCCTCAACCACCTGCCGGCGGCAGGTCGGATCGAAGCGGCCATCGTCCACCGCGAAGGCGACGGCGAGCGCGGTGCCGGCACGGGCCTCACGCTCGACGAACAGCCAGTTGGGGCCGCTCAGGCCGCCGGTCACCAGGGTGCCGACATCGGCGCCGTCGAGATCCAACCACAGTTTTATCGCGCGTCCACCGTGCCCCCTGGCGGCGGCTGCGGTCTTGAAGCGGCCGAGGCCGGGGGTGAAATGGATGGCGCCGAGGGTATTGAGCGGCACCGCCACGATGGCATAGCGGGCGCGCCACCTGCGCCCGTCACTTGCGTGCACCTCGATGCCCGCCTCGTCCTGCGCAACGGACGTCACCATGGCGTCCATGGCCAGCTCAGCGCCGCTGGCGGCGATCATGCGTTGCACCAGCGCCGAGGCGCCGGGGTTGAGCGTATGGGTGAGCTTGTCGATCATGCCCTCCATGCGCCCGCCGCCATAGGCACAGCTCGCCAGGAACTCGCCCGCCGAGACGGCGGCCGGATCGCCGCTGCCGGAGATGGACCACCAGGCCATCACCTGCGCCCGCGCCGGGCGTCCGGCCCCGATGCGCGCCAGATAGGCATTGAGGCTCGCGCCCGCCAGGTCGTAGCCGCCCGAATCGGTGCCCAGCCCCTTGCCGTAGCGCCCGGCATCCGCGGCGATGCGCGCTACGACCCGCTCATAGTCCTTGCGCCCGGCAGCGCTCACGGGGGCATCCTCACGCCGCACGAGGCCGTCGAACCAAGCCCGCCGGGTGACAGGCGAGCGCGGCCTGAAGGCGATGCCGTGAAGCGCCGCCAGTGCGCGCACGCGTTGCTGCCACGGCGTCACCCAGGACCCGCCGAAGTCGACCACATCATCGCCGCCGGCAAAGGCGCGGGTGAAAGCGCGCCCGCCAAGGCGACCACTCGCCTCGACCAGCAGAGGCTTCAGGCCATGCCCGCAAAGGCGCGCAAGAGCCGCCGCCCCAGCAAAGCCTCCACCAATGACGATGACGTCACGCATGGCGACAGTGAAGCTTTTTTTTGCCCTTGCGGCAAGATTTGTCGCGAACCGCTGTACGCCTTGTCGGTCAGGCGGCCGGCTCGACGTGAATCTCCTTCAGCTTCTCGATGCCCAGCAAGTCGAGGGCGAGGCGCTCGTAGAAGGTCTCGCTCTTGCCCTGGCGGATCTTGCGCAGGAAATATTTTTCGAATCCGATCTTGGCCGTGTGCACCCAGCGGCCCGAGGACGACCAGTTGACGTTGCGCGGCGGGATCTGCGGCTGGGCGATGAAGGCAATGCCACGATCGCCGAAATCGGCCAGGCACACCGCGTTCCAGGTGGCAACCGCCCGCGGTGCGCGCCCGGCGATGAGGGCGGCGACGTTCTCGGCCGTTGCCGTCACCATGGACTCGATCATGAAGCCGGTCTTGGGCACGCCCACCGGCAGCGGGGTCTTGCCCACCGGTGGGATGGCCACCGCCACGCCGACGCCGAACACGTTTTGGAATTTCGGGTTGCGCTGGTGCTTGTCGATGAGGATGAAGCCGCGCGGGTTCACCAGTCCCTCGATGCCGGCGATGGCGGAAACGCCGCGGAAGGCCGGCAGCAGCATGGAAAAGGCGAACGGCAACTCGTGGCTGGCCTTGAGGTTGCCCGCCTCGTCCACTTCCTCCACGAACATCTTGTCCGACTCAATTTTGGTCACGCGGGCATTGGTGATCCACTTGATGTGGCGCTCGCGCAAGGCGCTTTCGAGCAGGCCCTTGGTGTCGCCCACCCCGTCGAGGCCGAGATGGCCAACATAGGGTTCGGGCGTCACGAAGGTCATGGGCACCTTGTCGCGCATCTTGGCGCGCCTGAGCGCTGTCTCGAGGATGAAGGCAAATTCATAAGCCGGGCCGAAGCAGGAGGCCCCCTGCACCGCGCCGATGACCGCCGGCCCGCCCGACTTGGTCAACGCCTCGAAGGCGGCCTTGGCCTTTTCGGCATGGTCGATGTGGCACACCGACTGGGTGTTGGCATCGGGGCCGAGGCCGGGGATCTCGTCGAAGGCAAGCTCCGGCCCGGTGGCGAGGATCAGGTAGTCGTAATCGAGGCTGGAGCCATCATTGAGCTCGATGCGATTTTCTTCCGCCAGCACGCGCTTTGCCCCTTCCGGCCGCAAGGCGATGCCGCGCCGGGAGAGCGCGCTCGTCAGATCGACGCTGATCTCCTCGCGCTCGCGCCAGCCCACCGCCACCCACGGATTGGAGGGCACGAAGGAATAGCTCGCCCCCTCATTGATGACCGTCAGCTTGTCGTCCGGGCCGAGCTTGGCCTTCATCTCATACGCCATCAACACGCCGCCGAGCCCGGCGCCCAAAACCACTACGTGAGTCATCGAAACCTCCACATTGCCAATACCGGCCCGATGCATCGCGGTTGCGGGCCAATAATACATTTATTTTCTTATATATGTGAAGCCTTTCAATCCCCGCCGCTTTGATCTCGATCAAGCCGGATCAATGCCCGGCAAACAGCCGGCCGGAGAACAAGGCGAAGATCACCGAGACGATAAGCAGCACGGCAAAGCTCACATTGATGACGCGGCTGAGGCGCGGGTCGCGGAAAGCCCGTGTCAACGCCGCGCCGCCCGACAGCCACGAGACATTGACCACGACGAGGACCCCGATGAGAACCGCCAGCTTCGCCCCGACGTCCATGAGGAGATGCCCGGCGATCAGCACGAAGCCGGAAAACAGCGCCGCCATCGCCGCATAGGCTTTCGGGTTGACCAGCGACAGAAACATGCCGCCGAAGAAAGTCGGCTGACGTCTTTTCGCGCCTGTTGAGCCGATGGGCGGCGCGGTAGCGATGCGCCAGGCGAGCCAGGCGAAATAGACCGCCGCCAGGGCCCCGATCACCGGCGCCGCCCCCGGCAAGGCCAACAGCACCCCGGCAACGCCGGTCGCGGTCAGCAGCAACACCAGGACCACCCCGAGGCTGAGCCCCACCATATAGACCAGCCCCCCGCGCACCCCGAAGGCAGCACCGGTGGCGGCAAGGCTGAGCGTGTTCGGCCCCGGACTGCCAACGAGGGCAAGGGCGGCGAGGAGGAAGGCGGGGAGTTCGTGGATCACGAGTCGTCCCCGGCTGAATGACGGCCAAATAGGTTTGCAAGCGGTTGCATGGCCACATTCATAGACGAGAACCCATCGCCTCGTCACCGTCCCCAGTCCTCCGGCTCCTACGACATAATTGCGGGCGACGGTCATCGATGGCGGCGGAGTATTTCGTACTGTAATTGAGCAAACCGGCATGCAATTCCCGCTTGCCGACGCCATTACGTAGCGGTAGCGTCAGCATTCTCGCGCGCGCCGGACGGCGGGCCACATCGGGTAACCGTCGGCATTGCTGGATGCGTTGTGCTGTAAGGCCCATATCCCCACCCCCGATGTGAGGGCAAAGCCATGGCGACCTTTACCGTAACCAACGCGAACGCTGCCGGTGCGGGTAGCCTTGCCGCCGCCATCGCGTCTGCCGAAGCGGCAGCCGGTGCAGACACCATCACCTTTGCCTCCGGTCTCGACGTGTTGCGGCCAAGCGCAGCGTTCGACCTGACCAGCAAAGTCGTCTTCGACGGCGATCTCGACAATGACGGCGTTGCGGATGTGACGATCTCCGGGGACCAGGACAACAACGGCACGGGTGATCATTCGCTGTTCCGGATCGAGCCGGGCGCGAAGGTCACCTTTGACGGCCTTGTTCTGAGGGACGGCTTTTCGCATCCCAATGCCAATTCCACCTCACCCACCGCCGGGGCCGTGGTCAATTTTGGCACTACCAGCGTCATCAACTCGCAGTTTGTGAGCAATCAGGCCATTGGCGGCGGCGTGCTGCCGGCAGCTACCGGGCAGGACGGCGGCGACGGCGGCGATGCGGCCGGCGCCATCTACAATGCCGGCATTCTGTCGGTTACAGGTTCGGTTTTCTCGCTCAATTTCGAAAGTGGCGGCAACGGCGGAAGGGGCGGCGACGGTACCGATGGCTTGGGCGGCATGTTCCTTGCATCCGGCGGTCCGGGCGGTGACGGCGGAAAGGGCGGTGACGGGGGCGGGGCCATATTCAACGCGGTCGGTGCCGTGCTGACACTGGCTCTGACCGGTTTTGACCGGAACCAGGGAGGCAATGGCCGAGGCGGCGCCGGCGGGGACGGCGGCAACGGACTCAGCGGCGGCGACGGTGGCAATGGCGGCGCCGGCGGCATTGCGGCCATCGATGTCATGAACTTCGGATCGGTCAGCGGCGATGCCACGTCCAATTCCGGGACTACATTGACCTTTTTCGCGTCAGAGGGAGGGGCTGGCGGCACCGGGGTTAACCAGGATGGCAGTCCCGGATTGCCCGGTCCGGTCGGTTTTGTTTCTGGCCGTTCGGTTTACACGCTCGGGACGTCCGGGGACGACCTCCGCATCGGTGTTGCGGGGGTCTCCAACGAACTGGCGGGCCTTGCGGGCAACGATACCTTGTCGAGCTTTGCGGGCAACGACCAGTTGCTTGGGGGCGCAGGCAATGACAGCCTGGATGGCGGACTGGGCGACGACATCCTGGTTGGCGGCACGGGCAATGACACGCTGAGAGCCTCGGGTGGCGCCGACGCCTATGACGGCGACGACGGCAGGGACAGGATCGATTTCGGGGCCATCACCAAGGGCGTCGCCATCAATCTGTCGGTGACGACGGCACAATTGTTCTTTGCCGGCAGCGCCATGATTTCCAGCATCGAGAACATCGGTGGCACGCGCTTTGGCGACACGCTGACCGGCACCACCGGCAACAACGTCATGGCCGGGGCGCGCGGCAATGACCTGCTCGCTGGCGCCGACGGCAAGGACGCGCTCAATGGCGGCAAGGGCGGCGACACGCTCGATGGCGGCAAAGGGGCCGACAAGATCAGCGGCGCCAGCGGCAATGATGTGCTGAAGGGGCGCGCCGGCGCCGACCGGCTCAGCGGTGGCAATGGCAGCGACACGCTTGAAGCCGGCAGCGGTGGGGACACGCTC
>CAVYOQ010000051.1:0-35072 GCA_963770075.1 uncultured Alphaproteobacteria bacterium
CGCCGCGTCGTCTTTATGAATTGCTGGCGACGCCGGACATTGCGCAGCGCTTTCCCTGGACCCGCACGCACTGGTTCTGGGGTGACGAGCGGTTCGTGCCGCACGACCATCCCGACAGCAATTACGCGATGGCGCGCAATGCCTTTCTGTCGCGGGTTCGTGTTCCCGATGCCAACATCCATGCGGTGCCGACGCAGGGACTGTCGCCCGATGAGGCCGCGGCCGCATACGATGCAACGCTGAGACGTTTCTATGGCGCCGACACGCTGGCTCCTGAGCGCCCGCTGTTCGACGTCACGCTGCTCGGCCTCGGGGACAACGGACACACCGCCTCGTTGTTCCCCGGTCAGCCGGCACTGCGCGAGCAGCGGCGATGGGTGGTGGCGGTGACAGGCGCTGGGACCGAGACCCGCATCACCCTGACCTATCCTGCAATCAACAGCAGCCGCGAGGTCGCTTTCGTGGTGACGGGAAGGGCAAAACGCAGCGTTGTCGCTCGCGTGCAGGCGGGGGACCCGACGCTGCCCGCAGCCCTGGTCCGTCCGGTCGGCCAGTTGCACTGGTTTACCGATCGCGCTGCCTCACCGGCCGGCGTGGATTGACGTCGAGCCTGACGAAAAGCGCCTTGCCGACCGTTCCCGTTGTGGCGACCGCTCGGCGCCGTTGTCACCATGAAGCAATCGGCATTCGCGCGTTGTGTGCAAAGCAGCACAGCAATGGACCTGCACACGGGTCAATATCAGACTTCGCGGTAGACGAGGCTCTTCATCAGGGAGCCGCAGTGTCAATCCGCCAAAGCAAACAAGCCACATGACTTGTTCGGCCTCGCCCGCATTGCGACGGAGCGGCCGCGACATCTGTGGCAACCGAAATTTCTGGAGTGCGCGCACAATGAACAAATTATCGGCTGATGTTGTCGTGAATGGCGATGGTGGAACCGTATCTCCCGCCGCACCATCAAGGAACGGCCTCGAATGCGACTACCGCAAAGCCGCCAATTTCTACCAACCGGGAAGCGGTGCCAGCAAAAGACAGTCGAGTAGAAAAATTCGGTTGAATAAAGTTCAGCGCGTGGCTTTCATCGGGAATTATCTGCCCCGCCGCTGCGGAATCGCTACATTTACCCATGATCTTCATCGAGCGGTCCTGTCAGCTCGTCCGGATCTTGAAACCTGCGTTGTTGCCATGACGGACGGGGACCGAACCTATGATTATCCTCAGTCCGTACAATTCCAGATACGCGACGAAATGATCGGCGATTATGTTCAGGCAGCGGAATTCCTGAACCGTGCGAAATTTGACGTTGTCTGCCTTCAACATGAATACGGAATTTTCGGCGGTGAGGCCGGGAGTAATATTATCGAACTCTTGCAGCACCTCGAAATGCCGGTTGTCACGACACTTCACACGATCCTGGCGGAACCGATGGCCATCCAGCGCGACGTCATGCGCCGGATTATCGATATTTCCGCCAGGATTGTTGTGATGTCAGAAAAGGGAAGCGAAATTCTTCGGCGTGTTCATGACGTCCCAGCGCGCAAGATCGAGATCATTGCGCACGGAATACCGGACTTCCCCTTTCTCGAATCGCGTCATGCCAAAGCGAAATTCGGTTTCACCAAAAAGACAGTCATTCTCACGTTCGGTCTTCTTTCGCCGAGCAAGGGTATCGAGACGGTGATCGATGCCATGCCCGCAATCATCGAGTCTTGCCCGAACGCCGTCTATGTCATTCTGGGCGCTACCCATCCCAACCTCGTGCGGGATGAGGGGGAGGCTTATCGCGAAAGCCTGACGGCGCGTGTTGAGGCGCTCGGGATCAAGGATCATGTTGTCTTCTTCGATCAGTTCGTCGACCTGCCCACGCTGCTGGACTTCATTTCGATGTGCGACGTCTACGTGACGCCCTATCTGAATGAAGCCCAGATGACATCCGGGACGCTCGCCTACAGCTTTGGACTCGGAAAGGCAGTCGTATCGACACCCTACTGGCATGCCAAGGAACTGTTGAGCGACGGACTGGGCATTCTCGTTCCATTTGGCGATGCCAAAGCGGTGGGTGGCGAGATCGCCGGTCTGCTGGCGGACGATATCCGCCGCAATGCCATGCGATTGCGCGCGTACGCGGCGAGCCGGTCGATGACGTGGCCGCAATCGGCCGAACGCTATATATCGGCTTTCGAGACTGCGGGCAGTCGGGTCCGACCCTGGATACCGCTTGCGGGCGACCCGATCTCGATAACGAACGCGGCGTCCCGCGTTCCGGAGATGCGCACAGGGCATTTCCTCTCGCTTTGCGATAGTACAGGCATGCTCCAGCACGCCGTTCATTGCGTGCCCGATCGCTCCCATGGCTACTGCATCGACGATAACGCTCGTGCTCTCTTGTTCGCCTGCGCGCTTTCAAACGCTGGCGAAACGCGGTTGCCCGGAAGGATTGCCTCACAGTTTGCAGCGTTCATTCAGCACGCCTGGAACCCGGACAACCGCCGCTTCCGCAATTTCATGAGCTACGACCGGCGATGGCTGGAAGAGGCCGGCTCCGAAGACAGTCACGGCAGGACACTTTGGGCGTTGGCCGAATGCGCGCGCGTGGACACGGATGCATCGCGCCGCAAATGGGCCGCGGAACTGTTCGAAACCGCGCTTCCAGCCGTCGAGGAATTCTCCTCGCCAAGGGCTTGGGCCTTCTCGCTCCTGGGACTGGATGCTTTTTGCAAGCTGGCAGGGGGCAACGGCTCGGAGGAGCGACTTCGCGGCCTGCTGGCGGACAGGTTGATGTCCCTGTTTGCGACGACGCAAGCCAAGGACTGGATCTGGTTTGAAGACGTGCTTGCCTATGACAATGCGCGCCTTCCCCAGGCACTCATTCAAACGGGCCTGACCACCCACACGCCACCTTACGTCAAGGTCGGACTGCGATCACTGCGTTGGCTCATGTCGCTACAAACCACGTCGTCTGGCATCTTCCGGCCAGTCGGGACCACGAGTTTCGGCAGGATTCGCCAGCCGCCGCAAGCGTTCGATCAACAGCCGGTCGAAGCATCAGCAACCATTTCAGCATGTCTTGCCGCCTATCGGGCAGACGGCGGCGCGGAATGGCCGGCGGCGGCGATGCGTGCATTCGGGTGGTTTTTGGGTGAAAACGACTTGGGAACAGCCCTGATCGATGCCGATACGGGGAGCTGTCTGGATGGCCTTCATCCCGATCGGCCCAACGGCAACATGGGCGCAGAGTTCACGCTGTCGTATCTTCTCGGCCTTGCGGAAGTGCGCCAGTTCAAGCGTGCCCGCATGATAGATGGAACGAAGCCCGTATCCAATGTGGTACAGAGCACTGTCCCGCATCCTATTTCATCCCGAACAAAGCCAGGAAACCATCTTGTCCCAATCCCAATTCGTCGATCGCCAGGGCTTATATCTGCGCCCGGATCCGGCCAGGGTGGTCGTCAGACCCTTCAAACCGGCGACAGAGCCCAGGGACCTCAATCCTACCGATAAGATCCGGGCCAATCATATCGTAGACAGGGTGCTTCGACTTGATCCCGGCACTGCGGCGCGACAACTGATCGAGGTGCTTGAAAATTTCGATGGTCGTCACCGCAATCTGATCGACATTTTCGATATGCGCGCCGCAGAGATGGAAGAGGCGTTCGAACCACATGCTGAACCGAGCAAAACGCAACGTCACCTGATTGGCGCCTATTTTCTGCATGAATATTCGTTCGAAGCCTCGGCCTTGTTCAATCCAAGCATCGTACCGCACCCCGACCAATCCGGTGCGCCGGAGAATGGCTGTCGATTTATCCTGAGCCTTCGGGCGGTCGGAGAAGGTCATATTTCATCGCTGACCTTCCGTTCCGGCACCATATCTGCCGACGGAAGCGTTTCCGTCGATCCGACCGCGCGTCTCGCATCAGTCCCGAAGGTGTTGAGCCGGGCTCATCGGCGCAATGGGGAGGAAGTCAACGTCATCTTTGGAACGGACGAGGATTTGAGTGAGCGGGTGATATTTCCGATCACCCACGCCCAGGCAAACGGCATCGAGGATGCTCGGTTTGTTGAATTCATCGATGGTACACGAAAGACATATCTTGCGACCTACACAGCCTATAGCGGAGGGGCGATAGCCTCCGAGTTGCTCGAAACGACGGATTTCCGATCCTTCAAGATGACCCCGCTGGGCGGATCGGCGGCGCGTAACAAGGGCATGGCTCTGTTTCCACGAAAAATCGATGGCCGCTATGCGATGATCGCTCGACATGACAACGAAAATCTCTATCTCATCTATTCGGACGATCTCTACACCTGGGATGGCGGTCACTCCATCCTGCAGCCCGAATATCCGTGGGAGTTCGTGCAGATCGGCAACTGCGGCTCGCCCATCGAATTGGACGACTGCTGGCTCCTGCTGACCCACGGTGTGGGTCCGGTCAGGAAATATTCGATCGGAGCGGTGCTCCTGGACAAGGACGATCCCTCAAAAGTTCTCGCCCGCTCGCGTGAGCCTCTGATACGGCCGGAGCCCACCGAACGCGAGGGCTATGTGCCCAACGTGGTCTATACCTGCGGCGCAATGCGTCACCGCGATCAGATCATCTTGCCTTATGCGGTGTCCGATACTTTCTCCAAATTTGCGACGATCAAAATTGCTACATTGATGCAGGCCGTTGCCGGCTGAAACTGCATTGTGGCGCTACGACCTTTGGGTCCAGGATGACACGCGGCGGCGACGTGATCGAGCGCGATCATCGCGCAGGCGATGTCGGAGGAGTTAAATCTCAGGTCCTTTGGTTCTCTACATAAGGGTGCTGCGTCAAGTGTTTTCTGGCGATCTGTCACCTCTGCCCGCATCGAGCTTGCCATGGTTCTCTTCGACGTCCGGTTTGTCGCTCGGCGTCATCATCCGGGGCTATTGAGCTCGAACAACCAACGGGCCGGCGCACTGTATTAAACGCAGGGGTTTGGCCTGCAACCAACTGTCTCGCGCTCGACCTGCCGGTCCGGCGGCCTGGCGGAGGAGCTCCGTCAGGTCAGGGATTGGATCATCGCTTGCCGGCTCATGCGGCGAAGTGGGTCTCCTCTTTCCATATGCGGCACAGCAGTACCGCCATCTTGCGGGCCAGCGCGGTGCGGGCCTTCTTGGCGCCGGCCCGCTTCATCAACCGCAATCCCCAGCTCTTGAGCGGTGAGGATGCGCGCACTGTCGTCAGCAGACAATTGGCGGCCTCGTAGAGATAATGCCGGGTCATCGCGTCGCCCTGGCGGGAAATCCCGCCCGAAATGTCCCGCTCGCCGGACTGATAGCGCCGCGGTGTCAGCCCGAGATAGGCACCGACATCGCGGCTGCGCCCGAACCGGCGCGGGTCCTCGATCGTTGCCATGAACGACAGCGCCGTCACTGGACCGACGCCTGGCACCGACATCAGATGCCAGCATGGCTTGCTCGTGCGCACGATCTCCCGGACCTTGGTGTCCAAAGCCGCGACCTGGCTCTCGATCGCGCCGAGTGCTTCAAGAAGTGCCGAAACGCAGGCATAAAGAAGGTCGTCATGGGCGCAGCACGCCCTCGCCGTCTCGTCGAACCGCTTGCAGCCCATTCGCGCCTTCACCGTGATGCCAAACGGGCGCAGCAGGCCGCGAATCTGTCCGCACAGCATGCGCTTGTTGGTGACCAGTTGATCGCGCGCCCCAAGCAGCGCGCGATGGCGATGGCTGTCTTCGCTCTTGACGTGAACCTCCCCGTACCAGCCCGTCTGGAGCATCTCGGCAAGCGCCCGGGCATCCGCCTTGTCGGTCTTCACGCTGCGCGCCTTCACCGCATCCGCCGCCCGCCGCGCGTCCATGCACACGACAGGCAAGCCAAGTCCCTTCAGCGACCGATAAAGCCAGGGGGTAATCGATCCCGTCTCGAGCCCGACAAGCGCGAGCTCGCCCGAAAACCGCGCCAGCCGATCGGCAATCATCTCAGGGTGCGTATCCGCGACCCCCTCCCAAACCGCGCAACCGGTCTCATCAACCACGCAAATCCGCGTCGCCTTGAGGCTCAAATCCAATCCGACATAATATCCCACAGCTGCTCTCCTCTTCTTCAACCAGCATCGAGATCGTTCCATCTCGACGAGGGGGGCAGCAACCCTCATGTATGGGATGTATAGCCGGCAAACGTCGAGCAAGGGCGGATCCTCCTTGGTGCGCAAGAAATCTGTCAGGTCACGCGCAACACCGAAGTTGCGCATATGCTGCGTCATGAATGATCGCGCGGGATCAGCTGGAAAGGCGACAGCCGCCGAGATTGAAAGGATGTTCGTCGCACACGGGATAAGGCCCACGTTCCTGCACTGCGACGACGGGTCCTCCATCGCCGATATTGCCAAGGGTGCCGTGAAGGAGGGCTACGATGTGGTCGTGGCCGCCGGCGGCGACGGCACGGTGAGCGGGGTTGCCGGTGCCCTTGTGGGCAGTGGCTGCATTCTGGGCGTCATGCCCATGGGCCCCTCAACCATTTCGCAAAGGACCTTGGGATTCCCGACGACGTCGCCGGGGCCGTGGCGGTCATCGCCGGGGGTCGAACAAAAGATGTCGACGCGGGCGAAGTGAACGGGCGCATCTTCCTCAACAATTCAAGCCTCGGGCTTTATCCGGCCATGGTGCGGATGCGCGAATCCCTGCAACGCTCCGGCGAGCATAAGTGGCTGGCTTTCATCCGGGCTTCGCTCAAGATCCTTGCCCGCTTTCGCCATCTCGCCCTCGACCTGCAGCCGGCGACGGGTTCGGCCATCCGATGCAAGACGCCTATGCTTTTCGTCGGCAACAACAGCTATGCCGCGGGCGCGGCCGGCGTGGGGCGGCGCGAGGCGCTCGATGGCGGTCACCTGTGGGTGATGATGTCGACAGCCGACACGAGACTGAACCTGCTGGCCGGCGCGTTTGAAATCCTGCGGGGCCGCGAGGAGACTGCCGATGTGATGACGGCCGAAGTCAAGACGCTCGTTGTCTCGAGCCCGTACCGGTCTCTGGCCGTGGCGGCCGACGGCGAGGTCTTCCGCCTCTCCACGCCCTTGGCCTATCGCGTCCTGCCGAAGGCCCTGCGCGTCATCGTGCCGGCCGAAGCTGAACCTCATGCACACACCTAGCCTGCGCGTCGCGACGGCCGTGGGCCTTGCCGCGCTTGCGGCCGGGCTCGCGGGGCTCGTCTATGGCGGGCGGACCGACGCGTTCGATCTCGCTTTGCAACACAGGGTACTGGCGATCGATACAGCCGGCGCCGTCGCGGCGTGGCGAGCGGTATCGGTGCTGGGTTCGGGCGCAGTGCTCGCGGCACTGGCGGCCCTTGCGCTCACAATCCTTGTTGTCAAATCCGAGCGTCGGGCCGCCTTCGATCTGACCTTCGTCATGATCCTGGCGATTGCCCTGGAGAATGGCCTCAAATGGCTGGTGCACCGGGCCCGGCCACCGGAGATATTTCCGCACACCATGCCGGCGAGCTACAGCTTTCCGAGTGGCCATGCCCTGTTCTCGTTCGCCTTCTATGTGGCGATCGGGCTGATTGCGCAGCACCATATCCGGGCGAGGTTGCCCGTCGTTGCCCTGTGGGTCGGCATTGCCTGCCTTGTGCTGTTGATCGGCGCCTCGCGTATCTTCCTGGGTGTCCACTATCCCTCAGATATCCTCGGCGGGTATCTCGTCGCCGCGTTTTGCATATGCGTGGTACGCCCAAACTAGGGTCAATCCGCCATCGCGGCGCTGGCCGGACGAGAGCAGCCAGTGTTACTGCAACCTATTCGGCCGCTTGGACAATCATAGCCTCACGAGGCCCGAATAGCTTGTCGGGACGGGCGTGAAGGCCGGTGGTCGCATGCAGCTGCTGAATGGCGGAAACGACATGGTAGAGGGCGCTTGCCGGCACCGCTTCTCGTACGAATTCACCTTCAGCCTTCGAATTGTCGCTCCAAAGTCCTCGGGTTTCGAGATCGAGCTGACGGCGTAGGGTGCCACACGCCTGCAAGGCGTGAGACTCAAACTGAACTCTTTCGATAGCCGTTGCACGCTCGCAGAGCAGCAGCGCCGCCTTCAAGCGCTCGGTGTGCGGCCACAACCTCGCCTTTCTGCCACCAGCAGCACCAGGCCCTGCGGGTTCGCGTCGGATCACATCAACGCCGACGCCGCTACCAGCGTCATCTCCGCGCCGGCCGGCATTGTACAGCCCCAAGGCGGCATTCGCGGCGTGGCCGTCGCCGGACAGCTGCGACCAGCGTTCCAGCAGCCACGACCACTGGAATTGGTGTCCGGGTTCAATCACCTCCGCATCACCCGCAACGACCGGGTGGCGGTCGGCGGCAAGCGCCTTGCCCGGGCCAGCTTGTTGAGGGTCGATCAGATGTTCAAGGGTGAGTTCCACTATCTCGGAGGCGAGCGCTCTCCAGCGTGGGCTGGTTCCCGCTTCAATCCATGCCAATGCGGCTTCAAGCAGAAGCCTGTGGGCTTTTGAGCGGATTAATCCGCCACGCTCCCGAAAGCCGGCCGCCACGTGTCGGGCGCGCGCCTCAATGGCGTCCAGGAGCTCCAAGGCCTGCAATTCGGACTGCTGACGGAACTCGTGAGTGGACGCGAGCGCCAACAAAATGAAAGCCTGATCGTACAGGCTGACTGTGTCCTCAAGAATGCTCCCATCCGGCCCGACCAGGGCTCGAAACAGGCCATCAGGTCGGCGGTAGTGGTCTCGCAGTGCGACGAGGCCCCAGTCAACCGCCGAACGCCAAGGGCCATCCCAACCCAGTCTGCCCGCTGTCGCGAAGGCGTAGGTCTGGCGAGCCTGCACGCGATTGCGGCGAGGTTCCCCGGCGGGCCTGGCGCCAAGTGAAAGGCTTTCGTGAAACCCCCAGCCTGGATGATCGGCGCCGAAGCACCACCAAAGCGGAAGGGCTTGCGTGAAAAGCCAGGTTCTGAAGTGTCTAGTTTGCGAGCCAAGGTCTTCAGTCGGAGCGATGGTTTGCGCTTCAGCCGGCACCAAGGTGAGCTTTCCCAACTGCTCCACGGCGGACTTGACCATCTGGCTGCAGCCCAGGTCGGAAACCAGCACATGATTGTCCATAGCGACAATCGCCAGTTTGCGCACGCCGAGAGCGACAACTGTCACGCCTTCGGCCGCGCGCACGAGACTGTCCTGGGTATCCAGCAATATCGTCCTGCCGGCGGTGGCGTTACCATCGCCATCTCTGGGCATGACGTCGAGAACCTGATCCCAGGCGCCGAGGTCGGTCCACTGCAAAGTCGTGGGAAGGACCGAAACGCAACTCGACTTCTCCATGACCGCGTAGTCAATCGATACGTTGGGAGCCTCAAGGAAGGCCGTCCCAAGGCGATAACCAACCGGTGTCAATTCCGCATCGCCTACTGCCTGGCGGGCGCGCGTCTCCACATCGGGTGCATGGAGCTTCAGCTCCGCCAGCAAGGTTGAGACTTTCGCGACGAAGTTGCCGCTATTCCACAAATACCCGTTGGCGACGTACTCCTCGGCCTTGGCGTGGTTTGGCTTCTCGACAAAGCGCGAGACCGCAACAACTTCCAAGACCGCTCCGGGCTTGGCAGGACGGATGTATCCATAGCCTGTATTCGGTTTTGTGGGCTTGATCCCGAGGGTGACAATCCGACCCTGACGGGCCGCCGCGACCGCCACGTCCATCGCCTGGGCGAAGGCTGCTGCATCGGGGATATAGTGGTCCGAAGCCACAAAGACGGCGACCGCGTCAGGGTCTCGTGAGGCGATCCAGCTTGCCGCGGCGGCCATTGCAGGCGCCGAACCCCGCCCCTCGGGCTCCAGCAGGACGGTGGTGTCAAATGCCGTGCCTTGCAATTGGTCCACGACCAGGCTGGCATGGGCATTGCCGGTCACGACGACCAGGTGCCTGCAGTCGCCAATTCCTTGCACGCGGCGGATCGTTTGGCTGAAAAGTGTTTCAGTCCCGAATAATGAAATGAACTGTTTTGGTCTCAAAGCTTGCGAGGCTGGCCACAGGCGGGTTCCCGCGCCCCCGCATATGATGACCGGATAGACGGATCCGTGCTCCTTCATGATGGATTTGCCTTCACGTCGATGAATTCAAGGCGGCACCGCAGACCACAGCAAGGCGCTCACGCCATGTAGAGCAAGCGTGGTTTCCTTGCTCGATAGGGTGCCCCACGCCTGTCGATCTTGGTCTTTGGTTCGACCATTTGCTGAGCAAAATTGCTCACCAGCCGAAGGCACGGTCCGCTTTTCCTGCGTCGCGCCAATTCGCGTCAGGTTACGCCACCGCCATTTGGCATATCGGTGGTGTCTCGCGCCACAACGACGCACTGGTCAATTTTGAACAGAAGCCAATCACGCACATCTTCCAAATTCCGCGGTGAGATTTCCTCAACCAATGGTCGAGACGCGGCGGCAATAAGCCACGAAGCCCGGCTCAGGACCGCAACAGGACACGAACAAATGAAACGCTCAAAGCTCGCAACAGCATGCCTGTCACTCGGGTTCGCAATGCCGCTGATCGCGTCGGCAACACCCGTTTTCGCAGCCCAGCCTGCTGCAACCGGTACAGTTAACCCCGTCGTCTCGCCCGGCAAGAACGTCTCCGGCACGAAGCCCGCTGAGGCCTGTCTGAAAGATCTTCGCGCCTTTAACGTTCAGATGCGAAAGGACGGCTACTGGCTGGGTGGATCCAGCTACGGCTACGGCTATCCGATGGTCGGCTATCAAACACACGGCATGGTCAACGCGCCAGTAGCGGGCTACCGGAACGTGCGGCCGGGCTACGAGGTGCGGACGCTTCTCGCGGCCGCCAACATTCTCGCCCGCCATGGCCAGGCGCAGCCGTGCGAGGACGTGCTCGCGACGACCCGCGATGCCTACAAGACATATGTATCTGAGATGCGAAGCGGAAAACTTCCCATGGCAGACACAACGCACTGGCGGCAGAATCAAATCGCTGCGGCCCTGCCGGTCGCAAATGCGACAACCGCCTTTCGTACCGACGAATTGCTCGGCACCGACGTGCGCGACCCTCAAGACAACGCTCTGGGCAGCGTCGATGATCTCGTGATGAGTCCTCACACAGGCAAGATCGCCTATCTCGTCATCGGCCGCGGCGGAATTTTCGGGATCGGTGAAAAGTACGTGCCGGTCCCGTGGGAGGGCTTCAAAGTAACCCCCGGCATGAATTTGCTGGTGCTCGACACAACCAAGGCTGTCATGGATGCCGCACCGCAAGTGACCAGCGACCAATTCGCGGCTTCCGGCCACTTCGACCAGGAGAGTAAGAAGGTGGATGCCTACTGGAAGGCCCATGTCTCGAACAAAACCGGGTCGAACAACTAACCGTCCGTCGTGGAGCCCGCCGCGACCGGCGGGCTCCGTGAACACAAGAGGAGCGTGCAATGTTATGGAACGCATCAGCGTTCAACGGCCAACTGCGCAACCCGCAGCCCTTCTTGAGCACGTGCAAGATGCCGCTGATGACCTGTTACGCTCGGCTAACCCCCCAGGCATGAGCAATTCTGTACAGCCCCCTTTTGGGAAGGGGTCCATCTTTAATTGAATAGGGCAACCAGATTCGCCGGCGAGGCCCTATGTCACAAGCGCGCCGCTCGAAGGACCCGACGAGTGTCGGAAACAAGGAGTACCCGAAAGTGAACAACCTGATCTGGCTAGTCGGAGCAATTGTAATCGTCATCTTTGTTCTGGGGTACTTCGGGCTGAGATAGCATTGCCAAGTTGGTGGTCTACCCATTCTCGCCGGGTGTTTTGGTCATAAGATTCACCTGAACAGCACTTGGTTCGGCAGGGTATCATCACATGAATGAAATCGAACTCAAATTCACGATCGACGAGCCGACGGCCAGGCAGTTCTGGAAGCGTGGTCAGATTTCGAAGCTGATGAGCGGCCACCCCAGATCAAGCGTGCTCAAGAGTACCTATCTGGACACGCCAGACCACGCGCTGTGGGAGGCGGGCATTCCAAAGGGCGGGCTCATCTTTTCCAAACTGTCCAAGGGCGCGCGCGGGTATATGCTCGCCCGGGAAGGGCGGATCGATGTGGCGATCGCACCCAGAAGCGCCCACACCGTTGCTCTCCACCCAAAGCAGACCGCCGAGCAGGCGGCGCGCGACATCTTGCGCGAATGTATCGACCAGATCGCCGCCAACATAGGTGTGATTGAGAAACTGGATGACCCGGAAGGGCCACATCAGCTACGGGTAGGCCTACGGCGGCTGCGCAGCGCCTTTGCTGTGTTCACCCCTGTAGTGGGCGGCGCCGAGATGGCGCGGCTCAACGCCGAGGCCCGCTGGCTCGGGCGCGAAGTCGGACGCCTGCGCGACCTCGATGCGATAACCAACGATGTCGTCCTGAAGCAAGCTGAAGCCCATCCCGACGAGAGCGGATTGCCATTGCTTGCCGAAGCGCTGCGCAGTGAGGTAGCAGGGGTTCGCGAGCAACTGCGCGCCATCCTGATCGATGGCCGCACTCAGGCCATGTTGATCGACCTCGTGCGCTTTGTCGAAACGCGCGCCTGGATCGATACATCCGATGTCGGGCAAGCCGCCAGATTGCAAGCGCCGGTCAGGAAGCTGGCGCGCGCCGCGCTCGCCAGGCGCTGGGTGAAGGTGGGCAAGCGCGCCCGCCATCTGGCGAACCTGACCGCTGCCCAGCGCCATGAGTTGCGCAAGGAACTCAAGAAACTGCGTTATGCAGTGGAGTTCTTTGCCAAGCTGTTTCCGGCAAAACGGGCCGAACGCTTCTTGGGCCGTCTCAAGGCTCTGCAAGTGGTTTTCGGCGACCTGAACGATGTCGTCGTGATGAAGGCGCTGTTCGCCAGTTCGCATCCGCGGTTCGCGAATGACCCTCGTTTGCAGCGTCCCATCGGATGGGTCATTGGTGCCAGCCGGACCCGGGCAGATATGCAGTGGAACCGGACTACGGCCTTGTGGCGCAAATTCAAAAAATCCCGGGTCTTCTGGAACTGACGGCAAAAGCGACGGTTGCTGCCGGCTCGCCGGGTGGTGGATGCATGGCGCCAGCCGTCTCGCCGCAAGCTGGCGGCCGCTTTCAGTCAGGGGGCAGCGTTGCCTTATCATTGTCCAGCGAGCCCTGCGTGGCAATTGTCCCGGCGGTCGTGGGTGGACCTTTGAGGATCCATTCGAAGACAACGGCGATCATGGCTCCAGCGTGTGCTGTTTGCGCTGATGCGCCAGCTCACTCACCATGTCAGTTTGCCAGTTTCTTGCGTATCTCCTGCAATTCCTTGCGGCGTTCCGGGCTCGTTTCCGGATATGCCATCCGCAGTCCTTCGAACGTTTCGACGATGATCTGGGACACGATCAGCCGGGCATTTTTCTTGTCATCGGCGGGAACGACATACCAGGGCACATCGCCGATGCTCGTCGCCTCGAGGCATTCCTCGAAGGCCGTCATGTAGTGCGGCCAGAATTTCCGTTCCTCGATGTCCGCCATGCTGAATTTCCAGTTCTTGTCCGGCTCGTCGATACGGTCGAGGAAGCGCTTTCGCTGTTCGTCCTTCGAGAGGTGGAGGAAGAACTTGATGATGCGTGTTCCGTTGCTGTGGAGGTGTCGCTCGAGATCAACGATCGAGCGGTAGCGGTCGCGCCAGATCTCGGGTTCGTCGAGCAAGGCATCCGGAAGTCCTTCGTTGCGCAAAATCTCGGGATGCACCCGAAGGATCAACACCTCCTCGTAGTAGGATCGATTGAAAATCCCGATGCGGCCGCGTTCCGGCAAGTCGCGGGTTGGTGCGCCATAAAAAGTCGTGTTGCAGTTCAGTGGGGCTTGGATGCTTGAAGCTGAACACCTGGCAGCCTTGCGGATTGACCCCGGACATGACGTGCCTGATGGCGCCATCCTTGCCCGCCGCGTCCATCGCCTGGAAGATCAGCAGGACGGCGTAGCGGTTGGATGCGTAGTGAAGCCGCTGCAACGCACTCAATTTCTCGACGTGCTTGTCCAGGATCTTCTTGTAGTGTTTCTTCGACTTGTACACGGGATCGACGCTCGTCGGCCATTTGTCGAGGTCGACCCTATCGCCTTCGCCGACGCGAAAGTCCTTGGTGTGTATTTTCATCGTCTTCCTTCCAGCGGCATTGCCGCTCACATCATTTCCTTGATTCCGGAGCGGAGCAGCCACCAGTTCACCGGATAGTTTGTGAGAAAGCCGCACAACATCGCAATCTGCATCATGAACCAGAACTCGACGCTATCGACCTGGAGTCCGGCGCCGAGGACGTGGTGGGAGAAATAAAAGTTCGCGAAGGCCATGAAGCCGTACATTCCGATCTGCCACGCTGTCAGCGACAGCGCATCCGCTTTCATCGCCGCCCAGACTCCCTCAGCCATCTTTAGATGGCGCATCGGCACGATCGTGAAATACTGAAATGCAATACCGATCGTAAAAGCGAATATGTAGTCGAGCAGCCAGACGGCGTATATCTTCTCGCCGAAGAGCGTGTGCCACCCTAACCACACGGTGATCGAGGGAAAGGCAAAGGCCAGCCACTCGGCGCAGATATCGCCGAGAGCGCAACCACTGCCGCAATGGAGCGTGCCCTTACCGACCATCACGGCAAAAGGCATCTCGATTTTGCTTGGCGGTTCGCGGTCTCCGCTCTTCGCGTTCTTTGCCGCTCCCGCCGTCGCGAGCCGCCCATAGCGGAAATAGGCCCAGATCGTCAGCACCGTTCCGAACAATGCCGCGACCGGCCAGACGACGTTCATAATCCACATGCGCTGCGGATGTCGGACCTCGTCGATCATGATCACTCCGGCTGTTGCGAAGCCGAGGACCAAAGCGAAAATGGAGAGGAGGTGCAGCCAATCTGGAATCATGATCGCGCCCCGCGTTTGGTATCCACTTTGGCTTCAGGCTCAGGTTTGGATCCGGTTTCAGGTTTAGGCTCGGCTTTGGCTTCGGGTTCAGGCGCGGCTTTGGCGGCAGGCTGGGGCTCGGCCCTGGCTTTGGGTTTGGACCCAGCCTTGGTTTCAGGTTTGGGCTTGTCGTTGGATGTTGTATCGGCATCGCTCGTCGCCGCGGCCGCGTCCTCGACAGCGTGTGAGACGATCTGCGCAACGCTCTTGGGGTCCTCGGCCAGTCCTGCCAGAAGCACGTCACCGAGCTTCATATCGAACAGGGCCGCGACATCGGCTTTGGGCTCGGACTCGGCTGGCGCCTCGGGCGCGGGTTTGGTTTCAGGCTTGGCCTTGGCGGCTGGCTCGGGCTCCGCTGCATCGTCAGGCTTCAGCTTGCCTTTCGCGTCCGGCTCAGGCCCGGCTTTCGGGCCTGCCTCGGGCTCTTCTTTCGCATCGGCCTTCGGTTCGGCCTTTGCATCGGGCTCGGGCTCGGGCTTGGCGTCAGGCTTGTGCGTGGCCCTGGTCTTTTGTGGCATTTTGGTTTCCGTCTTGGTTGTGGCCTTGACGGGATCGAGGACCCGGTAGGCGAGCAGCTTTATCGGGTCGGTCACGAGGAACCAGGCAAAGGCGTAGCCCCAGACAACGCCCGCATACTTCCAGCCCAGCGGTGTCACGAGCCCGGCGCCGTAGACCGCCACCAGCGTTGCCAGGGCCTGAGTCCCGATGACCGCCGCCAACAGTATCCAGGCCGGGCGTGTCGACCACCACGGGCCACGCGTCCGGGTCTGGAAGATCGTCAGATGCCCGGCGATCGACAGCATGAGATACATCATGGTCTGGAGTTGCGGATGGCCGAGATGGAAGGTGTGGTCGCCGAGAAAGAACAGCCCGAACGCTGCGATGGGACCGACCAGCCCCAGCACCGTGGCAATGCCCAGGACGAGGCGCATGTTCCAGGCTTCGGGCGCATTTTTGTAGCGGACATTGTCATAGGCTATGGACAGGATTGCGCCATCGTTGAGGATCGCCAGCATCACGATCATCACCGCCGTGAGCGGGTAGAAGTTGAAGATCAGGATTGCCAGGGTCATGAACAACAACACCCGCAGCGTCTCGGCGATGCGGTACATCGCGTAGCTGTTCATGCGCTGGAAGATCTTCCGGCTTTCCTTGATCGCGTCGATGATCACCGACAACCCCGGCGCCACCAGCACGATGGAAGCCGCCGCGCGCGCCGCGTCTGTCGCCCCCGAGACGGCGAAGCCGCAGTCGGCCTTCTTCAGCGCGGGCGCGTCATTCACCCCGTCGCCCGTCATGCCGACGATGTGGCCGTGCTTCTGCAGCACATCTACGACGTGGAATTTGTGCTCGGGGAACACTTGCGCAAAGCCATCGGCGTCCTCGATGGATTTGGTTATCGCGGCGGTTTCCGTGGTCTTGGAGTCGCCGAGGGTGGCGCCGTCGAGAATGTTTGCGCCCATGCCAAGCGTTTTGGCCATCTCGCGGGCGATCGCCAATGCATCGCCGGTCACCATCTTGATCTTGACACCCATTTTCAGGGCGGTGGCGATGGTCGCCTTGGCATCGTCGCGCGGCGGATCGAACAGCGGCAAGACGCCAAGAAACTGCCATTTCCCCTTGCCATCCGCCCGGGCCACCCCGAGCGCACGAAATCCGCGCGCGGCGAAATCGTCGACGGCTTTGTCGACGGCACCCTTGACCGCTGCGGCATTGGCCGCCAGTGCCTGGATGACCTGAGGCGCGCCCTTCGTCACCTTGAAGGTCTTTCCGTCCGGCCCCGTGACGGTGGCCTCGGTGCGTTTATGCACCGGATCGAAGGGCTGGAAATGCGTCACCTTGAAAGGCTTCAGCGCCGATTTGTCCTTCAGGCCGCCCAGTACCGCGAGATCGATGGTGTCGTCGTTCTCTGATCGCGAGGCCAACGCGGCGGCGAGGATGAGTTGTCCGGCGGTGGCCTTGCCCAGGCAAAACGGCTCGCCCAGGGTGAGCTTGTTCTGGGTCAAGGTGCCGGTCTTGTCGGCGCACAGCACGTCCACCCCGGCCAATTCCTCGATGGCAACCAGCTTGCTCACGATCGCCTGCTTTTTGGCAAGCAGGCGCGCACCGACCGCCATCGTCACCGAGAGCACCGTCGGCATCGCCACCGGTATGGCAGCTACCGTCAGGACCAGCGCAAACTCCAACACGGTGAGGACCGGCGCACCGCGCAGTATCCCGACCGCGATGATCACGGCCACCAGTACCACGGCGAGCATGATCAGATAGTTGCCGATCTTCAGGACGGCTTTCTGGAAATGGCTGGCCGTCGCCGCCGACTGCACCAATTCCGCCGTCTTGCCGAAATAGGTATCGGTGCCCGTGGCATAGACGAGCGCGCCAATCTCGCCACGGCGGATGATCGAGCCGGAAAACACCGCATCGCCAGCCTTGCGCGTGGCGGGCAGCGATTCGCCGGTCAGTGCCGACTGATCGACGGATACCTCGTCACCCTCCAGAAGCCGCGCATCCGCCGGCACGATATCGCCAAGGCGCAAGCGTATGGCGTCGCCCGGCACCAGTTCGCGCGCCGGCGGCGTGACCCACTTGCCGTCGCGTTTCACCCGGGCCTTGATCGCCAGCCCCGCCTTCAGGGCATCGATGGCATTTCCGGCCTGGTGTTCTTCCCAGAACCCGATCATCGCGTTGGCGAAGAGCAGCACCAGTATGATGAAAAAGTCCGGCCAATGCTGGACGACACCGGACAGAACCACAGCCATTTCGATCATCCACGGGATCGGCCCCCAGAAATATTTGAGGAATTTCAGGAATTCGTTGGTCTTTTTTTCTTCGATCTCGTTGGGCCCATAGCGGGTCAGCCGCTTTTCCGCTTCGGCTTGCGTCAGGCCGTCTGGCGACGACCCCAGTTTCTCTTCCACCTCCGCTATGGGCAGCGACTTCAAATCATCTTTCGCATCGGGCTTCGATCCCGGCGTGGATTTGCGAGCTTCGGCTTGGCGGTTGCGGGTGTCATCGTGGTCTTCCTTCAGTTCGTCCCATTCCCCGGAGGCCTTGTGTGTCAGGCATGCTTGCGGTCGGGCACATCTGGCCAGGCAACGCAAGAGAGCGGGCAGGACAAGCCAAAGCGGGAAACGGGGGCGGCCTCGTTCGGGCGCTAACGGCAGGCCGTGAGTGCTTGCCATGTTGAGGCGTTGGCCCGCCCGTGCCCGTCAGCCAGCCGCGCGGACGAGCTGATCCTGCTGTGCTTGCGTCTGAGTGCCGGAATGCACATCGAGGCTTGTCGGGCTGGACTTGCCGAGGACCTTCCTGGCGCTCGCCACCTCTGCTGCCGTGCCGTGCACCATGACGAGAAAGCTGTCGGCCTTGAGGGCGGTCTCGTATTTGATCACGCTGTCCTTGGGCACGCCAATACTGTAAATCGCGGCACCAATTGCGCTCAGGCCCCCGACGACAACCGCGTTCTCGATGGCGGTGATCGCAATGGTGGCCAGGTAGCCAAGAACAACCACGTGGCCAACGACGGGAATGGTCAAGAACAGCCCGCCGAAGAACAAACCCCACAGGCCGCCCCAGAACGCGCCGCGCGTGCCCCAGAACTTCACCCGGTCACCGGTATTGTAGAAGCCTGCGACCTTTTCGTCGGTATGGTAGCCTTTGCCCACAACGCTCATGTTTTTCATCTCGATGCCGGCAGCGGTCAGGGTTTTCACGGCTGTTTCCGCGGCATTGTGGTCAGCAAAGACGGCGATGACTGTATCGGTTTTTTCCATTTGATCCTCCGGCAGGACGAGTTGAGGCCCGGCGCATATGCGCTGGTCGATCGGGGCATGGGTTTCAAATGCAGGGTGTCGGAGGCCACGCTCGCATGCTGTGCAAAATTGCTCACGCGGGCCGGTCTGCGACCAGTGAGAGGACCGGCCTGCCGTCATCACGCGAGCTGGTTTTCTCTCGCAAACGCTTGAGTTTTCGATGACGTGCCCGCGACAGTTGCAACGCGGCGGGCAAGGAGACGCAAGATTAAATTTCAGTCACACAACACCCGATTGTGCACCTGAGCCCCCCACGATCACGTGATTGTGCCGTACTTGGTAACTGACGACATCGACAACTGCGATGCCGGATTGGTGGCGTCGGGCTGTGGGACTGTCTATGGCGGCGCAATCGGTCGCAAGATGCACCTGTACCATGGGCAGTGGGTTGAAGAGCAACTGGCGCGCGGCGGACTTCTCTTAGTGGGATGGACCAGCTGCTCCCCCAGAAAGTCACCCGTCAAAGCCGTTGGTATAACCGCGAGATTTTGACCGATTGGCTGATAATTAGCCGGAATCAATTGTCGGTACAGACGACGGCATCGAAGCCGCACTGTTTCTCCTAATGGTATGAATCATATATGCATTTGCGCTAATGTGGTGTCCGCCATGGAGTGGAAGGGGTGAGAGAGGAAAAGGATGGCCGGATCGCGTTCGGCCATGACGGGATCACGGGCGATGGGTTTGTTTCTCTGCTCCTTGTCCCGCGTCGCCATGGGGTTGGCACTCCTGCTTGAATCAATCTCTGAGGCCGGGGGCAGCGCGGAGCATCACGGAGCATGGTGGCGCTTCGGGCAGGCATGAACACCCGCAAAGGCCGAAGCTTCGTATACGAGGCGCTGGCGGCGGCAATATGGTCGCATTCCCTAAATCGCGCATCTGGGCCTGTGGCAGAGTGCCGATCGCGAAAGACCGCGCCTTGACCGGCGGCGGAGGCAAAGGGGTGCATGTGCCATGAAGATCACCGGGCTCGACACTTTTGTTGTCGGCAACCCGCCGCCGCGCTTTGGCGGGCGCTATTTCATCTTCGTCAAGCTCACCGCCTCGAACGGCCTGACCGGCATCGGCGAGGTCTATGGCGCCAGCTTCTCACCCGGCACCATGAAGGCGATGGTGGCCGATGTGTTCGCCCATCACGTCGAGGGCATGGACCCGTTCCGCATCGAGATGCTGTGGCGCAACGTCTACGGGCGCGGCTATTCGGGCCGGCCCGACATCTCGCTCATGGCGGTGTTGTCGGGGCTGGAGATGGCCCTTTGGGACATCAGCGGCAAGGCGGTGGGCAAGCCGGTCTACGAGCTCCTGGGCGGCAAGGTGCATGAGCGCCTGCGCAGCTACACCTACCTCTATCCGAGCTCGGGCGATGTCTATGCCGATCCGGCCGTCTATTCCGACCCGGACGTGGCGGCGGAAACGGCAGCGGGGTATGTGAAGCAGGGTTTTACCGCCATCAAGTTCGATCCGGCCGGGCCGTTTTCCTCCTTCGATCCGCGTATGCCGAGCCTGGAGGCGCTCGAGCGGTCGGAAAAATTCTGCCGGCGGCTGCGCGAGGCGGTTGGATCGAAGGCCGATCTGCTGTTCGGGACGCACGGCCAGTTCACAACCTCGGGCGCCATCCGCCTGGCGCAGAAGATCGAGCCCTACGACCCCCTGTGGTTCGAGGAGCCGACACCGCCGGAGATGCCGGAGGAGATGGCCATCGTCGCCCGCCAGACCTCGATTCCCATCGCCACCGGCGAACGGCTCACCACCAAGTACGAGTTCGCCCGCGTGCTGCAAACGGGCGCGGCGCGCATCCTGCAGCCGGCGCTCGGCCGGGTGGGGGGCCTGCTGGAGGCAAAGAAGATCGCCGCCATGGCCGAGGCGCATTATGCCCAGATGGCGCCGCACCTTTATTGCGGGCCGGTGGAGGGCGCGGCCAATGTGCAGCTTGCCGCCTGCACGCCCAATTTCCTCATCCTCGAAAGCATCCAGCGCTGGACGGGCTTTCATGCCGAGATCTTGAAAAAGCCCATGCGCTGGGAGGGGGGCTATGTCATTCCGCCCACCGAACCGGGTCTCGGCATCGAGCTCAACGAGGAGGTGGCGCTGGCCCACCCTTACGAGGGCGACGAACTGCACCTCACGCCCGTTATGGGGCCGTGCTACGAATAAAGGGCAACCACACATGCGCTACGGATATATCGGGCTCGGCCATCTGGGCGGGCATCTGGCCGAGAGCCTCATCAAGCACGGGTTCGACGTCACCGTGAACGACATCGACAAGTCATTGGCCACGCGCCACCTCGAGCAGGGTGCCAAGTGGGCAAATACACCAAGCGTGCTGGCCGAGGGTGTCGATGCCGTCATCACCTGCCTGCCGTCGCCCAGGGTGACCGAGGTGGTGCTGACCGGTGACGATGGCGTGCTGGCGGGCCTCAAGGCCGGCGGCACCTGGATCGAGATGTCGACGCTGGGGCGCGACGAGATCACCCGCTATGCGGCGCTGGCGGCGCAAAAGGGCATTCGCACGCTGGAAAGCCCGGTGACCGGCGGTGTGCATCGCGCCGCCCATGGCGAGATCACGGTGCTGGCGGGGGGCGATGAGGACCTGTTCGCGGCCCACAAGCCGGCGCTCGAAGCCATGGGCGGGGAGATTTTCCACATGGGTCCGCTGGGATCGGCGGCGGTGATCAAGGTGATCACCAACATGCTCGCCTTCATCCATCTGGTGGCCTGCGGCGAGGCGCTGATGCTGGCGAAAAGGGGCGGGCTCGACCTCGCCCAGGCGTTTCATGCCATCAAGGCGAGCTCGGGCAATTCCTTCGTGCACGAGACCGAGGGCCAGCTCATTCTCAACGGCTCTTACGACATCGGCTTCACCAACGACCTGGCTTTGAAGGATCTGGGCTTTGCCATGCAGTTCGGGCGCGAGTTCGGCGTGCCGCTGGAACTGGCCGGCATGACCAACCAGATTTTCGTCAAGGCAAAAGAGGTCTTTGGCGGCGGCGCCTGGTCGACGCAGGTGGTGAAGCTCTTGGAAGACGCGCTCAAGACCGATTTGCGTGCGCCGGGGTTCCCGGAAAAGCTGACGTAATACTCCCTCCCCCTTTCCGGGGGAGGAAATGTGAGGGTCACACCGCGATATTGTCGATCAGCCGCGTCGTGCCCAGCCAGGCGGCGGCGAGGAGGCGGACCGGTTCGGTGGTGTCCTTGAGGCGTTCGAGTGTGTCGGCGTTGCGGGCAGCGACGTAGTCCACCGCAAAGCCGGCCTCTTTCAGCGCGGCGCGGGCGCGGCGGGTGGCGTAGTGGGGTGAGCGGCCGGCGCGGATGGCCTTGGCCGCTTCCTGCAATTCGGCATGAAGGAGGGGAGCGATCTTGCGTTCCTCCGGGGCCAGATAGGCGTTGCGCGAGGACATGGCGAGGCCGTCCGCCTCGCGCACCGTTGCTACCCCGATCACCGTGGTTGGAATGTCGAGGTCGCGCGCCATGCGCATCACCACCTTGAGCTGCTGAAAATCCTTTTCGCCGAACATGGCGTAATCGCAATTGGCCTGAGCGAAGAGTTTGGCGACCACCGTGGCGACGCCGTCGAAGAAATGCGGGCGGAAGCGGTCCTCCAGTCCCACCCTGGCCGGGCCGGCGAGGCTGACGGTGGTGGCAAAGCCCGACGGGTACATCTGGGTGATGTCGGGGGCGAAGACCAGATGGGCGCCGGCCGCCTTTAGCCGGGCGATATCGCCCTTCTCGTCACGGGGATAGCGCGACAGGTCCTCGCTGGGCGCGAACTGGCGCGGATTGACGAAGATGGTGACGATCACCCGTTCGGCATGGCGGATGGCCTGATCCACCAGGCGCAGATGGCCGTCGTGCAGCGCTCCCATGGTGGGCACGACCGCCGTGCGCAGGGCTTGCGCCCGCCACTGGCCAACCTGGTGGCGCAGTTGCTCGACGGTGCGGACGGTGACGAGGCGCGATGGCGACATGGCGACAATTGAACCCGGCGGCGCGCGCCTGTCCAGTGCCCCTTAACGTGCCTTGTCGATCGCCTCGATAATCAGCCGCTCGATGTCGGCGACTGTGGCGGGTGCCGGGTTGGTGCTGGTGGCCGGATCGGCAAAGGCCTTGGCGGCGATATCGGCGGCCGCCGATGCCTCGATGCCCAGCGCTGCGAGGTTTCTGGGGATGTCGACATCATCGAGGATCATGGTCACGGCTTCATAGAACGTCTCGAAATCGCCGCCGTTGAGCCCCATGGCCCAGCACATGGCCGGAACCTTGTCGGCGATCGCCTTGGCGTTGTAGCGCAGCACAACCGGCAGCAGCACCGCGTTGGTGAGGCCATGATGGGTGTCGTAGCGCGCACCGATCATGTGGGAAATGGCATGCACCAGCCCGAGGCCTTTCAGGAACGAGACGCCCGCCAGGCACGAGCCCGCCAACATGGCGCCACGCGCTTCCAGGTTGTGCGGAGCGCTCACCACCCGGGTCAGATATCGACGGATAAGCGCGAGTGCTTCCAGCGCGATGCCGTCGCACATGGGATGCCATGCCGGCACGCAATAGGCCTCGATGGCATGCACGAGTGCATCGCACCCGGTCCACGCGGTGAGGCTTTTCGGCAGGCCCACGGTGATGGCGGGATCGAGGATGGCGGCGACGGGTTTTTGCTGCGGGTGCCAGACACAGCCCTTTATGCCGCGCTTTGTGTCGGTGATCATCGCGGTCGAATCCGTCTCCGCGCCCGTCCCGGCTGTGGAAGGCACGCAGATCAGAGGGGAGAGGGCCGAGGCTGCGCCGAGGGCGGCGGGTACAACGTCGAAGTCGAAGTCCCACAGGGCATGGTTGTTGCGGGCGATGAGGCTGATGGCCTTGCCAGCATCCATGCCGCTGCCGCCGCCGATGGCGATGACGCCGTTATGGTCGCCGGCATTGAAGGCTGCTTTGCCGGCTTCCGCCTCGCGGTCGGTGGGGTTGGGCGAGACCTCGCTGAACAGGCCCGATGAAAGCCCGGCATCGCTGAGAGAGCGTTGCGCTTCGGCGATGAAGGGCAGGGCGCGGCTGCCGCGATCGGTGACGATGAGCGGGTTGGACATGCCTGCCGAGGCGCACGCCTCGGCCAGCTCTGCAAGGCGCCCCGGGCCATAGCGGATGGGCACCGGAAAGCTCCAGTCGCAGGCTTTCAGCATCGCTGTCTCCTTCTCCGCGAAACGGTCTGTCATGGCTGACGCTCAGGCTTTTGGCCAAAGACCTTCTATGCGCACATGGTGCTGTTCGAGAAGGGGTCTGATCTCATCGAAAGTCTTTTCATACCGGTAATAGGGGATGGCCGGCATCATGTGGTGGATGAGATGCAGGTGCTGGCCGAGCAGCAGCCAGTTGGCGCCGGGAAACAGCGAAACTCGCGTGTTGCGATAACGGCCCGTCTCGTGATGGTCGTAGTGTGGCGTCCAGGTGAAAAGGGTGAGCATCACCGTCTGGCCGATCCACCAGGGGATGAACCACAGGACCAGCAACTCGAACCCGTAGCCGGCAGCGATGATGGCGATGGCGCCCGCCGCCTGCAGCGCAAAGCTGGCCATGGTGATGACGGTCTCGTTCTTCGGCACTCCGTAAGCCAGGCATTCGCGGTAGAGCTGCAACGGGTTGAAATAGGCGATCAGCGCCTTGGGCAGGCGCACGAAGATCCAGCCGAGAAAATCGCCGCGCGAATAGATGTCGGGGTCGTCGTCGAAATTGGTGCGGGCATGGTGCAGCATGTGCTGCTTCTTGTGCTGGTAAAAGAACAGCCACAAGGGGATGCAGGCGAGCGTGCCGATGACGAGATCGATCCACGCGAGGCTCTTGTAGCGTTGCGAGATGTTGGCGTGCGCCGCCTCGTGCACCACGGTGTAGAGGAAATAGATGTAGGCGGTGTTGACGGCGGCAGCGGCCACATAAGGCATGCGGCCGGTGAGCGCTGCCCAGGTGGCAAGCCCCGCCACCGCGTTGAGGGCGAAGAACAGGGCTATGGTGGGCCAGCAGAAATCCGGCGTGTTGCGGCGGCCGGCCTCGGCTTCGAGCCGAAGCGTATTGGCTGCATGAGCGGGGGTCGACATCAGGGCTCGGTCCTCGTTCAAAGTGTGGCGCGTTGAAGGTGGATTCAAAGTTGGTTGCACAACCAATCTTGATTGATGTAAGGATGACGGAGCCTGGCGTCAAGCGCTGTCGGCCCGCCGGGGTGCCTGAGTTGAGGAGTGCCATGCGACGCAAATTGGGCGCCGAGCGCCGGCAGGAACTGGCCGAGGCGACGCTTGAGATCATGAAAGAGGAGGGCCTTGCGCGCACCACCGTACAGCGGGTGAGCGAGCGGGCAGGGCTGGCGCAGGGGCTCGTGCATCATTACTTCGCCACCAAGGCGGAGATGATCGAGGCGGCGATCCGGCTCGCCTCGACGGAGATTTCCAAGGAGTTGGTGCGCCTTCTGGCCGAGGCTGAGACGCCGCGTGAACGCCTCGATGCGGTGGTGCGGGCCAATCTGGCGCCGGCCGTGTTCAACCCGGAAGTGACCCGCGCCTGGCTCGCCTTTGCCGGTGAGGCCGAGACGCATCCGCGCTATGCCCGCATCGTGAAGGCCATTTATGCGCGCATGAGGAGCAATCTGCGCCATGCCCTGAAAGGCCTGGTGGCGCCAAAGGCTGCCGATGACTTGGCGCTCACCATCGCCCTCATGATCGACGGCGCCTGGATGCGCTGTGCGCTGGGTGGGGAGGGACTCGGGTGGATTCGGTCACCAACCACATTGGCTCAGTGATCGACGCGAGCCTGAACCTCAACGGCGATGGCGGTGCGGCTTCGGGATCGGTAGCGGGCCGGAGTCCTTCACCTCTTCCATGACGAAATAGGAACGGGTGCTCTCGACCGTGGGGAGCGCTCCGATGACGCCGCCCAAAAGCTCGCGGTAATGGGTCATGTCGCGCACCCGCGCCTTGATGAGATAATCGAAGCCGCCGCCCACCATGTGGCATTCGAGCACCTCCGGCACCGGGCGGATGGCGCGGTTGAACGCCTCAAGGCTCGCCTCGTCGCTCGACTTGAGCTTGACCTCCACGAACACCACCAGCGACAGGCCGAGCGCCACTGGGGCGATGAGGGCGCGGTAGCCGGTGATGACGCCCTCTTGCTCCAGCCGTCTCAGGCGCAGGGTGCAAGGGGTTGCGGAGAGGTTCACTTTCCGCGCCAGTTCCACCACCGGCAGCCGTCCCTCGCGCTGCAGGGCGGCGAGGATGGCGATGTCAGTGGAATCGAATCGCGCGGGACTGCTGAGCGGTTTCAATAGCTAATCCCCATCGATTTTGAAGATTATAGCGAATATCACTGCAGTTAGATCATAAATTGGCGAAAAGCCATAGTCGATTGGCGCTAAATTAGTCGTATCGCAAATCCCCAATACCGAGGCTCCGCCATGACCGCTACCACTCCGCAAGCCCCCGACTTGCCGGATTTCGTCCCCATTTCCGCGATGCTCTTTGCCGATGAGACAAAGCTGGTGCAGCAGCTCTGCGACAAGGCCGGCCTCACCGAGGCCGACGCGCAGGCGACCGAGCGGCTGGCGCGGCGGCTGGTCGAGGCTGTGCGCAAGGGCCGGCGCCAGCAGGGCGGCATCGATGCCTTCATGCAGGAATACGCCCTGTCCAGCGAGGAAGGCGTGGTGCTCATGTGCCTGGCCGAGGCGCTGTTGCGCATTCCCGATGCCGGCACCGCCGACAAGCTCATCGCCGACAAGATCGGAGAAGGCCAGTGGGAGCGCCATGTGGGCCGTTCCGACTCGCTCTTCGTCAACGCCTCGACCTGGGGCTTGATGCTGACCGGCCGCTTCATCGAACTGGGCGGCGATGCCAAGAGCGATGCCCTGAGTTATGTCAAGCGCCTCACCGGGCGCACCAGCGAGCCCTTCATCCGCCAGGCCATGCGCCATGCCATGCGCATCATGGGCCGCCAGTTCGTGCTCGGTCGCAGCATAAAGGAGGCGCTGTCCATCGCCAGGCCGCTGGAGAAGGAGGGCTATCGCTTCTCCTTCGACATGCTGGGCGAGGCGGCAATGACCATGGCCGACGCCGATCGCTATCTCGCCTCCTACAAGCGGGCGCTGGCCGACGTGGCGACGGGAGCCAAGGGAGAGGGGGATATTTTCTCCAAGCCCTCCATTTCGGTGAAGCTGTCGGCGCTGCATCCGCGCTATCAGGAAAAGGAGCGCGGGCGCATCATGGATGAATTGCTGCCGCGCGTGGCGGGTCTTGCCGCCGATGCGAAGCGCCTGGGCATCGGCCTCACCGTCGATGCTGAGGAGGTGGAGCGGCTGGAACTGTCGCTGGAACTGTTCGGAACGCTGGCGAACGAGCCCGAACTCGCCGGCTGGAACGGCCTTGGCCTGGCTGTTCAGGCTTATTCCAAGCGTGCCCTGCCGGTGCTGGAATGGCTCAACGCGCTCGCCGGGAAGACCGGGCGGGTGTTGCCGCTGCGCCTGGTCAAGGGCGCCTATTGGGACACCGAGATCAAGCGCGCCCAGGAAGGCGGCTTCGATGACTTCCCGCTGTTCACCCGCAAGGTCTCCACCGATGTGTCCTATCTCGTCTGTGCGCGCTATCTGCTGCAGCACCGTGAGCACTTCTATCCGCAGTTCGCCACCCACAACGCCCACTCGCTGGCTGCCGTCGTCACCATGGCCGGCAACCGCGAAGGTTTCGAGTTCCAGCGCCTGCACGGCATGGGACAGGCGCTCTATGACGAGGTGGCGGGCCGCGACCGCATGAACCTGCCGTGCCGCATCTATGCACCCGTCGGCAGCCATGAGGATTTGCTCGCCTATCTGGTGCGGCGGCTCCTGGAGAATGGCGCCAACACCTCCTTTGTCCATCGCCTCGCCGATGACGATGCGCCGATCCGCGAGATCATCGCCGACCCGGTGGCGCAGGCCAAAGCCCTCAACCCGGTGCGCCACCCGCGCATCGCCCTGCCGGCGCGCATTTTTGGCGAGCGCACCAACAGCCGCGGACTGCCCTTGTGGGACAACGCCACCCGCGCACCGCTGGTCGAGGCCATCCGCAAGGCGCTGGCAAAGCCGATGGAGGCTGGCGCCGTTATCAATGGCAAGACGGTGGCTGGCGGTACTGCACGCGCCGTCACCTCGCCGCATGACCGCTCGGTCATCGTCGGCAAGGTGCGCGAGGCCGGCAAGGCCGAGCTCGAAGCTGCCCTGACCGCCGCCCACAAGGCTCGCTTCGACTGGAACGCGCTGGGTGGCGAGGCGCGGGCGAAAATCCTCGAAAAAACCGCCGATCTCTATGAGCGCGACCACGTGATCTTCATGGCACTTCTGGTGCGCGAGGCGGGAAAGTCCCTCGACAATGCCCAGGCCGACCTGCGCGAGGCGGTCGACTTCCTGCGCTATTACGCCGCCGAAGCGCGCGCCAAGTTCGCCTCGCCGTACCCCATGGCCGGCCCCACGGGCGAGCGCAATCAGCTCACTCTCAACGGGCGCGGCGTCTTTGCCTGCATCTCCCCGTGGAATTTTCCGCTCGCCATCTTTACCGGCCAGATCGCCGCAGCGCTTGCCGCCGGCAACGCCGTCATCGCCAAGCCGGCCGAGCAGACCCCGCTCATTGCCCATCATGCCGCAAGGCTGATGCTCGAGGCGGGCGTGCTGCCGGGGGCGCTGGCGCTCTTGCCGGGCGACGGGGCGAAGGTGGGTGGCCCGCTCCTCGCCGATCCCCGCATCGCAGGCGTTGCCTTCACAGGCTCCAACGACACCGCAAGCCTCATCAACCGGGGGCTGGCGGCGCGCGAGGGGGCGATCGTTCCCCTCATCGCCGAGACCGGTGGCATGAACGCCATGATCGTGGACTTATCCGCCTTGCCCGAACAGGCGGTGCGCGACCTGGTGGCGTCGGCCTTCGACAGCGCCGGCCAGCGCTGCTCGGCCGCCCGGCTGCTGTTCGTGCAGGACGATATCGCCAAGCGATTACTGCCGATGCTCACCGGCGCCATGGAAGAACTGCGTATCGGCGATCCGCTCGATTACGCGACCGACGTCGGCCCGGTGATCGACGAAGATGCACGGCAGATGCTGGAGGCGCACAAGGCCCGCATGAAAGCAGAGGCGAAAACCCTCATCGATCTGCCATTGCCGGAGGCGACCAAGGTTGGCACCTTCGTTTCTCCAGCGGCTTATGAGCTGGCGGACGTAACGACCCTGAAACGCGAGGTTTTCGGCCCCATCCTGCACGTGGTACGCTTCAAGGGCGACCGGCTGGCGGACGTGTGCGAGGCCATCAACAACACCGGCTATGGCCTGACGCTCGGCCTCCATACCCGCATCGAGACGACGGTGGCGGAGGTGCGGCGGCGGATGCGGGTGGGCAATTTCTATGTCAACCGCAACCAGATCGGCGCCGTGGTCGGCGCCCAGCCCTTCGGCGGCGAGGGCCTCTCCGGCACCGGCCCCAAGGCTGGCGGCCCCCACTACCTCTACCGCTTCGCCACTGAACGGGTGATATCGGTCGACACCACAGCCTCGGGCGGCAACGCGGCGCTCATGTCCATGGAGGAGGGTGAGGGAGGAGATTGAAGGGGCAGCGCCATTGCCAAGGTCGATCTCGATTCGAGCAACAAGGCGACAATTATCCAAGAATAGAGGCAATCACCCATCGACCCGGAAGGCCGCTTGGCCCTAAGGAGTTGTCAGTACCGGTGACTTCGCGCAATCTTTGATCTGCGTGACCGTGCCATGCGCGAGATACCGGGAGCAACGCATTGACGCGGTGGAGCGGGGAGTTGGATTGGGCAAGTTTGTGTTGATGGCCGGTGCTGCGCCCGACACCGCCCGGAACGTCTTCGCCCGCATTGCAAACAGTTCAGGCCCGGGGCGGGCTGCAGTCTTGTAGATATCAATGAGGACATGTGAATTGATGAAACACTTTCGTATTGCGTTCACCCTTGCAGCGGTTGTCCTGGCGTGTACGAGCGCCTGGGCTGGCAAGTTCGAGCAACCCCCGAGCTTCGATGTCTACAAGATCCTCGGTAGCGCCGCGCAAGGACCCGGCTACAGGATTGTCAATCCCGTGCGCAGCGACGGATATCTGCGCGACTACACCATCCAAACGTCGTATGGGACGTTTTACGCAAGTGGCGACCAGATGCTGCTCATGCGAGCCAAGGAGCTCACGGCGCTCGATGCGTTGAACAAGACGGCCAGTTCGCAACAGTTTGCCGATGCGATGGTGAAGGCGGGCCTCAGCCCCGTTCAGTTCGCCGGCAATCTGGTGACCAATCCGGTCGGTACGGTCAAGAACACGTTCACCGGTATAGGGCAATTGTTCAACGGGTTCGCTTCGGGCATCGAGAATGCCGGCAAGACCCAGGAAAGTGCCATAGCGAGCATAAGTGGCGAGGCGCAGCAAAAGCGCCTCATCGCCTTCCAGTATGGCGTTGATCCCTATACCGAATTCAAGCCCCTGGCGGACAAGCTCAACTCCATGGCGACCGCCGCCGCCGCTGGCAAGCTGGTGGTCTCGGCTGCCTTCATAGCGATCCCCGGGGCAGCGGGAACCATCGTTTCCGATGTATCGACCGCCAACAATATCAACGGCATGGTGCGCGACTATTCGTCCGCCCAGCTCATGGACATGAACGAGAAGAAGCTTGCCGATCTGGGTATCAACCGCACTCTGATCGATCATTTGATGCAGAACAGACGCTATACGCCTGTCGACATCACGGTGATGGCCGATGCGCTGACGCGGATGGGCCGCGTTCGAGACATGGATGTTCTGGTTGGGCGTGCCGCGACAGCCCCTAGCCGGGACGTTGCCTATTTCATCCGCAAGCGCTTCGAGATGATCGCCGACTACCAGGAAAAGCACCGCGATCTGACGGCCTTTGTACGTTTCGGCACAGAGCCATTTCCGTTGGCGCTGACGGCGAACCACGGCGTTATCGGTATCTTCCCGATCGATATCCTGTCGTGGACCCCCGACACCAGTCGTGCCATCACGGGCATGACCGACGCAGCGCGGCATCTTGGGATTTCCGGACCGAAAGTCTTCTACATAGCGGGGACGACGACCCGGCTGGCAAAGAGAGAACTCAGGAGGCTTGGCTGGAGACTGGAGGAAGACGCTCCCCTGTGATGAGCCTTGGTCCCGATGCGGAGCCGCCGCAGATAGTGCGCGCTCCATCGCGCAAGGGTGAGCGTCGGCGGGTGCAGCTGATCACACCCGCAAGCAGGCCGGCGCCGAGGTCGGCGCCCAGCCCTTCGGCGGCAGTGGGTTTGTGCGGCATCGGCCTCAAAGCCGGGCCCCCATGACCTCAATCGCCTCGCCATCGAGCGGGTGATGTCTGTGGACACGCCGGTCTGCGGTGGCAATGTGGCGCTCATGTCGATGGAGGAGGGGGAGGGGGGACGATAGACGGAGCCGGGTGTTCGCGATAGCGGCGGGAAGTGCTGCAGCCTGTTGCACGATCACTCCCATGGTCGTCATGGCTCGGCTAGACCGGGCCATCCATTGCGATGGACTCCGACCCCGCGGATGGGGTAGCGGAGAGCAGCGCCGGATCAAGTCCGGCGATGACGGGCGGGGGGCAAGACGAAAGAAGGACGATCACTCATGAGACAAATTCGCATCGCGTTCACCCTTGCAGCGCTTGTCCTTGCCTCCGCTCTTGCCTGGGCCGCCACGGTCGAGCAGCCTCCAAGCTTTGATGCCGGCAAGCTTCTGGGCGCCGCCGCGCAGGGACCCGACTACAAGATCGCCAATCGCGTCACCAGCGATGGATACCTGCACAACTACACCATCGTGACGCCCTACGGGACGTTCTATGCCAGCGGCGACAGCATGCTGTTCATGCGCACGAAGGAACTCATCGCCCTCAACGCCCTCAACCGGACCGCCAGCTCCCAGAGCTTCGCGCAGGCCATGCTGAAGGCGGGCCTCAGCCCGGTCGAGTACGCCGCCCAGCTGGTGACCAATCCCGTCGACACGGTCAAGAACACGCTGAACGGGATCGGTCAGACGGTCAGTGGCATTGCCGCCGGCATCAAGCACACCGACGACGAGCACGACAGCACCCTGGCGAGCCTTACCGGCCAGTCCCAGCAAAAGCGCCTGATCGCCTACCAGTACGGCGTCGACCCCTATACCGACTTCAAGCCCTTGGCCGACAAGCTCAATTCCATGGCGAGCGCCGCTGCCGCGGGCAAGCTCGCGGTCTCGGCTGCCTTCATCGCCATCCCCGGGGCGGTGGGAACGATCGTCTCCAACGTGTCGACTGCGAACGATCTCAACGATGTCATCCGGGATAGCTCGCCCGCGCAGCTGATCGACTTGAACGAAGCCAGGCTGGCTAAGCTGGGCGTCAACCGCAAGCTGGCCAAGCGGTTGATCAAGAACAAGTATTATACGCCGGTCGACATCACGCTGATGGTCGATGCGTTGCAACGGATGGGCGCTGTCGGCAACATCGACGAGCTTGTTGGGCGCGCCGCCACCGCTGCCAACCGCGACATCGCCTACTTCATCCGCAAGCGCTTCGAGATGATCGCCGCCTATCAGCAAAGCCACCACGACCTGACGGCCTTCGTCCAATTCGGCGCCGTACCGTTCCCGCTGACGCGCACCGCGAAGGGTGGCCTCATCGGCATCTTCCCATTCGATATCCTGTCATGGACCGCCGACACCAGCCGCGCCATCGCCACCATAACCAGCGGTGCCAAGAGCGGCGGGATCAGCGGCCCGAAGGTTCTCTACATAACGGGAACGGCGACGCCGCTGGCGAAGAAGGAGCTGAAGAGGCTGGGCTGGAAGCTTGAGGAAAAGGCACAGCTGTAGCGTTCGCCAGACGACGCGATGACGCAAGGAGGCAGATGCCTGGTGCGCGAGCTGTTCTACAAGGACCACTGGATCGATATCGAACCGGCGCGGCTGCAGCGCTACCAGCGCATGTTCCAGTGGAACCCGGCCTCATTTGCGCTTTACGAGCCGGCAGCGATCGCTAAAGGCCATGTGGTTGCCGATTTCGGCTGCGGCCCCGGCCATACCGCCGTCGAGATGACCAACTGGGTCGGGCCTCGGGGCCACGTGCATGCGCTCGACATCAACGCGGCGTTCGTTGCCCAGGCGCGGGCGAATGCCGAGGCCGCCGGCCTTGGCGAGCGGGTGAGCGTGCATCAATGCGACGGCACCAGAATGCCATTGCCGGATCGATCGCTCGACCGGCTGACCGCGCGCAACACGCTCATCTACGTCGATGAACCGGCCGCCACCATGGCCGAATTCCACCGCGTGCTGAAGCCGGGCGGCAAGGTGCACGCCATCGAAGGCGACTGGCCGATGATGGTGCTCGAGCCTGTCCCTGCCGAAGACTGGGCGGCGCTGGTGGCCGCGGCGAGCCATGCCTGCCGCACGTCCGACATCGGCAGGAAGCTTTATGGCCTGCTGGGCAAGGCCGGCTTTTCGGCTGTCGAGGTGCGGCTGATCACGCGGCCCGACACCGACGGCCGCCTCCTGCCCATGATCAGAACCATCGCAGACTACGCCCGAGACAGTGGCCGCATCGACGAGCGCGACGTCGATCGCATCGTCGGGGCGGCCGAGGCGGCCATCGCGGAGAAAAGCTATCTGATGCTCGCCCCGCAATTCGTGGGTACCGCGACGCGGTGAGGCGAGGGGCCGACGGCTTCGTGGCCCCCGTCGCTTACAGCACGAAGTCTCCGTCCGTCAGTGCATAGCTGCCATTGAGCGCGATCTGGAAATCGCCCTTGCCGTCGCCGCCGACGTCGCCGGTGACGATGGTCTTGTGCCCGGCGGTGAACTGGCGAAGCTCGCCTGCGACGTTGTGGAAGTGCGCCGCACCGATGAAGGTGAAGGCCTGGTTTCCGGCGTGCCCGGCGCCGGTCTGGGCATCGATACCCGCGAGGTCGATCCTGTCGGCGCCTTGCGTGAAGTCGCGGATTACGTCGTGCAAGGCAAAGCCCACCTTTAAGTCGACGACGCTGTTGAACTCGAACCTGTCATTGCCTGCGCCGCCGGTCATCACGTCGCGGCCGTGTCCGCCGATGAGCGTGTCCCTGCCGCCGCCACCGTTCAGGACATCGCTGAACGTCGCGCCGTTGAGCCTGTCGGCCCCGTCACCGCCATTGAGGCTGTCGGCCCCGTTGCCGCCATTGAGTGTATCTTTGCCGTCACCGCCGCTGAGCCTGTCGGCCCCGTCGCCGCCGTTGAGCATGTCGGTCCTGGCGCCGCCATTGAGCGTGTCGTTGCCGCCGCCGCCGATGAGCGTGTCGGCTCCATTGCCGCCATTGAGCGCGTCGTTGGCGTCGCCGCCGTTGAGCCTGTCGCCCCCGTTGCCGCCGGCGAGCGTATCGGCTCCTTTGCCGCCATTGAGCGTGTCGGCCCCGCCACGGCCAATGAGCTTGTCATTGCCGCTCGCCCCGACGATTTCGTTGTCGCCGCCGGTGCCGGTCAGCTTGTCGCCAAACGCGGTACCGCCGATGTTCTCGATGCCCTGAATAAAGACACCGCCGGCAAAAATCGCCTGCGTGACCGTACTCGACAGTTCGATGGTGACACCGCTGGTGATGGCAGCGAAATCGATCTTGTCCGTGCCATCCTCGCCAATGTATGCGTCGCTGCCGGTCGACGCTTTCAGTGTGTCATTACCCGTGCCGCCATATAGGGTGTCATTGCCAAATCCGCCATCGAGACGGTCGTCGCCGGCATTTCCTTCCAGCGTATCCTTGCCGGCGAGACCCACCAATGTGTCGTTGCCCGCCAATCCCCGAATTTCATCGTTGCCGTCAATGCCGGTGCGCTTGTCGTTACCCGAGGTACCCAGTGTGAAAACCGTTGCATAGACGGACGAGCCGCCCGGTTGGCCTTCTGATCCCGTGCGGCCGTTGATGCGTATGCCGATCCCGCCGGCGCCGCCGCTTCCCGGTAACTTATTACCCGTGTAATCATAGCCGATATGAAATGGCGCATCGCCCCCGGCAAGACCGAAGTTAAGGACACCAGCAGCCGCAAATCCAGCATCGCCGCCATCGCCGCCGGATTTTCCGATGGCGCCGGTCTCCGACAAACCGCATCCACGACAATCACAACCCCTCACACCTGACGTCACCCAACCCGATATCGGTTGCGGCGAGCATAAGCACCACCGCACCCGCTACATTCGGAAACCGACCGGCGACTCGGTCCCCGTTTCCGCCATCGCCGCCCGAACTCGCAGAACCCATTGCGGAAATCATAACGAAGATACGCCGTCTCCCGCTTCGCCGACATTGTTCGAAAAAACCGAACCGGTGACCGACAGGGTGCCGGCATTGTAAATCGCG